>NZ_JBXAQZ010000001.1:0-46715 GCF_058807755.1 Pseudomonas sp. GW821-FHT12A04
GCGTTGTATCAGTCGATATTTATGTGACTGACACACCGCCTTCGCGAGCAAGCCCGCTCCCACATTGGTTTTGTGGAGGGTCATGACCATCCGGATTGGCGCACCAGTGGGTGGCAGCTGTGCAAGGACACGCACTGTTATCGGACTTGAAGGACCTGTTGCGAGCCTGCTCGCGATGGCATCACCGTGGATTCCAATTTTGTTGTCTTGTTGGTCAGCAACTTGCATTGCCCTGTGCAAGCCCGAGAGCCCAGCCAACCTCACAACAAAATGGAGTTTCAATTCATGCACAAACGTCCGTTGAAGAAGCTGCTTTGCGCCGTTGCGGCGGCCATCGGTTTGAGCGCCAGCCTGACCGCCGTAGCCGCCGATCCGCTGAAAGTCGGCTTCGTCTATATCGGTCCGATCGGTGACCACGGCTGGACGTATCAGCATGAACAGGGGCGCAAGGAACTCGCGGAAAAATTCGGCTCGCAGATCACCACCAACTACGTGGAAAACGTCGCCGAAGGCGCCGACGCCGAGCGGGTGATCCGCAACATGGCCAAGGACAACTACGACCTGATCTTCACCACCTCCTTCGGCTACATGAACCCGACGGTGAAAGTTGCCAAACAGTTTCCCAAGGTGACCTTCGAACACGCCACCGGCTACAAGCAGGACAAGAACCTCGGCACTTACCTGGCGCGCACTTACGAGGGCCGCTACGTCGGCGGCTTCCTCGCGGCGAAGATGACCAAGACCAAGAAGGTCGGCTACGTCGCCTCCTTCCCGATCCCGGAAGTGATCCGCGACATCAACGCCATCCAGTTGGCCCTGAACAAATACAATCCCGGCACCGAGATCAAGGTGGTGTGGGTCAACTCATGGTTCGATCCGGGCAAGGAAGCGGACGCCGCCAACGCGTTGATCGATCAGGGCGTGGACGTGGTGTTCCAGCACACCGACAGTCCCGCGCCGATCCAGGCCGCCGAACGTCGCGGCGTGTATGCCGTGGGCTACGCTTCGAACATGGCGCACTTCGGGCCGAAAGCGGTGCTGACCTCCATCGTCAATGACTGGGGGCCGCACTACGTTCAAGCAACCCAAAGCGTGCTCGACCATGACTGGAAATCCCGGGACTACTGGGGCGGTTTGAAGGAGGGCACCGTTGAGCTGCCGATCAGTGACCTGGTACCGGCGACGGTGAAGAGCGAAGCCGAGCAGCTCATCGCCGACATCAAGAGCGGTGCGCTGCAACTGTTCACCGGGCCGATCAAGGATCAGGCCGGGGTCGAGAAAATCCCAGCGGGCGAGAGTGCGACCACGGCGGAACTGGCGTCGATGAATTACTACGTGGAAGGCATGAAGGCCGAGATTCCGAAGTAATTCTCCAATGCTGAAACACCGTCCCTGTGGGAGCGAGCTTGCTCGCGATGGCGGACTTTCAGTCAGCAAAGATGTTTGTTGTGCTGGCCTCATCGCGAGCAAGCTCGCTCCCACAGGGTTCTTCAGTGTTTTCCAGTCTGCGTTTTTTCAGGACAATCCATGAACAGCCTCCCCATCATCGACATCACCCCGCTCTACAGCGACGATCCATCCGCCTGGCCAGCGGTGGCCGAACAAATCGACCTCGCCTGCCGCGAGTGGGGTTTCTTCTACATCAAGGGCCATCCGATCAGCACTGAGCGGATCGACGAACTACTCGACAGCGCCAAACGCTTCTTCGGCCAACCTACCGCCGAAAAGCTCAAGATCGACATCACCCAGACCCGTCACCATCGCGGTTACGGCGCCATTGCCACCGAGCAATTGGACCCGAGCAAACCCAGCGACCTCAAAGAAACCTTCGACATGGGCCTGCACCTACCGGCCGAGCACCCTGACGTACTGGCGGAAAAACCCCTGCGCGGCCCCAATCGCCATCCGTCCATACCCGGCTGGGAAGCGCTGATGGAGCAGCACTACGTCGACATGCAAGACCTCGCGCAAACGCTGTTGCGGGCAATGACCATCGTGCTGGGGATTGAGCGTGATTTCTTCGACGCGCGCTTCAATGAGCCGGTCAGCGTGCTGCGGATGATCCATTACCCGCCGCGCCACACCGCCAGTTCCGAAGAGCAACAAGGTGCCGGCGCGCACACCGACTACGGCTGCATCACCCTGCTCTATCAGGACGCCGCCGGTGGCTTGCAAGTACGCAACGTCAAAGGCGAATGGATCGACGCGCCGCCGATCGAAGGTACGTTCGTGGTCAACCTCGGCGACATGATGGCGCGCTGGAGCAACGACCGTTACCTGTCGACGCCGCACCGGGTGATCAGCCCCCTGGGCGTGGATCGTTATTCGATGCCGTTCTTCGCCGAGCCGCACCCGGATACCCGCATCGAATGCCTGCCCGGATGTCAGGACACATTGCACCCGGCGAAATACCCGGCCACCACCTGCGCCGAGCTCCTGCTCTCGCGCTTCGCCGATACCTACGCTTATCGACGGGAACCGGAAGCGGTGTGATCAACCGCCTGGTCAGGTTTTACCAATTGTTGCGGCAACCCTCTGTAGAATGGCGACCATTGCACCTGATGAGAAAAGAATTATGTACGACTGGCTGAACGCCCTGCCCAAGGCAGAATTGCACCTGCACCTGGAAGGCTCGCTGGAGCCGGAGCTGTTGTTCGCCCTGGCCGAGCGCAACAAGATTGCCTTGCCATGGAACGACGTCGAAACCTTGCGCAAGGCGTATGCCTTCAACAACCTGCAGGAGTTCCTCGATCTGTATTACCGGGGTGCCGATGTGCTGCGCACATCCCAGGACTTCTATGACCTGACCTGGGCGTACCTGCTGCGCTGCAAAGAGCAGAACGTGATTCACACCGAACCGTTCTTCGACCCGCAGACCCACACCGACCGTGGCATCCCGTTCGAAGTGGTGCTCAACGGCATCGCCGCCGCGCTCAAGGATGGTGAACAGCAACTGGGCATCACCAGTGGTTTGATCCTGAGCTTCCTGCGCCATCTGAGCGAAGACGAAGCCCAGAAAACCCTCGATCAGGCGCTGCCGTTCCGCGATGCGTTCGTCGCCGTGGGCCTGGACAGCTCCGAGATGGGCCACCCGCCGAGCAAGTTCCAGCGCGTGTTCGACCGTGCCCGCCACGAAGGCTTCCTGACCGTCGCCCACGCCGGTGAAGAAGGCCCGCCCGAGTACATCTGGGAAGCCATCGACCTGCTGAAAATTCAGCGCATCGACCATGGCGTGCGCGCCATCGAAGACGAGCGCCTGATGCAGCGAATCATCGACGAGCAGATCCCGCTGACCGTGTGCCCGTTGTCGAACACCAAGCTTTGCGTGTTCGATCACATGTCGCAGCACAACATTCTCGACATGCTCGAACGCGGCGTGAAAGTGACCGTGAACTCCGATGACCCGGCGTATTTCGGCGGTTATGTCACCGAGAACTTCCATGCGTTGCACACCCATCTGGGCATGACCCAGGATCAGGCCAAGCGCCTGGCGCAGAACAGTCTCGATGCGCGGTTGGTAAAACCCTAAAGGCAAACGCAAACCTTGCAGGAGCTGGCTTGCCAGCGATAAGGCCATCACCTCCAGTATTGATGCTGGATGAGAGGCCGCCATCGCCGGCAAGCCGGCTCCTACAACGCCATTTCCAGTTCGGACTCACTGGCAAAGCGATGAATTTCCCGTTGCCCGGAGGCCGTCACCTGCAAGGTTCGGGAATCGTTGGGCAGGCTCAACCACCCCGACTGCATGAACAGCTGCAACAATGCCGCGCCCAGCGAGCCGCCCATGTGCGGGCGCCTTTCGCTCCAGTCGGGGCAGGCGCAGGCAACCCTGCCGTTGTGATGGGCCAGCGCCTGGATGAACACTCACCGTGCCGCCAACTCTGTCGCGCCCTTGAGCGTGACCGTGACCCGCTGATCAAAGTGTTCGATCCAGCCCGCCTCCAGCAGCCGCTGATACAGATCGGCGGACAGGGTACCCCCCAAGTGATCGTCGCACAGTCGGGCACTCAACAATGGCGACCGCACCACCCGGGGTTTGACCAGAGGTGCATTGCGCTTGAATACGTCCGGAATATCCTGGGGTGCGCTGGCGAAGGTCGCGCTGGCCAGTGCTTCGATTGCCGCTCCGACCTCGGGAGCGGCCAGGCGGAAGAAGCGTTTGCGGCCGCGGCTCTCAACCTTCAGCAGACCTCCGGCGGACAAACGGCCCAAGTGTGCACTGGCCGACGACGATGACAGGCCGGCCAGCAATGCCAACTCTTCGGTTGCTCGCGCCGAACCATCCATCAAGGCCCACATCATTGCGCTGCGCTTTGGGTCAGCCAGCAACGTGGCGATCTGGCTGATGCAAGGTGCATGTTCCATGTACTGGCGCTTGATAAACGTTAGTAGTGAACTAGCTTTAGCAACAAAGAGTAAATCGCATCACAAATAAATGATTTGTAGCTTTCGGAATCTAGGGCATTGAGCTCCTTGACTTCGTGTCATGAGACAAGAATTTGTCGACTCGTCCTCGTGGAGGGGTAAGCTGATGGAGCTTGTTTGGGCCACTGAAAATTTGGTTATAGCTGGACGCTCGTATCAAGGCTTTCCCATCTTACTTTGGGACACAATGGAGAGTTGTGTTCCCGCCAACTACTTCGCTCGCCATTACTTGCTGCGTGGAGCCATCGGCTCTAAGAAATCCTGGCCGAGCGTCGGACGTGCGCTATACGATTTCTTTAGTTTCCTCCAGGCACATATGCTCGATTGGCGCGATGTTGATCGTGGCGAGGCTAAGAGCCTACTCGCTGCCTACCGAGACTATTCCAAAGAAGAATGTGGATTGGCAACATCTACAATCAGGCAAAGATTGCACTACGTTTGCAAGTTCTACGAATACGCGCTGGCAAATGAATGGGTTAGCAGACTGCCGTTCAGCTATGAAGAGCGAACGGTTAAGCGTGAGACTAGCTTTCTTGCCCACGTAGATGCCAGCGGTGGCAAAACCATGGCGAACGACATAATGCCTCGCAAGCATCGGACACTTCCGAAATTTCTATCCTTGGAGCAGGTGAAGGCGCTATTAGGAGCCGCGGAAAACCCACATCACCGACTGATGATCAAGCTTGGACTCCAAACTGGCCTACGCCGCGAAGAAATTGTTACCTTTCCTTATACGTATGTCTTCGACCCCGAGAAAAGCGGTAGACGCGAGCGAAATATTCGGATTTGCCTCGACCCAAACGATGGTCACGGCATGCGGACAAAGGGCAACAAGCCACGGGATATTTATATCAGTTCGCGCTTCTTGTCCAGCTTGTACCGCTACCTGATTCAGACTCGCGGTGAGCGGGCAACATTACATCCGACAGAACAGAAGCCGCTGTTCCTCAACCAATTCGGCGAGCGCTTTGCCGGCGAGGGAAAGGGGTTCGAGCGCATCGTTCGAAATATCGGAAAAAGTGTCGGCATCGAAGTCCATCCCCATATGTTGCGTCATACCTATGCTACTCACACCTTAGTTGCCCTACAACACAATGGCAGCAGGATTGATCCATTGGTGTTCTTACAACGACAACTGGGCCACAGTTCGATCCAAACAACAATGGTGTACTTGCATTTGATTAACGAGTTGGCCGATAGCGCGGTACTGGCCTACGACGATGAGCTGAATGAAATTTTTGAGGTGGTCTGATGGGTAAACGTAAGGTTTATATCATGACTGAGCTCAGCGCGCCTCAGGTTGAGCACAAGCCTTATCACGCCAGACGTGTCACTTTGATACCTGAAGCAGTCTCACCAGAAACTTCCAGGATTGAGTTTGGGAGAAATTGTACTAGTAGGAGATCGTTCGATTATGCACGCTGGTACGGGGTAGCCATCGATTCAATCACCTATGCATGCCAGAAGCAGATCGAGCGTTTTCAAGCGGGGCAGGACGCTGAGATCCAAGTAAGTACGCTGACCGCTTACTGCACGGGAATGAGTCAATTCCTCGACTACCTAGTGCTACGTGCAACCGCATTCGAACGCGAGTTAACCTTGGCTGACATCGATCGTGGACTAATCGACGATTATATAGGTTTCCTCGGAGAACGGAGGGTTAAATTTAGCAGTAACAAGGTCACTTACTCGCAGACGAAGTCGGTCCTTAAAGCTCTAGGTCGCCGAGGATTGATCAATGTAGTTGCCTCAGGTGATGCTGCCACTTTCCCAAACAACCCCTACCCAAATAGCAACAAACAAGCAAAGGGTGAGGTTCCACTGCCGAAAGACCAACGACAAGCGTTTTCTGCGGCCGTTAAAGAAGCCGTCATGCCAATCTGGCAGGATGATACTCCGATGACCGGCGTACTGTTGTCCTATGCTTTACTGATTGTGGCGTTGCACACAGGAAGAAATACCACCCCATTGTTAGAAATGAGCCGGGACTGCATGCGCGCCCATCCTAAAGACGGCAGTACCTTTCTGGTGTTATGGAAACGACGCGGGCACAACACCAGCAAAGTCATCCTGCGCGCTGACAGCACACATGAACGCCTGCTGGAGTCGACGCCGACCATCAAAACCAACGTTAAGCGTTTGATTGAACGCGTACTCGCCCGCACCGAGTTGCTACGAGCATCAGCGCCAGATGACCTGAAGAACCGCGCTTGGTTGTATCAGTCAGGAGATCAGTGCGGAAGAGTAAAAGCGCTGGACCCAAACCAATTGGACCGCGCCATTTGCAAACTTGTCGCCCACTATGGACTTACGGACAGTAATGGCCTGCCACTCCGTATAAATATCTCGCGTTTGCGAAAAACTTTCTCAAATCGCATCTTTGAACTGCTGAATCATGACTTGGCTACTACTGCAATAGTCCTTGGCAACTCGCCCCAAGTCGCCGCGCGTAACTACCTGGAGCCAAATGAGGACGCCAAGCGTAACTGGCGATTCATGGGGGAGGTTCTCGTTGAAGAGTTACTGAGCGGCACTATTGGCGCGACCTATCATGTTACCCCAATGGGACACTGTAGCGACCCAGAGAAAGGCCAGCACGCCCCCAAGAAAGAAGGCGCCACGTGCATCAACTTTCTCAATTGTATTCGGTGCCGGAATTACGCTGTGACAGGCGACGATCTGCATAAGCTGTTCAGTTTTTATTTTCGTGTTTTATCTGAGCGCACACGCGTTGACAAACGGCGCTGGGCGCGGGATTACGCACATATTCCTCGGTTAATTGATAACTACATCCTAGCGGAGGGCATTAGACGCGGGACCTTCAATCTCAAAGCTGTGGAGGCCGCACGCGAGCATGCTCGTGTCGAGCCCCACCCATTCTGGTCGTTCGATGAGATATCAAGTCTAGAGGATTTGATATGAACACAAACACGGAACTGTCACAATCGTGGATATGCGTCGAATCGCAACCAAATGATGTACGAGCACTGCGCAAGGATGAACGAAACGCCCTCATTGTGAGCTCTGTCCATTTAGAAGAACAGTGGGTCATTCTCAGTCGCTATGGCGATGATCGCTGGCAACTTAATGGACTACCGACTAACAGGTCTGAGTCCCACACATACCTAGATTTCCGCAAGGTGCCTGCTCCGTTTAGAGAGGCGACTAAGGCGGTGATGTATCGATTCCTACGGAAAGGACGATTAGGCCAACCGAGGCCGAAAGGATCGACGCTGATTAACGTTCTCGTCCAAGCGATATACTTTCTGCGGTACTTGCATTCACTCAAAATCAATCGGTTCGGTGCAGTAACGCCCATTATTTTTACGAATTACGTAACCCTATGTCGAGAGGCACGAAAAACCGATGGAAAACCGCTAAAACGAAACACCCTTTCAAACCGTTTTAGTGCTGTCGAAGCTTTCTATGAGTTGAGTCAATACACTAAAGATCCACTTCGGGAGCACCCTTGGCCCGACACCTCGTCTTCTGCATTGGCTGGGTTGAAGAGGAGAGGCCCCCGCAGCATACAAGGGTGCACGACGCCACTTATGCCGGATGAGGTGTTCTGCGCATTGTTCGAGCAGTCTTACGTACAGGTTGAGCGCGGTAAAGCTCTGCTGGATATACGTGATGCTGTTGCAGAGGCAAGTACAACGTGGAAAGTAGCTAATAGAAATTTTTGGAAGAAAAAAACCTTTCTTCTTGCATCTCTCGGCTGGGGTGGCGGATCTGCAGCGTTCAATAAAGCGCTCCATGATTTGCGCATCGCCTGCTACGTAGTACTAGCCTGTACCTCCGGTTGCCGCAATCACGAATTAGCCAACGTAACCTCAGGTTCGCACCACTGTACCCAAGACGAAGACGGTACGCTTTATCACTGGATGCGATCGAAGTCGGAAAAAACCGATGCTGGAATGCACGACTGGATGATTCCCGAGGCTGCCGTCCTGGCGCTGCGCGTAATGGAGCGTTGGGCCAGGCCTTATCAAGCCACTATTGCCGAAGAGATCGCTAAGCGCCGGAAGGACAATCCACTAGACCCTGAAATAGCTCGCGCACAACTGCATCGACATGCGCTATTTTTAGGCAGAAAAAATAGAAATTCGGTGCGTACGTTGTCATTAACAGCATCGAACTTCTCTCTTAAAGCGCTCGCTGTGGAAAAAGGACTGGATTGGCCCTTAGCCAGTCATCAGTTTCGCCGTAAGTTCGCCAACTACGTGGCCCACAGCCGGTTCGGAGATCTGCGGTATTTGCGGGTGCATTTTGCACATTGGTCGATGGACATGACTTTAGGCTACGCCATGGATGAGAGTTGGGGCAGTCATCTTGATTTGGACTTGTACAACGAGATCCAAGCTGAATTAGACGACATCAAACTAGGCACGGTCGATGGTTGGTTGAATGACGACTTGCTGGCTGGTGGCTACGGTCGCGCTCTGAAAAAATGGCAACGCGATCCTTCGAACCTTGCAATTTTTAAGGACCATCAGTCGATGATTGTTTCGATTGCCGAAAGCACTGCCATCCGTAGCAACGGTCACGCCTGGTGTACGGCTGACAATGATGCCTGCGTGGGTAACACCGTGGAGCGCACGCGCTGCGGCGATTGCAACAATGCAGTGATCGGCCGTGGCCATCTTGGTATTTACCGGCAACTCTATAACAACCTGAAGGATCTGCTGGACTGCCACAATATTGGTCATAGTGGGAAAGTACGTGTTTGGCGCGATATGGATCGCTGTCGTAGCGTGCTTATGCAGCTTGGATACGACCCGGAGAGCGAAGCAGTATGACCATCAAACGCAAGGCCGCCGACACCCGGGAAAAAGAGTTACGACTAGCGCTCTATCGAATCGAGCACGGCCGCGCTAAAAACGGAGAAAAAAAAATAACTATTGCCGCTGTAGCACGTGAAGCAGGCGTATCGGCTGCACTCATACACAACCACTACCCGAAGATAGCCGAGGCGATCCGTAATATACAAGGGCGCTCGAGTCGCGCTCAGCGCGATGTGAAACATAAGGATTTAAGCGTCGAACGAGAAAGGAACCGGGCGTTGCGCAAGGAGGTCGAGGAGCTCCGGACAAAGGTCGCCAGCCTCGCTTCTATTAACGAAGTACTGATAAACGAAAATCGATTTCTGAAGGCCAAAAATAACGATCCTAAAGTGATCGATTTGTACCCTAGCTCATAGCTAATTTCGTAGCCTATTCATATCGAGATACGAAGTAGGCCGGTGGTCAGTGCTGGGGCATTTTGGGGAATCGCCACGAGACGTGGCCGAGGCTAGGCGCGGTGCTCACGGAGAAATGAATACCGGTTGTCCGCCGTCTAGAAGATTGGATTGCAGCTTCCGCCCCCATATGCCACAGCCGTGTAATGATTCGCCGTCAGCCGCGTGTACCGTGTTCGGTTGCCTTGCGCCCTAGCTAACCATTGGTGATTCGGTACGCTCTAGGCGTAAGGGGCCGGCGAACACTGAATCGCCCCGGGTTTTATAGACAGATCCAAACGTCAGATTTTGTCTGGTATCGACTGGGACTGACCGGCAGCTTCTGGCCGTTTTCAGCAGGTTGCGACAGGCTGAAGTCGGCCGATTCTGTTGAAAAAGTCGACCATGGTTTCCGCAGCAGAAAAGTATGCGTCCGAGATTGAAATCTTTACTTTCGGCAGAGGCTTCCCGGACTCAGATTTCACGTAGCAGTGTGCAAAAAAGGCGTTTTAACCAGTCAATGACCAGGCTGTTTGGGCGAACCGACTTTTTCAACAGAATCGGCCACTAGCAGTCATTCGCCAAGACGACAAGTCCCTGTCTAAGCCTTACGAAGCGCGCTAGCCTTTATCTTTTTTACCGGTCCGATTGGCGTTTGGATGCTTATGGAGCTTAACCGAACAAAACAGCAGTTCCATGGGGTTCCTTGGGGGAGAGAGGCTTGTTCGAAGAGTCGCAGTCGATCCAACTGTTTTGGTTCTCACGTTGGTTGTAGGGTGCTCATTTCGCCAGCACTAAGTCTAGAGACTTAAAATCCACGCCGGAAAAGCATCAACACGCTTCCTTTTACCGGCGTCATAGTGCTGACAGAATTATGAATAAAAAGGTAAGTGCCTGCTGATTAATAGGCTGGCGAATTTTGATGGCTGCGAACTATTATGTGGACAGGTCGTGAATTAAATATAATGCTGAGCGGTTGCTGCAGAACTCATCGGTTGAGCCATGAGTTAGCATGAGATTAATATGCAGTCTTACCTATTCCCGGCGACTAGGAAATCGATTTTTAGTCGCAAGAAGTTTATATTTTTCTGATTGAAAAGGTACGAAGCCATCCGGCCAAGGAGTTACTGACTCACACAAAAGCCTATATTGTTCAGGTGCGCTTAAGTTGACTTTGAGGACGGGGATGCTAGTAATAAGTTGGTTACCTGTCACTCCAAGCTTGCGATTTACGTAGATTAAATCCTCATTTAGATAGTGAGGGTAGTATCCAAGGTGGTGTCCTGTGCAGGGATTAATGACTGAAATTGCATTCGAGTCGGCGCGATTCCCTTCCTCAATAATACAAGATAGTCGAGTTCGACTATCCAGAGTCAAAAGTTCTCTTTTGGCGTCGCCTGAAATATACGCAATGCCGCTCAAAAAGAATTTCAATCGATACTCTTTGTTTGCTGACATTTGCGGTACTTTAATAATCCTGAAATTATCTGTTTTTCTTGAGCCTCCTGACGCACTAAGGATTTCAAGAGGGTCGTTGGCGCCAGGCACCATATCTAACCATGACAGCATGGTAAAGTATTCTGGACGCCGTTCGGGGATTAATCTATTTTGAAAGAAAGGAAAAAGCTCGGTTGATTCATATACTTTATCCAAGATGTTCATGCGTGGAAACGGAACGAAATTCTTATTGAGCGCACCTTGGGTATAAGAGAAACTATAAATTCCATGAGCCTCGGCCAACTTGGCAACTGGTTCCCACATAGTTGTCTCAGGATCTTGCCAAATAACAAATGCACTACTCATATGTTTTAATCTGCCGCTTTCTAAATGATGGATCTAAGTTTTCCTTAAAGAAAGGTAAAAGATTCATCATATTCGACTTGTTACAACAAAGCATTTCAAGGGCAAATTTTTTAGATACATCGCTCATTATTTCCGCAGGCACTGGTTCAATAATAGCTTGCATTATGTCAGTAGTCAATGCGTTCAGCTGAGTTAGCCAGCTTATAGCTGCTCGCGGGTTCAATATTCCAAAATATTCAAATGCTTTTAAAGTTCGCAATCTTTTATCTTTTAAATAAAAAAAAGATTTTGCTCGCTGTACGTAGTTTGAAACATGCTGCCCCCTGTCTTGAGAGGTTAATCTGTTTTCCTTTGTTTCATCAGATTCATTCCTGCCTAACCCAGCCGCGTGGTCAAATGTTGGAGCTAGATGAAAACGTCCCTTGCCAGTAACAATCAATCCCCAGTTTTCACTGTGTCTGTCTTGGTTTGACAACAGGGCGTCGAGCATTAAGTAGCCAGTAAAAAAGTCAGCGGCGCTTTTAATGCTTGGTAAGCTGTTAAATCCGAGGGGTTTGTTTCTTATTATTCGTCGCAGAATAATATAGACATGCATGATGTTTTGTTTTTCAGATTTTTTCTGAACTTCGGTGTTGATAGGGGCGCTATAATTTTTTAGGATTTCATTTCCTGTTACAAGGTATGCATTGTCGCTAGAAATGAAATTCCTGGTAATTACGCCACGGACTGATTTGTCGCGTGCTAACTCGTAGTCTGCGCAAGGGATAAGCAGCTTTTTTGCAAGTTCGCATGATATTTTTTCTGACCAATCCTCCCCGTCTCTTAATATGATGCTGTTAGTTGAGTCATATGTTTCGATTGATTTGAATAGGTAATGATTTCCTAGCGGGTCAGAGCACCAATATTTTGCCTTTGTTCCAAGTGGCTCAAACTCCTCCTGCTTGAAATCTGAAATATCAAAAATTTCATAATTCATATTCGTACCAATTGAGCATCCATGTCTTGCATCTAGGTCTTCATCAAATGTGGTAACTAAAAGCAGATGATGTCGGTACGGATGATTAAATTAATAGCATTTTCCGTACCAATGGGTGTTTTGTAGAATAATGGGGTCAGGTTCATGATGAAAGCAACTTCTTTATTGCCACCGGCCACCATAAGAAAAACGGAAGCTCAGCTTCAATTCGATCTGGTTAGTAGCGACAGGCAGGGTGACCACTTTTTAGCCGTTTTCTGCCTTTCGTGACGGGCAGCAATCAATCCTTAGCTGACGGTGGCGAAAGTCAGAAGTCGGCCAAGCAGCCCTTTAGCACTAATAAGGATCGTAAATCGATCACAATACGCTACCAAGCCCGGCATTTTGTAGGCAAAGTGCTATCGTTGGGGGGCTTCGGAAGGACTTCAGTCCAGGGTAGGAATTGACTATGTCGAGTGTACGTGCGGAGTATCAACGATTCCTTCACTCATTGTCTGATCGAGCCGCTTCTGAAGACACGCGCCGGTTGGCGAATCTCGTGTTGGGTCACCTTGAGAACCTAGCGGAGGTAGGGGCTACTCGCCGCGCTCGCTCACTACGTCTTGCACCGCTTGCGGTGCGACACTTGAGCACGACATCGTCCCAGCTACCTACGGCTCAAATGCCAGCGGGTAATGCCGAGTTGTTTGGACGGCTACATGAGCTTCGCGTTGGTCCGTTCCGAGGCTTCATGCGTCCTGAGGTGTTCGACCTGAGTGAGAGCATTACGTTGGTGTACGGTGCAAACGGGACGGGCAAGAGCAGCTTCTGCGAAGCTTTGGAGATCGCGCTACTGGGCTCAATAAGCGAAGCGCAAGCCAAGCGAATTGATGCTAGGGATTATTGCAAAAACGCGCGCCTGAGACGTTACGATCTTCCTCAGCTCACCGCGCAGCGTGACGGCGGTGAGCCAACGCCTTTGCAGGCAAATGACGAGGCCTACCGGTTCTGTTTTATCGAGAAAAATCGACTAGACGACTTTGCGCGAATCGCTGCACGAACCCCTAGTGACCAGCGGCAGTTAATCGCTACCTTGTTCGGGGTAGATCAGTTCAGCGACTTCGTCAGAGGCTTCAATCCGTCGCTCGATGACAACTTGGACCTTGAGGGCCCGCAAGCCACGCGGCTTGCCCTTCTTAAACTCGGGCTGGCCGCCGCAGAGCAAACGATTCAGGAGAACGAGGCACGAGTCGCCCAATTGACATTGCAGGAATCGGCAATCGCCGAGCGTGTTTTGCAAGGCTCGACCTACCAGTTGGCCTGCGATTGGCTTATTGGAAGTCCTGAACGACTAGGCCGCCTGCCTACCTTGCAGACCGCTCTAGAAGCCCCTCAGCCTTTGGTATATGGAGTGAATTCTGCTTTGCTGGCGGGGCGACTGGATGAGGTTACGCAGGCTGATGCTACCTGGCGTCATTCCGTTGCGGTATTGGCGGAACGCTCAGGTGAAGTCTCCTACAAGCAACTGTATGAGGCAGTTATTCAGCTATCCACTTCGGTGCCAGATGCTTGTCCGGCCTGCGGGACAAATCTCACGAAAGTGGAAAACGATCCTTACACCCGCGCTAAGGCAGGTTTGCAGGAGCTTGCTGAATTAGCAGTGTTGCAGGCGAATTCGAATAGTCAAAAAGAAGGGCTGGATGAGGCAATTCGTGCCTTGCTTGCTGCCATGAGGGATACCGTCGCGGCTTTACGAGTAGTGGCTCCCGAAATGCTTCAGCAAAATATGCTGCCTGAACTTCCCATGACAAGCCTAGATAATTGGCTCCCTAATTGGATGGACCATGACAAGGCCGCTTGGCAGTTGCTCCTGGGCATGTGCGCTGAGCTTGAGCGGTCGGACGCAGAGGCGCTTGCTCACCAGGCACAACGCGAGGCGATGGTTGAGGAGCGTCAGCAACTTGATCTTTTCAGAGCGGAAGTAGAGCGCGCAAATGCCTTCCGGTCAGCTAACGATTTGCAGCTCAGTGAAGCGACAGAAACAGTTGCCCGGTTTGAAGAAAACAACCGCGACTTGATTGCGGCAGCGGAAGCAGAGGTGCCGGTCGTTGAGTTACATAGGCGGGTCAAGCAAGCCTATGACGAGTTCTTTGCAGAGTTAAGAGCCTACCTTGCGGGACTTCCTGCACAGCTCCTCCAGGGGCTTGGACAGAGCGCAACGGAGCTCTACAACATGTTCAATCGCGATGACGCCCCAGGAGATCTTCTGCAAGCGTTATGGCTCCCATTGGCTGAAAATGGAAAAATCGAGCTGGAGTTCATGGGTGAGCCGGGCATTCGCTATGACGCGCTCTTAATCTTAAGTGAAGGTCATATCAAATGCTTGGGGCTGGCGATTCTACTTGCCAAAAACCTCTCTCAGAATTGTCCGGTGGTGATCTGCGATGATGTTGTTAACGCAATCGACGACGACCATCGGAACGGCATCTGGCGCACCTTATTTGATGCTGGGTTGCTCGACGATAAACAGGTGATTCTCACGTCTCATGCTGAGGAATTTCTGCTTCGGATTCAGCAGGAGCTGGGAGCAGCGCGGGCTCAAATGATTCGAAGGTATAAGTTCCTGCCCCACGAAGGCGAGCACGAGCTACGGGTCGATGGGGAGCCTTCCACTAAGAATTACGTACTTCTTGCCCAACACGCTTTGGCACAGGACGAAAAACGAGACGCTCTGCGCCATGCACGCCCGGCGCTCGAAAGCGTAACTGACAGGCTATGGACTTGGATGGGGCGACAAGGAGATGGACGTCTTGAATTAAGGCTGAGTGGTCCGCGATCACCTTGGGAGCTCAACAACAAGTGCCAAAAACTGAAGCAGGCGTTACGACGCCTTCCGATTCAATCGGAAGCCTTGCATATGATAGTGAGCGCTTTGGATGCGCTATTAGGTCGCGATGGCTCGATTGAGTGGAGTTACTTGAACAGTGGCACGCATGACTCGCAGCGCGATGGTGAATTTGATCGCTCAACAGTGCGGACTATTGTCGAGTCTATTGTTGGGCTTGATCAAGGACTTGCTGTACTGTTCCGGCGATAGAACTCTAATTTTACTAAACTTTGACGCTTATAAGATAGTTGAAAACGATGACTAAAGCAGTTCATGTTAATACTGATGGCGCTGCGGCAGCACGGTACGCCGCAGGCATTCTGGGGGTGGCTACCTGTGCGGAAACCACAGCAACCACCATGTACGAAGATGCAGCGAAAGTAGATATTAAATTATCATTTCGACATATTGCGCAGCCGGAAAAGCTAATTACGGCACATGCACAAGTTAAAGCGGGGCCGTCGTATCGCCGGTCCTCCGATTCAGGAGACATCACTCTATCAATTGATGGGAAAACACTTCATGCGCTATCTGGCACAGGCATGCCGGGCATTGTGGTCTGGGTTCCGCCTCCCCCAATGAATCGCCTTTATTGGTACGTCACTGACCCTCGAAGGCCTCTCGCAACACCGACAAAAGTTCCCAAGACGCAGTATATAAGACCTTCACTTAGGTACGACCTAACGAGGTTGTACGACTACGCTTCCTGGATGCGGCGTCATACCAAACAGACCATTGCGCCACTAGGTTCGAGAGTGGTGCTCAAGGCTAAAGAGGCATACAAGAAACTAAAAGAGCAGGAGTGGAGCAATCCGCTGGTTGGGAATCTTCAAGTAACACGGCTAGCGTGGCGGCATATTACTAGACGATCGAAGTCTGAGGCGAGACGAACGCTTTCGCTAAGGGCTGTTCCATATTTAAAATCTTTCCTAGGCACTCCACCTGATCGATACACCTGTAACTTTGTTGGGCTGGAAGTGCATGGAAAAGTAACTAAAGAGACACGGCATCTAATGTGTTGGTATCGAGAGGCTCTCGTTATCGATGGCGCAAACCATTCACTTTTAGTTCGTATTAGAGAGGAAATCACTTATCCAACTGATTGGGCAAGTAAGCCTCTTAGTGCGAGAGATATTAAGCAGGAAGCACGACTTGCGTCGTGGTGGTGCAAGAAAGATAGATGACGTACCCGCCTCGGGGTTCCGTACCGACGCATTATCAAAACAACGAATCGTTTTGATTTCGCGTCATCTTACCGGGCTTGTTGAGACGAGTACGTCGGGCCGAATCATAAAGGAATTTTGGTATAAATAACAAGGATACAAAGCACCTTGCCGGTGTTGCATCGACCGGTTGAATCCACAGCCGATTTCTGACTGTCGTTAAGGGCTGCAATCCACAACCCAAGCGGACGTTCACCAAGGTCTGTTCTCGGCCAGAAGCTGACGTTCGATTTTTTTGGGAACCTCAAAGTCCTTTGATGAAAACACCAGATGTCGCAGTGGTTCCGAGGCTAGTTTGACCAATCACTTTCGGATTGAGCCTTTTACAACAGGAGAACAAGGCAGCCCCCAAGGCCTCTCGCATAAAAGCGAGGCCCGGCGACCGCTCACGTGCTTTTTAGTGCTCCTGATCAGCCATATTGCGTGGATTATCGACGCCCTCGATGCTCCTCACGATATGCACTCCTCCGTCCATCTCTAGAAATTCCGTCCCAGCAGGCAAAACTGCGCCGGAGCGTGGACATTAATCAGCTTAGTCCGTGGTCCCGACGCGCCGTCCCAATATGCTAAAAAACTGTCCCGCCGCGCCCATAGTCTCGTGCCCAAGATATCTACTATAGGACCAGTACCTCTGCCCAACAAGTGGGGCCAGTTACCTATAACGGGTGCATATCTTGCGCACCGCCGTACAAGCACGGAGTGGAGACAACAATGACAAAAATCGCCGACATCCAAAACACCCCTTCACCAGCATCGCCCTCGGCACCGGCCATCATCCGGTCGTCGGTGCGACAGCATTCGATCAAGGTAGAGCTTTGCACACCCGCCATCGGCGCCGAGCTCAGCAACGTCAGCCTTGTCGACGCTGCCCAAGATCCAGAACTGATCGCGCAAATCCGGGAGCTGTGGCTCAAGCACAAAGTGTTGTTCTTTCGCGACCAGAACATCACCCCAATGGAGCAACAGCACTTCGCCGCGCAATTCAGCGAACTGGAAGCCCATCCCTTGGCGCCGAGCCATCCGGAGGCGGACAAGCTGCTGATGCTGTACCGCAATCTCGATCCGAGCAAGCCCAAGAGCTATGTGGAAAAGGCTAGTCGCGAAAACCTCTGGCATGCCGATGTCACCTACAAGCAGGCGCCGCCCCGCGGTGCGGTATTGCGCTGCGAACTGGGTCCGGAGACCGGCGGCGATACGCTGTTTTCCAACATGGTGATGGCCTACGAAAAGCTGCCCGAAAGCATCAAGCAACGGATCGATGGCTTGTATGCCAAGCACGGTGCCGAGCAGACCTTTGGCGCCCAGTTGCCACGCGAAGAACGTCACGCGATGGCCCTGAAGACCCCCGGCGCCGAGCATCCGGTAGTGCTTGTGCATCCCGAGACCGGCGAGAAGGTGCTGTTCGTCAATTCCGCATTCACCACCCATTTCTCGAACTTCTTCAACTTCGAGGACATCCGCTACGGCCAGGACTTCATGCCCGAGGCTCATCACCTGATGAACTACCTGATCTCCCAGGCCGCCATTCCGGAATACCAAGTTCGCGTGAAGTGGCGCACCAACACGGTTGCCATGTGGGACAACCTGCAAGTCCAGCACTACGCGGTGGCTGACTACGGCAATGCGCCGCGGAAGATGCTGCGCGCGACCCTGGCGGGAACCCCGCTGACCTGACCCTGACAGACTGCCTGACAGACAGCCCGGGCACCCGACCATCCGTGATGGTCGGACGATCCCGGCCGCCGAAAAATTCCCGATCAAAACAACAATCAACGGAGATACCTATGCTCTACGAACACGTCGACACCGCAGTCATCGATGGCGAATCCCTGCCCTGGATTCCGTTTACCCCTTATGCCGATAACGTCCTGCTCAAGTACTTCAAGCTCGACCCGATCCGTGGCGAATGGATCGTCATGATGAAGGCGCCGATCGACATGCAACTGCCCAAGCACCACCACACGGGTACGGTGATGGTCTACACCTTCGAAGGCCAGTGGAAATACAAGGAGCATGACTGGGTCGCCGGCCCGGGCAGCATCGTGTACGAGACCGCCGGATCGACTCACACCCCAGAAGTCGTCAGCACCGGAAATGGCGACGGCTATGTGCTCACGCTGGTTCAGGTCAATGGCGATCTTGCGTTTCTGGATGAGAACGACAACATCGTCGCGCTCGAAAACTGGAAGTCCGGGCTCAAGCGTTATCTTGACTATTGCGAACAGCATGACATCGCGCCGAAAGACCTCACGGCATTCAACTGATCCGGTTCCAGGAGAACTCCCGGTATCCCTCGATTCAAGGGGGGCCGGGAAAGTAGCCTGATCGCAAAAATCCAGGGGAGGAAAACAGGCTGTCCCGGTTCGCGGTCTTGACGTGGAATCTGACAGAAGGCCCTGCCCGCTCCCCGATCACAGACTTTCGAACGGAGCGATGCCATGCATGGCTTGATGATGCACAAGCAGCTGTTGATTTCCTCGCTCATAGAGCACGCCGACCGCCATCACGGCGATACGCAGATCGTGTCCCGCAGGGTGGAGGGCGATATCCATCGCTACACCTTCCGTGACTGCCACCGTCGCGCGCGCCAGATAGCCAGCGCCCTGACCGGCCTTGGCGTGCAGCCGGCCGACCGCATCGGTACGCTGGCCTGGAACGGCTATCGTCACCTGGAGTTGTACTACGGCATTGGCGGCATGGGTGCCATTGTGCACACCATCAACCCGCGCCTGCATGAAGACCAGGTGGCCTACATCGCTAATCATGCCGAAGACCAGTACATCTTCTTCGACATGACCTTCCTGCCGCTGATCAAGCTCATCGCTGGCCGCTGCCCAACGGTCAAGGCGTTCATCGCCATGACCGATCACCTGCCGACAGACACCGGCATCGACAACCTGCTGTGCTATGAAGATCTGCTGCAACAGGGCGCCTGCGATTACGCCTGGCCGGATCTCGACGAGGATGCCGCCTGCACGCTCTGCTACACCTCCGGCACCACGGGCAACCCGAAAGGCGTGCTGTACAGTCATCGCTCTTCGCTGCTGCACACCTATGCCGCCGCGCTGCCGGATGCCCTGAACTGTTCGGCGCGCGACGTCATCCTGCCGGTTGTGCCCATGTTCCATGTCAACGCCTGGGGGCTCCCGTACATCGCGTGCATGGTCGGGGCCAAGCTGGTATTTCCTGGCCCTGCGCTGGACGGCAAATCGCTGTTCGAACTGCTCGAAGCGGAGCAGGTGACGCTCTCTGCTGGCGTACCCACGGTCTGGCAAGGGCTGCTGGGGTATCTGGAGCAAACCGGCGAGCCTTTCTCCAGCATGAAACGCACCATCATTGGCGGTGCAGCCTGTCCCACGGCAATGCTGCACAAGTTTCAGGAGACCTACGACGTGGCGGTGCTGCACGTCTGGGGGATGACGGAATTGAGCCCGATCGGCACCATTGGCACCCTCAAGGCCAGGCACCTTGGCATGCCCTCGGAAGAGCGTAATGCCGTGCAGTCCAAACAAGGCCGCGCAGTGTTTGGCGTCGACATGAAGATCGTCGGCGCGGACGGCCTGGAGCTGCCTTGGGACGGCGCGACCTCGGGTGACCTGATGGTGCGTGGCCCCTGGGTGGTACGCGACTATTTCAGAAATGAAAGCGACTGTTTGCCACTGCTCGAACACGCCGGCCAGACCTGGTTCCCCACCGGCGATGTGGCGACCATCGATGGCGATGGCTTTATGCAGATCACCGATCGCAGCAAGGATGTGATCAAGTCGGGTGGCGAGTGGATCGGCTCGATCGATCTGGAGAACATTGCCCTGAGCCATCCCTCAGTCGCCCAGGCGGCCTGCATCGCCGTGAAACACGCGAAGTGGGATGAACGGCCCTTGCTGATCATCGTCAGGAAAGCGCAGGCAGCCCTGACCCGGGAAGATCTGCTGGCCTTTTATGACGGCAAGATTGCCAAGTGGTGGACGCCGGATGATGTGGTCTTCGTCGACACGATTCCACTGGGTGCTACGGGCAAGGTGTTGAAGAACCGCCTGCGCGAGCAGTTCGGCGATCATCTGCTGGTCAAGGCTGCCAGCTGAGTAACAAGGAAAAAATCCAGCCCTGTCCATGTGCAAAGGCAGGGCGGGCGTTACGGCAGATGCCGGTAGCGTTCGCCCTGCCTTTGCATTACCGCTATCAAGGGGTTTACCCAGCCGCTGGCTCAGAGGTCGGGTCGCCGGACATCAACTGCTCGAGAAACTCCAGCAGCAATTCGTTGACCTGAGCCGGGCTTTCCTCTGCGGCGCTATGGCCTACACCGGGTAGCAGCACCTTTTTGCGCAGAGCGGGCAGGTAGGCGTCCATCTGGTCGTAGAGGCTGCGGATTTCCACCGGCTCCAGGGAAGGGTCGGCAGCACCACCGATGAACAGGCTTGGCTGGCTGACCTTCGCGCCGTCGAGAAACGCGGTGATTTCCCAGTTGCGGTCGCGACAGCGGTAGTAGTTCAGGGCACCGGTAAACCCCGTGCGCGTGTACTCGGCGACGTAGTAGTCGAGCGACCGCGGGCTCAGCCATGACGGGAACGCTCCCTTCGGCTCGGTAAAGGCGTTGAGAATCGGCTCACCGGCCTCGACAAACAGACGCCAGCGTTCGGCTCCCACGGCGCTGCCGGAGATAGAGTAGAAGACGCTGCTCAAGGTCCTGCGCGGATCAGCGGCCAGCTCGCGATCTGGCTTGGTGAGCTGCTGGAAATACAGGTGGTGGTAGACCCGGCCTTTCGCCATGGCCTGCAAGCCCACGGTTGGCTTGACCTTGCCCCGCGGCGGTACCGGGGTATTGAGCATCACCAGGCCACTGAACAGATCCGGGCGCAACATGGCAGCCGCCTGGGCCACCCAGGCGCCCAGGTCGTGGCCGATGATCACCGCAGAGGTTTCGCCCAGGGCCGCCATCAAACCCACCATGTCGCCGACGGACTGGCTCATGTCATAGGCTTCGATGGCGTCGGGGTGGTCCGATTGCCCGAACCCGCGTTGATCGGGCACCACAACCCGATAGCCGGCCTCGGCCAATGCCACGATCTGGCGCCGCCACATGTACCAGAGGTAGGGGAAGCCGTGCAGCAGGATGACGAGCGGGCCCTGGCCCTCGTCGATGTAGTGCATGCGGATGCCGTTGACGTCGGCAAAGCAGTGGTTGAATGCATCAGGATCGTCGGCATCCACCTGCGCCATTGCAGCGAGCGGCTGACCGATACGCATTGAAGTGCGCGTATCCATTATCTACCTCCATCTTATTAGTTGTGGGCTTGAAGGTAGCTCTGAGAGGGTGCCCTGCACTGAGCTTAGCAGGACACAATCTTGTGAAATTGGGACGGCGCGAAAGACTATAGAGCTGCTTCTGCCGCCGCCATTCTTGGCTCGCCGGTAGTGTCCCAATATGCAAAGAAATTATCCCGCCATGCCCATAACGCCGCGCTCGTGTTCCCTACAATGGGACCGCGCTTCCTGCTCTGCACTACGCCAGACCAAGGTTGAAGATCGCTAGCGCTATCAGTACTTCCACAAGCGCCTTCTTCTCGCTCAATACATCTTCGATGAAAAAAGAAACGCCGCCATCGGCCGAGGGAGATCCTATACATGCCCAAGCTTGTTCGCGCCGCCGTCTTGACCAAATACCTGGAAGTCACCCAGGACCTGGGATTCAACCCGCGTGACGTGCTGGCAGTTGCCGGCCTGAACAAGGCTCAGCTGCAAGCCCCTGAATACCGCATTCCCATCGATGCCGCCGTACGTCTGCTGGAAGATTCGGCCGCCGCCAGCGATTGCCAGACCTTCGGCCTGCGCATGGCCGAGTCACGCCAGCTTTCGGACCTCGGTGTAGTCAGCCTGCTGCTCAGCCAACAGCGCACCCTGCGCGACGCCTTGCAGGTGATGGAGCGCTACCGTCATCTGATGAACGATTCCCTGGGAATCTTCGTTGAAGAGGCCGGCAGGATGGTGATCATTCGTGCAGTGATGGTCACCGAGACACTGCTGCCCAATCGCCAAGCCACGGAGCTGGTCATTGGCGTGCTGTTCCGCTTGTGCTCGACACTGCTCGGCTCGAAGTGGCGCCCCTACAGCGTCAACTTCATGCACCAGCCGCCAGACAGCCTGCACCTGCATCAGCGCCTGTTCGGCTGCAATCTGGAATTCGGCAGCGAGTTCAACGGCATCGTTTGCTCCGAAGCCAGTCTCGATATGATCAATCCCAATGCCGACCCGTCCATGGCCCGTTATGCCCAAGACTACATCGATTCGTTGCAGGGCGATGAAAGCACCTCGATGCTGTTCGAGGTGCGCAAGGCCATCTACCTGTTGTTGCCCATGGGGCGCGCCACCCTAGAGCAGATCGCCCTGTCACAGGGCATGAACGTGCGTACCTTTCAACGCCGTCTGCAGGACGACGGCTGTGCCTTCAACGACCTGATCAATGACGTGCGCCGCGACCTGGCTCTGCGTTATCTGGAGAACCCGAACAACTCGATGAGCCGCATCGCCGACATGTTCGGCTTCTCCATGGCCAGCTCCTTTACCCGCTGGTTCATCAACCAGTTCGGCATGCCACCGGCGGCGTGGCGCAGCGCGCAGAAACAGTCCGGTCTCTGCGCAGAGAGTGCCGCAGTCCCTAAATCCTTCTGAGTACAAGGCAAAAAAGGTTTTTCACGCAATTGCGGGAAACTCAGAAACAACAGCGCCGATTTGACTGATGATGTTCGTGCGAGCAAACACATCTGACAAATCGGCGTTCTTGTGCGTGATATGAGTATTGCGAATTCTTTTTCAAGTAGATCGCGTCTTTCCCGACCATTCGTGATGAACCAAAAAAAAACGGCGACTGCTGGTACAGTCGCCGCAAAAAACCGATGTTTGCGGCACCGGTGGTGAGCTTCACTGTAACGAGGAGCCAGCCCAGTGAGGCCCTGCCATAAACCTGAGTGAAGCCTGTTTTCAGAGGCCCCAGTGCAGCAACAGCAGTACCAGCACGACCAAGAACACCGTCTCACCGACCATCAGCAGGATCGGTTTGATGCCGACCGCCGCCAGCTCCTTGAGCCGAGTCTTCATGCCCAGGGCACTGATGGAAATCACCAGGCACCAGCGCGACAACTCATTGACCCCGCCTTGCACCGCCGGAGCGATCCAGCCGGTGCTGTTGATGCAGGCCAGAATCAGAAAGCCCACGGCGAACCATGGCAGCAGCGGTGGGCGCTTGCCGGTCGGGTCAGCGCCTTGCATGCGGGTGATCATGGCCGCGGTGACGATCACCGGCAGGAGCATGGCAACGCGCATCAGCTTGACCACCGTGGCCGTATCACCGGTCTCGGTTGACATGCCGTACCCAGCACCGACCACTTGGGCGACGTCGTGGATGGTGGCGCCGAGGAACACCCCGGCGATCTGTGGCGACAACGAGAACCAGTTGGCAATCATTGGATAGACGATCATCGCCAGGGTGGACAACGCCGACACGCCGATCACCGTGAACAGGGTCGCGCGCTCTTTCTGCGGATGGTTCGGCAACGCCGCCGCCAGTGCCAAGGCTGCCGATGCGCCGCAGATGGCCGTGGCGCCACCGGTGAGCATGCCAAACAGCCGCGAGAAACCCAGAAACTTCGCGGCGATCACCGAGGCAGCGATGGTCAACACCACCAGGATCACCACCAGTACCATCGGCTTCCAGCCCAGTGCCGCCATTTGTTCCAGGGTGATGCGCATGCCCAGCAGAGCGACGCCGATGCGCAGTACCGTGCGGGCGGTGAACTCGACGCCGACTTTGCAGGGACCGTCGTCGGCAAGAAAATTCAAGGCCATGCCCAGCAACAAGGCGAACAACATGACCGGCGCGCCGTAGTGCTCGGACAAAAACGAGGCGGCGGCGGCCACGATCAGGCTGACTATAAAGCCCGGTACCAATTCGCGTGTGCGGGTTTGGATGCGGGTTAGAGCAATAGCGCTCATGGCGCGGACTCCTCGAAAAAGGTAGCAATGAATGCCTGGCCGTCGATGATCGTGGCCGGGTGGTTATTGACTTTGAGTTGGGTGGAAATGAACAGATAGCCGCTCTTTGTATGGCCCCCGGCCGGCGGGCCTTTGTCAGCAGGTACAGGAATGAGCCGGGCATGCCAGTTACCGCTCGCGATCACTTTCGCGCAGCGCTTCGCTCATGGAGGCCAGCAGCGCATCGGGGGGTCGTGAACCCACCACCGTCCTCTGCCGGCCGAACTGCACACTAGGCACGTCGAAACTGTACCTGCGAGTGTTCCAGTTGGCGCTCGCCGATCAGGCACCAGGGGCAAAAGAAATCGAAAAACACATCAATACGTAAACGACGACTCACAACCTCACCTCTAACCCGGCTTCACTGACAGGGTCAGGCACGCTCTGCCCCTGAAGCCGGGCGATATCTCTGTGGTAATGACACTTGGCATAAAAGAACACCGCCGCTGCCGCGAGGCTGACCAGCGGTACCAGTTGAAACGCGGCATGCAAACCGATGAGGTCGGACACCCGACCGGTGATGAACGGCCCCGGTGCCAACCCCAGCAGGTTGTTGGCCAGGGTCAGCGTGGCGAAGGCCGTGCCGTGCACCGAGTAATGGGTCAGGTTGGCAACCATCGCGCCGCTAGGGCCGGTGGTACCGGTGGCAATCAGCATGCCCAGGCAGATCAGCAGCAGTTGCACCGGCCCCGCCTGCAAGGCAAAGGCTGCCGACAGCAACAGACAACTGCCCAGACAAAAGGCGATGGCCAGGCTGACCTTGCGCTCCGGTGAGTGGCGACACAGGCGATCGCTGAGCATGCCGCACAGAATCATCCCCACACCGCTGCACAACACGATGAGCGCCGCCATGCCGCCGGCCTTGTCGGTGGGCATGTCGTAGTAGCGGTTGAGGTAGCTGGGAATCCACACCATCACCGTACCGCCGACGAATAGCTGCAAACCGCTACCCACGTACGTGGCGATCACCGAATGGCTGGACCACAAAGTGCGCAGCGGACGCTTGACCGCGGCAGCCGTCTTGTTCGCAATCTGCGCGGCACGTTGTGGCGCAATGCGTGCTTCCTTGACGATCAGCGGATAGAGCACCGCCAGCACCAGGCCAAACAGAGCCATGCCGGCGAACGACCAGCGCCAGCCCAGCTTGGCCGCGATAGCACCGCCCAACGCCATGCCCAGCACGGCACCAAACAAGCCACCGGCCATGAAAGCACTGGCCAGGGTGGCGCGCATATGTTTGGGGAACACCGAGATCACCACGGCGATGCCGACGCTGCCGTAAGCCGCCTCACCGACACCGACCATAAATCGCGCGATGAACATCTGCTGGTAGTCCTGCGCCACCGCGCAGCCCAGGGTCGCCAGGCTCCAGAGCAGCGCCATCAACGCCAGGCTCTTGACCCGGCCGAAGCGGTCGGCCATCAACGACAGAGGGAACGTCAGCAGGCCAACCATCAGGGCAACGACGCCGCTGAGCAGACCGAGCTGGCCGTCGCTCAACGCCCACTCGCTCTTGAGCAGCGGGAACACCGCGTTGAGCACTTGGCGTGACATGTAATCGGAAATCAACAGGCCGAACGTCAGCGCGAAGACAATCCAGGCATATTTACGCGCAACGCCGACTCCACCGGAGTCGTCATCGTCGGCGGCGATTGGGTGAAAGGCCATGCAGCCTCCTCAATGTGGTTGTTTTATTGTTGTTATCAAGCGTGTAGCCGCTACGGCTTACGAAAGTGACTTCAATGCCCACACGCGTGAGCATCCCCATGACCAAGGGCCGTGCTGTTGAACCGCAGTAGGTTCTAGCGCGTATCCATTACCTTCCGCTCTCTATTTTCGGAAGCCTGAAGGTAGCTTTGACGGGGCATCCTGCACTAAGCTTCGCAGGACTCAATCTTGCGAAATTGGGACACGAGGGAAATCATGTATACCCTGACGCGGAGTGCCAGCCTTACCAACTATGAACAGGTTGCCCGTTCAGAGGGGCTCGATCCTTTTCGTATGCTGCGGATGGCCAAGCTGCCGGCCAGTGCCCTCGACGATCCGAATATCATGATCAGTAGCGATTCGGTCGGGTGGCTGCTGGAGGAGTCAGCCCGATTGTCCGGTCAGGAGGCTTTCGGTCTGCTGCTCGCCGAAAAGAGACACCTTTCCAACTTTGGCATGCTGGCGCTGCTTATCCGCGAAGAGCCAACACTGCGCGCCGCCTTGCAATCTTGCTTTCGCTATACGCGACTGCATAACGCCGGTGTGCAATTGTGGCTTGAGGATGTGGGCGATCTGACCCTGCTGCATGTGGGGGTGAACATGCAGGGCCATCATGGCGTCTGGCTCCAAGCGATTGAACAGGCAACCGGAATTATCCTGCGCACGTTGTGCATTCTGAGCGGCTATACCTTCCGGCCGGTAAGGGTCAGTTTTACTCACGCCCCCCCCTCCAGCCTTGAAGTACACCACCGTGTGTTGGGAACCGCGATCGAGTTCTCTCAGGAATTCAACGCCATCGTTTGCCGCGGGGGCGATTTGGATATGGCCATACCTGAGGCGGACCCCGCGCTGCATCGCGAAGTGAAGCGATCGCTGGACATGCAGTTGGCTAACCTGCGCGACGAGCCGACGCAGCGGGTACGTCAGATCGTCAAGATGCTGCTGCCAAGCGGACTGTGTTCTGTCGATGCGGTTGCCCAGCATCTTGGCATGCATCGACGCACCCTTAACCGCCACCTGGCAACTGAGGGTGAGAGTGTCACAACGATTATCAACGCTGTACGGGCTGAACTCGCCGAAGAGTATTTGGCCAACAGCAGACGCCGATTTTATGAGGTAGCCGAACTGCTCGGCTTTTCCACGGCCGGTGATTTTTCACGCTGGTTCCGCAGCCAGTTTGGCAAGACACCTTCGAATTGGGTTGCTTCCTATCGAGAGAGCAAGGCGCCCCCCGAGCCCCGCCGCCTGAAAAAATAGAAGGAGAGATTCAAGGGCGACTGACAAGCCTGTTGGCCGACCAACCTGCCTGAAACTGTCATTTTTTCGAAGCGGCCATTATCGGCGACAAGTCCTACATAAGTGAAACGCCCCAGAACCCAGAGACGCTTCTGAGCGTCTCCTTTGGGTCGTTTTCAGCCCTTCGCGACGCGCAGCAACCGGCCAGAAGCGGTCACTCGAAGTTGTCTGTGAACCTAAGGGCGATTCAGAGTGCGAGGGCCTGTTGATCACGGTAAAGCGATATTCATTAGCGAGCGACATGTGCGGTTGATACCGCGCCCACGGCTGCCTCAGAGTTCACGGCGTGCTCGCCGTAAAGGGTCTGAATGAGGCGGCGGAAATTCTCTTGCGCGATCATCCAAGCGAGAATCGCTCATACTGCCTCGAAGACTGCTCCAGTGTGGATCGCTTCATCTTCAAAAAGATCAAGCTGACGTATGTGAGCCTCTGCCCGCTCAGGATCGACCGTGAAAAGCACTACAGCCAAGTCTTTTAGCGCCCTTGTGCAGCTCACATAAAAAAGACGGCGCGTTCGATCCACTGTTGTTTCTTCATCCGCATCTATATGTTTTCTGTCGTTATCTGAGAGCTCTTTAAGGCCTAAGTATTTTTCGTAGGAGAATTGGAAGTGGCTACTTTCAGCGTCATCTAAGACGACAAGTACCCTGTCGAACTCAGCACCTTTTATGCCTTGCTGAGTCCAAAAAGGTGAGCGTTCCGAGATGTAGGTATGGTATGGCAAAAGCTGGCTTGCGGGACACGCTAGAAAAGCATCCATGGAGGCCATTTCCTTTTCGGACTCATCGTCTTCTAGAATGTCTTCGTCATTGTCCGCGCCTACTTCGGTCTCGGGCTGAACAGGCGCTGCTGCATTTGGGTCCAAATACGATACCAACCTAGGGTCGAGGATCAGTAACTCAGAGGCATGTACTTGTTTCAGAAGGTCGCCGATCGTTGCACCGGAATTCCCCGCTATGCCTGCTGTGATCGAGGCAACAAGTTCGCCGAGTACTTTAAGGCGCTCCGCCACGCTCGCTTCGACAAGAGACTCTTTATCAAGAAGAAGTGAATACTCTCGGATCAATCGCATCACTTCAACCTGTCGGCCATTGGTATGAGCGATAGCGATCGGGATCAAAAACCTTACACACGGCGAAATAGGCCATGCAGATCCGTCTAAAAAACCATCTTTGAACGCTGAGGGAGCTTTGGAGTTGAGCGCAGCGTAGAGGGTTCCAAATCCTAAGCGCCTTGCGGCCATCTGATGAACAATGACAAGAAGCTTTACCCACGCGTGGTCATCATCACCTAGTTGCCAATGATCATCACCGGTTTGTGCCGCCATCCATTCGCGTACTCGAATCAAATTCGCGTCGCGTGTATCGTCTGCAGGCAAAATGAAAAGGTGCGCCGAACCTTCAGGGGTTTGAACGATGCCATCAGGACCTAGCCGTTTGCCAGGGATTTGAACGAGGTCATCACCGTCACGACGAATGGCATTCGCGAGATTCAGAACCTTAGTTGAGCACCGGAAATTTTCAGGTTTCGGAATGTCAGCCCAAGTAGGTTGTGCTTCAACCTGTCCAGTCCCCGTAGCGTAGATTCTTTGCATCGGATCGCCAAAGAAGCCAAGACAAAATGTGACTCCGGGTTCGCGCTCGACGGTCTTCAAAGCTTCCACGACGTCGGTGGTCGTGTCTTGGCTCTCGTCCACAAATACGAACGGGAACTGGCGCGCGAGAAGGGTTCGGAAGAGAGGGCGTTCGGCAATGAGACAGGGGACGAGTTTCAGAATGTCGTCATGGCCCAGAATACCCTTTGCGTAATTGCTACCTGTACCGTATCGGAATCCTTTGACTGCAGCGATCCGCCCCGACTGCCGATGGAGGCGTTCCAAGTCTCGGGTGTCCTTATCCTTCGTGCGCTGTTGAACCCTAGGGCCATAGGTTGCCCGCTTTTCTTCAAGGGCCTCTATTTTTTCCACTATGCGCCCCGACACCCAGACGCGAATGTCGTTCTGAAAAGGCTTAGCCAACAGCCACATGAAGCTGTGGATCGTCGAGACGTGAACCAGGGGGTCACTGCCGACGTCCCTCCAAATCTCTCCGGCCGCAATCTCGGTGTAGGTAATGCAGGCAACGCGCTGACGAGTCTTCTTCAGCTTATCGCCGTGCATTTGGATGACCGATGACAGGCCCTTAATTAGCGACGTGGTTTTTCCGGAACCAGCACCGGCCTTCATGATGAAGCTACGCGGTGGAACATTTCCAAGGCAGTTTCGCAGGTCGATGTCGGCCTGGGTGTCCGGCTTGTTCGCCCGGCTACTCATGCTCGTCTCCTATCGCAGCATCTTCTTCGGCGATGAGAATGGCGTCGGGCAGCACGGTCTCGAGTTCGATCCGTATTTCGTCTTTCAGCCAGACAAGCCCATCACGGATGTAAGTCGGCACATGCCACGCTTTCTCGTCTTCAGTGAGAACGGCGAGCGCGAACTTCGTTTTATCGAAACTCTTCCGCGAAACCTTCTGATGGAGGCCTTTGGCAAGAGCAGCAGGACCAGCGGCTTCGCCCTTCACAATCAGGCCTAAAGGCTTCCTCGCTATGGCCTGGGACCAGTCCGGGTTTTCGAGGCCGAAGTCTTCTTCTAGCGTACGCCCGCAGAGGGTTTCAGTGGCCCCGTTCCAAGTGATAGCCCGTTCAGTCTGATAGGCTACGCGAACCTTCGCATCGTCTTCGAGCACGTGAGTTTTGTCCGCTTCCGATGCGTTACGCAAGTCTTCGATTGTGAGCTTCCCCGGAAGCCATTTAATGAGGGTTTGATTCGAAGTTGCAGCGTCCGGTTCACTGGGCAAACAAGCCTTCCCATATTTCTTCTTAGGCGCTGGGACCATAGGCTCTCGGACTGGATCTTGCACATTGTCCCGAACCTGCCCTGCAGCATCGTCTTCCGCGTCGGCTGGAACCTCAAACTCTTCGACTTCCTCGTCATCCACGGCATCGTCAGCCGCCTGAGCCACGAGGGCAACACTATCAATATCGGTGATGATCAGGGTTGTCAGACCGAGAAACTCGATGAGCGACTGGAAGCGGTGCCCAAAGGCACCGCCCACCTCCAAGATGCATAGACAAGCTGAGCGGAGAGTCTTCGCGCTCTTCCGAATCATGACAGGGAGGAGCAATCTCTCAACGTTGCCTTCAACTAGAATTGCGGCATCTGAGAAAAATAGATCACAGTGTGTCAGCTTAAGATATCGTTCTAGAAAATCACGATCATCTGGCTGGGATTGGTAGAACGCCGATAGATTAAGTACTTCCGTCAACTGTTCCTTGCCAACTTTCTTGCGTCGGAAGTAGCGGATCGGCTTGAAGCCTCGCTCGTAAAGGATGTGCGGGGAGTGGGTCGTGATGACCATCTGACTGCCAAAAATGCTTCCGTCATCGCCCTCTATATTCAGAAGCTCAAGAATATTGCGGATGAAGACCTGTTGGAGTTGGGCGTGTAGATGGGCCTCTGGCTCCTCCACAAAAAGCAGGTGCAATGGAGGGCGACTGTCCATCGTCGCCCACTTGGCTTGGGAATCGAGAATCTCCACAACCATGTAGATCAAATTCTTGAATCCAAGCCCGTTATAACTATCAGGAAGGGTGGCCGTGTCTTCGCCATCTCCGATCTGGTAGTGAACCCGCGCGTCCTGGCTCATGACGTGCGCGGGGTCTAGCGCTGACATTATCTTCAGTCGCGGGTTATTGACGCCCGGATAGCCAAGCTTGGCGAGACGATCAAGCGTCGGCTTGAATACGCCATCCAAGTGAATGTTGAGCGCTTGCTCAGAGTCGAACAGCGCCTTTAGGGCTATGTGATCGTCCTGCCGCTGATTAAGGTTGCGCTTGTAGAAGCGGCTCAGACGCTTTGACAGGTCTTCTGATCTTCCGCCAGCTTCCGGATTAGGATCAGCAAGGTGTCGTTGAGCACCCAGATTGTCGATATGAATAAGAGACTTTAGAATCGTTCCGCCGCCTGGCTCTCCACCTAGTTCATCTGGAACATAATCGCCGACCTCGCGGAAGTTCTCATCAAATTGCGAGCGATCCAAGATGAAGTAGCGCAGCTCGTACTCGCTCTTGAGCTCGCGCTGGAGATAATCCGTCATAGAACGCGGCCAAGGAATATATTGCGACTCGGGCGGCAGTTCCGCTGTCTGCACAGCACCTTTGGCCTTAGCTTCTTGGAAGTTTTGAATGAGGTTGATGGGGCTTCTAGCAGTCAGGGAAACTCGTATACCAACCTTGGTTCCTTCCCACGCTGTACTAGGGAGCAAGGGAATCACTAGATAGAGGTCTGGCGCTGCAACCTCGAACCAAAGATCAAGATCTATACTTGGAAGCGAGAACCCCCCAGGTAGCGGGCCGGCTAAGTCGATATTTGCAGCTTCATCGAAATTCTTCCAGCATGAGGAGCTGAAATCATAGAGGCTGAAACGATCCCTTCCACCCGTCACGAATGCATGGATGGCCTGAGTTGCCGATGTTTTGCCGCTGTTATTCGATCCTACGAATATTGAGATATCGTCAGCCAGCTCAATATGAGCATCCTTTAGACGTCGAAAATTTCTGAGACGATACGAGTGAAGATGCACGAAAATCCTCCGCTGATTTTTGAAATCTATAGCAAGCTGTATCGCCGAAATACATCAGTGCGCCTTGGCTTCGCGTACCCGACTACTCTAAGTTCGCTTTTTGATCATCCCCGATGGGAGTGACTACCTCCGGCATGTGTCCACATGTCCAATGCCTGCGGCTCAGCACCCTGAGCTTAGCCTGTGCACTTCCCTTGCGTGCGTAGCACGAAGGGATAGCCGTAACCTGTCCAGTTCTTTCCTCACGTCATAATTTTAATCTGCGAGCGGAGCCAGTGGCCGTTTTTCCATTAGGGCGTGCAGTTTTTGAATCGCCCCAGTTTAGTAGACGATTTGAGTGTCTGCTTTTGGCCGTTCTCTGCCGGTCATGGTTACTAGGCCTGCTGGTCGAATCCGATGCAATTTGTGGTCAGAACGAATGCAAATGACTGGTCAGGTCGAATGCAAACGGGTGGTCAAGTGGAGTGCAATTTCGCATCTCAGACGCATGCTTTTCTGCAGTGGAAATTGAATCCGACTTTTCAACAAATTTGGCCGACTTCAGCACTATCACGAAATGGCAGTTTTGAGCAGTATAGGGACTGTTCATTTGAGTGCATTCCTATGGCCGTAATAGGTAATCCTTACCCCGCCAGTGGTGGTACACGACCTCCTGAGCTGGTTAGACGTGACGATCTGCGTGAGCGGTTACGAGTGTCGATTGAGCGCGTTCGCATTGGGCGACCAGCAAAAAACCTCATAATTGTTGGGTTGCGAGGTGTCGGAAAGACGGTTCTACTGAATCAGATGTTGACGGACGCAGAGTCGATCGGTACTCACGCAGTCTATGCGGAAGCATCGGAAAAGCGGTCGTTGTCTTCCCTGGTGATCCCACAATTAAGGACTACATTGCTTTGCCTGAGCACGATGCAAGCTTCCAAAGACGCTGCTATTAGAGCGCTCCGAGCGCTCTCAGGCTTCGTAAAAACACTCAAAAGACGTTACCAAGATATTGAGGTAGATTTCGATTACGAACCCGAGCCGGGATTGGCCGACAACGGCGATCTCGAAGGGGATTTTGCCACCTTGTTGACTCATGTTGGTGAAGCGGCGCGGGATGCGCGGACGGCCGTAGTGATCTTTATCGACGACCTTCAGTACGTCGCCGAACCAGAGTTAGCCGCCCTCATTACGGCCCTGCATCGGGTTTCGCAATTGAGTCTTCCGATCACAGTTGTTGGAACTGGCCTGCCCCAAATGCTCGACCGAGTTGGAAGTGCGAAGTCCTATGCTGAGCGTCTGTTCGATTATCCCGAAATAGGCGCTATAGGGATGCATAGCTAATTGTCCTACGCACATGGCTGCCGCTTTACCGGGATGAGTCAGCAGCTGCGCTGCAGGCGGACGCCTACAATGAAGACTCCAGGGTGGTGGAAATACCAAGCAACGGGTGGCTGCGGCTTAATTTCACGATCCGGTATATCTGGCTACGTAGAGTACACCTGACCAATCGTTGGAGGGCTGCGTATTCCATTTTTCCATTTTTTGGGTTGGCGATTTTTATCGACCGACTTTCATGCTCAATCCGATAGTCCTGAGTTCCTCCTGCACACGAGCCAGAATCTCCTCGGTTGGTTCTTTTGTTTCCTCGGCTTTGATACAGCAATAAACAAATAATGTTGAGGGATGAATCCCCAGCGCAAACGCTAACTCATGGATTTTTTCGAGGCTTGGCGATTTCATGCCGCGCTCTAGATCGCTGACGAAGGGTTGGCTCGGTCCAATGGCCTCTTGAGGTAGGCCTTTGCTAAGTCGGATGTCGCGAACGGCTAATCCGAAAGCCTTCTTCAGTTCCATTTTCCGTGCTCGCAAAAAGGAACGATGAAGCCTTCGCAAAGAAGAAATCGCTATACTCTACTGAGTATACAAAGGAAATGCTTTGATGTTCAGAACACCTATTGCTGCAGAAGAGCCATTATTTGGACAGTTTTTCGGTGAAGATTACCGAGTTTGGAAGTACGTGGAGCTGACGCTTCCCCACATTTGGTTCTATGTGACCATTGTCGAGAAAGTCCAAAACATCGCGGTAAAAAGCATTTTGATGATCGACAGCGTCGCGCTTTTAGACGATCTGCTGTCAGCTTCGCCCTCTGAACGATACGTGGAGAACATCCACCTAGTCACACCCGGCCGATTAAATGAGAGTGGCGATTGGCGTATGGAGCGTTTATTTCGGATAGAGCACCTGAGCGATGAGGACTCAGTCGCCCATCTCTATAGAGTGAAAAATAATACTACCTACGTAGATGGCGATCGCGGCTTGTCGATAAGAGTTACTACCCAACGAAGGGTAATTTTTAACGACTGCCAAGAGCAGACAGCTGGGAGCAGTGTAGAGTGAGCCCTTACGTTAAGGAGTGGCGCCAAATGCCGGAAGTGCCAGCAACGCAGCGCGGCCTGTCAATTGCCCAACAGCAGTCGTTTCACTCGCAATAGTTCCTACGACCTACCAGCCCGATTGCAAACGACCTAACTGCAACAATGGCCGGTGACGTAATTCCTGCTGACCGTCCTCCTGCAATCCGTGGCTTGTGGAACTCAAGTCCAGAGTGTCCATAGCCCTGGCTAGGTGAAGAGCCTCTCCTGGTCTTCAGAAGTGGTGCTGCTAGCTGCTCCTGCAGTCAAGGTTTGACGCTTTGTGCGTTGCCAATCAGCGATAGCAATGCGTCAAACAACGCTTTCCCACATTTGCCGCCTTGCCCAGCCACTCAGTGTGCTACTTCATATCTTGATTGGCTGCGTTCCTCGGGTCAGAACGAGAGACCAATTTATGCCAGCGCCTCTTGGCCAACCTCGTCATCACACCTTGATGCCCCCGCTGGCACAAGGAAACCGAACGCTCCACCCAACGACCTTGGTAAGGCAGTCGTCATACCCGAATGGCTTAAGATGCTGGAACTAACGCTGGAATAGCAAAAAAAAGTTAATAGCTGTAATAGCCTGAACTTAAAAGAAAATTCCTTTAGTAACAGTTAGTAAGGCTCCAGAAGACGTGTATTCACTCCCTGTTGAATCGTTTCGTCTACTGCCCAGAGAAATCTTGACCAGTAATGTGTCGTCGGCCAATCCGTGGAAACTGCCATAAGCCCGGCAACGCCTTGCTCAACCATTTGCGCTGCCCGGCCGATGCTGCGAAGGTCAGAAGGATGACCGTGCAGCCGGGCCGACTCGAACGTGGACCCACCATTGGGGATCGACGCTACTTACATGATGAGGGCGCTAGTATATGCGGGTTGGTCGACGGATCCTTTCCTCCACCCGGCGTAGGTGGTGATCGTTCCTGAGGGAAATTTCTCTTTTTTCGTGCGACTAATGATCGATTTCCGAAAAGCCTGGAAATTGACTGCTCAAAAGGGCGCATCGTCTGGCAAGCATTTCACGCAACAGGTTCACCGGCTTACTCAATTGTGCGCGATGGGCGCACAACAGATTCAACGGTGCGCGCTCACACAGCAGCTCCGGCATCAGCACCTTCAAGCGGCCGGCCAGTACATCGGCGGCCACATCGAGCCAGGATTTGTAAGCGATCCCGGCACCTGCCACGGCCCATAGGCGCACGACATCGGCATCGTCGCTGAAACGATCGCCGCTGACGGTCAGGCTGACTTCGCGTTTGCCGTCGTGAAAACTCCAGTGATCGTGGACCCGGCTGCCGAGCATGTACAACAGGCAATTGTGCTGTGCCAGTTGCTCCAGCTGCCGCGGCTCGCCATGCCGGGCCAGATAGCCGGGAGCGGCGCACAACACCCGTCGGTTCTGCGGGGCGATGGGCAGCGCCACCAGGCTGGAGTCCTCCGGTTCACCGTAGCGCAGGGCAATGTCTACCGGTTGGCGAAACAGGTCGGCAATGCGGTCCCCCAGCAGCAGGCGCACGGTGAGTTTCGGATGCTCGCGTTGAAACTCGTCGAGCCAGGGCAGCAGCAGGTTGCGGCCAAAGTCCGATGGCGCCGACAGTTGCAGCACCCCGCTGACCTGGTCCTGACCACTGGCCAGCAATCGCCGGCCCTCGTCGAGATTGCTCAGGGCCGCGCGGGCATATTCAAGAAAGCCCTCGCCTTCGGCGGTCAGGCGCAAGCTGCGGGTAGAACGGGCCAGTAAACGGGCGCCGAGTTGCTGTTCGATGCGCTTGAGCGCCGCACTGGCCACCGCCGCCGACATGTCCATGCCCCGCGCGGCGGCGGACAGGCTGCCCAGGTCCGCCGCCCGGACAAACAACTGCAAGTCATCGAAACGCAGCATCAAGAACACCGATTATCAAAAAAAAATTGAAAGAGACTGCTCTTTTAGCCGGTTTTATCTTCAGGAGAAATAGCCAATCATCTGCCCCATCGAATCCCCTCTTTATTAGTGTTCAGGAGCCGCCCATGAAAGCCATTGCCTACTACGCCTCGTTGCCGATCAGCGACAACAAGGCTCTGCAAGACATAGAGCTGCCAGAGCCGGTTGCCGGCCCCCGCGACTTGCTCGTGGAAGTCAAAGCCATCTCGGTCAACCCGGTGGACACCAAGGTGCGCCAGAACGTCCAGCCCGAAGGCGGCGCGGCCAAAGTGCTGGGTTGGGACGTGGCCGGTGTGGTCAAGGCCGTGGGCAGTGAGGTGACGCTGTTCTCGGTCGGCGACCAGGTGTTTTACGCCGGCTCCATCGCGCGGGCGGGCGGCAACAGCGAGTTGCATGTGGTGGACGAGCGCATCGTCGGCCACATGCCCAAGACCCTCGGATTCGCCGAAGCCGCTGCCCTGCCCCTCACCGCGATCACGGCATGGGAACTGTTGTTCGAGCGCCTGCAAGTGCGCGAAGGCAAAACCGATGAAGGCCAGAGCCTGTTGATCGTCGGCGCGGCAGGTGGCGTGGGCTCGATTCTTACGCAGCTCGCTCATCAACTGACGGCCCTGAAAGTCATCGGCACCGCTTCGCGTGCGCAGACCCAAAGCTGGGTGAAGGAGCTGGGCGCTGACCTGGTGATCGACCATGGCCAGCCACTGAGCGAAGCACTCAAGCGTGCCGGAGTGGATCAGGTTACCCACGTCGCCAGCCTGACCCAGACCGACCAGCATCTGGACCAATTGGTGGAGGCATTGGCGCCCCAAGGCAAACTGGCGCTGATCGATGACCCCAAGTCGCTGGACGTGACCAAGCTCAAGCGCAAGAGCCTGTCACTGCACTGGGAGTTCATGTACACCCGTTCACTGTTTGAAACCGCGGACATGATCGAACAGCACAACCTGCTCAATCGCGTCGCCTGGCTGATCGATGCCGGGACACTGAAAACCACGATGGGCGAACACTTCGGCACGATCAACGCGGCCAATCTGCGCCGTGCCCATGCCCTACTGGAAAGCGGCAAAGCCAAGGGCAAGATTGTATTGGAAGGGTTCTGAAGCGCTGAAAAAACCGCCACTGATTTCATCGCTTTCTGCTGTTTTCCGTCTGCGACCGGGACGCTCCGGTCGCGGACAACCTCTGTGGGCGCCCTCGAAAAGCCGTGTTTTTTTTAGTTACAAACCGTCAGTCAGACAGTTGATCCTTGTCACAATGGTGACCGTGTACGGGACTACAATCGAATCTCCTGCGAGGCATTCTTTTGCGTAACGTCTTTTACGAGAGGTGATCAGCTGTGAAGATCCTGATAAAAGAACTGGCAAAATCCCAGTGGCAAGTCCGTCTTGACCAACATGCTGTGACGTTCCGCAGCGAAGCAGAAGCTCGCGCTTTCACGCGTACCCTTGAAGCCCGCATCCAGGCCCCTCACCCGATTCCCGTCCTCCTCACGCAGCGCGCAGCCGGCTGACTCCGGCCTCAAACCCGGGCTTGCGCCAGCGCCCGGGCATTTTGCAAACGCCGGGTGAGCACCGCCGCGCTCACCACCAGAATTCCACACATGCTGATGACCATGGCCATCGGCACGGCGCTGCCGTCGTGCAACACGCCCACCAGCGCAGAGGCGCCGGCAGCCACGCTGAATTGCAGGCAACCGAGCAGCGCCGACGCGCTGCCGGCCCGTGCGCCCTGCCCGCTCATCGCACAAGCCGCCGCGTTGGGGCTGATGCAACCGAGGCTGGCGATACAGATGAACAATGGAATCAGCAGCGGCCACAATTGTGCCGTGTGCAGAGAGCTGACAGCGAGCAGGGTCAAACCTGCCGCCAGATAAACCCACACCGCGCGCGCCAGCAAAAACATCGGGCCACGTTTGGCCAGTAACCGCGCGTTGACCTGCGCCACCAGAATGAAGCCCGCCGCATTGATGCCGAACAGCCAGCCGAAATGCTCGGCCGCAACGCCGTAGAGCTTGATGAAGATGAAGGGCGAACCGGCGATGTAGGCAAACATCCCGGCGATGGCGATGCCCCCGGTCAAGGCATGGCCAAGAAATATGGGATCGGCCAGCAACCGACCGTACTGACGCAGCGCACCGGACAGCGGTTGACGCGGTATGTGAGCCGGCAAGCTTTCCGGCAAGCCCGTCGCAACCGCCAGCCCCGCCAGAGCACTGAAACCGGTCAAGGCCAGGAAAATCGACTGCCAGCCTGTCGTGTTGACCAACAACCCACCCAGCAATGGCGCAAGGATGGGAGCAAGTCCCATCACCAGCATCAGCTGCGAAAAGACTTTCGCCGACCCCACCGCATCACACTTGTCGCTGACCACCGCCCGGGAAATCACCATCCCCGCGCAACCGCCCAACGCCTGGATGAAACGCGCGCCGATCAGCCATTCCAGGTTCGGCGCATAGGCGCACGCCACGGAAGCCGCGGTGAACAAACCGACACCGATGAGCAACGGAATGCGTCGCCCGAAACGATCCGCCACTGGACCATAGGCCAACTGACCGATGGACAAGCCGAGGAAGTAGGCCGCCAACGTCATCTGGACGTGATTTTCGTCCGTGCCGAAAGCCAGGGCCATGGCCGGGAAGGCCGGCAGGTAGAAATCGATCGCCAGCGGACCGAAAGCGCTCAAGGCGCCGAGAATCAGAATGGTACGGAAGTTCATCAGGCATCCAGTGGGGCAGAAGTCGGCAGCCCGACAGTCTAGCCGCGCACGGACGCCTTGAACATTCCGGTAGCTCGCTAACTATCAAATTCAGGCCAGTTTGACGCCGTAACCCTCTTCGCTGATCGCCTCGATCACCTGCTCGGCGGTCAGCGCACTTTCGACACCGACCTCCCTGGCAGCCAGATCGACCCGCACACTGGCTGCCGGGTCTTTGGCCTGGAGCGCCTGGGTGATGGCCTTGACACAGTGACCACAAGACATGCCTTCGACGTTGAACACTTGCATGGGATGACTCCTTTTTCCGAGGGTTGAACCCAGTTTCGAGCTTGCCACCATGGCAAGGTCAAGTTCTGAAGTGAGCTGCCGGGCTGGCAATCGGCGCGACGCTCGGCCAAGCTGCGTCCATCAATGACTCGAACTCAGGAGATTCAGCCATGCGCTGGTCAGTTTTCAGCCTGTTTGGCTTTCTCAGCCTTTTCGCCGCCGTGCCTTCGGCCAATGCTGCCAGTCAGGATTATGGCGTGCTGATCATTTCCCGCGAGCGCCTGGAAGTCGCGACCAGTTGCGAAATCGGCGTGTACATCCAGGATCAACTGGCGGCGCGGCTGTTTCAGGAACAGAGCACCTCGTTCAACCTGCCGCCGGGCATCGTCTCGCTACGCCTGAAACTGCTGCCGGGCCAGATGCCGGGTTGCAATCCGGGCATGCTCGCGCCGGGTTCGCAGGATATCCAGCTCAAGGCTGGCGATGTGCTCAAGTACCGGATCGCGATGACGCAGGAAGGGATGTACCTCAAGCGCGCCGGTCTCGGCTACTGACATCTATACCCCCTGTGGGAGCGAGCTTGCTCGCGATTAGGCCGTTACATTCAACAATTCTGTTGACCGGTACTCCGCCATCGCGAGCAAGCTCGCTCCCACAGGGGATCAGCGGCACGTTTAAGATTGGCGCTTGACCTTGCCAGCATGGCAAGGTTGATCCTGTGGTCATCTACTACAGGGAGTGCGACCGATGTCCGAATCCACCACGTTCGACCTGCCGATTGCCGGCATGACCTGCGCCAGTTGCGCCGGGCGGGTCGAGCGCGCCTTGAGCAAAGTCATTGGCGCCAGTGCCGTCAGCGTCAACCTCGCCACTGAACAGGCGCGGGTCCAGGCACCCGGCGACAGCTTGCCGGCCTTGATAGATGCCGTGGCCAAGGCCGGCTACAGCGTGCCGCAACAGAGCCTGGAATTGAGCATCGACGGCATGACCTGCGCGTCCTGCATCGGTCGCGTCGAGCGTGCGCTGGGCAAGGTGGCCGGAGTGAAAAGCGTCAGCGTCAACCTGGCCAACGAACGCGCCCACCTTGAACTGCTTGGCCAGATCGATCCGCAGACCTTGATCGCCGCTGTGACAAAGGCTGGCTACAGCGCCAGCGTCTGGGAAGCCGAACACCCGCCAACCGACAATCAGCAACAGCGCCTGCACCGCGAACGCTTGGCCTTGATCATCGCCATTGCCCTCGCCTTGCCGCTGGTATTGCCGATGCTGCTACAGCCATTCGGCGTGCACTGGATGCTCCCGGCCTGGACGCAATTCGCCTTGGCCACGCCGGTGCAATTCATCTTCGGCGCACGGTTTTACGTCGCCGCCTGGAAAGCCGTGCGCGCCGGGGCCGGCAACATGGATTTGCTGGTCGCCCTGGGCACCAGCGCCGGGTATGGCTTGAGCCTGTACGAATGGGCCACCGCCGCCGGGCGCATGCCACATCTGTATTTCGAAGCCTCGGCGGTGGTGATCGCCCTGGTGCTGCTGGGCAAGTACCTGGAAAGCCGCGCCAAGCGCCAGACTGCCAGCGCCATTCGAGCCCTCGAAGCCTTGCGTCCGGAACGGGCGATTCGGGTGACCGATGGTCACGAGCAAGACGTCGCCATCAGCGCCCTGCGCCTCAATGACCTGGTGATGGTCAAACCCGGCGAACGCTTCCCGGTGGATGGCGAAGTGATTGAAGGCCAGAGCCACGCCGACGAAGCCCTGATCAGCGGCGAGAGCCTGCCGGTGCCCAAGCAGCCCGGCGACAAAGTTACCGGCGGCGCGATCAACGGTGAAGGCCGGTTGCTGGTGCGTACCCAGGCCCTCGGTGCGGAAACCGTGCTGGCGCGGATCATCCGCCTGGTGGAAGACGCCCAGGCCGCAAAAGCGCCGATCCAGAAACTGGTGGATAAAGTCAGCCAGGTGTTCGTGCCCACCGTTCTGCTGATTGCCCTGGCTACCCTGATCGGCTGGTGGCTGTATGGCGCGCCGATGGAAACCGCGCTGATCAACGCCGTGGCGGTGCTGGTGATCGCCTGCCCGTGCGCCCTGGGCCTGGCCACGCCGACGGCGATCATGGCCGGCACCGGCGTGGCGGCACGCTATGGGATTCTGATCAAGGACGCCGAAGCACTGGAGCGTGCCCATGAAGTCAGCGCGGTGGTGTTCGACAAAACCGGCACCCTGACCTCCGGCGCCCCGCGCATTGCTCATCTGAGTGCCATCGACGGTAATGAGGCGAGCCTGCTGCAATTGGCCGGAGCCCTGCAACGCGGCAGTGAGCATCCGTTGGCCAAGGCTGTTCTGGATGCCTGCGCCGAGCGTGGACTGAAGGTGGCCGATGTCAGCGACAGCCAGTCCCTGACTGGTCGCGGCATCGCCGGCAGCCTCGAAGGGCGTCGCCTGGCGCTGGGCAATCGGCGTCTGCTGGAAGACAGCGGCTTGAGTGCCGGGCCGTTGGCCGACTCGGCGATCGCGTGGGAAAAAGAAGGCCGGACCTTGTCCTGGCTGATCGAACAATCCCCCGAACCCCACGTGCTGGGCCTGTTCGCCTTTGGTGACACCCTCAAGCCCGGCGCGCTGCAAGCGGTGCAACAACTGAGCGCACGAAACATCAGCAGCCATCTGCTGACCGGCGACAATCGTGGCAGCGCCAACGTGGTGGCCCAGGCCTTGGGCATCCACGATGTGCATGCCGAAGTGCTGCCGGCGGACAAAGCCGCCACGGTCGCCGCACTGAAACAGACCGGGGTGGTGGCGATGGTCGGTGACGGCATCAACGACGCCCCGGCACTGGCCGCCGCCGACATCGGCATCGCCATGGGTGGCGGCACCGACGTCGCCATGCACGCGGCCGGCATCACCCTGATGCGCGGCGATCCACGACTGGTGCCGGCCGCATTGGAGATCAGCCGCAAGACCTACGCCAAGATTCGGCAGAACCTGTTCTGGGCCTTCGTCTATAACCTGATCGGCATTCCGCTGGCCGTGTTTGGCGTGCTCAACCCGGTGTTGGCCGGTGCGGCCATGGCGTTGTCGAGCGTCAGCGTGGTGAGCAATGCGCTACTGTTGAAAACCTGGAAACCCAAGGACCTGGAGGACAACCGATGAACATCGGCCAAGCGGCCCGCCACAGCGGCCTGAGCGCAAAGATGATCCGTTATTACGAATCCATCGGCCTGCTCAAGGCAGCCCATCGCACCGACAGCGGCTACCGGGTATACGGCGAAGACGACCTGCACACGCTGGCGTTCATCAAGCGCTCGCGGGACCTGGGGTTTTCCCTGGAAGAAGTCGGCAAGTTGCTGACCCTCTGGCAAGACCGCCAGCGCGCCAGCGCCGATGTGAAAGCGTTGGCCCGCCAGCACATCGATGAGTTGAACCAGAAGATCCGTGAACTCGGCCAGTTGCGCGACACCTTGCAGGACCTGGTTGAGCACTGTCAGGGCGATCATCGGCCGGATTGCCCGATTCTCAAGAGTCTGGAGTCGGGGTGTTGTGTCACCCCGGCCCCATCGTGATTGCAGGTCACCGCAAAAACCTGTGGGAGCGAGCTTGCTCGCGATAGCGGTGTATCTGACACATCAATGTTGGATGTGCCGACGTCATCGCGAGCAGGCTCGCTCCTACAAGGGATTTGGATGGCACACAAAAAACCCGGCCGAAGCCGGGTTTTTCTTTAACCGATCACTGCATCCACGGTGGAGGCGGTTCTTCGGTCTTGCCCGGCGGCGCATCGTCCGCCGCGCGTACGGCTTGCTTGCGCTCTTCATCCAGGCGCGCAGCCTCGATCTCGCGCATGATTCCACCCACGTCGGCCAGCTCTTCCGTGTCGGCGAACTCGCCGGTCAGGACACTGGCCGGGTGCAAGGTGCCAGCCTCGTACAAGGCCCACATTTCCTTGGCGTATTTGGTCTTCTTCAACTCCGGCGCAAATCGCCCGAAATAGGACGCCATGTTGCCCACGTCCCGCTCCAGCATGCTGAACGCGTGGTTGTTGCCAGCCGCATCCACCGCTTGCGGCAGGTCGATAATCACCGGGCCGGTCGGCGTCAGCAGCACGTTGAACTCCGACAGGTCGCCGTGCACCAGACCGGTACACAACATCAGCACGATCTGCGAAATCAGGAACGCGTGATACTCGCGCGCCTGGTCCGGTTCCAGCACCACATCGTTCAGGCGCGGCGCGGCATCGCCGTATTCGTCGGCCACCAGCTCCATGAGCAGCACGCCTTCGAGGAAGTCGAACGGCTTTGGCACCCGCACTCCGGCACTGGCCAGACGGAACAGCGCCGCCACTTCAGCGTTCTGCCAGGCGTCCTCGGTTTCCTTGCGGCCAAACTTGGAGCCCTTGGCCATCGCACGGGCCTGACGGCTGTTGCGCACCTTGCGGCCTTCCTGGTACTCGGCCGCCTGACGGAAACTGCGTTTATTCGCCTCCTTGTAAACCTTCGCGCAACGCAACTCGTTGCCGCAGCGCACCACATAAACAGCTGCTTCTTTACCACTCATGAGTGGGCGCAGCACCTCGTCGACCAGACCGTCCTCGATCAGGGGTTCAATGCGTTTTGGAGTCTTCATCAGCTTTTATTGTGGGTCCTTTATTACCAAACACGCGAAAGTCATTCGTTATACGGCAATCCACTCACGGGGGGGAGGGGTTGCCGACTTATGAACATTGCAGATGCACACAATGTACCGTTCTCATCAGGTAAAACCGACGACCGCCATGGTCGTTCCAGATCATAGCCGAGCCTGCCTCACTTGTTGTGCAGGGGCATTGAGGGCAATTGCGACAGAAGCTGACACCACAGTTCATACCTTCCGTAGGATTTTTCCCAACAGACCTCAATTTCCTCCGATAACAGCCGAAGTCCTAAGTGACAAAGTGATTTGTCCGACAATCGCTCCCCCAATAATAGCGATGCCGCACTCAAGGACCCGGGTTGACCAAGAACGTTTACGGCTGCCAATAAACCGCGAGTCATCTGCACTGCGTGGGCCTACAAGAAAATCTGGAGCGCGGATGAACATCAAACAGAAGTTGACCTGGGCGTTTGCAATCATCGCCTGCCTGCCCGTGGTGCTGGTCGCCACCCTCGTTGTGCTGAACCTGCGCAGTGATGCCAGGGACGAATTCGTCGACGGCAGTGCCCGCGAGATTCGTCAGGTCAGCAATGCCATGCAATTGTTCTTTGACGGCATCAGCCAGAACGTCGATTACCTGGCCAAGCAGCCGCTGATCCGAAACTCCGACGACAGCCTCAAGACTTACATGGCCGCCAACGCCGAAAGCGTCCCTCAGGGGGAGGCTGACAAAAAAGTCTTCGCCCTGCTCCAGGATCTGGGCAACAGCCACCCGGCCTACGCCTATGCCATCCTCGGCACGGCGGCGGGCGGCTATGTGTCGTGGCCGGATGATCCTAAGCTGAATAACTACGACCCGCGTCAGCGCCCCTGGTACAAGGCCGCCCAGGCCAAACCGGGCAAGCCGTTTCGCACCGAGGCCTACTACTGGGCCCAGGATGACGCGACCTATGTCAGCACCGTGCGCACCATCGACAACAAGCTGGGCACCAACGGTGGCGTGGTCAGCATCGACGTGACGCTCAAGCAGCTCACCGAAATCGTCAAACAGATCAAGCTTGGTGAAACCGGCTACCTGATGCTGCTGGAAAACACCGGCATGGTCCTGGTAGACCCGAAACAACCGGAACACAACTTCAAACCGCTGAGCACCCTTGGCGACGGCTACGCGCAATTGGCCAAGGCCGGCAAGGGCCTGGTGGAAGTGGAGCTGAACGGCGAGCACTACATGGCCAACATCTGGCCGTCCGAGCAACTGGGCTGGACCTTCATCGGCCTGATCAAACAGGACGACGTGATGAGCTCCGCGACCCAGTTGACCTGGTTGATCGCCATCATCGCCGCCGCCCTGGCCGTCATCTTCGCCATCGTCGGCGCCAGTTTTGCCAGCCTCATCGTGCGCCCGATCCGCAGCGTGGCCAGCGGCCTGGAAGGCATCGCCCAGGGCGAAGGCGACCTGACCCAGAACCTGCAAATCCGTGGCAACGATGAAACCGCGCAACTGGCCAACTGGTTCAACCAGTTCCTGACGGCGATTCGCAACCTGATCCAGAACATCGGCGGCGCGGCGGGCAAAATCCTCGCCACGTCCAAGAGTTCGACTCAGGTCTCCAGCGACATGGCCGAAGCCGCCGGACGCCAGCGTGAAGCGGTGGACATGGTCTCCACGGCGTTCCACGAAATGGTCGCCACCGCCAACGAAGTCGCGCGCTCTTGCAGCCAGGCGGCGGAGTCTGCCGACAGTGGCCAGCGCCAGGCGCGCGAAGGTCAGCAACAGATCGATGCGGCGGTGAACAGCGTGGATCGCCTGAGCCAGGAAATCGAACAGTCGGCCCAGTCGATGCAACAGCTCGAACGCGACAGCAACGACATCCAGTCGATCCTGGGGACCATCCGCTCGATCGCTGAACAGACCAACCTGCTGGCGCTGAACGCCGCGATCGAAGCGGCCCGGGCCGGTGAACAGGGACGCGGCTTTGCCGTGGTGGCTGACGAAGTGCGGGCCCTGGCCAAGCGCACGGCCGACTCCACGGCGGAAATCGACGGACTGCTGGGTAACCTGGCCAAACGCACCAGCCAGGTGACCCAACAGATGCACGCCAGCCTGGAAGTGTCCCAGCAATCGGTGACGCGCATCGGCGAGGCACGCAACAGCTTCGGGCAGATCCGCGAATCGGTGGACGTGATCCGCGACATGAACACCCAGATCGCCACGGCGGCGGAACAACAGCATCAGGTGGCTGAAGACATCAACCGGCACATCAGCCAGATCCATGGCGACGCGCAGTTGGTGGCGGAACTGGCCAACTCGGCCCGCCTGGACTCCCAGAGCCTGGCCGGGTTGTCCAATGAACTGGACGGGTTGGTGCGCAGGTTCCGTACCTGATCAACCGGCACACCCCATAACCCTGTGGGAGCGAGCTTGCTCGCGAAAGCGGTATGGCAGTCAACATGGATGTTGAAGCTGATGGCCCCATCGCGAGCAAGCTCGCTCCCACAAGGTTTCAGTGTCGCTCACATAATCTGAGCCAGGCACAAAACCTGTGGGAGCGGGCTTGCTCGCGAAAGCGGTATGGCAGTCAACATTGATGTTGAAGCTGATGGCCCCATCGCGAGCAAGCTCGCTCCCACAAGGTTTCAG
>NZ_JBXAQZ010000001.1:46812-639862 GCF_058807755.1 Pseudomonas sp. GW821-FHT12A04
ATCGCGAGCAAGCTCGCTCCCACAAGGTTTCAGTGTCGCTCACATAATCTGAGCCAGGCACAAAACCTGTGGGAGCGAGCTTGCTCGCGATGGCGGTAGATCAGTCAACATGGATGTTGAAGCTGATGACCCCATCGCGAGCAGGCTCGCTCCTACAGTTGCGACTGTTCAACGTTCGATAATGGCGGTCACGCCCTGCCCGCCCGCCGCGCAAATCGAAATCAGCCCCCGCCCCTTGCCCGCCGCATCCAGCAACTTCGCCAGGTTGGCGACGATGCGCCCGCCCGTGGCGGCAAACGGATGCCCCGCCGCCAGTGAGCTGCCCTTGACGTTGAGCTTGCTGCGGTCGATCGAGCCCAGCGCCGTATCGAGCCCGAGACGGGTTTTGCAGTACTCCGGATCTTCCCAGGCCTTCAAGGTGCACAGCACTTGCGCGGCGAAGGCTTCGTGGATTTCGTAGTAGTCGAAGTCCTGCAAGGTCAGGCCATTGCGCGCGAGCAAACGCGGAACGGCGTAGACCGGCGCCATCAACAACCCTTCGGCACCGTTGACGAAATCCACCGCCGCCGCCTCACCGTCACGCCAGTAGGCCAGTATCGGTAACCCGCGTGCCTTGGCCCATTCCTCGCTGCCCAGCAGCACCAGTGACGCGCCATCGGTCAGTGGCGTGGAGTTGCCGGCGGTCAGGGTGCCCTTGGCGCTTTTCTCATAGGCCGGCTTGAGCGCGGCGAGCTTTTCCAGCGTGGAGTCCGGGCGCAGGTTGTTGTCGCGGGTCAGGCCCAGGAACGGTGTCATCAGGTCGTTGTGCCAGCCCTCGGCGTAGGACGCCGCCAGTTTCTGATGGCTCTCAAGCGCCAATTGATCCTGTGCCTGGCGAGGGATGTTCCAGGTCTGGGCCATCAGCTCGCAATGCTGGCCCATGGACAACCCGGTACGCGGCTCGCCGTTGCGCGGGAATTCGGGGATCAGATGTTTGGGACGCAATTGCAGGAAGGTTTTCAGTTTGTCGCCGGTAGTTTTCGCGCGGTTGGCTTGCAGGAGGATTTTGCGCAGGCCCTCGCTGACACTGATCGGCGCATCCGAGGTGGTGTCCACGCCACCGGCGATGCCGCAATCGATCTGGCCCAGGGCAATCTTGTTCGCCACCAGCAGTGCCGCTTCCAGCCCGGTGCCGCACGCCTGCTGGATGTCATAGGCCGCAGTGGCGGGCGACAGTCGCGAACCCAGTACGCACTCGCGCGTGAGGTTCATGTCTCGCGACAACTTGAGCACCGCCCCGGCGACCACTTCACCAATGCGCTGGCCGTGCAGGTTGTAACGTTCGATCAGGCCTTCGAGGGCGGCGGTGAGCATCACCTGGTTACTGGCCGTGGCATAGGGGCCGTTGGAGCGGGCGAAGGGAATCCGGTTACCGCCGATGATCGCGACGCGGTGCAGTTGGGTCATGAAGAGCTCCTGACAAAAGACCTGATGTAAACACTAACCCCTGTGGGAGCGAGCCTGCTCGCGAAGAGGTCAGCACATGCAACATCGATGTTGGCTGATACACCGCCATCGCGAGCAAGCTCGCTCCTACAATGTAACCAAGCGTAGGCCTTATCTCGTGGATCGAACGACTGATCGCCATTCATGGTCCACACTTTGATCCCCAGCTTTCGGAGCGTGTTCCATGTCTGACCGCTATATCGACTTCGCCAATTCGTCCATCGGCCATCGCCTGGTCGGCGCCCTGGGGTTGCCGACACCGACCAGACTGGAGCGCTGGCAAGCGGGCCGGTTGCGACCTGTAGAAGGCGCCCTGCTGATTGGAGGCGGGCCGTTGGCCGAACACGTCAGCGCTTTCGCCAACCGTCTGACCGACGCGATCTACAGCTACGGTGCCGAGCCTTCGATGGCCACGGCCTGGATTCCCGGCCATGGACCGAAACTCAAGGCCGTGGTGTTCGACGCCAGTGACCTGCTGCACACCGATCAGCTCAAGCAACTTCGCGAGTTTTTCCAGCCGCTGATGAAAAACCTCGACCACTGTGCGCACCTGGTGATTCTCGGGCGCGATCCGCAAACCTTGCGCGACCCGTTCGCCGCCAGTGCCCAGCGTGCCCTGGAAGGTTTCAGCCGTTCACTGGCCAAGGAGTTACGCAGCGGTGGCACCCTGCAATTAATCTACGTCGGTGAAGGTGCCGAGGGGCAACTGGAAGGCCCGCTGCGGTTTTTCCTCTCACCGAAAAGCGCCTTCGTGTCCGGGCAGGTCATTCGCTTGAGTCCGTGTTTGACGCCCGTCACCGACTGGACACGCCCGCTCGCCGGACGCAAGGCACTGGTCACCGGTGCGGCGCGCGGTATCGGTGCCGCCATTGCAGAAACCCTGGCCCGCGATGGTGCCGACGTCATCCTGCTCGACGTACCGCCGGCCAAAACCGATCTCGAAGCCCTCGCCGCACGCCTCGGCGGGCGCACCATCACCCTCGACATCTGCGCCGAAGACGCCGCCGCGCAGTTGATTGAACAACTGCCCGACGGTCTCGACATCGTGGTGCACAACGCCGGCATCACCCGGGATAAAACCCTGGCCAACATGACCCCGGAATACTGGGACGCGGTGCTGGCGGTCAACCTCAATGCGCCGCAAGTGCTGACCAAAGCCCTGCTCGACAGCGGCGCCCTGCACGACAACGGCCGGGTGATCCTGCTGGCGTCCATCAGCGGCATCGCCGGCAATCGCGGGCAAACCAATTACGCGGCGAGCAAGGCCGGGTTGATCGGATTGGCGCAAGCCTGGGCGCCGCTACTCCACGAGCGCAGCATCAGCATCAACGCCGTGGCACCGGGCTTCATCGAAACGCAGATGACCGCGCACATTCCCTTCGGCCTGCGCGAAGCCGGACGCCGCATGAGTTCGCTTGGCCAGGGCGGCCTACCGCAGGACGTCGCCGAGGCCGTGGCCTGGCTCGCGCAACCGGGCACCGGCGCGTTTACCGGACAAGCGTTGCGCGTATGCGGGCAAAGCGTTCTGGGGGCTTAAGGATGATCACCGACTGGCACACACTCAACCACGAACCCGGCCTGCCGGGATTGTACGCACGAGCGGCGACACGGCGAAAAATCACGGGCACCACCCTACCCGATTCGGGTTTGCGTTGCTGGGTCGAAGTCGATCCCAAGCGCCTGGCGGCTTATCGCAAGGTCTGTGGTTTCGCCGACAACGGCCTGCTGCCACCGACCTACCCGCACATCCTCGGGTTTGCCTTGCAGATGCAACTGCTCACGACCAGGGACTTCCCGTTCCCGCTACTGGGCCTGATTCATCTGAGCAATCGCGTTCGTGTACTGCGTCCCATGGGTGGAGTGAATCGGGTGCGCGTCAGCGTACATGTGCAGAACCTGCAACCCCACGCCAAAGGCGCGACGTTCGATCTGCTGACCACCCTCGACGATCAGTTGGGGCCGTTGTGGGAAGCAGAAAGCCGGATGCTCTGTCGCGGCGTCAAACTCGAGGGTGAACCGCTCGAAGAGAGCCTGGTATCCAGCCTGGCCCTGAGCGAAGTCGAGCACTGGAAAGCGCCTTCGGACATCGGCCGGCAATACGCCAAGGTGTCCGGCGACTACAACCCCATCCACCTCAGCGCGGCCAGCGCCCGACTCTTCGGCTTCCCGACCGCCATCGCCCATGGCTTGTGGAACAAGGCGCGCACGCTGGCTGCGCTGGCCGGGCATCTGCCTGTAGCGAATGTCGAGATCGCGGTGCAGTTCAAGAAACCGGTACGGTTGCCCAGTGAGGTGACGTTACTGGCCAGTGCGCCAGGGCCGAGCGGGGATTTTCAGTTGGTGGGTGTCGGGGAGCTGGAGCATATGGTCGGGCATTGGTGGCCGGTTGCCTGATAAAGCTGATACCTCGACGTGGCGAGGGCGCTGGCTCCCTCGCCACAAAAGCTCCGAGGTTAGTTTTGCGGATCGAGATTATCCAACGCCCGGTTCACCGCCAGCTCACCCAGCATGATCACCTGCGCAATCCCCAGCAGGGTGTTGCGCTGCGAGCCCTCCAGAAAACCTGCGAAATCACTCGCCATCACACTCGCCGACGCCAGCGACTCACAGGCGTGGGCCAGCAGGGTCTCGGTATCGATGTCCGGGGCGATGACGAACAGAGTGCTGGGTTTGTGAACGGCAGGTGGCTTGGGCGGATTGAGGTAGTGATCGAGGGCGCGGTCGGCGGCTTCGTGGAATTTATTTGAGTGAGGGGATTGGTAGGGGGAAACGTCGTCGGTTTCGGGGGGATTTGGGGTGGGTTTGAACATGGTGAAGCTCCATTCTTGGATTTGGAGTTCGCCATCACTGCGACCAAGCAGAAGGGTGGCGAACCGTACGCAGGTTGGTCGACCAGGGAATGGAAACCCGGCAGGGCCTAAGCCCTCCCACGCACAGCTCGCCATTAAGCAAGCACAAAAATGCCGCTCACGCGGCACTGTGCGCCATTCTAAACCCGGGCGACCAAACCCGATCACTGATTTTGCAGCGACAGACAAAGGCTAGAGATCGCACTTCCGACGGACAACCTGAAAAACGTGTCGGAGGTTTCCTCGGGACTTGAGGAAAACTACACAGGAATGTGTTGGCTGAAAGGGCGTCATCGCGAGCAAGCTCGCTCCCACAGTGGATTGGGTACACCTGCAAGATTTCGGTCGGCTGGCAGGCCGCCATCGCGAGCAAGCTCGCTCCCACAGCCAAAAGTGACCCGCTAAGAGCGGAACCATAAGTGGCCGTTGCCGAAGAAATGGATATGTACACAACCCAAACCTCCGTTTTGGCGGAATGATTCTATGCTGACATTACTCAGTGATGGTCAAGGTAGACGCACTCATGAAAGCCAGCCTCCCCCACAAACAAAAAAGTGCCGCCGCGAATGAGTTCGCCCTGGGATTGCTGACCGCCGCCATTCATCTGAACCTGCCGGGCATCGGACAGGTACCGAACCTGCCGGCGACCCTCACGACCAGTGCGAGCCTGCAATTTTGAGTGCCGGGGACAAACTCTTCGGGCGCCTGCTCCATCGCCATCCGCCGCCCCCGCCGGAGCCGCAAGAGGCACCGCGGGTGCACAGTTTCGGATTGCAGATGCAGCTCAATGCCGAGGGGCGTGTCGTTCAACTGAGCGGTCCGCTGCGGCACTTGCTGGCCCAGCACCCCCCCAGCGAGCAGGCACCGCATCTGTTCGACTTCCTGTTGCCCCACAGCAGCCTCGTCATCGAAGGCTCGCCGGCGGACTGGCAGGGGCAAACCCTGGACCTGGACTTCTACAGCCTCAACGGCCCCCCGCTGCATTTGCGCGGCTGGGTGCAGCCCTTGGCCGATACCTGGTTGTTGCAGATGCTGGACATCGGCGACCTGCTGCTTGAGCGCCTGCAATCGCGCAACCGCGAACAATGCCAGGTGCTGGCGCAGCAAATCGCCGAACAGTTGCGCCTGTGCAGCCTGACCCGCCTGCCCGAGGTGCTGACCGAGCAACTGCAAAGCCTGGCCCAGCGTTTTCAGATCCCCTGCATTGCCCTCGCCTTGCTCGATGAGCAGGAACATGGTTGGCAGATTCAACAGCACTACGCGGCCCCGGATGCACCGCAACTGTGGCAAAACGGTCAACGCCTGGGCACGGGGCTGGACAGTTTGAGCGGCTCGGCTCCGCAGCACCTGACCCCGCGCGAACACCCGCGCCTGCAAGGTACGTTCGGCAATACCGATGGCTTCGCCGTGCCCTATCATGATGCGCAAGGGGTGGTCGCCTGGTTGCTGTGCGGTTTCTTCACGGCGCAAAAACGCGCCCCCGATGTCACGGAACGCGACTGGCTACAAATCACCGCCGCGCTCGCCAGTCCCTTGCTCGGGCGCCTGCGCGAGCACCGTCATCACCTGCAACTGGAACGACTGGAATCGCTGCAAGCCTTGCTGGGAACAGGCTGGTGGGAAGTTTTCAGCGACAGCGACGAGGTTCAGTTGGCACCTTCGCTGGCGACAACCCTGAACCTTGGAATGTCGCGTTTATCCATGCAGGACTGGCTCGATCAGGTGTATCCCGCCGACCGCGAAGAGCTGCGCATCTGCCTGCAAGACTTGCAGGAGACTGGCACTCCCCTGCTGCTGTGCGTGCGCCTGTATCGCCCCTACGGTGCGCCCGCACCCGCCTGGTATCGCCTGCAAGGCCAGGCGCTGGGCGCGGGAAAAAACCGTCGTCTGGTGGGGTTCATGCTCGACATCAGCGACATCAAGAACCAGGAACAGAGCGCCATCGCCGCCCATGCACGTCTGGACAATCTGATCGCCAGCTCTCCGGCGGTGATTTACGTACAGCGCTATGTCGACGGTACGTTGCACCCGGTGTTTTTCAGCGACAGCCTGTTGCCACTGCTCGGCTGGACCCTCGCCGACTGCGCACCCGGGGCGCTGGGGGAGCGGGTGCATCCCGACGACCGACTGCAGTATTTCGAGCGCACGCGGCTGTTGCTGCGTGAAGGCTCGGTGCGTGCCCGCTATCGGTTGCGTGACAGTCACGGCGACTATCACTGGCTGCTGGATGAAGCGAAGTTGTTGCGCAACGACCTCGGCCTGCCGGTGGAAGCCGTGGGCCTGTGGCTGGACATCACCGAAGCGACCCTGGCCACCGAACAGGTCAGGCAGAGTGAAGAACGCTACCGGATGTTGGTGGAAGACTCGCCGGCGATGATCTGCCGCTACCAGCCGGACTTGACCCTGACCTTCGGCAACCGCCCGCTGGCCACCTGTCTGGAGTTGGCGCCCGAACAATTGCCGGGGGTGAATCTGGGCGACTGGATGTCCGGGGAACAGCGCACTGCATTCATCCAGCGGCTGAACCGACTGAGCCCCGAGTTTCCGGTCAGCACCGCCGAGATCAACCTGCAACTGCCCGGCTGCGAACACGCCTGGTGGGTCTGGTCCGATCGTGGGGTGTTCGATGAACAGGGCCGGTTGCTCGAGGTCCAGGCCGTGGGGCGCGACAACACCGAGGTGCGGCGCGCGCAGCAGCAGCTCACACAAAGCGCGAAAATGGCCACCCTCGGAGAAATGGCCACCGGCCTGGCCCATGAGATCAACCAGCCGCTGAACGTGATGCGCATGGCTATCGTCAACGTACTCAAGCGCCTGAACAACGGCGACGTACAGGTCGATTACCTGATCGACAAGCTCACGCGCATCGACACGCAAGTGCAGCGTGCCGCGCGGGTGGTGGACCACATGCGGGTGTTCGGCCGCCGCTCGGAAACCGAGCAGCAACCGTTCAACCCGGTCCAGGCCATCGAAGGCACGCTGTCACTGTTGTCCGAGGACCTGCGCGACAAAGGCGTCGACCTGCGCATCAGCGAGACCGGTTTTGAGGTGCAGGTGCGCGGCTATGTCGATCAGCTTGAACAGGTACTGATCAACCTGATGGTCAACGCTCGGGACGCGTTGCTCGGCAAGCGCGAAACTCTGCCCGGGTTCAAGCCGTGGATTTCGCTGTACACCGAACGGGATACACACTCGGTACGCCTGTGGGTCGAGGACAACGGCGGCGGTATCGACCCGCGTTTGCTGGAGCGGATCTTCGAGCCGTTCTTCACCACCAAACCGGTGGGCTTCGGCACCGGTCTGGGGCTTTCGGTGAGCTATGACATTGTCGAGAACATGGGCGGCAAGCTGAGCGTCAGGAACTCCACCGAGGGTGCGCGTTTCTGCATAGAACTGCCGATTGTGCTGCCGGATCAGATCACCAGGGATGGGCGTCCCGAGTGACAACGGAGGTTGGCACCCACCTCGACTTTGTTCAGGTCGATCCACAGACTCGTCAGTGCCAAGCATAAAACCCCTGTAGGGCACAGGGGTTGAGAGACTGGCTGACTCTAGGATGCGTGCGGTGGGTAGTTGGCCAATATCCGCGTGACTGTTTCCCAGATGGCATCGCGACGATCCGTCGGGTTCGGCGTGCGGCTGAGTATCTGTTCGTCACTGCCACGCCACACCAGTTTGCCGTCCTTGCCATCGAGCAGGTCGATCTGGATGGTCGCCACTTTGTAGCTGACGTTGCGGGTTTCGTTATACATAGGGGCGCCGTAGTAGCCATACCACGGGTTACCCCAGCCGCCACCGTAATTGGTGGTCACCTGTTGTTGCCGCTCTTCGACAATCAGGTAGGTCTGCACATTCAAATCGCCCTTGGCGCCTGCGGCGGCCGGGCGCAGACCGCGCTGATCCAGTTGATCGGCAACCGCCTGACGGATGCGCTGCTCGGTCAGGTCGCTCTTGATCCGTGGATCGTCGGGACGGTATTGCAGGGCGGGTTCTTTCCAGGTCCAGCTGCGATAGGCAGCAAAGTCGCGGCTGGCGTCGAAGTCATGATTGACCTGGTTGGCGGCGCAGGCACTGAGCAGCGCGGCCACTGCCAGTAAAACAAAACGGCGGAACATGATGAGTCTCCGGTTGAAGGCATGATCCTGCGGAATGCTTCTTATCTACAAGAAGCTAACTAGGAGGATACGCCGACATTGCCTTTTTCACAGCCTCCCGTATGGCATCGGCCCGCTCGCTTTCGCTGCCCCGGTTGCCGGTTTCAGCGCTGGAGCTCCACACCGGCTGGCCGCTCCTGGCGTCAAACATATCCACCTGAACCACCACGACTTGCTCCTGATAGGTACGAACGACAGGTACGGTGGCGTACCCGCCATATCCAGGGCCGTAGCCGTTGTAGCCACCATAACCGCCGCCGTAATAGTCGTCCTGTACCTGGCGCAAACGGGTTTCCAGGCGCAGGTCGGCGCTGACAAACAGGTCGGCCGGGCGATTGTCGTGCAACGGGCGCAAGCCGCGTTGATCCAGTGCATTGCTGACCGCTTCGGCGATCTGTGCCGAGTCGGCCCAGGCGGTGCCCGGTGGCAGATGCCCGTCGAGCCAGGCCCAACTGCGGTAGCGCCCATAGTCACGGGGGGCTGCCGGGTAAGCGCTGCGGTCAAAGGTGTTGGCGGCCTGGGGCGGCGCCGGTGGCAATGGGTTGGACGTGGCGACATAGGGGTTGCTGCCCTGACAGGCCGCCAGCCCCAGGCAGAACACCAGTACACCTGAATGACTTTTCATTGCGTGCTCCGATCAGACAGGCCGACAGATCCAGTGCAAGTAACGTCCAAGCCCGGCAAAGCTCGGATGACGACGGTGGGCCAGTTCCATTTCCAGCAGGTCCGCCAGCTCGGCGCGGGCCTGGAATTCCACCGGCATGTAATCGTGGAAAACCCGCACGCCACTCATGGTTTCGACCTGCCACAGACCTTCAAGTTGCGCCGCCAGCTCACGCGGATCAAGGGGCTGTTGCGGGGTCAGGCTCTGCTTTTCGCCGGCCATGTCGTTCTTGCGCATCTTGCGGAAATGCCCCTTGAGCAAGTTGCGATATATCAGCGCGTCACGGTTGTAGAACGCCAGGGACAGCCAGCCGTCAGCCTTGGTCAGCTGATGCAGCACCGGCAGGATGGCGTGAGGTTCGGCCAGCCATTCCAGCACGGCGTGGCACAACACCAGGTCGTAGGGTTCGGTGAGTTGCCCGAGCAGCTCCTGCCAGGGTGCCTGAATGAACGTGGCGCTCTGCCCTGCTTCGGCAAAACGCTGGCGGGCGCCTTCGAGCATCGGCTCGGCAGGCTCGGCGAGGGTCACCTGATGGCCGCGCTGTGCCAGCCACAACGACATGTGGCCAAGGCCAGCGCCGATGTCCAGCACGCGCAGCGGCCGGTCTGGCAAGATTTCGGCCAGATCGGCCTGCAACACCGCCAGACGGATCGCTCCTTTGGCACCGCCGTAGATTTTTTCGGCGAAACGGGTCGCCAGTTGATCGAAATGACGGTCGCTCATCAGTTGAACCTCCGTTCGCTGTCCGCCAGTTTGTTGCGCACCACGGCGTCCATGTCCAGGCCCAGTTCGCTGCACAGCAGCAATAGATAAAGCACGATGTCACCGACTTCCTGCCCGGCGTGGGCGAGTTTGTCCGCCGGCAACTGGCGTGACTGGTCTTCGGTCAGCCACTGGAAAATTTCCACCAGCTCGGACATTTCCACGCTCGCGGCCATGGCCAGGTTTTTCGGGCTGTGAAATTGCCGCCAGTCATTGCGGTCACGGATGGCGTGCAGGCGTTCGGTCAGTTCAACAAGGTTCATCGGGCTCTCCTGAAGACGTATAGCTTCGGGGGGATCACAGGTGAAGGCAAGGGCAGAAGATGCATGTTCTCTGTGCAACCCTCTATGCTTGTGGGAACTCGGCAGCCTGATCGACAGCCCAAGACTCAATTCTCTTTAAACAGGACGTTCACTTCATGCAGGTAGAAGGTTTTTCCGAATGGCTCGGCCAGGTACTCGGCTCGATCATCCGCTTCATCGTTGATGGCCTCAGTGGTCTGTTCAATCTGTTGAGCAACGCCAGCAGCAATTTCATCGAAGGCCTGTCCCAGGCGCTGGGCATGGATACCTCGGTCATCAGCATCGTGACCTTGATCCTCGGCCTGATCCTGCTGTGGTCAGCGATCCGCGCCTTTCTCAATGCGTCGTTCATCATGGGTTTCATCTGGTTGGTGCTGGGGCTGTGGTTGCTCAGCTGGATCATCCACTGACCCCACCGAACACCTGTGGGAGCGAGCTTGCTCGCGATGGCGTCGGCACATCAAAAATTGATTCAACTGAAAGAGCGCTATCGCGAGCAAGCTCGCTCCCACATTGGATCTCTGGTGTTTTATGAATTGAGCTCACTTAGCTAATCCGTTTTCACCGCTACAATGCCCGCTCCTCCAAGGAGCCTGCATGTCCAACCTGACCGCCGACTGGCGCGACCGCCCTACCCATCGCCGGGTCTGGGCACTCGCCGCGCCGATGATTCTCTCGAACATTTCCGTACCGCTGGTGGCATTGGTCGACAGCACCGTCATCGGTCACCTGCCCCACGCCCATCAACTCGGTGCCGTCGCGGTCGGGGCCAGTCTGTACACCTTCCTTGCCTGGGCCATGGGCTTTCTGCGCATGGGCTCCACCGGGTTCGCCGCCCAGGCAGCGGGGCGTGGGGATGGTGCCGCCTTGCGGCAGATTCTGTTGCAGGGCCTGCTGCTCGCCATCGGCCTGGCCGTGGTCCTGGGTGCGGTGGGCGTGCCTTTGAGCGGGGTCGCGTTGCATTTCATGCAACCGTCGGCTGAGCTCGATCAGCTGACCCGCGAGTTCTTCCATACCCGCCTGTTCGGCCTGCCGGCGGCGCTCGCCAGTTATGCACTGGTCGGCTGGTTCCTCGGCACCCAGAATGCCCGGGCACCCCTGGCGATTTTGCTGAGCACCAACCTGGTCAACATTGCCCTGAACCTGTGGTTCGTCCTCGGCCTGGAATGGGGTGTGGTCGGTGCTGCCCGGGCCTCGGTGATTGCCGAATGGACCGGCGCACTGATCGGCTTGCTGATGACCCGCAAAGCCCTGCGCGCCTACCCCGGGCATATCGTCTGGGCGGCATTGGCGCTGTGGCAGAGTTGGCGGCCATTGCTGGCGGTCAACCGCGATATCTTCATCCGCAGCCTGGCACTGCAATCGGTGTTCTTCCTGATCACGGTGCAAGGCGCACGGCTGGGCGACGCCACGGTCGCGGCCAACGCTCTTTTGCTCAATGGCCTGCTGCTGACCGCCCACGCCCTCGATGGCCTGGCCCACGCTGTCGAAGCCCTGTGCGGACATGCTCTTGGCGCCCGTAACCGCGATGCCCTGCGCCGTTCATTGGTGGTGGCCGGTGGCTGGTCGTTGCTCGCAAGCCTGGGCTTTGCCGCGCTGTTTCTGTTCGCCGGGCATCTGTTCATCGAGATGCAGACCGACATTCAAAGTGTGCGCGACACCGCGTTCATCTACCTGCCCTACCTCGCCGTACTGCCGCTGATTGCCGTCTGGAGTTACCTGCTCGACGGCCTGTTCATCGGCGCCACCCGCGCCCGGGAGATGCGCAACGGCATGCTGTTGACCGTGGCGCTGGTGCTGCCTTTCGGCTGGGCACTGCAAGGCGGGGGCAACCATGGCCTGTGGATAACCTTTCTGTTGTTCATGCTGCTGCGCAGCCTGACCCTCGGCATGATCGCCTGGCGCCTGCGCCGTAACGATGGCTGGTTCGCCGGCGGTATTCACTGATCGGGCGTGGCCCCGACAATCAATTTCGACCTCATGGCCAGGGTGGATCGTTCTGCCACAGGTTTCGCTGGTGATCGAGGCGTTCCTGTTGAGTTCCGCCCGGCAACGGCTGCACGGGCGCCGCGTCGGGATACTGCAGGCGTAGCCATATCCAGCCATCGAGCACCGGGCGCTCGCTGAACCCCAGCGCGATCCCCTCCTGCACATGAGCCCACAGGCGGGGAAAATCGACACCGGTGGATCGGTTCCAGCGCCAGGCATGCTGCTCGAGCAGGCAGGTTTGCAATTTTCCCTGCTGCCCAACGCTGAGGCTTTCCTCGACTGCCAACGGGCTGACCGACAACCCCGGGCTGGACAAGCGCTGCCAGCCCTCACACCCCATCGCGCGGTCGGCCCAACTACCGCCGAACCAGCGTAACTGGTGGATAGGTCCTAGCCAGCGACTCAGTTCAACCGCATCGCAGGCATCGAAAAAATAACTCGCCGTGGTTGGGTTGTAGTAACTCAGAAGGGCCCGGTGCAGGCCAAGCGTGACCGTGAGCATGCGCCGCAAATGCGCCAGCAACGACGAAGCGCCCGCCTCGCTGACCACCAGCAGTCCGGGCCAGCGTTTTCCGTCGACGATGCATAAATCGGCCAGTGCCGGGCAGGTGCGCAGATCGACCAGGACCGGCCCCTGTTCATGTAGCGCATGCCACTCTGTGCCTTCGAACAACCCGAACCATCGGGCCTGGGCAAACATTTGCCGAAGTGTGACACCCGCCTGCGGCGTGCCCGGCACATCCAGCAACAGCCACTGCGGGGGTGCCTCGGGCGTACGTGTGGCAATCATGCTCCAGAGCTCTGGCCAAGCTGCGTCGCCAGACGACAGGTGCACAAAGCCTGTGCGCAATGGTTGAAGCTGCCGCCACCGGGTAGCAGGCACAACATCAGCAATGGCTCCCCCGAGCGCAACCATTGCTCCAGGCCCTCATCATGGGTGCAGCCGGGCTGGGGGGTGTCGGCGTCCGTCACCTCGACCGTTGCCGGCGCATGCAGCACCCCGGTTATCTGCGGTTGATCGGGATCGCCCTCGACAAAACCCACGACCACCTCGGTCCCTTCCCGTATCGGCGTGAACGTCGAACCCTGCAACTGCCTGGCCAGGGGCAGCCAGCAATGACTGGGCGTCGCCCCTTCGCCCTGATAAAGCCAGTCGAATTGCACCGGTACCGGCCTTTGCGGGTCAGGGCTTGGCTCATCGACCTCGACGACCCACGCCCGTTGCGGGCCATGCATCCTTGGTTCGATCGTCACACAGGGCGGTTTGATGGGTGCCGGCCAGTGCAGGACACGGGCCTGGTTGTGGTAAGGCGTCGTCGTATCCTGGCTGCCCCAATGCTCAACGCGGGTCAGCAGCCAGAGCCGATTGCAATCGGCAACCGGATGACCGGACAGTGGCATCAGTCGACCGCTACGCAAGGTCGCCAGGTCCGTCCGGCATTCGGCGCACTGCACAGCTGTCCCACCGCTACGCCGACGTTCGAACTGCCGCACCGCCGGTCGATCGCCCTCGCTGCGCAATACCACAGGTTCGCCGGTTGGAAAATGCTGCCGGTCATCACCAAACACCACACAGTGCCCGCGGGACTGGTGTTCGAAGTGGTAGTGAAGCCCCTCCTGGGCGCACAGTCGCTGGAGAAATTGCAGGTCTGACTCTCGATATTGTGTGCAAAAATCCCGGGGCGGGTATTGGCCACTTAGCTCCAGACGTCGATCCTTGCCGGTAATGCCGTGCTCCTTGAGGACCTGGTCGAGGATTTGCGGCACTGAACGGGCACTGAAGATTCGCTGGCTGAAGCGCTGGGCCAGGCAAGCCAGTTTTGGCCCCAGACGCACCTGGCAGAGTCGGGGTCCGCTGGCGTGGTCACGCTGGACGAGCTCATGCAATTGTCCATGCACGTAGCTTCCGGCTGGTCCGAAATGCAACGAGGCAGGGCGATACAGCAAACTGGCAAGGTCAAGCACCGGGTCTTCGATCAGCAGTTCCAGGTCGAACACGAACGGCTCGCTGATGGCTTCTCTGCCGGTAAAGACCAGGACCTCTAAGGAATCGGGCAGACCTGCTACATCCAGACGAAATGACGGTTCGCTGACTGGATTGAACATCGGCGTTTCTCTACAGGAGGGGCGGCCGGGGATTCTCGCTGAGAGACATGGCCGAGTAGAGTGCCGAAATACAAATTAGGAAATAACCTACGCGAAAAGAAGACCAAATGCGTTGGGTCGTCGAAGATGCTGGAAATTTCGCCTGGAACAGGAGAATTGCCGCACCAGGTCATCTGAAATTTCCGCAGCGAACGGTAAATTTTCAGACGACCTGATGAGCGTGACGCTTACCTCAGGAAGACAGGTAAGACGAACGGGTCAGCCCCAGACGCAAGGCATCGAGGAACTGCGTGCGCTCGGTTGCGCTGATGCGGGCACTGGCGCACTTGTCGCGGTAGTGGGTCATCAGTTCTTCCGGCGACAAGTGCACGTAACGCAGCATGTCTTCGATGGTGTCGTGGGTTTCGATACCGGCGTGGTACACGCTGCCATCGGCGTTCTGGTAGATGTTCACCGAATCGGTATCGCCGAACAGGTTGTGCATGTCGCCAAGAATTTCCTGGTAGGCACCGACCAGGAACACACCCAGCAAGTAGTCCTCACCTTCTTTCAACGCGTGCACCGGCAAGCTGGTCTCGATGCTCTGCTCGTCGACGTACTGGTTGATCTTGCCGTCGGAGTCACAGGTCAGGTCTTGCAGTACCGCACGACGCAGCGGCTCTTCATCGAGACGGTGCAGCGGGATGATCGGCAGGACCTGGTCGATGGCCCAGGTGTCCGGCAGGCTCTGGAACACCGAGAAGTTGCAGATGTACTTGTCGGCCAGCTTGTCGTTGAGTTCGTCCAGCACCTGACGGTGGGAACGCTGGCGTGCCTTCAACGAGTTGTGCAGGCGACGGCACACGGCGAAGTAGCACTGCTCGGCCAGGGCTTTCTCGGCCAGGGTCAGCTTGCCATCGGCGTACTGGGAGGCAACATCACTCATGTAGTGCGTGGCGCGCCAGTAGGTTTCGGTGACCATTTCGATGTCGGTCGGACCCAGCAGGTCCACCAGCCACTGCACGGTTTCCGGCAGCGCTTCCTTGTTCTCGATCTGCGGCACGTCGTCGTTGTGTTTCTCGACGTCGGTCACCTGAATCACCAGCATCGCGTGGTGCGCGGTCAGGGAACGGCCGCTTTCGGAGAAGATGTTCGGGTGCGGCAGGCTCTGCGCATCGCAGAATTCCTTGAGCATCCCGACCACGACACCAGCGTAGTCGTCCATGTCGTAGTTGATCGAACTGGCATTACGCGAGTGCGTGCCGTCGTAGTCCACGCCCAGGCCACCGCCGACGTCGATGTGATCCACCGGAAGGCCGAGGTTGCGCAGTTCGCCGTAGTAACGGATCGCCTCCTTGAAACCGTGCTGGTAGTCCGCCAGGTTGGCGATCTGCGAGCCCATGTGGAAGTGCAGCAGGCGAATGCCCTGGTCCAGGCCCGCCGCGCGGAAACGCTCGACCACCGACAGCAGTTGCGCCGCCGACAGGCCGAACTTGGATTTTTCACCGCCGGTGTCCGCCCACTTGCTCGAGGCCAGGGACGACAGGCGCACGCGCAGGCCGACCTGAGGCTTGACCTTGAGCGAAGCCGCTTCTTCGATCACCAGGCCGACTTCGGATTCTTTCTCGATCACGATGAACACGTTGTGGCCGAGCTTCTGGCCCATCAGTGCCAGGCGAATGAACTCGCGGTCCTTGTAGCCGTTGCAGACGATGGTGCCGCCCTTCGGCGCCAGTGCCAGCACCGCCAGCAGTTCAGGCTTGGAGCCAGCTTCCAGGCCGATGGAAACGTTCTGGGTGGCGATGATGTTTTCGATCACCGCTTCCTGCTGGTTCACCTTGATCGGGTACAGCGCGGTGTACTTGCTCTGGTATTCCAGACGTTCGATGTTGGCGTCGAATGCGCCGGTCAGCTGACGCACGCGGTCTTGCAGGATGTCCGGGAAACGGACCAGCAATGGCAAGGACAGGCCGCTTTTGCGCAGCTGGTCGACTTGCTCGTACAGGTCGATAGGCGAGCTGCTTGGACCGTTCGGACGAACTTCGACGCGACCGGCGTCATTGATCGCGAAATACCCGGCCCCCCAATGGCGAATCCCGTAAACACTGCGGCTGTCCGCAACTGTCCATTGGCTGCCATCGTCTTTGCGTGTGCGTCGTACGGACATCGAAGTCCCCTATAAAGAAGTCATAGTGCGTCGCCTGGGTTCAGGCCGGCGCAGTCTAAAGAATGAAAATGACGGTTCGTCAACGAGGCAATAGACCCCGCCGACCGCAGTGAGTTTAGATACCGGTCATGAACAGGCTCTGTGAAAACCATGTAGACGATGCCGGACCTGAATGTCATCAGGACCGGATCAAGCCGAGGGTGGTTTTCACAGAGGCTGCTAGCCGCCGGACTTCTTCGCTTTGAAACCGAGCTTGATCAGTTCTGCCAAGAGTAGCTCGACATGATCGCCCTGGATTTCGATGACACCGTCTTTCAGCGCCCCACCGGTACCACAACGTTTCTTCAACGTCGTGGCCAGGTCCTTGAGCGCGTCTTCAGCCAACGGCACGCCGGTGATGGTGGTCACCGTCTTGCCGCCACGGCCCTTGCTTTCGCGACGCACGCGAGCGATGCCGTCGCCGGCCGGGATAACGGTCTGTCTGCAGATGCAGGCGTCCACCGGTTTACTGCATTCCGGGCAATGACGACCTGCGTCGGTGGAAAATACCAGGCCGCCCAAGGCGGCGAAGGATGCGGCTTTTTTGGCCACCGGCAATCCTCTTCGGAGGACAAAGACTGGTCGCAGCACTTGGGAAGGCTATCGACCGCGAAGCCCCACTCAGGCAGGGGCAGCGCTACTGAAACGGTACGACATTCATTTCACTGTAGGAGCGAGCTCGCTCGCGATGGACTCAAAAGCGACGCGTTCATTCTGGATGCCCGCGTTATCGTTGACGTCCATCGCGAGCGAGCTCGCTCCTACAGCAACAACCAGCAATACCGGTTCAGTTTAAAAAGGTCGCGCAGTGTAACGGCAAAAACGCCGATTGCTAAGAGCCAATCGGCGCCAATTTATAGCTGTTTTGCGACGTCGATCCGGCGTGAGCGCAAATAGCGCTTCAACGCGGCCAGAGAGTCCGGGCAATAAGGCTTTTGCTCGATTTCCAGCATGACCTGATCGATAGGGATAAAGCGCGCTTCGAGCACCTCTTCCGGTTGCAGGATCAACGGGCCGTCCCACACCGCCGAGAACGCCGAACACCACAGGCGATTGCCGGTGTCCTCAAAGTAAAAGTGGTCATGGGCGGTCAGTTCCACGCCACTCACGCCCAGTTCTTCCTCCAGTTCCCTTGCCGCCGACTCGGCATAAGTTTCACTGGCGAGCACCATGCCCCCCGCCGCCACGTCCCAGAAACCGGGATAGATTGCCTTGCTCAGGGTGCGGCGATGCACGCACAGCTCGCCAGCGGAGTTGAACAACATAATGTAGGTGCCGCGCCCGATCAGCCCGCGCTCGCGCAAATCGGAACGGACCAGGGCGCCGAGCAGGTTGTCCTGCTCGTCAACCCAGGCGATCTGTTCGGCATCGGAAGCCGCACGGTGCGCGGCCTCCCTGGCATTATCGACCATGACTCAGCCCTGATTGAGCAGTTGACGCAAATCGATCACCGCCGCGTTGGCCCGGGAAATGTAGTTGGCCATGACCAGCGAGTGGTTGGCCAGTACGCCGAAGCCACTGCCGTTGAGGATCATCGGGCTCCACACCGGCTCCTGCGACGCTTCCAGTTCACGAATGATCTGGCGCACGCTGACCGTGGCGTTCTTCTTGGCCAGCACATCGGCGAAGTCGACTTCAATGGCGCGCAGCAAATGCGAGAGAGCCCAGGCCTGGCCGCGAGCTTCGTAGAACACGTTGTCGATCTGCAGCCATGGGGTTTCGACGATTTCCTCATCGACTTGCGGCGCCACACCCGGCGTCACCACCTCGGTCTTCAGCGCAGTGTTGAGCTTGACCCGGCCCACACTGGCCGACAGTCGTTGCGACAGCGAACCCAGACGGGTGCCGACGTCACCCAGCCAGTTGTTCAGGTTGTCGGCGCGGGCATAGAACAACGCGCTCTTCTGGTTAGGATCGGACAGTCGCGCCTGATAGCGGCTCAGGGAATTGATGCCCTCCAGGTACTCGGACTCACTGGATGGCAGCACCCAGCTCTTGTTGTCGAAGTTGAAGCGCGGCTCGGCCTTGGCCAGGTCGGCGTCTTCGGCGGACTGCGACTGCGAACGGGCGAAGTCTTTACGCAGTGCCCTGCTCAGGTCGCGGACCTGCACCAGCACGCCATATTCCCAGCTCGGCATGTTGTCCATCCACAGGCCTGGCGGGAATCGGTCGTTGGAAATATAGCCGCCCTGCTTGGTCAGCAAGGTGCCGGCAACGGTCTTGAGGGTTTCCACCGTGGTGTAGCCAACGACCATCTGCTTGCCTTCTTTTTCGGCCGCCAGTTGAGCGGTTTGCTGGACCGGGAACAGCGCCGGCTCCTGGCTCCAGTACCAGCCCAGGACACTCGCCACCAACAGGTAGATGCCCAGCAGAGTGGCCAGCGCCCGGCTGAACAACAGACCACCCAGATAACTGCGGGTCTCCGACTTCGGTTCAGCGGCACGTTCAGGCGCACTGTCTGTGCGGTTCTTCCAGTCCAGCATGGCGATATCCTTTCAAGCTCTTGAGTTCAACGGTTCGACCACAACCATACAACAACGTGCCTTGGCCCGGCACCCGCCATCGCACCGATGCGGAAAATTACCGAGCTTGCGGATCAAAAGAACGTCTGCGCATCCGACGACGCGGCGACCCTCAAAATCCCCCCTAATGGTTTGGATTGCCACCCTAAGGGAATCCCCGACCCTCTAATACCCGAAAAAACGGGCCGATCAGCACTGGCAAAAAAATCATGAATGGCCGGCGTTCCGTCACTCGCCCATTTCCACCCCGCCCCCGCCAAGTGCCCTGATTCAGGTACTTCGCCCCTTAAAACCGCGACTTGAAAGGCTAGAACAAGACCGGCCAGTCACAAACTGAATAAAGACACATTGCAGATTATTGACGTACAGCACTCATGTAATGGAAAAGTGGTGCTAGCATAGAGCCACCACTCGACCTCAGTGTGCACCCTAACTAGTAGTCAGGATATGACCGAGCCAGAAGATCCCAGCCGCGAGCGCCTCAAGCACCACTTTGCCCAGCGGGTAATTCATCAGGCTCGTCAGATTCTTGAGATATGGCAGCGCCTGCAACGCAGTGAGTGGTCCACCGCCGACCTTTCGGAACTGAGCGAGGCCAATCTGCGCCTGCTGCGTTTCGCCGAGCGTTTCGAACAACCGGAACACTCGCAACTGGCACGCCACATCGGTCAGTCACTGGAAGCGGTCGACGCCAATCGCGGACGCCTGAGCAGTGGCCTGATCACCGATCTCAACCGCTTGATGCAGCGCCTGTCACGCACTGGCCTGCGCCATGGCGACCAACTCGATCAAACCTTCCTGCCGCCGCTGCGCAAGCCCATCTACGTGATGTTGCAGGATCACGACCGCGCCGAGCGCCTGGCCAAACAACTGGAATTCTTCGGCCTCAGCGCCCAGTCCCTGGACAGCGTAGACGCGTTTCGCTCATCGATGGTCGAGCGCATGCCGGCGGCGATTGTCATGGACGTGGACTTCAGTGGCACCGGTGTCGGCCTGAAACTGGCCGCCGAAGCCCAGGAAGGCCTCGATCATCAGCTGCCGCTGCTGTTCTTCAGCCTGCACGAAACCGACACTCCGACCCGCCTGGCCGCCGTGCGTGCCGGCGGCCAGGAATTCCTTACCGGCACCCTCGAAGCGTCGAGCCTGCTGGAGAAGATCGAAGTCCTGACCTGCGTTGCCCAGTACGAGCCTTATAAAGTGCTGATCATCGACGACTCCCGCGCCCAGGCCTTGCACACCGAGCGTCTGCTCAACAGCGCCGGGATCGTCACCCGCACGCTCATCGAGCCGATCCAGGCCATGGCCGAACTGGCGGACTTCCAGCCGGACCTGATCATCCTCGACATGTACATGCCGGCCTGCACCGGTACGGAACTGGCCAAGGTGATCCGCCATAACGACCGTTACGTCAGCGTGCCGATCATTTACCTGTCGGCCGAAGACGACCTGGACAAGCAGCTCGACGCCATGAGCGAGGGCGGCGACGACTTCCTGACCAAACCGATCAAGCCCCGGCACCTGATCACCACCGTGCGCAACCGCGCGGCCCGGGCACGCAACCTCAAGGCACGGATGGTCCGCGACAGTCTCACCGGGTTGTACAACCACACGCATATCCTGCAATTGCTCGAAGACTGCTCGTTCCGCGCCCGCCGCGAAAGCAAGCCACTGAGCTTTGCCATGCTCGACATTGACCACTTCAAACGGGTCAATGACAGCCACGGCCACCCCATGGGCGACCGGGTGATCAAGAGCCTGGCGCTGTTTCTCAAGCAACGCCTGCGCAAAACCGATTTCATCGGCCGCTACGGTGGCGAAGAGTTCGCCATCGTCATGCCGGATACCGATATCGAAGCGGCCTACAACGTGCTCGATGAAATCCGTCAGCGCTTTGCCGAGATTCACTATCCCGCGCAACCCGAGGATCTGTGGTGCACCTTCAGTGCCGGAGTGGTTGAGCTTTGCGAAAGCTCCGACAGCTTGATGATGGCCAACCAGGCGGACGAAGCGCTGTATCGCGCCAAACACGGCGGACGCAATCGCGTACAGGGCGCACGCACATCAAAGCAAAGTGCCACTTTTTTATCGGAATCGACCGATACGGTCATAACCCTGTAACAGAAACGCAATAACTTCAGGCACTTACCATTTCTGCCGTTGGTAGTCCGTAATGCGCCTGAAGCTGCTGACCAATCTCAATACCCTCCTTCTGGTGGCCGTGTGCGTGGCCCTCGGCGCTACGCTGTGGTGGTCGCAGAAAGCCCTGGAGCGCCCATATCTATTAATGGAGCGCTACCTGGGCCTGTCGCAGCAATTTCAGAATGACGTCGCCCGCAGCATTGAGGATTACCTGGGCAGCGGCGATGCGCTGCGCCTGAGCAGTGCCGCCCAAGGCATCGACAGCCTGCAAAAAGAACTCGGCGAATTGCCACCGGCCTTGGCCGAGGCGTTGCGCCCCAGCCTGTCGACCCTTGAAGAATTCAGCAAGACCGACCTGCTGGCCGCCGGCAAACTGGCAGGTGATCCGCAGGCCTTGCTGCTGCAGGCCGAGCGGGAACTGGGCGCCAGTCTCGATCAGCTCAGCCAGTACGCCAGTGGCAATGCGGCCTACCTCACGCCGCTGCTCACCGCATCGCAACACTTGGGAAAATTGTCCCTGACCCGGGACAAACTGGTCAGCAGCGGCCGTAGCGAATTGGCCGCCGATGTCGAACGCGAAGTGGCCAACATCCGTATCCAGGCAGAGAAACTCGACGCCCTGCCATTGCTGGGCGTGACCACCAGCAGCGAGTCGAACACCGATGATTTCGCCTCGATGATGGGCCTGGAGAACAAGGAAACAACCGTCGCCGAAGATGCCGGCGTCGGCCTCAAGCGCGAGCTCAACAGCCTGCTCATCCGCTATCCGGCCGAGCTCTCGCGCACTCGCGATCAAATCCGCAAACGCGCCGACCTCAGCGCGGCGACCCACCTGAAAATCGCCGACGTGCAACAGGCCATTGCAGGGATGGAACCGGTGGTGCGCGCCCAGCACGGGAAGATCCAGGGTGAAGTACGGCTGATGCAAGGCGTGATGATCGGCTTGATTCTGTTGATCGCATTGCTGATCGACACCCTGCAACGCAAACTCGCACGGACCCTGACCAACCTCGCCCCGGCCCTCTCGACTTGGGCCGAAGGCGACTTCAGCCGCGACATTCAACTGGGCAACACCAACCGCGAATTGCATGACATTGAAGCCTCCCTCAACCGCTTGCGCGCTTATCTGGTGGACCTGGTGGGGACCATTCGCCGCAACGCCGAACAAGTGGCCGGCAGCAGCCGCACCCTGGCCGACCTGAGCAACGACCTGCATGACGGTGCCGAGCATCAGGCTGGCGACACGGCACTGATTCGCGACTCCCTCAGCGAACTGGAAGCGACCATTCAGCAAGTTGCCGGCGACGCCAGCCAGGCCGCCGAAGCCAGCCGCCACGCCGGCCTGGCCGTGGAGCATGGACAGAAAGTCATCGGCCTGAGCCTCACCGGCCTGCATGCGCTGGTGGATGAAGTGCAAGGCAATGCACAAATGATCGAACACCTGGCCGAAGAGTCGGCCACCATCGGCGGCGTGTTGACGGTGATCCGCTCGATTGCCGACCAGACCAACCTGCTGGCCTTGAACGCCGCCATCGAGGCGGCCCGGGCCGGGGAAATGGGCCGAGGCTTTGCGGTGGTTGCCGAAGAGGTGCGCTCACTGGCGCAACGTACCGCCGGGGCCACCGCAGAAATCCAGACGCTGATCGCAGGGCTGCAAACCGCCGCGCGGCAATCGGTGGAGGGCATGCGAGCCCAGGTCGAACACGCCGAAGCCACGGCCAGCCAGGCCCAGGCCGCTGATGGCGCGCTGGATAAAATCGTCGGGGCGATCCAGACCATTTCCGACACGGCGGTACGCATCGCCGATGTCACCGCCCAGCAAAGCGGTGCTGTCAGCGAAATCCGTGACCACAGTGAGCGGATTCACCAGCTGGGCGGGGATAATTTGCTGCGCATTGGTGAAGGGCGTGAACAGGGAGAAAATCTTCTGGTGCTGGGTGGTCGATTGCATACAGCCGTTCAGGCCTTCCGCGTCTGATAGACCGCCATCGCGAGCAAGCTCGCTCCCACATTTGATTTGTGCACGACGCAAATCCCCTGTGGGAGCGAGCTTGCTCGCGATGGCGTCAGAACAAACACCTCAGACTCCCCTCCTGCATATCACGCCGCCGTCCGCTATCATCCCCCCAATTCCGATACGCGAGATCGTCATGCGCCGCTTGCTCTGCCTGTTGTTTTTAGTGTTCGTCCTGCCGGCCAGCGCCACTGGCTTGCTGGAGAACCGACCCAGCTCAAGCCTGGGCTCGATCAACAACAGCGCCGACTTCCTGCCGGTGCGCGAAGCTTTCCAGCTGAGCCTGGTAGACAGCACACCGCAATCGATCAAGTTGCGTTTCGTCGCCACCGAAGGTTACTACCTCTACCGCCACCGTTTTCAGTTTCGCGCCGACCCGGCCGATGTCCTCCTCGGCGCGGCGAAACTGCCCGACGGCCAGAAAAAGCACGATGAATACTTCGGCGATGTCGAGGTCTACCACGGCATTCTCGACGTTGAGTTGCCGCGCACCGACCAACGTGCCTTCACCCTGGTCGTGACCTATCAGGGATGTGCCGACAAAGGCCTGTGCTATCCGCCGGAAACCGAGCGCCTGAGCATCGACGGCAGCGGCGCTCCGGCGACGGCTTATCAATGGAGCTGGCGCGAACTGGCGTTGTTTTTCCTCGCCGGCCTGGGCCTGACGTTCACGCCATGCGTGCTGCCCATGCTGCCGATCCTTTCCGGGGTGGTGCTGCGCGGTCAGGTCGGTGGCTGGCGCGGTTTCAATCTTTCGCTGGCCTATGTGCTGCCGATGGCCGCCTGTTTTGCCCTGCTCGGCGCCCTGATGGGCCTGTTCGGCGCCCAGCTCAATCTACAGGCGCGGCTGCAATCGGCCTGGGTGCTGGTGCCGTTCGCGATGTTTTTTGCCGTGTTTGCCTTGGCGATGTTCGGCGTCTTCGAACTCAAGCTACCGCATGCCATCAGCAGTCGCCTGGACCGCATCGCCGGCCGCACCGAAGGCGGGTCACTGTGGGGCGCCGCGGTGTTGGGCGTGGTCTCCAGCTTGCTGGTTTCACCCTGCGTTTCGGCGCCATTGGCCGGGGCGTTGCTGTACATCAGCGCCAGTGGCGATGCGCTGGGTGGCGGCTTGAAACTGTTCATGCTCGGCCTCGGCATGGGCGCGCCGCTGTTGCTGGTGGCCACCGGTGGCGCAGCCTGGCTGCCGAAGAGCGGTCCGTGGCTGGTCTACGTGAAAAACGCGATTGGTGTGTTGTTGCTCGGGTTGGCCGTTGGCCTGCTCGGCCGCGTCTTGCCGGGCCAGGTCACCTTGCTTCTGATCGGTTTGCTGGCAGGCGGCGTCGGCCTGTTCATGGGGGCGCTGGAGTTCGTCTATAAACCACCGCGCAAACGCCTGGGGCAATTGTTCGGCATGTTCCTGCTGTTTTACGCACTGGCCTGCTGGTATGGCGCCTTCAGCGGCCAGACCGACCCGTTCAACCCGATCGGCCAGCCCCGTATCGCTGACAACAACGGACCCGCGCAAAACACCAGCACCTGGCAAACCGTCAGCACTTCCGCCGATCTGGACCGCGTGCTCGCTGAGGCCCGGTCGTCCGGCACACCGCTGCTGCTCGACTGGTACGCCGACTGGTGCATCAGCTGCAAGGTCATCGAACGCGAGGTACTGGATGACCCTGTCGTCATCGAACGCCTCAAGGGTTACCGGCTGATCCGCTTCGACATCACCGCCAGCAACTCCGAGCAACGCGCCCTGCTCGATCGCTACCAGTTGTTCGGCCCCCCGGCCCTGATGTTTTTTGGCAAGGACGGTGTCGAACGCGCCGATGTGCGAGTGATCGGCGAGATCAACGCCAGGGACTTCGCCGAACGTGTAATCAGGGCGAATGACCAATTTTAATCAAGCAGTCATATATTTCGCGCAAACATCGGTCATCGTGCTGGCTATTGCAGAGAACTGGACAGTCACAAAGGCTTTGCGGCATAGTCGCCGGGTTCTGACAATTGCTCACAGATAACATAGGAACCGCCGATGGCGACGTTACTCGTTCTGCACGGACCCAACCTGAACCTGCTCGGCACTCGCGAACCGGGCACCTACGGCGCCACGACGCTGGCGCAGATCAACCAGGACCTGGAACGCCGTGCCCGCGAAGCCGGTCACCATTTGCTGCACCTGCAAAGCAACGCCGAGTACGAATTGATCGACCGCATCCACGCTGCCCGCAGTGAAGGCGTGGACTTCATTCTGATCAACCCAGCAGCTTTTACACATACAAGTGTCGCATTACGTGACGCGCTGCTGGCGGTGAGCATCCCATTCATCGAAGTGCATTTGTCTAACGTGCACAAACGCGAACCTTTCCGCCATCACTCTTACTTCTCCGACGTAGCGGTGGGAGTGATCTGCGGCCTTGGCGCCAGCGGTTATCGACTGGCCCTGGAGGCCGCCCTGGAACAGCTTGAACAACAAGTTAACCGCCCCTGACCGACCCTTGGGAGTTGATGATTCATGGATATCCGTAAAGTTAAGAAACTGATCGAATTGCTGGAAGAGTCCGGCATCGACGAGCTCGAGATCAAGGAAGGCGAAGAGTCCGTACGCATCAGCCGTCATAGCAAGACCCCGGCTCAGCAGTACTACGCGCCAGCTCCAATGCATGCTCCGGCTGCCGCGCCTGTTGCTGCCGCCGCTCCGGTTGCCGCTGCCGCACCTGCTGCCGCCGCCGCGCCAGCACTGAACGGCACCGTTGCCCGTTCGCCGATGGTCGGTACGTTCTATCGCAAGTCTTCGCCAACCTCGCCGTCTTTCGTGGAAGTTGGCCAGACCGTGAAGAAAGGCGACACCCTGTGCATCGTTGAAGCCATGAAGATGATGAACCACATCGAAGCTGAAACCAGCGGTGTGATCGAATCCATCCTCGTCGAAGACGGCCAGCCGGTTGAGTACGACCAACCGCTGTTCACCATCGTTTGAACCGCGGAGAGCCTTTGATGACTGCGAAGTTGGAAAAAGTTCTGATCGCCAACCGCGGTGAGATCGCCCTGCGGATCCTGCGCGCCTGCAAAGAGATGGGCATCAAGACCGTCGCCGTTTACTCCAAGGCTGACAAGGAACTGATGCACCTGGGCCTGGCAGACGAATCCGTCTGCATCGGTCCGGCATCGGCCGCCCACTCCTACCTGCACATTCCGGCAATCATTGCCGCAGCCGAAGTGACTGGCGCCACCGCCATTCACCCGGGCTACGGTTTCCTTGCGGAAAACGCCGACTTCGCCGAGCAGGTCGAGAAATCCGGCTTTGCGTTCATTGGCCCAAAAGCCGAAACCATTCGCCTGATGGGCGACAAGGTATCGGCCAAGCACGCCATGATCGCTGCCGGCGTACCGACTGTTCCGGGTTCTGACGGCCCGCTGCCGGAAGACGAAGAAACCGCTCTGCGCATTGGTCGCGAAGTCGGTTACCCGGTGATCATCAAGGCCGCTGGCGGCGGCGGTGGTCGCGGCATGCGCGTTGTGCACAAGGAAGAAGACCTGATTGCCTCGGCGAAACTGACCCGCTCCGAAGCAGGCGCGGCGTTCGGCAACCCGATGGTCTATCTGGAAAAATTCCTGACCAACCCACGTCACGTGGAAGTCCAGGTCCTTTCCGATGGCCAGGGCCAGGCTATCCATCTGGGCGACCGCGACTGCTCGCTGCAACGTCGTCACCAGAAGGTTCTTGAAGAGGCGCCGGCACCAGGTATCGACGAAAACGCACGTGAGGAAGTACTCGCACGCTGCGTCAGGGCTTGCATCGATATCGGCTACCGTGGCGCAGGCACTTTCGAGTTCCTGTACGAAAACGGCCGCTTCTACTTCATCGAGATGAACACTCGTGTCCAGGTAGAGCACCCGGTTTCGGAAATGGTCACCGGCATCGACATCGTCAAGGAGATGCTCAGCATCGCCGCCGGCAACAAGCTGTCGTTCACCCAGGATGACGTGGTCATCCGCGGTCACGCGCTGGAATGCCGGATCAACGCCGAAGACCCGAAAACCTTCATGCCAAGCCCGGGCACGGTCAAGCATTTCCACGCTCCAGGCGGCAACGGCGTTCGCGTCGACTCGCACCTGTACAGTGGCTATGCGGTTCCGCCGAACTACGATTCGTTGATCGGCAAGCTGATCACCTACGGCGCAACCCGCGACGAAGCCATGGCGCGCATGCGCAATGCGCTGGACGAGATCGTGGTCGACGGGATCAAGACCAACATCCCGCTGCACCGCGACCTGACCCGCGATGAAGGCTTCTGCAAAGGGGGCGTGAACATTCACTACCTCGAGCACAAGCTGGCTGGCGAGAAGCACTAAGCTTCGACCCGATCAACAAAGCCGCCTTCGGGCGGCTTTGTTGTATCTGGACATTTCATCCGACTGCCCCCCCTGTGGGAGCGAGCTTGCTCGCGATAGCGTCGGCAAATCCACTATCGATGTCGACTGATAGACCGCCATCGCGAGCAAGCTCGCTCCCACAGGGGTATGTGTCGATGTGCAGGGCAAGCCACTCCCACAAAACCTCCGCGCTCGCGTAAACTTGCGCGCTTCTCGCAGCCCGCTAGGCTGCAATCAATATTTTTCAAAGGTGCCCGCCATGCCTTGGCTGCAAGTCCGTCTCGCCATCAGCCCAGAACAAGCCGAAACCTATGAAGACGCTTTCCTTGAAGTGGGCGCCGTGTCGGTGACCTTCATGGACGCCGAAGATCAGCCGATCTTCGAGCCGGAACTCAACACCACGCCGCTGTGGTCCCACACGCACCTGCTGGCCCTGTTCGAAGGCGGCACGGAGCCAGGCCCGGTATTGGCCCATCTGGAGCTGCTGACCGGCAGCCCGTTGCCCGAGCACCACAGCGAAGTGATCGAAGACCAGGACTGGGAACGCAGCTGGATGGACGGATTCCAGCCAATGCGTTTCGGCCAGCGCCTGTGGATCGTGCCGAGCTGGCACGCCGCACCGGAGCCTGATGCAGTGAATTTGCTGTTGGACCCGGGCCTGGCATTCGGCACCGGCACCCACCCGACCACCGCACTGTGCCTGGAATGGCTCGACGGCCAGGACCTGAAAGGCTGCAACGTGCTGGACTTCGGCTGCGGCTCGGGGATTCTGGCGATTGCGGCCCTGCTGCTGGGCGCCAAGGAGGCCGTGGGTACCGACATCGACGTGCAGGCGCTGGAAGCGTCCCGCGACAACGCCGGGCGCAATAACATCGCTGATGAACTGTTCCCACTGTATCTGCCGGAAGATTTGCCGCAGGTTCAAGCCGATGTGCTGGTGGCCAACATTCTCGCCGGCCCGCTGGTTTCCCTGGCGCCGCAGCTGTCGGGCCTGGTCAAGTCGGGCGGGCGCCTGGCGCTGTCGGGCATCCTCGCCGAACAGGGTGACGAAGTCGCTGCCGCCTACGCCAAGGACTTCGATCTGGACCCGATCGCCAATCGCGATGGCTGGGTGCGCATCACTGGTCGTCGGCGCTAGAATGATCGCCTGCATAATCCGGATCGCCGCATGACCGACAGCTTCGTCACTCAGTGCCCGCATTGCCAAACCAGCTTCCGCGTCAGCCATGCCCAGTTGAGCGTGGCTCGCGGGGTGGTTCGTTGCGGCTCCTGCCTGCAGGTGTTCAATGCCGCCAGGCAGTTGCTTGAGCAGGCCGGCAAGGAGGCACCGGTCGCGACGCCGCTCCCGCCTGTGCAGCCTGAGGAGCCCGTTGAGCCATCGCCACCGCGCGCCATCAGCCAAAAGCAATGGAGCGCGACCGAACTGGACCTGGACAGTCTCGACCTCGACGAAGAACTCGCCCGGCTCGAACAGCGGGAAATCCAGCCGGCCACCGAACTCGGCCGCCATCGCGACGACTCGCTGAGCGCCCGTCGCGACAGCGCCGGGCAGGACGACGAGGAGCCGTGGTCCGACAGCCTGTTCAGCGCGTCGGCGGCCGATCGTGCGCCAGTCGACGAACCGCTCGACAGCCTTGAAACACCAGAGCCGACGGTCGAAACGAGCAAAACCTCACGCACCGAACCTTCGCTGTCCCTGGAACCGGTTGATCTCGACGACGAATCGCAACCACCCCATTTGCGATTGCACGACCCTCTTGATGCGCCGCTGAACCATGAACGCCTGTCGGCCGCCGACGAGAGCGAAATCGACGACAACCTGCCCTCGATAGAACCGCTGCGCAAGCGACGCGAACGCAGCGAACCGGGCGTGCGCGCCGAAGCGCTGCAAGACCTGACCGACGACCCGCTGCAACTGGACTGGCAAAAACGCCGCTCACCTTGGGGCCGACGGCTGTTGTGGTTGCTGCTGGTGCTGATTGCCGCAGGCGCCCTCGCTGGCCAGTACATCGCCTACCATTTCGACGAACTGGCGCGACAGGATCAATATCGCCCGTGGTTCCAGCAACTGTGCCCGCAAATCGGCTGCACCGTGCCCTCCAAAGTCGACATCGCGAAAATCAAAAGCAGCAACCTGGTGGTGCGCAGCCACCCCGAGTTCAATGGCGCCCTGGTGGTCGATGCGATCATCTATAACCGCGCGCCCTTCTCCCAGCCCTTCCCGCTGCTGGAACTGCGCTTCGCCGACCTCAATGGCCATCTGATCGCCAGTCGTCGCTTCAAGCCTGGCGAGTACCTCAATGGCGATCTCGAAGGCATGGCGGAGATGCCTCCGCAAACGCCGATCCACATCGCCCTGGACATTCTCGACCCAGGTGCCAAGGCCGTGAACTACAGTCTGAGCTTCCACTCTCCGGAGTGAAACGCTTCATTACTCCCGGATTAACGCCGGCTTTCTGACTGTTCCAGGCGAACCAAACCACGGGTAATAACAGAATAACTGTTCAGAATTTGTTCAATTCAGCCTTTATCCAGTCATCGAGAGCGGGTATCATGCCAACCCTTTTTCGAACTCTCATGATCCGGCCCCACAACAGGGAAGTCCTATGTCGGCGGTACGCATCGGCCCATACACATTACATAACAGCTTGATTCTCGCCCCCATGGCGGGTGTCACCGACCAGCCCTTTCGTCAGCTGTGCAAGCGCTTGGGCGCGGGACTGGTCGTCTCGGAAATGGTCACCAGCGACATGAGTTTGTGGAACACCCGCAAGTCGCGCATGCGCATGATCCACGAAGGTGATCCCGAGCCACGCTCGGTACAGATCGCCGGTGGGGACGCGCAGATGCTGGCGGACGCCGCCCGTGCCAACGTTGAAATGGGTGCGCAGATCATTGATATCAACATGGGCTGTCCGGCAAAAAAAGTCTGCAACAAGGCTGCCGGTTCCGCACTGTTGAAGGATGAACCCCTGGTAACCGAGATCCTGCAGGCCGTCGTGGCTGCGGTCGATGTGCCGGTTACCCTGAAGATCCGGACCGGTTGGGACCGGGACAACAAGAACGGCCTGACGGTGGCGAAGATCGCCGAACAGGCAGGCATTACGGCGCTGGCGGTGCATGGCCGCACCCGTGCCGACCTGTACACCGGTGAAGCCGAGTACGACACCATTGCCGCAATCAAGCAGGCGGTGTCGATTCCGGTCTTCGCCAATGGCGATATCGATTCGCCAGAAAAAGCCCGGTACGTGCTCGACGCGACCGGTGCCGATGGCCTGTTGATTGGCCGGGCTGCCCAGGGGCGGCCATGGATTTTTCGCGAGATCGACCATTTCCTGCGTACCGGCGAGAAACTCCCGGCGCTGGAACTGATCGAGGTGGAACGCATTCTGCTAGAGCATCTGGCTGCCCTGCACGCCTTCTATGGTGATGTGATGGGCGTACGCATTGCTCGAAAGCATGTGGGCTGGTATCTCGCAACCCTGCCGGGCGCCAGGGAGTTTCGCGCCCACTTCAATCGTTTGGATGGTACGGATGCACAATGCGCCAACGTTCGGGCGTTTTTCGCCGAGCGTTACAAGAGCCTGACAGGGGACGGAGAGTGGGTGGCCGCATGACGATGATGACCGAGACTTTAGTGAGTGGAACAACACCCGTGAGCGACAACGTGAATTTGAAACAGCACCTCAATACGCCAAGCGAAGAAGGTCAGACCCTTCGCGGGAGTGTCGAGAAGGCGCTGCACAATTATTTCGCCCACCTTGAGGGCGCTGCCGTCACGGATGTGTACAACCTGGTGCTCTCCGAAGTCGAGGCTCCCCTGCTCGAATGCGTGATGAACTACGTCAAGGGCAACCAGACCAAGGCCAGCGAGATGCTCGGGCTGAACCGGGGCACGCTGCGCAAGAAACTCAAGCAGTACGATTTGTTGTAAGCATTCAATCAAACCAGAAAGGCGCCCGCGTAAAACCGGTCGCCTTTTTTGCTGACTTCCTTTGCTTTTGATGGAAATTGAGATGACCGACCAGACTACCCGCCTGCCGATCCGCCGCGCCTTGATCAGCGTTTCCGACAAGACCGGGATCCTCGAATTCGCCAAGGAGCTTGAAGCCCTGGGCGTCGAGATCCTCTCCACCGGCGGGACGTTCAAGCTGCTGCAGGACAACGGCGTTGCCGCAGTGGAAGTCGCGGATTACACAGGCTTCGCGGAAATGATGGACGGCCGGGTAAAGACCCTGCACCCGAAAATCCACGGCGGGATCCTCGGTCGTCGCGGTATCGACGACGCCATCATGAACGAGCACGGCATCAAGCCGATCGACCTGGTAGCGGTCAACCTGTACCCGTTCGAAGCCACCATCAACAAGCCAGGCTGCGACCTGCCGACCGCCATCGAGAACATCGACATCGGCGGCCCGACCATGGTCCGTTCCGCCGCCAAGAACCACAAGGACGTGGCCATCGTGGTCAACGCCAGCGATTACGCCAGCGTCCTGGAAAACCTCAAGGCCGGTGGCCTGACCTACGCCCAGCGTTTCGACCTGATGCTCAAGGCCTTCGAGCACACCGCCGCCTACGACGGCATGATCGCCAACTACATGGGCACCGTGAACCAGTCTGCCGACACCCTGAGCACCGAAGGTCGCAGCGAGTTCCCGCGCACCTTCAACAGCCAGTTCATCAAGGCCCAGGAAATGCGCTACGGCGAGAACCCGCACCAGAGCGCGGCGTTCTATGTTGAAGCCAAGCCTGCCGAAGTCGGCATCGCCACCGCGACCCAGCTGCAAGGCAAGGAACTGTCGTACAACAACGTGGCCGACACCGACGCCGCGCTGGAATGCGTGAAGAGCTTCGTCAAGCCGGCTTGCGTGATCGTCAAGCACGCCAACCCGTGCGGCGTGGCTGTCAGCCCTGATGCCGAAGGCGGCATCCGCAAGGCCTACGACCTGGCCTACGCCACCGACACCGAATCCGCCTTCGGCGGCATCATCGCCTTCAACCGCGAACTGGACGCCGAGACTGCCAAGGCCATCGTCGAACGTCAGTTCGTCGAAGTGATCATCGCTCCGTCGGTCAGCGAAGAGGCCCGCGCCATCGTCGCTGCCAAAGCCAACGTACGCCTGCTGGCCTGCGGCGAGTGGTCGGCTGACCGCGCGGCGGCCTGGGACTACAAGCGCGTCAACGGTGGCCTGCTGGTACAAAGCCGCGACATCGGCATGATTGGCGCCGACGACCTGAAAGTGGTGACCAAGCGCGCACCGAGCGAGCAGGAAATCCATGACCTGATCTTCGCCTGGAAAGTTGCCAAGTACGTGAAGTCCAACGCCATCGTCTACGCCAAGAATCGCCAGACCATCGGTGTCGGCGCCGGCCAGATGAGCCGCGTGAACTCCGCGCGTATTGCTGCTATCAAGGCGGAACATGCCGGTTTGCAGGTAGCCGGTTCGGTGATGGCTTCCGACGCCTTCTTCCCGTTCCGCGACGGTCTGGACAATGCGGCCAAGGCGGGCGTGACTGCCGTGATCCAACCAGGCGGCTCGATGCGTGACAACGAAGTGATTGCTGCAGCTGATGAAGCCGGCATCGCCATGGTGTTCACCGGCATGCGCCACTTCCGTCACTGACAGCACAGCATTCCCCTGTAGGAGCGAGCTTGCTCGCGAAGAACGACTAGACGCCACAGTGTTTCAGACACCCCGCGTTATCGTTAACCACCATCGCGAGCAAGCTCGCTCCTACAGTTCCCAGATTTGCGTCATCCGAGGTTTTTGAAATGAATGTTTTGATCATTGGCAGCGGTGGCCGTGAACACGCCCTGGCCTGGAAAGTGGCTCAGGATCCGCGCGTGCAGAAGGTGTTCGTGGCGCCGGGCAACGCCGGTACCGCCATCGAAGCCAAGTGCGAGAACGTCGCCATCGACGTACTGGCGCTTGAGCAACTGGCAGACTTTGCCGAGAAAAACGTTTCCCTGACCATCGTTGGCCCTGAAGTGCCGCTGGTTGCCGGTGTTGTGGATCTGTTCCGCAGCCGTGGCCTGGATTGCTTCGGTCCGACCGCTGGCGCTGCGCAGCTGGAAGGCTCGAAAGCCTTCACCAAGGACTTCCTGGCTCGCCACAAGATCCCGACCGCCGATTACCAGAACTTCACCGAGATCGAGCCGGCCCTGGCTTACCTGCGTGAAAAAGGCGCTCCGATCGTGATCAAGGCCGATGGCCTGGCCGCCGGTAAAGGCGTGATCGTCGCCATGACCCTGACCGAAGCCGAAGACGCCGTGCGCGACATGCTGGCTGGCAATGCCTTTGGTGATGCGGGTTCGCGCGTGGTCATCGAAGAGTTCCTGGACGGCGAAGAAGCCAGTTTCATCGTCATGGTCGACGGCAAGAACGTCCTGCCGATGGCCACCAGCCAGGACCACAAACGCGTCGGCGACGGCGACACCGGTCCAAACACCGGCGGCATGGGTGCTTACTCCCCGGCGCCAGTGGTCACCGCCGAAGTGCACAAGCGCGTCATGGACCTGGTGATCTGGCCGACCGTGCGCGGCATGGCCGAGGAAGGCAACGTCTACACTGGTTTCCTGTACGCCGGTCTGATGATCGACAAGGCTGGTAACCCAAAAGTCATCGAATTCAACTGCCGCTTCGGCGACCCTGAGACCCAACCGGTGATGCTGCGCCTGCAGTCGAGCCTGGTGCTGCTGGTCGAGGCTGCTCTGGCCCAGGCGCTGGACAAAGTAGAAGCGCAATGGGATCCACGCCCGAGCGTCGGCATCGTGCTTGCCGCTGGTGGCTATCCTGGTGACTACGCCAAAGGCGTGGCCATCAAGGGGCTGGATGCAGCCGCCGCACTGGAAGGCAAAGTCTTCCACGCCGGTACTGCGCTCAAGGACGGTCAAGTCGTAACGGCCGGCGGTCGGGTGCTTTGCGCAACGGCCATGGGCGCCAGCGTTGACGCTGCACAGCAGCAGGCCTACAAGCTCGCGGCTTCGATTGACTGGGAAGGCTGCTTCTATCGCAAGGACATTGGCTACCGCGCCATTGCCCGCGAGCGTGGCGAAAATCAGGAATAAGGTAAACACCGCGCCAGGCAATGAACACTGTTTATTGCCTGGCTATTCCGGCGCCGCGCATCGTTATATTCTGGCATCAACCTAACGAAGGGATTTCGCCGTGCGCTGGCTCAGGATTGCCATAAGCTTGACCGTCACTTTGCTGACCTTGCTCTGCATGCTACCGGCCCAGGCCGCGCAAGGCAGTGGCTGGGCGGTATTGCTCGACGAACAGGGCGACCTGCAACTGAGCGACATCCGCTCCGCACGTTACACCAATCAATTCAGCCCTATCGAACTCGACCACATTACCGCCGCCGAACCCGATGGCGCGTTATGGTTGCGATTCAGGCTTGCACCGGGCAAACATGAACAGTTGCTGCGCGTGTTCGCACCTGACCTGCGCCAGTTCAACATGTACGTACTGGACGGCGATAAGCTGATCGATCAATCCAGCACGGGCAACGAACACCCCCAATCCGAGCGACCATTGCCCAGCAGCGACTTCATGCTGGCCCTGCCGCAAAGCGACACCCCCCTCGACGTATACCTGCGACTGGCCTCCGACCACCAGTTACGACCCTACATCACCCTGCAGTCAGCGATCATCTCGGCCGCCAACCAGAACCAGACGCTGATTTATGGCCTGCTGTTCGGTTGCATCGCCATGCTGATCCTGCACAACCTCATCCGCTACGCCTACACCCGCTCGCACAGCGCCCTCTGGTTGGCGACGTGCGAAGGGCTGTTGATGCTCAGTCTGCTGTTGTTGCTGAATCTCGCCGGCCCCTGGCTGCCGGACTGGCATGCACTGCAAACGCCGGGGGCTTACCTGGCATTATTAATGACTGCCCCCTGCGGCCTGATGCTTGCCTATCGTTTCTTCGCCCCGCTCGGGCCGCATCCGCTGAACCGGTTGCTGCTTGGCGAGGTCGTGCTGATCACCGCCTGCAGCCTGATGCTGCTGTTCGTCAATACCTTGCCACTGAACTTCATCACCTACGGCCTGGTAGCCCTGGCTGGCCTGACTATGCTGTTCATCAGCGCCTATCACTGGCAAAAAGGTTATCGCCCGGCTCGCCTCTTCGTGGCGGCCATGGTGGTGTTCAACCTCGGGACACTGGTCATCCTGCCTGCTCTGTTGGGGCTGACCCTGATCGAACCCCATGGCCTGATCACCACATTGCTGGCGTTCATCTGCATCAGCGGCCTGTTGATGAGCATTGCACTGAGCGAGCGCCAGCGACGCATCACCGAAGACCGCTTCAGCATCAGTCGTGACCTGGCGGCCAGCAACGCCGAGATCAACGCCAAGGCCGAGTTCCTGGCGAAAATCAGCCATGAAATCCGCACCCCGATGAACGGCGTCCTCGGCATGACCGAACTGCTGCTGGGCACACCGCTATCGGTCAAGCAACGCGACTATGTTCAGACGATCCACAGCGCCGGCAACGAACTGCTGACACTGATCAACGAAATTCTCGACATTTCCAAACTCGAGTCCGGACAGATTGAACTGGACGACGTGCAGTTCGACCTCAACGCGCTGATCGAAGACTGCCTGAGCATCTTCCGCGCCAAGGCCGAGCAGCAAAACGTCGAGTTGATCAGCTTCATCCAGCCGCAAGTGCCGCGGGTGATCAGCGGTGACCCGACACGCTTGCGCCAGACGCTGTTGAGCCTGCTTGAAAACGCCCTGAAAAAAACCGATGAAGGCGAAATCCTGATCGTCGTGGCGCTCGACGAGCGCAACACCAAACCACGCCTGCGTATCGCCGTGCAGGACAGCGGCGAGCCCATGGACGCCGAAGAGCGCGACGCCCTGATGCACGCCGAACTGCACAGTCGGCATTTTCTTTCGGCCACCCAGTTGGGCGGCAACCTGGGGCTGGTGATAGCCCGCCAGCTGATCCGCTTGATGCAGGGGGAATTCGGAATCAAGAGCGGCAACAACCAGGGCAGCACCCTGTGGCTGACCCTGCCGCTGGACCCGGATCGCCTCGAACACCCGACCTCCGACCTCGACGGCCCGCTGCAAGGCGCGCGGGTATTGGTGGTGGATGACAATGACACCTGTCGCAAGGTGCTGGTGCAGCAATGCAGCGCCTGGGGCCTGAACGTCAGCGCCGCATCTTCCGGCAAGGAGGCGCTGGCCCTGCTGCGCACCAAGGCTCATTTGCGCGATTACTTCGATATAGTCTTGCTGGACCAGAACATGCCCGGCATGACCGGCATGCAACTGGCGGCCAAGATCAAGGAAGACCCGAGCCTGAACCATGACATCCTGCTGATCATGCTCACCGGCATCAGCAACGCACCGAGCAAGATCATCGCGCGCAACTCCGGGATCAAGCGCATCCTGGCCAAGCCGGTTGCCGGCTACACCCTCAAGACCACTCTGGCCGACGAACTGACCCAGCGCAACAAAGGGCTCGTCGCGACCCAGCCCGTGCCAATCGGCCCGATGCTGCCGGTCAAGGTCCCCTGCGACTTCCGCATTCTGGTGGCTGAAGACAACAGCATCTCGACCAAGGTGATCCGCGGCATGCTGAGCAAGCTCAACCTGCAACCGGATACCGCCTGCAACGGCGAAGAAGCCCTGCAGGCGATGAAAGCCCAGCGTTACGACCTGGTGCTGATGGACTGCGAAATGCCGATCCTCGACGGCTTCTCGGCCACCCAGCAATTGCGTGCCTGGGAAGTCGGCAACCAGCGGGTTCGCACACCTGTGGTGGCGTTGACCGCCCATATCCTTGCCGAACATAAAGAGCGTGCGCGCCAGGCTGGCATGGACGGACACATGGCCAAGCCGGTGGAACTGTCGCAGTTGCGCGAACTGATCGAACACTGGGTCGCCCAGCGTGATCAGCAGAAACGCACGACGACCCCAACGTCCTGAGCCGACAGACTTCGCAACCCCTGATAGACTCCCCCTCGTCTTCCCTCGCCAGTGAGCCCGGCACCATGCTCCATGTGTTGTTCAGCGTTTATCTGAAGATGCTGGTGCTCTACAGCCCATTCTTCGTGTTGTCCTGCTTCATCAGCCTGACCCGTGGTTATTCGCGCAAGGAACAGCGTCGGTTGGCCTGGAAAGTAGCGGTCGCCACCCTGGTCTCCAGCGTTCTGCTGTACTTGTTCGGCCGAGTGATTTTCAGTGTGTTCGGCATTACCGTGGACGCCTTTCGTATCGGTGCCGGCAGTGTGCTGTTCATCTCGGCGCTGGGCATGGCGCAAGGCAAATCGGCGGTACAGACCGACAATGTGCAGCAGGATGTCACCATCGTTCCATTGACCATCCCGCTGACAGTCGGCCCCGGCACCATCGGTGCCTTGCTGGTGATGGGCGTGAGCCAGCCGCACTGGGACGACAAGCTCACGGCCATTGTCGGCATTGCCCTGGCCAGTTTTACCGTGGGCGTGGTGCTGTTCTTGTCCAGCCGCATCGAACGGATTCTCGGCGACCAGGGGTTACAGATCGTCAGCCGATTAATGGGGTTGTTCGTGTGTGCACTGGCGGCACAGATCATCTTCACCGGGGTCAGGGGCTACCTGCTTCCTTAGCCCGTCATGTCTCTCACCGTTCTTGTTCTCGGTCCCCCTTGAGCGGTGTCGGAAAACCGGCATCAATCAACGAGGAGACTGCACAGCGTGCTCGCTGACCTTGATGCACAGTGCCTGTCGTTGCGACCCTAACCACAGCACTGTGTCTTCTCTGAATGCCTTGTATTCGTCGACCGAAAACCGCGAATGAAGGAACGAAGTGCTCACACCTCCCACAACGCGACTCAAGGCAAAATCCTGCCTGATGAACTGGCGATCTATCGCCTGACCCGTTTCAAAAAACACCGAAGCCAACGTCAGGAAGCCATCAGCCTCGACAACGCCTGCCAGCACTCTCACGCGATGATGACGGTTGCCGGCGTAATGACCTGCCGTGCTCGCCGATTCAGTCTCGACAGTCATGATCGATTGCCCACGGAAAACACCGGCTGCCACCGACGTCTCCGGCAATTGCGCGACCCTGCGCAAAGCACTTGCCGTTAGCACGATCTGCTCAGCGGACAGACTTGATTGAAAGGCCGCATGGACAGCGTCCTGTATTGAGAAAACCGTAACACCTGCAACCGGGAACATTCCCGAAGTTCTCCCTTGATCGCGGAACTTCCAACCACAGGCAACCAGCGTATCCACAAATACATCGGTCCATTGAGCGTGGTTCCTGCCGCCTGGAAAATCTTCCTCTGCCGCGAGTTGCGCAAACAAAATAGTGTCAAGGGCGTCCTGCCCGACTGCAGCCGACAACGACGTCGACAACAGCAAAACGCTGCCTGAATTTATCAATACGGAATACGCCATACGCTTTCCTTATTTTCAAGAAGGCCAGAGACACAAAGCCTCTGGCCTTGCCCCTTCACTTGCGCCGGCTGAAACGCTTGACCAGAACTTCCTTTCGGTGGACGCCAAGATACTCTTCGATATCCGACTTGATTTCCGCATAATGGACGGGATTGAAAGTAATGAACGACTTTCCGTGAAAAATATCCAGAGAGGACGTCTTCCAATCAACAAACAGCAAGCCGCCGTCCTTACCCCCACCCTGATGATCAACCGCGCCTATCGCAATCAGGATAATTCCGTTTGCCATTTGTTCGCAGGGAATAGTGGACAAGCGCACGCCTTCGGCATTCTTCGACTCAAGATTCAACAGGTTGATCGCCTCAGGCTCTTTCTTCAATGCATCCAATGTAGAGCTGGTCACTGCACTGAGCACGGAGGCCCCTGGAATTGCAGCCTTTGCGGCTTCGACGGCCGCCTGAATAATATCGACCATGACATTATCCATCGTTACCTTAAGCGAAGTGGCGCTGTATTTTGAATAGCCTTTATCCGGCACGAAACATCCAAGATCCTCCATGCACTTTGTAAACGCATGGTACCAAGCCTTGGGATCCTTACTATCAGAAACCTCGTAAGTTGCTTCCATCTTCGACATGGTGATCAAGTTTTCAATAATCGCCATGTTCTCGAGACTTATTTTGTCTCCGTACCCGACTAGACTGTTGCCAAGTACCACCGCGTTGAGCTCCTTTGTAGGGCTCGATGCAATCGACAAAGCCAAGGACCTTACACGCGGCCTGCCAGCCAAGGCAACTTTACGCTTCTGAATACACTTTCTTACAAAGTCAACGCGTTGCGAAACACTTACCGCACTCTCAAAATTATCCACAAACAATACTCCTTTATATATTAATAAGCGCCCCATCCGGGAGCGCCCTGAATCTAACCTGCCCTATCCAGACTATCAACAGCGACTAAATACAACATATGTACCTCAATCAATATTTACTAAGAGCACATACAACTCATACAGATAAAGCACGCAAGACAACCGGACCGTCATTAACCTATGACGATCCGGTTTTATCCAATAAATAAAAAATACTTACTGTTATAGGGGGGTGAGCTTATCGCCATAGCTGCGCGGCGTGTACACCCACGTACTGCCATCGAGGCGAGGAATCACGCGCGTTGTCGAAGAGCCGATGAGTACCATGGTCCGCATGTCCACCTGATCAACACTCAGTTGACCGAGTGTTGTCACCCGCAAGGTCTGACCCGGACGGCCGATGTCCCGCCCCAATACAACCGGAGTGGCCGGTTCACGATGCTGGCCAACAATCTCCAGCGCCCGCCCTAATTGCCACGGCCGCGAACGTGAGATCGGGTTGTAAAAGGCCAGAGCGAGATCGGCTTGAGCGGCCAGATCCAGGCGTTTTTCAATGATCGACCAAGGCTTGAGGTTGTCCGACAGCGACAGCACACAGAAGTCATGCCCCAAGGGCGCACCGGCCTGGGCAGCCGTTGCCAACGAAGCAGAGACACCCGGCAAAATCTCAAGATCGACGCTGTGCCAGATGGCATCGCTAGACTCGTGAAGCGCCTCAAGCACAGCGGCTGCCATGGCGAAGACACCCGGATCGCCAGACGACACCACCACCACCGACCGACCTTGGGCAGCCAGTTCAAAGGCGTGACGGGCGCGCTGCATTTCTTCACGGTTATCGGTGCAGTGCAGGATCTGATCAGCCCGGAACGGCCCGGCCATGCGCACGTAGGTCTCGTAGCCGAGAACATCGCTGGCACGAGCCAGTTCCGCCTTCACCGCCGGCACCATCAATTCGGCAGCGCCCGGCCCGAGACCAATCACCGCCAGGCGCCCGCGAGGGCGGCCGATCTGCAAGGGGTCCAGCGGCTGCTCGGCGACCGCAATGGCAATAGTGTCATCACCAACGATGGAGACAGGCTGCGCTATGGCATGCCGCAGCAGTTCACTGGCCGCACCTGCAGCACTGACAAAACGCAATGGCACACCCAGCTCAAGCGCAGCTTCGCGCAGCGCGGAGCTGGCCATTTCGGTGTCGGCGGCCAACAGGCAAGCCATCGATTGCACGGCGATTCCGGCCTGATGCAAAGCCTCGCGAATGGTCCCCGACACATTGCTCGATTCGCCCGTGACGGCAACCAGCACGTTGCGTGGATAGATCAACAATTCGTTGGCGGCTGGCTCGCGCTCGGTATGGCCGACGTGAACGGTCAGCCGCGCCTGCTCATTCTCAGGCAACTGCACGTGTGCCAGCCACGGAGCCTCACCCTCAATGCGCACCGTTTCGCCGGCGAGCAAATCGGAAACGAAACGCTTGCCCAACTCCAGATCACCAAGGGCATAGCCACTGGGCGGGTTGAGCAGGCACGTGCCGAAACGCAACTCGCCGCTGGTGGTGATCGCCGCCGCGACTTCCAGCGCGGCGGCAATCTCCCGCGCCATCACATTTACCCCACCAAGACCACCCAGCAGTGGAACCACTGCGCTGCCGTCTTCGGCTACCGCCAACACCGGTGGTTCGGCGCCTTTTTCCAGCAACAAGGGCGCCAGCGTGCGGATCACGATCCCGGCCGCGCACAGGGCAATGATCGGCGTGCCCTGTTGATAGAGTTCGCGCAGGGTCGCACCGAACTCCTGATAGGCCCGATCCGCGCCTTCGACCCGTTCGGCCAAGCCATGGATCAGGGCGTCGGGATACACCTGCTGAATACTACGCGCGGTGGCGAGGCTGCCATTGCCAAGAATGACAATCGCCGGAACTGGACGGGTCATCAGCCTTGCCACCTTTCACCAGGAACGATGATCAACGAGAAGTACGGCGAGGACATCGGCTCGACCTGATCCAGCGGCACGATCTTCTGATTGGCCATGGTCGCGCGCTCGACGTACAACGCGCGCTCGGCCAGGCCGAGTTCTTCCAGCACTTGGCGAACCTTGGGAAAGTTGCGCCCAAGCTTCATGATCACCGCCGCATCGGCATCGGCCAGGCGACGCTTGAGTTCGTCATGCGGCAACACACCGGACAACACCGACAGACTCTGATTGCGATACACCAGCGGCGCACCGAGCACCGAGGCCCCGCCGAGCATCGAGCACACACCGGGCACGACTTCGGCCTGATAACGCTCGGCGAGCCGGTCGTGCAGGTACATGTAGGAGCCGTAGAAGAACGGATCGCCCTCGCAGATCACCGCCACGTCGCGACCGGCATCGAGATGCGTCGCCAGTGCGTCGGCTGCGTCATCGTAGAAGTCGCTGATCACTTGCTCGTAGGACAGCGGTGCCGGCAAGGCTTCGGTGGTCACCGGGTACACCAGCGGCAACAAATTCTGCGCTTCCTGCAGATGCGCCTCGATGATACCGAAGGCGTTGCCTTTCTTGCCCTTGGCCACGAAGTACGCCACCACTGGGGATTCGCGCAGCAAGCGCAGGGCCTTGACGGTAATCAGTTCCGGATCACCGGGACCGACGCCGAGGCCGATCAAACGTCCAGGTTGCTGCATCATTCGATCTCCGTGGCGAGGGCATTGACGGCGGCGGCGGCCATGGCGCTACCGCCCAGGCGACCCTGCATGATGACAAAAGGCACTCCACGGCTGTCAGCCGCCAGCGCGGCCTTGGATTCGGCGGCGCCGACGAAGCCCACCGGAAAACCGAGGATCAGCGCCGGTTTTGGCGCACCGGCGTCAAGCATTTCCAGCAAGTAAAACAGTGCCGTCGGAGCGTTGCCGATGACCACCACGCTGCCTTCCAGATGCGGGCGCCACAGTTCCAGCGCCGCGGCTGAGCGGGTGTTACCCAAATCACGAGCCAGTTCCGGAACACTCTCGTCGCGCAAGGTGCAGATCACCGGATTGTTCGCCGGCAACCGCGCACGGGTCACGCCTTCGGAGACCATCCGCGCATCGCACAAAATCGGCGCGCCGGCCGCCAGCGCATCACGCCCGGCCTTGCCCGCACCTTCGGAAAACTGCAGGCCGTCGATGGCCTCGACCATGCCGCAGGCGTGAATGACACGGACCGCGAGTTTCTCCAGATCGTCCGGGATTCGGTCGAGGTTGGCCTCGGCGCGAATGATCGCGAAGGAGTTGCGATAGATCTCCTGACCGTCGCGGATGTAATCAAGCATCAAGGGGGCTCCGTGAGCGGGCGTCGAGCAGGGCCGCGACCGCTTCAATAGTAAGGTTGCGTGCGTGCAGCGCGCCGAAACCCGGCTGCGCTGCATCGCGAAAATAGAGGTCGTAGTGACCGTGGGCGACGGCCAGTAATGTGACGGGCGCCGTATGCGCGGCGGCGCAGGAGCGCGCGCACCCGCTCAAATGGACACTCGGCGTTTGTCCGTGACGTTGCAGCAATGTGGCCAGTTGCAAGGCATCACCCTTGGTCTCGGCCAGGCTTTTACCGCAGCCGTTTGAGCCGGTGCAGGCAATCAACCGGGACAATGGCAGATCGGCTTCGCACTGTAAGCCCAGACATTGCAATTGCCGAATGACCTCAGCGGCGTTTTCCGTGCAGACATTGGGCAACAGCAGGCTTTGCCAAGGCGTGAAGCGCAGACTGGAATCACCGAACTCCCGCGCCAGTTGTGCCACACCCCGCAGCATCGCCGGATCGAGTCGCCCCAGCGGCGGGACGGCTCCCACATAGACAACACCGGACTCGGCCTGGGGATGGGCACCCATGTGCAAATCACTGGAGCCCGAAACCCGTTGCCAACCGATAACGGCCTGCAGCGGCACTCGCTCAGCCAGTCGAAGCACAATGCCCCCGATCGGGTACTCGGCCAGCAAATGGCGCATTCGCGTCTGCTCGGGGCGCGCCAGTTCAAGGAACAACTCAAGGACCGCGACTACCAGCGCGTGCCCGTCAGCCAGTGCAACCGAACCGGCGGGGCTGTCCGTCGGACATCCCGCCAGACCGAACGCCAGCCGTCGCTCGCCGTCTTGTTCAAACGCCGAGAGCCACAGGTCATGGGGATGCTCGAGCATCGTCAGGTCTTCACCGCCATCAAGCTGCACGGCGAACTTGGCACTGAGGTCGTGGAACGCTTCGTGGTTTTGCAGTGTGGCGAGGATCTGCCCGGCCAGCGGGCGGGTGTCGAACAGCATGCGCCGATCGATCCCGGCACCGGGGCTGAGCATCAGGTTGCGCACATCGTCGCCAGCCGCCGTACGCGGCCCCAGATCGGCGGCCAGCAGGCTGTCGATCAATGCCGCTTGCTCGTTGCCAATGCCGCGGATCTGCAGGTTGGCCCGGTTGGTCGCCTCGATCGCTCCGCTGGCATATCGCTCGGAGGCATCGGCCACAGCGATTGCCTGGTGCGCACGGATGGCGCCACCGTCGAGTTTGATCCGGCAAATACCACCGTCCAATGCCTGGACGACACGCAACAACCCGGGACAGGCGGAAGGGCGCAAGCGGTTGGGTATCTGACGTGACTTCACAGGACGACCGGTACAAGACGAAGGACAGCATTATGCCTGCTTTGGGCGGTCTGATGAAAAGCCCAAGCGGCTTGACGACGAAATACTCTCGATCCAGACATAAAGTTGCTCGCTTACAAACAGCAAGAATCAACTTCACCCATCAATCTTATTCAAACCACACGGCCACTCTTGTACTTTTACCCAACATACAAAACAAACAACACCGGAATATAGATATATTCAAGGAGTAGTACATGAACACGGAAACACCGGCTGGAGCATTGACCGCCCACAATCTCATTTCATGCATCGAGCAACTTTCGCTGCAAGATTACGATGACTTCACTCATTGCACTCAGATAGCCACCCAGTCCGCCGACATGGTCAGCAGTCGCTTTGCCAACTCGACAAAGTGGCTGCATGAATACGTCACAACGTTGAATTTTCTTGGCTGGTCCGTCTTTCAGGATGCGATCTTTACCCGCACTCAACACACCCTCTCGAAAAGCATTGCGGAGTTTCTGGTCCAAAGCGCTCAAGCCATGCCGGATATCCGACAAGGGAACGCCATGATTGACACGCTCGACGCGCTGAAAACCGACGAGCCCGCGCTGTATTCGCTGGATCAACAAAGCCTCTTGGGAGAGCGGTTTCAGGTAATACCTGCACGCTATGATTCAAAGGGTTTTCTTGAGATCGCAGTTTTTAATCTCGAATTGGTGACATCTACAAAAAGGAGCAATTTTCTATTTTTTCACATGGAAGAACAGACGACAAAGATCATTCAGCACCGAGCCACTCTGAAACTTGACAAAAACGTACTCGAAAGCAAAAGAGCGCTCATAGACCGCAAACGGAGCGAAATCAGGATGAAGAGATTCGACCTGCAAAAGGTACCAACAATACATCCGTAATAGTGCGCTATCACCGTCAATGACGCTTTCTCCCGCTGACAACCGGCGAACTCAATCCACACCGCGCTATGATGCACCACCGCACAGGTCGACACAGACCGGCAGCGCGATGATTTGGCTTCGATTGATAGAAGAGGAACAGCATGACCCCCTGGCTGACAGTGGTAGGCATTGGAGAAGAAGGCTTCAAGGGGCTTGGCAAAAATGCCCGACACGCTCTGCTGAACGCTACGCGGATCATTGGCGGTCAACGGCAACTGGACCTGTTGCCAGCCTGCATCTGCGGTGTACGGCAATTGTGGCCCAGTCCTTTCGCCCTTGAACCGGTTTTGGCGAAACAGGGAGAACCCGTTTGCGTCCTCGCCAGCGGTGATCCAATGTTTTTCGGGGTGGGAGCCAGTCTCTCCCGACATTTATCCAGCGATGAAATGCTTATTCTGCCCGCTCCCTCTTCCTGCTCGCTCGCCGCGGCGCGAATGGGTTGGCCTTTGCAGGAAGTGGTCACGTTGTCAGTGGTTGCCCGCCCCGTCGCCGCACTCAACGCGCAATTGTCCAGTGGCGTGCGCTTGCTGGTGTTGAGTAACGACGGCCGCAGCCCCGCCGCCATCGCCGCACTGCTGCGTGAACGTGGTTTCGGTCCGAGCCGGATAACGGTGCTCGAACATTTGGGCGGTGAAGCCGAGCGACGTGTCGACGGTATCGCCAATGACTGGACCGATCCTGTGATCGCCGACCTGAACCTGATCGCTATCGAGTGCATCGCCGAGCCGGACACGCTACGCCTGTCGCGACTGGCCGGCCTGCCGGACTCCGCCTTCAAGCACGACGGCCAACTGACCAAGCGCGATGTGCGCGCCATCACCCTCGCGCGCCTGGCCCCGACCCCCGGCGAACTGTTGTGGGATGTCGGCGCCGGCAGTGGCTCGATCGGCATCGAATGGATGCGCGCCCACCCCGGTTGCCGCGCACTGGCCATCGAGGCAGATGCGGGCCGACAAGCGTTGATCGAATACAACCGCGATGCCCTAGGCGTTCCCAGCCTGCAACTGGTTCGCGGCAGCGCGCCGCAGGCACTGACCGGGCTGGAGCGGCCAGATGCGATTTTCATCGGCGGCGGTGTCACCCGCGAGGGCGTGCTCGATACCTGCTGGGCCGAACTCAAACCCGGTGGCCGACTGATTGCCAACGCAGTCACACTGCAAAGTGAAATGACCCTGATGGCCTGGCGCGAGCAACACGGCGGGGAGCTGACGCGAATTCATATCGCCCAGGCCCAACCACTGGGCGACTTCGACACCTGGCGCCAGGCCTTGCCGATTACCTTGCTGGACGTGACGAAACCCTTCGATGCGTGACGAAACCGCCGAACACCCCGCCCCTCTGCGCAGCGGCCTGACCACCGGCAGTTGCGCCACGGCCACCAGCCTTGCCGCCGCACGTCTGCTGCTGGCTGGCACATCGGCCGATGCGGTGGAAATCGTGTTGCCCAAGGGCAAACAGGTGCAGATGCGCCTGGAGTTCTGCCGCCTCACCGAGGACGGCGCCGAATCGGGAACCCTCAAGGATGCCGGTGACGATCCGGACGTGACCCACGGTGCCCTGCTCTACTCCCAGGTGCGCCTGAGCAGCGAACCGGGGACGCGCTTCAAGGCCGGTCGCGGTGTCGGCACCGTGACCCGGCCCGGGCTGGTGCTGGGAGTCGGCGAGCCCGCGATCAACCCGGTGCCGCGCAAAATGATCAGCGAACACCTGGCCCGACTGGCTGACGAACTCGACTACAGCGGCGGTTTCGAGGTCACGGTCAATGTCGAGAACGGCGAGGCACTGGCACTGAAAACCATGAATCCACGCCTGGGCATTCTTGGTGGCCTGTCGATCCTCGGCACCAGCGGTATCGTCCGGCCGTTTTCCTGTGCGGCCTACATCGCCTCGATCCACCAGGGCATCGACGTGGCGAAAACCAACGGTTACCTGCACATCGCCGCCTGCACCGGCAACGCCAGCGAAGACACCATGCGCCGGGTCTACAACCTGCCGGAAATCGCCCTGATCGAAATGGGCGACTTCGTTGGCGCCGTGCTCAAGCACCTGCGCAAAGTACCTGTGGATAAACTCAGCCTGTGCGGTGGTTTCGGCAAGATCAGCAAACTGGCGGCCGGGCACATGGATTTGCACAGTCGCCATTCGAGCATTGACCTGCCGCAACTGGCGTTATGGGCGGCGCAGGTCGGCGCCGATGCGGCGTTGCAGCAGAACATCCGCGAGGCCAACACCAGCCAGCAGGCACTGGCCATGGCCGCCGCAGCCGGGGTCGCCCTGGGTGATGCAGTCTGTCAGCACGCCCTGGATTTTGCCCGCAGCGTGGTGCCGGCGCAGGTTCAGGTGGAAGTCTTCGCCATCGATCGCCAGGGCGGGATCGTTGGCCATGCGGGAGCCTTTCAATGAAGCGCATCCTGTTACTCGGCGGCGTGACCGAAGCCATGGCCATTGCCCGCACGCTGGGACCGCAGCATATCTACAGCCTGGCCGGCATCGGTCGGATTCCGACGGATCTGCAATGCCAGGTTCGCGTCGGTGGCTACGGTGGTGCCGAAGGGTTGGCGCAATTCATTCGCGATGAAGGTATCGATCTGCTGCTCGACGCCACTCACCCCTACGCCGCCCGGATCAGCCAGAACGCCGCGACCGCCGCGCGCTTGAGCGGCATTCCCTGCTGGGCGCTACGGCGTCCGGCCTGGCAAGCCCAAGCGGGTGATGACTGGCGGGAAGTCAGCGATTGGGCCGGACTGATCGACGCCCTGAAGCCGTTCCGTCGACCGCTGTTCACCCTCGGTCGCGAGCCTCTGCAACACCTGGACGAAATTCCTACAGAGCAATTCTGGACCCTGCGCGCACTGGATGTGTATCCGGGCAACGAGCGCTGCGAAGTGATTGGCGCACGTGGACCCTTCCAGATCGACGATGAACGTGAGTTGTTCGAACGGCGAAACATCGACGTGCTGATCAGCAAGAACAGCGGCAGCACGGCGACCGAACCGAAACTGGAAGTGGCACGTGAGCGGGGGGTGCCGGTGATCGTCTTGAAGCGGCCGGTGTTGCCGGGGGTTGATCGGGAGTTCCTGACGCCTGAGGAAACAGTTGGCGCGTTGTCGGTCTTCGTTCATTAGCTCAGGATCATTGGCTTGCATGATAAGTAACCTATTTGTTACCGTCAGGGCCGCCTGTGATCACACTCGAAGAATACGTACAGGACAACGAAACCAGCCCCTTCAGTCACTGGTTTTCCAACTTGAATGCGCAGGCAGCGCTCAAGGTATCCACCGCACTGCTGCGCCTTGAGTTAGGAAACACATCAAACATCAAGTGGTTCGACGGGCTCGGCGAGTACCGGATAAATTGGGGCCCGGGCTATAGAATCTATCTCGTTCAAGAAGGGAAACACCTGATCATCCTTTTTGGTGGCGGTGACAAGTCCACACAAAAAACTGACATCAAACAAGCGAAAGTACTGATAGCCGAGTTTCGATCCCGAAAAAAGACTGAACGGCACCGGAGATAACGTCATGGCGCTCACCCGAAGTTACAAACACACCATTGCCGAGCGTGCCCAACGTGATCCCGAGTTCGCCCAGGCACTGTTGGATGAGGCTGCTACTCTGTTTCTTAACGGCGAACCCGAAATGGCCCGGATCATCCTGCGCGATCTCATCAACGCCACCGTTGGTTTTGAAGAACTGGCAAAGGAAACGGCAAAGCCCAGCAAAAGCCTCCATCGAATGTTGTCCGCCAAAGGCAACCCAAGTATGGACAACCTGGCTGCAATATTCGCCGTAATTCGCGCTACGCTTGGAGTAGAAATACAAGTACATGCGGTACGTGCGCACTGAGCTGGGATCTTTTTGCTGCGACACCACACCGCACGCCGCCTTTTTACTTATCGGCCCTGATCAGGCTAAATAGCCCGCGCCTGATCGCCCACCCAAACGGATTTTGTCCCATGTCCCGACAACGGCTCGCAATTGCCTGGATAGCCTGCTTCGCAGTGCTGTTCAACATGCTCGCCATGCCGATGTCCGGAGCGATGGCGCAAACGGCGAAGTCATCCGCCGAACAGTTGTTGTGGGGCAGCTTCTGCAGCTCCAGTGGCACCAGGATGGTGGCGATTTCCATCGGCGACCTTGAACACAAAGCCCCGCAAAGCGACGATCATTCCAACATGCAGCATTGCTGGTGCTGCTCGGGTTCCGCGCCATTGGTGGCGTTGCCGGGGCATACGCCACAACTGTATTTCGCGCACTTCGAGTCCAACCGAAGCCTGCCTGCCGCCTCTCTGGAAAGCCCGTCACCGCGCCAGCAATGGCCGAGTCTCAACCCCCGCGCGTCCCCTCTGGTGTGATTTTTTCTCGCAATTGACTGCGTTTTAAATCGTTCCGGAGAATTGCCATGTTGAACAAACTCATCGTTCTGGCTGCGTTGCTGCTGCCTGCCTGCTTTGCCAATGCCCACGAATACAAGGTCGGCACACTGGAAATCGCTCATCCGTGGTCCCAGGAGTTGCCGCCCAATGCACCCACCGTTGCGGCGTATTTCGTGATCAACAATCAAGGCAAGACCGCCGACCGCCTGCTCAGCGTCGACACCCCCATTGCGGGCGAAGCGCAATTGCATGAGCACGTGATGCAAGGCGACATGATGAAAATGCAGCACGTACCGAGCGTGGAAGTGCCCGCCGGTGGCGAGGTCACTTTCGCACCCATGGCCTATCACGTGATGTTGCTGGGCCTCAAGGACCGCAGCCTGCTCACTGACGGCAAGCGCTTCCCCATGACGCTGCACTTCGAGAAGTCCGGTGACGTGACGGTCGAAGTCGCGGTGCAGAAGCAGGCGCCGGACGCCATGCAAGAACACAAGCACGCGCAATAACCACCCGCGCTGAATACGCCCATGCGCCCGCTTAGCGCCAGGTCATCCGGGTCACGCAATCAGGCATTGAGCCTGACACGTGGCAGCTGGATCAGCCTGTTCGCCATGCTGATGATCTTTATCGGTCCGCTGATTTCTCAGTCGATGCCGATGGATTCGCGCGCCATGTCGATGAGCATGCCTACGGGTATGAGCATGGACATGTCGGCGATGGAGCATGCCGACCATGCCACGCAAGCCACCGCCGAGCATTGCCCGCCGGCCCCGGGGCACCATGTGCTGTGGGAAAAGTGTGGCTATTGCAGCCTGCTGTTCAATTGCCCGGCGCTGACCGGTGGCGTGTCTTTCGCCAACTTCGTCATCCCGCCCATCAATACCTTCACCACACCCTCTGCGCGCCAGGGCCATGCCCGGCCAACCTTCTTCCCCGGCGCCCGCACCCGCGCCCCGCCCGTCGTCGCGTAAACACTCACTTCTGATTTCACACGGTCCGCAAGACAGCCAAAGCAACCTGTGGGAGCGAGCTTGCTCGCGAAGAGGAAGTGTCAGTCAACGTTGATGTCGTCTGGCACACCGCTTTCGCGAGCAAGCCTGCTCCCACAGGGACAGCTTCAGGCTGCCGGCCGTGTCGTTTACGACTGTTCGATGGAAATTGTCATGTCCAGGTTTTCCGCTGTCCCGTGCTTGAGCCCTGCCCAAGCCTCTTATGCCCTGAACGAATCCGGCGTTCGTTTCAGACACGCCACCGCTATCCTGTGCGGTGCATTGCTGGCGCCTTCTGTGCTGGCCGATGACCATGCCGGTCACAGTGAAGAACTGAGCCCGACGGTGATTACCGCCGTTGCGCCCAGCTCGCCCCTGACCATCGTCACCAACCCCAAGGACCCGCGACAACCGGTGCCCGCCAGCGATGGCGCCGATTACCTGAAGACCATCCCCGGCTTTGCCATGGTGCGCAATGGCGGCACCAATGGTGACCCGGTGCTACGCGGCATGTTCGGCTCGCGGCTGAACATCCTCACCAACGGCAGCATGATGCTCGGTGCCTGCCCGGGCCGGATGGACGCCCCGACCTCATACATCTCGCCGGAAACCTACGACAAGCTCACCGTGATCAAAGGCCCGCAAACCGTGCTGTGGGGACCGGGTTCCTCGGCTGGCACTATCCTGTTCGACCGCGAGCCGGAGCACTTCGGCGCACTCGGCACCCGGGTCAACGCCAGCGTGCTGGCCGGTTCCAACGGCCGCTTCGACAAACTGGTGGACGCTGCCGCCGGTGGACAATCGGGTTATGTGCGGGTCATCGGCAACACCGCACACTCCGACGACTACCAGGACGGCAACAACGACACCGTGGCGTCGCGCTATGACAAATGGAACGGCGACGTGGCCGTCGGCTGGACGCCGAACACCGACACCTTGCTGGAGCTGACCGCCGGCCGTGGCGATGGTGAAGCCCGCTACGCCGGGCGCGGCATGGACGGCTCGCAGTTCCTGCGCGAAAGCCTTGGCCTGCGCTTCGAGCAATCCAACATCGGCGAGGTACTGGATAAGGTCGAGGCGCAGGTCTACTACAACTACGCCGATCACGTGATGGACAACTACACCCTGCGCACGCCCTCCGGCACCGGGATGATGGCCGGCCCCATGGCATCCAACGTCGACCGCCGCACCCTCGGCGCCCGGGTCAAGGCCACCTGGCGCTGGACTGATGTGCAACTGATCAGCGGTATCGACGCGCAGACCAACGAACATCGCCAGCGCGGTGCCATGGGCGTCGACACCTACAAGGACCTGCCGTACACCAAGGATGCTGACTTCCATAACTACGGAGTCTTCGGCGAATTGACCTGGTACGCCGCCGACCGTGACCGCCTGATCAGCGGCGCGCGCCTGGACCGCGCCTCAGCCAAGGATTATCGGCAGACCACCGGCTCGGGCATGATGACCCGCCCCAATCCGACCGCCGACGACACCCGCGCCGACACCCTGCCGAGTGGTTTCATCCGCTATGAACATGACTTGGCCGACAGCCCGACCACCCTGTATGCCGGCCTCGGTCACTCCCAGCGGTTCCCGGATTACTGGGAGCTTTTCTCTCCCAAGTCCGGCCCCGCCGGTTCGGTGAATGCCTTCGACTCGATCAAACCGGAAAAAACCACCCAGCTCGATTTCGGCCTGCAATACAAGACCGAAGACCTCGAAGCCTGGGCCTCGGCTTACGTCGGGCAGGTGCGCGATTACATCCTGTTCAACTACACCCCGACAATGATGGGTACGACCTCGCAAGCCGAAAACATCGACGCGCGAATCATGGGCGGCGAACTGGGCGCCGCTTACAACTTCACCGACAACTGGAAAGCCGACGCGACCCTGGCCTACGCCTGGGGCAAGAACAGCAGCGATGGCAGTGCATTGCCGCAGATGCCGCCGCTGGATGCCCGTTTCGGCCTGACCTACAGCGAAGACAACTGGAGCGCCGGCGCACTGTGGAGAGTGGTTGCCGCACAAAACCGCATCGACCAGAACAAGGGCAACGTGGTCGGCAAGGACTTCGACAAGACGCCGGGCTTCGGCGTGTTCTCCCTCAACGGAGCCTATCGGATCAACAGCAACTGGAAGGTCAGCAGCGGCATCGACAACCTGTTCGGCAAGGCTTACGCCGAACACTTGAACCTGGCCGGCAACGCCGGTTTCGGCTACCCGGCCAATAACCCGCAAGCCATCAAGGAACCGGGGCGAACGCTCTGGACCAAGGTGGACATGAGTTTCTAAAAACTTCGCGAGCAAGCTCGCCCCTACAGGGGAGCGAGCCTGCTCGCGATCGGTTGCGCAGCAACCGCAAAAACAAACAACTAAAAGATCCAGCCAAGCGGAGCACACGTGATGAAACAGCCCAAAGTGAATTTCTACAACCTGGCCTGGCGCTGGCATTTCTATGCCGGATTGTTCGTTGCGCCATTCATGGTGATGCTGGCGTTGACCGGCACCGTCTACCTGTTCAAACCGCAGCTCGACTCGCTGATGTACAGCAGCCTGCTCAACGTCCCGGCCGGTCATCACACCGTCCCGGCCGACGACCTGCTGACACGGGTGAAAACGGCTTACCCACAAGGTCAGGTCACCCAGTACCTGCCGCCGGTCACTGCCGAGCGCAGCGCGCAGTTTGTCGTGCTCAACGATGAAAAGGAGCTGAACGTTTTCGTTGATCCGTACCACGGTGACATCCTCGGTGAACAAGATGCCAAGAAGAACCTGCAAGCCATCGCCCGGTCGATTCACGGCGAGCTGATGATCGGCACCGTTGGCGATCGGCTGATCGAACTGGCCGCCGGGTGGGGCGTGGTGCTGGTGGTGTCCGGCATTTTCCTGTGGTGGCCGCGCGGTCAGGCGGCAGGCATTTTGTGGCCACGCCTGAACAGTCGAGGTCGCGTATTGTGGCGCGACCTGCACGCGGTCACCGGGTTCTGGGGCGCGTCCCTGCTGCTGGTGATGCTGCTCAGCGGCATGACCTGGACCGGTTTCTGGGGCAAGCAATACGCCGAAGTGTGGAACGTGTTCCCGGCGGCCATGTGGGATGACGTGCCGAAGTCCGACGTCGAGGCACGCAGCCTCAACACCGCCACCCGCCAGACCGTGCCGTGGGCCATGGAAAACACCCCGATGCCGATGTCCGGCGACCATGCCGAGCACATGGCTCACGACGGTGCAGCGACCGGCCCGGCATCGCCGACCATCCGCCTGCAGGACGTACAAAACATCGCCAGAGAGCGCAAGGTCGAACCGGGCTACAGCATCACCCTGCCGACCACCGCGACCGGCGTGTTCACCATCGCCGTTTTCGCCGACGACCCGCGCAATGACGCCACGCTGCACATCGATCAGTACACCGGCAAAGTCCTGGCCGATGTACGCTTCGAGCAGTACGGCACCGTCGCCCGCGCCACGGAAATCGGCGTAATGCTGCACGAGGGCAAGATGTTCGGTGTGTTCAATCAGATCGTCGTATTGCTGATCTGCCTGATGATTTTGCTCAGTGCGGTCAGCGGCGTGGTGATCTGGTGGAAGCGCCGTCCGCAAGGAAAACTCGGCGTGCCGCCGCTGCGCCATGACCTGCCAAAATGGAAAACCGCGATGGTGATCATGTTCGCCCTGGCAGTGGCCTTCCCGTTGGTGGGTGCTTCTCTGGTGGCGGTGTGGGTGCTCGATCGCGTGCTGCTGTCGCGCTTTACCCGGCAAACTGAGTCAGCTTCATCTTCATCTTGAAACAGGCGAGATGCGCCGGGCGAAAGGCACTGTAAACTCCCCGCGCATCACCTCAGCCCCATCGCGAGCAAGCTCGCTCCCACAGGGATTGCGTAAGACCTGTGGGAGCGGGCTTGCCCGCGATGGGGCCATCAGCATCACCTCAAGAGTCACTGCATGACCTCGCTGAATCTGACAAACCTTGCCTGGTCCCCACTGGGTCACGGCCATTGCCACCACCAATTCCAGCTGCGTGACGCCTCGCTACACGTGGCCGCCGGTGAGTTCGTCGGGCTGATCGGCCCCAACGGCAGTGGCAAGACCAGCCTGTTGCGGTGTGCCTGGCGCTTCAATCAACCGGAAAGCGGCGAGGTCAGACTCGATCACCAGAACGTCTGGAAGCACTCCTCGCGCTGGTGCGCGCAACGCATCGCCGTGGTGTTGCAGGAGTTCCCTGATGCCTTCGGCCTGACCGTCGAGGAGGTGGTCGCCATGGGCCGCACGCCGCACAAAGGCTTGTTCGATGGCGACACCCTTGAAGACCGCGACCTGGTCAATCAGGCCCTGGAATCCGTCGGCCTCAAGGGCTTCGAAGACCACGGGTTCGCCACTCTCTCCGGTGGTGAAAAACAGCGGGTCATCCTCGCCCGCGCCCTGGCCCAGCAACCACAACTGCTGATCCTTGACGAGCCGACCAACCACCTCGACCCGCGTTATCAGCTTGAGCTTTTGAAGTTGGTCAAGCGCTTGAATATCGGCACCCTGGCGAGCATCCACGACCTCAATCTGGCGGCGGCTTTTTGTGATCGACTGTACGTGATCAACCATGGTCGTATCGTCGCCAGCGGCACGCCGAAAGAAGTCCTGACCGCTGCGCTGCTGCGCAATGTGTTCGGCGTCCAAGCACTGATCGATGAACATCCACTGCACGGCTACCCACGAATCACCTGGATAACCCAACCATGACTTTGCGTTCCCTGCTGCGATCCTGCCTCTGCCTCGCGATGCTGCTGGGCAGCACCCAGGCATTGGCCGAAGCCACCCGTTACCCGCTGACAATCAAAAGCTGCAACCGCGAAGTGACCTTCAAGCAGGCACCAAAACATGCGCTCAGCCACGACATCAACATGACCCAGATGATGCTCGCCCTCGGCCTCAAACCACGGATGGCCGGTTACAGTGGCATCAGTGGCTGGAAGGCCGTGACGCCCGAGATGCAGAGCATTCTCGAAGGCCTGCCGGAGTTGGCGGCCAAGTACCCGTCGGTGGAAACCCTGCTCGATGCCAACGTCGATTTCCTCTTCGCCGGTTGGGACTACGGCATGCGTATCGGCGGCGATCTCACGCCGCAAACCCTGCAACCGCTGGGCATCAATGTGTATGAGTTGAGCGAGTCCTGCGCCTTCGTGATGAAACGCCCGCCGGCCAGCCTCGAAGACACCTACAACGACCTGCGCAACCTCGGCAGAATCTTTGACGTGCAGGACCGCGCCAATGCCCTGATCACCCACATGCAGGCGCAAGTGGCAGACATTGGCAAAGACCTGCCCGCGGAAAAACCGCGGGTCTTCCTGTACGACAGCGGCGAAGATCGCGCCATGACCTCAGGAAGCCTGGGTATGCCGCAAGCGCTGATCGACGCCGCTGGCGGGCGCAATGTTCTGGAGGATGTCGACGCAAGCTGGACCCGGGTCAATTGGGAAACCGTGGTCGAGCGCAACCCGCAGGTGATCGTGATCGTCGACTACAGCGAAGTCACTGCCGATCAGAAGATTCAATTCCTGCTGAGCAACAAGGCCCTGCAATCGGTGGACGCGATCAGGCACCAGCGCTTCATCGTCATCCCTTACGTGCAGGCCACGCCGGGGATCGATAACGTGCTGGCGGTCGCAACCCTGGCCAAGGGTTTCCACGGCGAATGACCAACCGTCGCTACGCCCTGATGCTGATCGCACTCGGTGCCCTGTTGCTGGTGTCGTGCGTGGTGTCCCTGGGTTTCGGCCCGGCGCGGGTACCGCTGGATGTGGTGTGGCGCATCCTGTTGCATAAACTGTTCGGTTTCGGTGTGGCGGACTGGAACCCCGGACAGGAACATATCGTCTGGCTGATCCGCGTGCCGCGCATGCTGCTCGGCGCGCTGGTGGGTGCGGGCCTGGCGTTGATCGGCGCGGTGCTGCAAGCAGTCACGCGCAACCCGTTGGCTGACCCACACCTGCTCGGCGTGACTTCCGGTGCCACACTTGGCGCGGTGATCGTGGTGCTGCATGTCGGTGAAATCGTTGGCCTGTTGACCTTGCCGATCGCGGCATTCATCGGGGCATTGCTGAGCATGCTGGTGGTGCTGATGATCGCCAGTCGTCATGGGCGCCTGGACAGTGACCGCTTGCTGCTGTGCGGCGTAGCGGTGTCGTTCGTGATGATGGCGATTGCCAATTTGCTGCTGTTCATGGGCGACCATCGAGCCAGTTCGGCGGTGATGTTCTGGATGCTCGGCGGGCTCGGGTTGGCACGCTGGGAATTGCTGGCGGTACCGACAGCCAGTGTGTTGTTCGGGCTGATATTGCTGCTGGGTATGGCGCGACCGCTGAATGCACTGATGGCCGGTGAACAGACGGCGGTGACCCTGGGCCTGAATGCACGCACCGTGCGCCTGCGGGTGTTTTTGATTGCCTCGTTGATGACCGGAGTGCTGGTGTCGATCAGCGGCTCGATTGGTTTTGTCGGGTTGATGGTGCCGCATATTGCGCGGCGCCTGGTCGGGGCTGAACACCGACGGTTGCTGCCGGTGTGCGTGTTGCTTGGCAGCGTGTTTCTGGTTTGGGTCGACGTCGCCGCCCGGACCATGATTGCTCCTGAAGATCTTCCCATTGGCGTCGCTACCGCCGCGATTGGCGGACTGTTCTTCATCGGCCTGATGCGCCGTCGCTGATCCCTGTGGGAGCGAGCTTGCTCGCGATGGCGGCGGCACATCCAACATGACGGTGTCTGACCCACCGCTATCGCGAGCAAGCTCGCTCCCACAGTTGATTGGGGTTGCCCACAAGATCTGCGCTCCAATCTGGCGCACCTCTTCGCACCAACACGCCTGTCGCGATCCTTCATGGTGCGCCATCAAACCGCACGACCGCTCTAAACCGACATTTCCCTGCCTTTGCCGACCGGGCACAGCCCTTGCAAAACACACCTTCAGTAGTCCGCATCTGCCAACCAAGAAAACTCATAAGTTCATGGAGATCGCACAATGAAGCGTCGCAGTTTGATCAAGGCTTTCACACTCTCGGCATCCATTGCCGCGATGGGCATGACCTGGACTGTCCAGGCCGCCGAGACCATCAAGGTCGGTATTCTGCATTCGTTGTCCGGAACCATGGCGATCTCCGAAACGTCGTTGAAAGACATGGCGCTGATGACCATCGACGAGATCAACGCCAAGGGCGGCGTGAACGGCAAGATGCTCGAGCCGGTAGTGGTCGACCCCGCCTCGAACTGGCCGCTGTTCGCCGAGAAGGGTCGTCAATTGCTGACCCAGGACAAGGTCGCCGTGGTGTTTGGTTGCTGGACTTCCGTATCGCGTAAATCGGTACTGCCGGTGTTCGAAGAACTCAACGGCTTGCTGTTCTACCCGGTGCAATACGAAGGCGAAGAGATGTCGCCGAACGTCTTCTACACCGGCGCTGCGCCGAACCAGCAGGCGATCCCTGCCGTTGAATACCTGATGAGCGAAGAAGGCGGCAGCGCCAAGCGCTACTTCCTGCTCGGCACCGACTACGTCTATCCGCGCACCACCAACAAGATCCTGCGTTCGTTCCTGCACTCCAAAGGCGTGGCCGACAAGGACATCGAAGAGGTCTACACCCCGTTCGGTCACAGCGACTACCAGACCATCGTCGCCAACATCAAGAAGTTCTCGGCAGGCGGCAAGACGGCGGTCATCTCCACCGTCAACGGCGACTCCAACGTGCCGTTCTATAAAGAACTGGCCAACCAGGGCCTGAAGGCTACCGACGTGCCGGTCGTGGCGTTCTCGGTGGGCGAAGAAGAACTACGTGGCATCGACACCAAGCCATTGGTGGGCAACCTCGCGGCGTGGAACTACTTCGAGTCGGTTGAGAACCCGGCGAACAAGAAATTCGTCGCCGACTGGAAAGCCTACGCGAAGAAACACAACCTGCCGGGCGCCGACAAAGCGGTGACCAACGATCCGATGGAAGCCACCTACGTCGGCATCCACATGTGGGCGCAAGCGGCTGAAAAAGCCAAGTCCACCGACGTCGACAAAGTTCGCGAAGCCCTGGGCGGCCAGACCTTTGCCGCGCCGTCCGGATACACCCTGACCATGGACAAGACCAACCACCACCTGCACAAGCCGGTGATGATCGGCGAGATCCAGGCCGACGGTCAGTTCAATGTGGTGTGGCAGACCGAAGGCCCGATCCGCGCCCAGCCGTGGAGCCCGTTCATTCCGGGTAACGACAAGAAACCGGACTACGCGATTAAGAGCAACTAAGCCACTGGATGTCGGCGCCAGGCTCAGTGCCTGAGGCCGACACAACTCCCTGTGGGAGCGAGCTTGCTCGCGATGAGGTCGGCACATTCGACATCTCTTTGACTGGGCCACCGCTATCGCGAGCAAGCCCGCTCCCACAATGTCCGCGTCAAGGCGACTGTCTATGCCCACTGCCCTTTACCGCATCATTTTCGCCATCGCACTCTTGCTGCCGATGGCCACTTTCGCCGGCGACGCCGAAGACTTCGTCGCCGCCAATCCCGTGCAGCAAGCCAGGCTGCTGGAAGCCTGGGCCGCGCAGCCCGATCCGGCCCGCATCGAATTGATCAACGCCCTGCAACAAGGCGAATTGACCGTCGACGGCCAGCCGAAAACCTTGCGCCTGAACAATCGCTTGCGGGGCTTGATCGACACCGCCCTGGCCAGCCACCAACTGCTCGCCGCCGACGCCAAACTGCGTCTGGCCGCTGCGCAGCAACTACAGAAAAGTGCCAAACCGGCGCAGTTGAAATTCCTCGACCAACAGCTGGCGGGCGAAAAGGACGAAGGCGTCCACAGTGCCCTGAGTCTCGCCCTGGCCAACCTGCAATTGGTCGACAGCGACCCGGCCGTGCGCCTCGCAGCCGTCCGCCTGCTCGGTGAAACCGGTGACCCGCTGGCCCGCACCCGTCTCGAAGGCTTGCTCGAGCCTGGCGTTGAAGCCGATGCCACCGTACGCACTGCGGCCGAAACCAGCCTCGCTCAAGTCAAACGCAAACTGCTGGTCGGCGAGATGCTCGGCCAGGCATTCAGCGGTATGTCCCTGGGCTCGATTCTGCTGCTCGCGGCCCTGGGACTTGCGATCACCTTCGGCCTGCTCGGTGTGATCAACATGGCCCACGGCGAGATGCTGATGCTCGGCGCCTACTCGACCTACGTGGTGCAACTGATGTTCCAGCGCTTCGCCCCGCAGGCCATCGAGTTCTATCCGCTGATCGCGCTACCGGTGGCGTTTTTCGTCACCGCGGCCATCGGCATGGCGCTGGAGCGCACGGTGATTCGCCACCTCTATGGCCGCCCACTGGAAACCCTGCTCGCCACCTGGGGCATCAGCCTCATGCTGATTCAACTGGTTCGTCTGGTGTTCGGCGCGCAGAACGTCGAAGTGGCCAACCCCGCGTGGCTGTCGGGCGGCATTCAAGTGCTGCCGAACCTGGTGCTGCCGTACAACCGCATCGTCATCATTGCCTTTGCGCTGTTTGTGGTGGTGCTGACCTGGCTGCTGCTGAACAAGACTCGCCTGGGCCTGAATGTTCGCGCCGTCACCCAGAACCGCAACATGGCCGCCTGCTGCGGCGTGCCCACCGGACGCGTAGACATGCTCGCCTTCGGTCTCGGTTCGGGCATCGCCGGTCTTGGCGGCGTGGCCCTGAGCCAGATCGGCAACGTCGGCCCGGACCTCGGCCAGAGCTACATCATCGACTCGTTCCTGGTGGTGGTGCTCGGCGGTGTCGGTCAGTTGGCCGGTAGCGTGCTGGCGGCGTTTGGCCTGGGGATCGCCAACAAGATTCTCGAACCGCAGATCGGCGCCGTACTCGGCAAGATCCTCATCCTCGCGCTGATCATTCTGTTCATCCAGAAACGTCCGCAAGGCCTCTTCGCACTCAAAGGACGGGTGATCGACTGATGAACCAGCCCCTGCTCGTTACCGCGACCCAAAAAGCCGGCCCTAAAGCCTCGATTGCCGTCGGTGCAGTGATTCTCGCTCTACTGTTGGCGCTGCCGCTCCTGTCGTTGTTACCGGTAGACAGCACGCTGCATGTTTCAGCTTATACGCTGACCCTGGTGGGCAAGATTCTTTGCTACGCCATCGTCGCACTGGCGCTGGATCTGGTGTGGGGTTACGCCGGCCTGCTGTCCTTGGGGCACGGCCTGTTCTTCGCCCTCGGCGGCTATGCCATGGGCATGTACCTGATGCGCCAGGCCTCGGGCGATGGCTTGCCGGCCTTCATGACGTTCCTGTCGTGGACCGAAATGCCGTGGTTCTGGACCGGTACCAGCAGCTTCCTCTGGACCCTGTGCCTGGTGGTTTTGGCGCCGGGGTTGCTGGCCTTGGTGTTCGGCTTCTTCGCCTTCCGCTCGCGGATCAAGGGCGTGTATTTCTCGATCATGACCCAGGCCCTGACCTTCGCCGGGATGCTGCTGTTTTTCCGCAACGAAACCGGCTTCGGCGGCAACAACGGCTTCACCAACTTCCGCACGATTCTCGGCTTCGGCATCACCGAGCCGGGCACCCGCGCGGTGCTGTTTTTCGCCACGGTGCTGTTGCTGGTGGCGAGCCTGTTTATCGGCTGGCGCCTGGCGCAAAGCAAATTCGGACGGGTACTGACTGCGCTGCGCGATGCAGAAAACCGCCTGATGTTCTGCGGCTACGACCCGCGCGGGTTCAAGTTGTTTGTCTGGGTATTGAGCGCGGTGTTGTGTGGCCTGGCCGGTGCGCTGTACGTGCCGCAAGTGGGGATCATCAACCCGAGTGAGATGTCGCCGACCAATTCTATCGAAGCAGCGGTGTGGGTGGCCCTTGGCGGTCGCGGCACCTTGATTGGTCCGTTGCTCGGTGCCGGTGTGGTCAACGGCATGAAGAGCTGGTTCACCGTCGCGTTCCCCGAATACTGGCTGTTCTTCCTTGGTGCGCTGTTCATCGTCGTGACCCTGTACCTGCCCAAGGGCGTGATCGGTCTGTTGAAGAAAAGAGGTGAGCAATGAGAGTCACTGCAACCGCTGAATTCATGCTCGAACCGGCGTTTTTTCCTGTGGAGCCCAACAAGGACGCCGGCAGCAGCCGCGATGCCATCGGCCTCGGCCAACGTGCCGGCAAAGGCCTGAACACGCGCCACGGCACCATCCTGACCCTGGAAGACATCAGCGTCAGCTTCGATGGCTTCCGCGCATTGAACAATCTGAACCTGTACATCGGCGTCGGCGAACTGCGCTGCATCATCGGCCCCAACGGCGCGGGCAAGACCACCCTGATGGACGTGATCACCGGCAAGACGCGCCCCAGTCACGGCAAGGCCTGGTTCGGCGAAACCCTGGACCTGACGCAAATGAGCGAAGTACAGATCGCCCAGGCCGGTATCGGCCGCAAGTTCCAGAAGCCCACGGTGTTCGAAGCCTTGAGCGTGTTTGAAAACCTTGAGCTGGCGCAGAAAACCGACAAATCCGTTTGGGCCAGCCTGCGGGCGCGCTTGATCGGCGAGCAGAAAGACCGCATCGCCCAAGTGCTGGACACCATTCGCCTGACCTCGTCGGTCAATCGCCCGGCTGGCCTGTTGTCCCACGGCCAGAAACAATTCCTGGAGATCGGCATGCTGCTGATGCAGGACCCGCAATTGCTGCTGCTCGACGAACCGGTCGCGGGCATGACCGACGCCGAAACCGAATTCACCGCCGAGCTGTTCAAGAGCCTGGCCGGCAAACATTCGCTGATGGTGGTGGAACACGACATGGGCTTCGTCGGCTCGATTGCCGACCACGTCACGGTGTTGCATCAGGGCAGCGTGCTGGCCGAAGGGTCGCTGGAGCAGGTGCAGGACAACGAGCGGGTGATCGAGGTGTATCTCGGTCGCTAAACCTGCAAACACCTATCCAACTGTGGGATCTGAGGAGAATCTGGAAATGCTGCAAGTCGAAAAGCTGCACCAGTACTACGGCGGAAGCCACATCCTGCGCGGCCTGACGTTTGACGTGAAGGTCGGCGAAGTCACCTGCCTGCTCGGCCGAAATGGCGTGGGCAAGACCACCCTGCTCAAATGCCTGATGGGTCTGCTGCCAGCGAAGGAAGGCTCCGTGAACTGGGAAGGCAAGCCGATCACCACGTTCAAGCCACACCAGCGTGTGCATGCCGGCATCGCCTACGTGCCACAGGGCCGGGAGATCTTCGGTCGCCTCACCGTGGAAGAGAACCTGCTGATGGGCCAGTCGCGGTTTCCCGGCAGCGAGGCGAAAGAAGTCCCGGCGTTCATATATGAGCTGTTCCCGGTACTGCTGCAAATGAAACAACGCCGAGGGGGTGACCTGTCCGGAGGCCAGCAACAACAACTGGCCATCGGCCGTGCACTGGCCAGCCGCCCTCGCCTGCTGATCCTCGATGAGCCCACCGAAGGCATCCAACCCTCGGTGATCAAGGAGATCGGTGCCGTGATCAAAAAACTCGCGGCCCGGGGCGACATGGCTATTCTACTGGTCGAGCAGTTCTACGATTTCGCCGCCGAACTGGCCGATCAATACCTGGTGATGTCCCGGGGCGAAATCGTGCAACAGGGTCGCGGCGAGAATATGGAAGCTGAAGGGGTGCGCGGGCTGGTCACGATCTGAGCTTCTGTCCACAGCGGGCTCGAAGCACTATTTTGTCGCACCATCTTCCACGCCGCGCCCCCAACTGGTGCGCGGCGACGTTCAACGGCGCTCTCCTTCCAGTGATGCCCTGCGGCACAGCCTTTGCAACCCTCCTGAGGACCTCTCGATAAGCACTGACCATGACTCTTCCTGCATCCGGCGTTTTGTTTACCCCCAGTTGGCATGCCGAACTGGAACTGGGCTACGCCCGATTCGACAACACCACTCGCCCGGTCCAGCGCCGTCACAAAGGTCCGTTGCGGGTGCAAAAGCACCTGTATGCAGAGGGGCCAGAGGTCTGCCAGCACATCATCGTCCACCCTCCCGGCGGAATAGCCGGCGGTGATCGGCTGGACATTTCGGCCAGCGTCGAGCGTGATGCCTGGGCACAAATCACCAGCCCCGGCGCGGCCAAGTGGTATCGCGCCGCCGGCCCCGCCTATCAGCAGCTGAAGTTGAAGGTAGCGGCCGGTGCGACACTGGAATGGTTGCCCCAGGAGACGATCATTTTCAGTGCGGCGCAGGCTGAACTCAGCACCGGGATTGACCTTGAAGGCGATGCCCGTTTGTTCTATTGGGACGTCGTGGCCCTGGGCCGTCCGGCCAGTGGCGAACGCTTCGACCTCGGGCATTTTCAGGCGCAACTGGATATCCGCCGCGACGGCCAGTTGCTCTGGCACGAACGCCAGCGCATTGTCGGGGCGGACGGTTTGCTCGATTCGCCGATTGGGCTGGATGGGCAACCGGTGTTTGCGACATTGCTGGTGACGGGTGAAATTGATAGCGAACTGCTGGAGCGCTGTCGCTCGCTGAGCCATGACGTGCGCGGGGATCTGACGCAGTTGCCGGGGTTGTTGGTTGCCCGATGCCTGGCCAGTGAGGCGCTGTTGGCGCGAGGGTGGTTGATTGAACTCTGGAAGTTGTTGCGTCCAGTCTTGCTTGGCCGTGAAGCCTTGCCACCCAGAATATGGAACACCTGAATTGCTTTTCTGTAGGAGCGAGCCTGCTCGCGATAGCGGTGTATCAGGCGCCATTTATGTTGAATGTGCCGACGCCATCGCGAGCAGGCTCGCTCCTACAGGGGTTCTGTGCAAGCAGATCCCACTCTTTTTAATCTGCCCGAATGGATGTCTACGATGGACCTGACCCCACGCGAAAAAGACAAGTTGCTGATCTTCACCGCCGGCCTGGTGGCCGAGCGGCGTTTGGCTCGCGGCGTGAAACTCAATTACCCGGAGGCCATGGCCTACATTTCCGCCGCGCTGCTTGAAGGCGCCCGCGATGGCCAGACCGTGGCCGACCTGATGCACCTGGGCACCACCCTGCTGAGCCGCGAACAAGTGATGGAAGGCATCCCGGAAATGATCCCGGAAATCCAGGTCGAGGCCACGTTCCCCGACGGCACCAAACTGGTCACCGTCCACCAACCCATCGCCTGAGGCCGCGCCATGATCTACCACATCCGCGATGCCGTGCATGCCGACCTGCCAGCCATCCGTGACATTTACAACGACGCGGTACTCAACACCACGGCGATCTGGAACGAGCAGGCGGTCGACCTCGGCAACCGCCAGGCCTGGTTCAGCGCCCGGCAATCCCAGGCTTATCCGATTCTGGTGATTGTCGATGCCGACGACACAGTGCTCGGGTACGCCTCGTTCGGCGACTGGCGCCCGTTCGACGGCTTCCGCCACACCGTCGAGCATTCGGTCTACGTGCGCAGCGACCAGCGCGGCAACGGCCTCGGTCCGCAACTGATGGAAGCACTGATCGAGCGCGCCAAAGGCTGCGGCAAGCACGTGATGGTCGCCGCCATCGAAAGCGGTAACGCTGCCTCCATTCGCTTGCATGAACGCATCGGCTTTATCACCACCGGGCAAATGCCTCAGGTCGGCACCAAGTTCGGCCGTTGGCTGGACCTGACTTTCATGCAACTGACCCTCAATCCTGGCGCACAGCCACCTGCCGCCAACAAGGAGTGATTGCCCATGAACCCCGCCCAACTGCGACGCGTCAATGTAGAAAGTTTCGCGCACTACCGTCAGGGCCTGATTGATCTGCTACTCGACGCCGTCGGCTATGGCGCCAGCGTCGGCTTCATGGCCGATCTCGATGCGACGCAGGCACACGCCTATTTCGATGAGGTTCAGGACAATCTGATCAAGGGCAATCTGTTGCTGTGGGTAGTGGTCAAGGACGAACAGGTGCAAGCCAGCGTGCAATTGGGGTTGTGCCGCAAAGCCAACGGTTTGAACCGCGCCGAAGTGCAGAAACTGCTGGTGCGCGAGCATGCCCGGCGGCGTGGTCTAGGCCAACAGTTGATGAGTGCGCTGGAACAGGCCGCCCTGCAACACAAGCGCGGCATGCTCTTCCTCGATACTGAAGCAGGCTCGCCCGCCGAAGATTTCTACAAAGCCCTGGGTTACACCCGCGCCGGGGAAATTCCCGATTACGCCTGCGACCCGAGCGGCCGCTACAAGCCCACTGCCTTCTTCTACAAGATTCTCCAAGGAGCCCATTGATGATTCCCGGTGAATACCAGATCCAGCCCGGCGACATCGAACTTAACGTCGGCCGCCGCACGATCAGCCTGACGGTGGCCAACAGCGGTGACCGGCCGATCCAGGTCGGTTCGCATTACCACTTTTTCGAAACCAATGACGCCCTGAACTTCGACCGCGCCGCCAGCCGCGGCATGCGCCTGAACATCCCCGCCGGCACCGCCGTGCGTTTCGAGCCGGGGCAGAGTCGCCAGGTCGAACTTGTCGAACTGGCGGGGCATCGTCGGGTGTTCGGGTTTGCCGGGCGGATCATGGGCGATCTCTGATTAATGCGTTGTCAGTACCGCCCCCATCGCGAGCAAGCTCGCTCCCACAGGGGAACGCGATCAACTGTGGGAGCGAGCTTGCTCGCGATGTGAGCGCAGCGAACGGTTTCAAATTCAATTGAATCTCAAGGCGAACACATGAAGATTTCCCGTCAAGCCTACGCCGACATGTTCGGTCCCACCGTCGGCGACAAGGTGCGCCTGGCCGACACCGAGTTGTGGATCGAAGTGGAACAGGACTTCACCACCTACGGCGAAGAAGTGAAATTTGGCGGCGGCAAAGTCATCCGCGACGGCCAGGGCCAAAGCCAGCTGCTCGCCGCCGAAGTGGTCGACACGGTGATTACCAACGCACTGATCATCGATCACTGGGGCATCGTCAAAGCTGACGTCGGCCTCAAGGACGGACGGGTCGCCGGCATCGGCAAGGCGGGCAATCCGGACGTGCAACCGAACGTGACCATCGCCATCGGCGCCAGCACCGAAGTCATCGCTGGCGAAGGCATGATCCTCACCGCCGGCGGCATCGACACCCATATCCACTTCATTTGCCCGCAGCAGATCGAAGAGGCATTGATGAGCGGCGTCACCACCATGATCGGTGGCGGCACCGGACCGGCCACCGGCACCAATGCGACCACATGCACCTCCGGACCGTGGCACCTGGCGCGCATGCTCCAGGCCGCCGATGCCTTCCCAATGAACATCGGCCTCACCGGCAAAGGTAACGCCAGCCTGCCCGAGCCGTTAATCGAACAGGTCAAGGCCGGCGCCATCGGCCTCAAGTTGCATGAGGACTGGGGCACCACGCCGGCGAGTATCGACAACTGCCTGAGCGTGGCCGACCGGTTCGACGTGCAGGTGGCGATCCACACCGACACCCTCAACGAGTCCGGTTTCGTCGAAGCCACCCTCGCCGCCTTCAAGGGCCGCACCATTCACACCTATCACACCGAAGGTGCCGGTGGCGGTCACGCGCCGGACATCATCAAGGCCTGCGGTCTTGCCAACGTGCTACCAAGCTCCACCAACCCGACCCGGCCGTTCACCCGCAATACCATTGATGAACACCTGGACATGCTGATGGTCTGCCACCACCTCGACCCAAGCATTGCCGAAGACGTGGCCTTCGCCGAAAGCCGAATCCGCCGCGAGACGATTGCCGCCGAAGACATCCTCCACGACCTCGGTGCGTTCTCGATGATCAGCTCAGACAGCCAGGCCATGGGGCGGGTCGGCGAAGTCATCACCCGCACCTGGCAGACTGCCGACAAGATGAAAAGACAACGCGGGCCGCTACCCGGCGATGGTGCAGGCAACGACAACTTCCGCGCCAAACGCTACATCGCCAAGTACACCATCAACCCGGCGATCACCCACGGCATCAGCCATGAAGTGGGCTCGGTCGAAGTGGGTAAATGGGCCGACCTGGTGCTCTGGCGCCCGGCGTTTTTTGGCGTGAAACCGACGCTGATTCTCAAGGGTGGTGCCATCGCGGCCAGCCTGATGGGCGACGCCAATGCCTCGATCCCGACGCCACAACCGGTGCACTACCGCCCGATGTTCGCCAGCTACGGAGGTTCGCTGCACGCCACCAGCCTGACCTTCATCAGCCAGGCGGCGCAGGATGCAGGCTTGCCCGAAGCCCTGGGTTTGAAAAAGAAAATCGCAGTGGTCAAAGGTTGCCGCGACGTGCAGAAAACCGACCTGATCCACAACGACTACCTGCCGAACATCGACGTCGATCCGCAGACCTATCAGGTCAAGGCCGACGGTGTGTTGCTGTGGTGTGAGCCAGCGCAAACCTTGCCGATGGCCCAGCGTTACTTCCTGTTCTGAGCCGTTTGTTGCACCCCACACAAAGGCCTCGCACCCAGGGTGTCGAGGCCTTTGTTTTTTCCGTGATTATTGATCGGCCCCAATCCGCAGTCGGTCCAGCCTGGCCCGCGTCATCGCTTCTCGGGTCAGGTTTTTCAGCTGCTGCGTGATCTGTCGGTCGATGTCATTCAAGGCTTGACCATACGCCTCTTCAGTCATCAGCCGGCCATCCGCAAAGTCAGTTTCAGGTTTGTCCAATTCGCTGCACAGCCCCTTGATTTCCAACTCCACTGCAGCCTTTTCCTCGGTGGTGAGCCGCGTACCTTCAGCCCTGCGCTGCAACGCGTCCTGCAAATCGGTGGTGGCGTCGATCCGGCGTTTCAAGCCATTCAATTCCTCGCGGTAAGTAGACTCCAGCCAGGACTTCCAGAGCGGTTGCTCAAAGACCCGGTCGATCAGCAGATCACCCTCCTCCAGCGCCTTGATCCGCTGGAGCGCTGCCTCGATCATCTCTTTGCTGACCTCGGCGATGCTGCGAAACTGCATGCCCCGTGCCTGCCACGGCAAATCCAGGCGCTGCGCCAGATCGGTCATGTAGGCCAGGTGTACTTCCACTTCATCGATAGTGCCGGTCACTTCGCCATCGGCACCGGTCCGACGGAACTGTTCTCCCTTCGCCAATCGCTCAGACACCCGGTGACGGGCGATGGCGCCGAGTTCATCGAGCCGGGATTTACCCAGGGCCAGCTCAAGCAATTGCGTCTCGATCAGATCCGCGCGCACGAGGGCGTAGGCCTCGTGAACCATCACCTGCACGCCCATGGCATTGAACAGTTGCGTCCCGCCATCCACGCATTCGGTGGGGGTTGCGGCTTCGTTGAACAACTTGATGCGCAGTTCAGTGTCGCTGGCCATGGCCTCAAGCATGCGCCAGACCTTGGCCGTCAGTTCCGACTGATAGGTATCGCCGGCCTTGAAGTCGGCGGATTGGGTGAGTTTGCGGACTTCGTTGAAAAACGGCACCGAATCGAATTCATCCTCGACGGCGTTCCAGACTTCCTGTTTTTCCTGCCATTGCCGCTCGGTCATGCCCGCCGCCCATTCCGAGCTGTCGAGCAGGCCACGGGGTGGGTAAGGGCGGTCCGGGTCCATGCCGACCGACTCGATGTAAAACTTGAGGGTGTCGAGGTTTTCCGGCGAGATCCAGTGCGGCCCCCGACTGATCACCGTGCGCGCCAGCAACTCGGCGCGAAACGATCCGGGTGCGACTTCCGGTATCCGGCTGATCGGATTGCGGCTCAGATCAATGAAAATACTGCGAGGCCGCGATTGGGAAAACAGTCCGACAGGCCAACTGTCCAGACCGGCGTCACTCAGCATCAGCACCTGCAAATGCGGCATCCGGCTGACATCAGGAATGAGCTTCAGCGGGTTGCCGCGCAGCCCCAACGACCTCAAGCGTGTCAGATTCTTCAGGCGATCCACCGCCAGCACATCCATCTCAATGCGGTTGTCGTTGAGGAACAGGTCGGTGAGATGACGCATGTCCTTCAGCCCTTGCGGAATGGCCGTCAGCAGATTGTCTTGCAGATTGAGGTAGCGCACCTGATGGAACGAGTCGAGGAACGACATGTTCCCGGAACGCAACTGCCCACCGCGCAGGCTCAGGCTGGTGACATGATCGAAGTTGGCCTCGAGCCTCGGCAGGGTTTCAAGCAGCTGGCTCAACTTGGGAATGTTGTCCAGTTTCAACGCTTGGGGCCGCACGATGCCGGAAGCCTCGATGCCCTCCGGCCCGGTGCGCTGCCAGCATTGCCTGAGCGCTTTGTAGATGTTGTTTCGCGCATGCCACTGCGCCACGCCCGCCGGGCTAAAACGAAAGGACTCGGTCGGCGAGTTCATCCAGCGTTGCATGGCACGGTTCAACTGATTGAGCTCGGCCTCCAGCGCGGCCAGGCCTTCATGGACCGAACCACCGTTTTGGCTGAACCCGGTCAACAGCGTTTCGATTTCCTCCGGGGTGAAGGCCGGATACAGCGAGCGAGCCCGCCGGCGCAACCCCATGCCGCGCGGGACCTGTTGCGCATAACCCGGCATGCCGCCGCGCAAGCGCATGACGGTCGGGTCGTAGGACGGTTTGAGCACCGGGTTGTCGCGCAGGATCGGCTCGAGCACAGCTCGATCCAGTGGCTTTGTCTTTACTGCCTGCTCAAGGCCTGCCGCGTCATGAATTTCAAAACCCAGGGCGACACGCTGGGAGTCGGGCAATGCGTGCAGCACGGCGGCATACAGATTGTCCAACCCGTGCAGGTGTTGATCGCCCGCGTCCCGTGCTTCATATCGGAGATCCGAACTCTGGATCAACACTCTGCGGATGGGCGCGTCCTGCGGGCCGAGGCTGTCGTACAGCGTCCCTGAAAAAGAATATTCACGGATTTCCAGACGCAGGTCCGAGGGCCAGCCCGGCAGGGCTGCCAGTGAGTGCAACTCCAGGCGCTCGGTGTCGGTGTTGTGCAGTTCGCCGAGGTACAGGCCTTCATACGCTCGCGCCACTCGCAGCTGGTGCGCCGCTTCCCAGGCCTGTTGGGACAACCTCAAGGGCACGCGCTGTTTCTCGGCCCAATGTTGCAGGTCCGAGGGGTGTGCGTGTTCCACAAGCGCTTGCGCCACACTGGTCGAAAGCGACGACTCGTGCCCCTTGAGCAAGCTCACACGGGGATCGTCTGCACGCTCCCGACGCTCGTACAACTTGTCGAACAAACGCCTTTTGCTGCCCCGCGCCTGCTCGGCCAGGCGATCGCGCAAGGCCTTGGTGCGCGCCGTTTTGTCTCCGGAAAACCACTTCCCCAGCATCTCGCGAAGGGCCTGTTCATCCAGGAACCCGACCACACGTGCAGGCAGCGCACCGGCGAGCAAATCCTGCCAGGTCATCTGCAAGGTATCGGCGGGCAACGCGCCGGCATAGCCCTCCTTGAACGCCGCCCCCGACAGGCCCGGCCCCTGGAACACTTCGATGGCCTTGCCCTCGGGCCAGCCCGGCAACTCAGTCATGAAGCGCACGGCAAGATCGGCCCACTCCTGGCCGACCCGGTCGGCCAGGATCTGCTCTGCGCAAGCCTCGGCGTCGGCGTACGCCTTGAAGCGCTTGAGGGTATCGGTCAGCAGCGCGGGCGGGGTTTCGTGCTCCACGTGGAGCCGGCGCAATGCATTTTCGTGAACGCCACTGACGGTCAGGATCTGCTCCAGTGTTTCATCGGTGAACCCATCCACCGAGGCGCCCAGACGCTGGAGCAATTGACGCCGATCCCATTCCAGCGGTTGATCGAGTTCAGTTTTCCACAGGCCGGTGCCGTTGTGTTCCAGCAAGGGCTGGTAGGCATCGGCTCGCGAGGGGTGTTGCAGGCGATGCTGGCCAGTGTTCGGGTCCTGTTTGACTTCGTAGCATTTGTCGTCGAGATGCAGCAGGTCCTGATCCTGGTGCCGGTACAAGCCTTTTTCACCGACGACGCCATCCCTGGGCAAGGTGACCGATTGTTGATATGACGTCAGGTCCGGATTCCACAAACGCTGCTTGCCGGCGACCTCCACAGGCTTGAGCCCTTCGACAAAGGGCGAGACCTTGATCGGCGTCAGCTGGCCGCCTGGCAACCCGTGACCGGCGCCCATGAGCGCCAACTGCGCAAAGTTGATCAGCACGCCATTGAAATAGGCAGAGGCCTCTTCCTTGTCGCCTTTGCTCCAGTCTTCGATGCCTTCGGCAACCTCGGCGAGCATCTGAGCAATCATGATGCCCAGCATCGCTTCGCCCAGACCGGGCACCAGCATCGCGGCGAAATTGAACAGGTTCCAGCCAATGTTCAGGTAACTGGTCAGGCGCTTGAAGCGGGCGCTGGCGTCCTCGTCGCCGGTCGGCACCGCGATGCGTCGGGCATCGACGATGGCCTTGTCGCGGCGTTCAACGAACAATGTCACCCACAGGTCGCCCGTGATCTGATTGGTAACGGGTTCTGCATCGGGATTCTCTACCGCCGTTTCACGCCACCATGGCCCCATGTCCAATGGCTCGCGTTGCTGCCAGGTAAACGTCTTCAGACGTTCGTTGACCCGGCTGAAAAACAGCCCCTTGTCCTTTTGCGCCACGAACCGGCTGAAAAACGCCTGGTATTGCGTGTCTCGCAGCTGACCGATCAGGGTTTTCATGAACGCGGCCAGCGAGGGGTATTCCTTGAGCGGATGTTGCGGATCATCCGGTACATAGGCGATCACGTGGCCGGACAAACGACTCTGATGGTAGATGTCGTCGCGGCGCAAAAGCTCATCGTTGAGCCCCTGCGGCCCATTGGCGAAAAACGCCTGCAGTAATTTGAACCGCTCGTACTCCGCACCAGGCAATATCGAGAGGCGCTGCGACCATTCGCTCCAGAATTTCACTGAGTCGGGGGTCAAGGCATCTATCGCCTGCTTGATCTGCGACGGATCGCTGACGGCACTGAACAGTACGATGCCCGTCAACCGAAAGCCCATCAGCGACAATCGGTGGCCATGCAGCGGCCGGTCGTACAGCGTGGTATCGGCCTGGCTTTCGCGCATCTGCCCGAGTTTGCCGTAGGCATGGTCGCTGATATCGCCTTTCAATCGGGCGACCAGTGAAGCTACCTGAAAAGCGGCTTTTTCACTGGCCACCGACTCGTCCTGCAAGGCGCGTCGCGCTTCAGCTGTGGTCGGCAGCAGGATGGATTTGATATGCCGCTGGTACTGTCCGCCAATGTCGAGGCTGCGGCACATCGATGTAAACCTGGGTAAGGAAATCGCGGTCTCAAGCGCAAGGCTGCCGCGCTCATCCTTGCGATAGATACCGGAGCTGCTGCGCCAGGCGTCTTCGGTAGTTTCTGCCTCCTCGAAATTGTGCAACGCCGCTTCCAGCAACGTGGACTGTCGAACGCGACTGGCCCCGGTATCAATGACAAAGGCAATTTTACTGGGTACTTCAAGTTGCACGCTGAGTGCGTCGAAGTTCTCCACAGTATTGAAGTTCGCCTGCATCGACGCACTGAGCAGCGGTTTGGCGAAGGCATTGATGTCGTGTTGCAAGTTGCCCAGGGTCTTGTCCAGAGTGCCTTGCAAGCGTCCCTGTTCTTCAATCAACTCCTTCAGGTATTGACGGTCGATTTCCCGTGCAGCGCTGTACCACTCGGGGATCTTGGGCCTTAGTGTTTCGAGGGTTTTCATTCTCGACATCGACGCCTTTTTTATCGCGTCGGGTATGGCGCCCAGTACACGCTCGTAATGAACGCCGTTGTTTGGGGCGGGCGTTTCCAGCGAGTTGCTTCCATGCAAATCAGACACTGTTTTTTCACCTTGATGGCTGGGTTGGAGCTAACAGACTTATCCACCCGCGCCTGAAACAAAAGTCCAAATTACTGTTGGGCCAAGGCTGAAAAAAGGCCCGCAAGGTTCGAAAATCAAGGAGCCATCGATAGATATGTACCACCAGAAATGCCTGCGGTTATGCCGCTGCATGAGCGGTCGTGTTTTTTCCGGCAAAGGGACTACTATTCGAATCGCTGTCCCCGATTTGCTCAGGTAACCGCCATGCGTCTTTCCGAATTCATCGTGTTACATGTTGATCGCATCGTCGATGAGTGGGAGCAGTTCGCCATAACCATCACCCCGGCCGCCGAAACCATGGACAGCGCTGCCTTGCGCGACCATGCCCGGTCGATCCTGCTGGCCTCGGCGCGGGACATGTGCAAGCCCCAGACACCTGCCGAACAGGCGGCCAAGTCGCGCGGCGAAGGACCGGAGAAAACCCCCAGCCTCGACGTGGCCGGTGCCAGCCACGGCGAACTGCGCCATACCGTGGGTTTTGATCTGGTGCAAATGACCAGTGAGTTCCGTCACTTGCGCGCCTGTGTCATCCGCCTGTGGGTCAACAGCCTGCAATCGTCTGACCTGACCTACTTCCAGGACATGATCCGCTTCAACGAAGCCATCGACGAAGCCTTGGCGGAGTCCACGGCCACTTATGCCGAGCAGGTCAATCGCTCTCGGGACATTTTTCTGGCGATCCTCGGCCACGACCTGCGCGCGCCCCTGCAGGCGGTGAGCATGTCCACCGAACTACTGCTGCGCAAAGCCGTGCTCGAAGGTGATGCGCTCAAGTGCGCGGTCAATATCCAGCGCAGTACCGGGCACCTGGCGGTGATGGTCGGGGACTTGCTTGAACTGGTGCGCAGCCGCCTGGGCAAGCGTCTGCCGATCGAGCCGGCGCCCATGGACCTGGCCGAAGCGGCGCGCGAAGCGATTGCCCGGGCCAGTGCCGGTCAACCGGAATGCGAACCGACCCTGGATGTACAGGGTGACACGCGTGGCACCTGGGACCAGCGCCGGCTCGATCAGATGCTGCAGAACCTGATCGGCAATGCCTTGCAGCATGGTTCAAGCAAACGCGAGGTGAAGTTGACTCTCAAGGGGGAGATCGACAGTGTCCGACTGACAGTGCACAACGACGGAGCCCCGATCCCCTCCGATGCGATCCCGACCATTTTCGACCCGCTGGTGCGCAGCGCCAGTGAAGGGCTCGGCGAACCTACTACCAGCCTTGGGTTGGGGTTGTTTATCGTCAAGGAAGTGGTCGACGCCCATGAGGGGACAATTGAAGTCAGCTCCCATGAGCTTGATGGCACGACGTTTACCGTGGAGTTGCCCAGAAAGGTCTGATGCTTTTGTGCTTGTTGGAAATCATTCGACCACCAACCGCCCCAATCGCTGCTTGAGCATGCGGTTCTCGGCCCGCAATTGCTGGACTTCTTCAAGCAGGTCCAACGCCAGGGCGACGCCTTCCCATTCCAGGTCCAGATCGCGCCGCAGCTTGGCGGCGCGCTTGGCCAGGGTCAGCTCGTAGTCGTTGAAAACCCAGTCCTTGGGCTGAGCGCCCTGAGGTTCGAGGATGCCGTGCTCGACGATTTCGATCACGTAGACGTCCGACAACTCGGTCGCCTCACAGAATTCGGCCATGTCCAGTTGAACGATCAGGGGACTGCTCATAGTCAGTGACTCCTCGGTTCCAAGGGATCAGAAATGCTCTCGCGGGTCGAACGCGGCTTTTTTCGCCAGCTCCTGCCACAGGGCCTTGATGTCATCGTCGGATTTCTTCGGCATCACAGCCTTCAACTGCACGAACAGGTAACCGCGCTCACCGGCCTTGTTCATCAGGCCATGGCCCTTGGCGCGCATGCGCTGGCCGTTCTGGCTGCCGGCCGGGACCTTGAGGTTGATCTTGCCGGTCAGGGTCGGCACGGCGACTTCGGCGCCCAGCGCCAGCTCCCACGGTGCCAGTGGCAAGGTGATGATCAGGTTCTCGCCTTCGACGTCGAACTTCGGGTGCGGCGCAAAACGGATCGTCAGGTACAGGTCGCCATTGGCCCCGCCACCCACGCCCGGAGCACCCTGCCCCTTGAGGCGAATGCGCTCACCGTCGCTCACACCGGCCGGAATCTTCACGTTCAGGCTTTTGCTGGTGTTGCTCACATGCTGGCCGGCCGCGTTGTACTGAGGTACCTGGAAGGTCACCTTCTTCGACTCGGTCGACAGCGTTTCTTCGAGAAAGACCCCAAGTTCCATTTCCACGTCCTGCCCTCGACGTCCGGTGCTGCGACGCGACTGTCCACCACCACCAAAACCTGGCCCACGGTTACCGAAGATCGAACTGAAGAAGTCCGAGAAATCGCCCGTGTCCTGGCCACCGCCACCGAAGCCACCACGGCTCTGCCAGCCCGGAGGTCCCTGGAACGGTTGGCCGTGCTGGCCATAGCGACGCAAGTCATCATATTCGGCACGTTTGTCGGCGCTTTTCAGCGCTTCATAGGCTTCCGAGGCATCCTTGAACCTGGACTCGGCATCCTTTTCCTTGCTGACGTCGGGGTGGTATTTGCGCGCAAGCTTGCGATAGGCGGCCTTGATCGCCTTGTCGTCTGCGGTCGGCTCCACACCGAGAATCTTGTAATAGTCTTTGAAGTCCATCGAGGGAATCACCATCCGTTATCAGAATCGCGCCACAGGCCACAGCATGCGCTTGTTTGCAGCCATTGGTTTGACCGATCTCAAGTTTGTGACCGGGCGGCGCAGCAGAAGTTTATCGGCAGCAGGCGGGGCTTCTTGCGAGCACTCCCGCGGCTGTCCGGTTGATGCAGGGTAGTTTGGGGGGGATGCCCCATCTTTCAAGGCATTGTCTGCGAAGAATTAGCAGATAACCGGCCTTCGAATCTGGCGCGCTCTGACATACACTGCGCGGCCGTTTTTTAACCGGAACCTGAAAGACATGAACAACGCATCTCCAGCCCGTGCCTTGGGTATCGACTTTGGCACGTCCAACTCCACTGTCGGCTGGCTGCGCCCCGGCGTGGAAACGCTGATCGCGCTGGAGGACGACAAGATCACCCTGCCGTCGGTGGTCTTCTTCAATATCGAAGAACGTCGCCCGGTGTACGGCCGGCTGGCGCTGCACGAGTACCTGGAAGGCTACGAAGGCCGCCTGATGCGCTCGCTCAAGAGCCTGCTGGGTTCCAAGCTGATCAAGCACGACACCAGCGTCTTGGGCACGGCGATGCCGTTCAAGGACCTGCTCGGGCTGTTCATCGGTCAACTCAAGAGCCGCGCCGAAGCCGCCGCTGGTCGGGAATTCGAAGAGGTGGTACTGGGTCGGCCAGTGTTCTTCGTCGACGATGACCCGATGGCCGACAAGGAAGCCGAAGACACCCTGGTAGACGTGGCGCGCAAGATCGGCTTCAAGGAAGTCTCGTTCCAGTACGAACCGATTGCCGCCGCGTTCGACTACGAGTCGACCATCGAGAAAGAAGAGCTTGTCCTGATTGTGGACATCGGCGGTGGTACATCAGACTTCTCGCTGGTGCGTCTGTCGCCGGAGCGTCGGGGTGTGGATAACCGCCACGAGGACATCCTCGCCACCGGCGGTGTGCACATCGGCGGAACCGACTTCGACAAACAGCTGAGCCTGCAAGGCCTGATGCCGCTGTTCGGCTACGGCAGCCGCATGAAGAGCGGCGCCTACATGCCGACCAGTCACCACATGAACCTGGCGACCTGGCACACCATCAACTCGGTGTACTCGCAAAAGTCGCAACTGGCCCTGGGCAGCATGCGCTATGACATCGAGGACACCGGCGGCATCGATCGCCTGTTCAAGTTGATCGAACAGCGCGCCGGACACTGGCTGGCCATGGAAGTGGAAGAAACCAAGATCCAGCTGACCCACGCCGACAATCGCCACGTGCCGCTGGATCGCATTGAAGCGGGCTTGAGCGTGGACCTGAGCCGTGCGCTGTTCGAGTCAGCCATCGAGAGCTTGCTGGAGCGGGTGCGCAACAGCGTCACCCAACTGCTGGCAGACGCCGATGTGCGGGTCGATCAGGTCGATACGGTGTTTTTCACCGGCGGCTCGAGCGGGATTCCGGCGCTGCGCAACAGTGTTTCGGCGATGTTGCCGAATGCACGGCATGTGGAAGGGAACATCTTTGGCAGTATCGGTAGCGGTCTGGCGATTGAAGCGGCCAAGCGTTACGGCTCTATGGACTGATCCAGAACCGAGGTGCCTCTATCGCGAGCAAGCTCGCTCCCACATTAGTCCTGCGAGCACAGGTCCATTGTGGGAGCGAGCTTGCTCGCGATGGGGCCAGATCAGCCAACAAAGATCCAGCGGATCAAACCATCCCCACCTGCTTCAACTCACTCTTGAGATACGCGTAGTAAATCGGCCCCGCCACCACCCCCGGCAGGCCGAACGCGGCCTCGAACACCAGCATCGCCAGCAGCAACTCCCACGACTTGGCACTGATCTGCCCGCCGACGATGCGCGCGTTGAGGAAGTATTCGAGTTTGTGGATAACAATCAGGTAACCCAGCGCCGCCACAGCGACCCAGATCGACAACGACAAACCGACGATGGTGATCAGGGTGTTCGACATCAGGTTGCCGATCACCGGCAGCAGGCCGAGCAGGAACGTCAGCACGATCAGGGTTTTGGTCAGCGGCAGCTTGATACCGAACATCGGCAAGATTACCGCCAGGAAAATCCCGGTGAAGACGGTGTTGAGCAGGGAAATCTTGATCTGAGCGAACACGATGTTGCGAAACGCCTGAACCAGCAGGTGCAGACGTTCGAACAACGCCGCGGCCAGCGGTTTGCGCTTGGTCAGGTCCGGAACGCGCTGCAAGGCAATGATCGCCCCCAGCACCATGCCGATCAGCAAGGTCACGAACATGTGCGCCGCGTCCTTGCCCACCAGTTGCAAATCACTGAGGTGTTTGCTGACCCATTCGCCAATCGCCACGCGGAACTCCGCGGCACTGGCCGGCAGATAGGCGTCGATGAACGGCGGCAATTGCCCGCGCGCGCGGTCGACCACTCCCATGAACTTGTCGAGGGACGCGCCGGGGTTTTCCGCCTCGTGCAGCAGGAAGCTGAAGGCACCGGCAAAGATCAGCGACAGCACGCTGACAATCAGAGTCCCCAGCAACGCCACCGCCAGCCAGCGCGCACGCCGGCCTTCGATCAGCCGTTGCAGTTGCGGGGTGAGCATGTTGACCAGTTCGAACACGAGCAACCCGGCGAGCAGGCTGGGCAGCAACCGCAGCGGCAGGACCAGCAGCAGTCCGCCAAAAATGATGACCCAGCTGATGACCAGCAAGACTTGACGCTGAGAAAACGTTGGCATACAGCCTCAAAAACGAACGGCGTAAAAAGGATTGGCAGTCTGCCAGCGATCCGGTGCGAGCACTAGGGATTGTGTGGGGCGACCTTAGTGGTGGTTCAGGATTTCTTGCAGCGCCTTCTGCGGCCCCATCGTCGGAGCGCCGCCCGGAGCAAGCTCGCTCCCACAGTGGAACTGAGTACACCGGACAAATGTGGGAGCGAGCCTGCTCGCGATGGAGCCAGCACAGCCACCACTGCCCTTGAACCGATCTTATTTCTTCTTCAGGCAATCACTCATGAACGCCTTGCGCTCGTCACCCTTGAGGGCTTTGGTGGCGGCGTCGGCGTTGCATGTCTTCATCTTCTCTTGCTGTGGGGTCAAGGCTTTGCCGGCATCGTTGGCCGCCGGGGTGGCCTTGAGGCAATTGCTCATGAAGGCTTTGCGCTCATCGCCCTTGAGGGTTTTTGCAGTCGCCTCGGCGTTGCAGGTGGTCATCTTGTTCTGTTGGTCTGTGGCGGCGAAGCTTTGGGAACAGAGCAGCAAACCGATCATCAACAAAGGGGCACGCATTATCTTCATGGAGTTTTCTCCGTGTCGCCGCATCGAGAGATGCGGCCTCCACGAGGAGTGTAGTCAAGCCTTGTTACACCTTCCTCCAGACATAAACGATCATTGCGCCGGGGACGTAGCCGCAGACTCTTCAGCCAACACATCCTTGAATGCCTGCTTATAGCCCGCCAAGGCTGAAATCCGTTTTTCGATCACGGATACGGGCAATCGCTCGAACGACACTCCGACTTCCCCCGACAAACAAAATTGTGTTCCCAATAGCTTCAATGACGTGAATTGGGCATAAGCCCCCGACTTGTACAGTTTATTCATTTTTATTTGCCTGAAGGTGTTGTCCCGGGAGACCTCCGGCAACGCCGCCCGTCCCGCCGGCACGTCGTTGATAAAGGCAAAGTCTGCGCTGGCGGGGCCGGGTTCAAGTGTTGCAATGGCCGGCAGTTCGAACTCGAAATAGCCCTTGTCCGCCGTATGGGCGGCTGGAAACTCCGGCCACGAATCGGCAACCACCAGTTGCTTGAGATCGGTCAAGTCATCGCCAATGACCACGTACTGATGATCGAATGCGGTGGCTTTGACGAGGTGGATCCGCGAGGTTCTCGGTTGGCTGGCCAGCAGCGCGAAGGTCACCTTGGAGTTTTCCGAACAATTGCCTCCCTTGATTTCAATGGCTTTACGCGCATGTTCGGCGAGAGACATCCGTGCTGTGAATTGACCTTCCTGCAGATCCAGTCCTCGTAGCCCCTTGATTTTCGCGATCGCTGAACCGCCGTTTTCCCAGATGCTCGGCAGCTGGTTGCCCGACAGAGGCAACAGCTCCTTGGATCGATGGATGGCACGCTGTGCCTGTCGCAGATTGGCCATGACCTGGGGTGTCACTTCGATTGGCTGCGCGGCCGTCGTGACGTCGCTTTCAAGGTCAGCGGCATACTTCTGCAATGGCACCCATCGGTCGCTGGACACCGGGAGGTTTTCCCTCACGGCGCGTTGCAGCGCCTGATATTCATCGAGACGCCCGGTTTGCTCGAGATCGCGCGCGCGGGCGCCCAGATTGCGCTCGGACTCCGTGAGCTCCACCAGGCCCTGTTTGGTGAACAACCGTTCGACCACTGCATTGAACTGCTCAGGCGACATCAGCTTTTGCAGATCGGGCAATACTTCAATACTTTGTACCGTTCGCAGATTGGCCTCGGAGCCATCGGTATTCGCCTTGTTGAGTCCATTCCAGAGTAATTTCCAGCAATCGTCGGGCAAGCTTTCTTCCATCAACTTGAGCCCGCGCAGATAGTTGTATCGTTCGAACGAGGGGACGCTCGGATGGAACGCACCATCGACAAAAACCAAGCCGCGTCGCTCGACGTCCTGCAGTTGCGCAATCTCACCGGTCACGGTGGGAGCACCTCCGCGCAGGCGCATGATTGCCGGATCGAATGTCAGAATTTTCAGTTCCGGCAAACCGGAAAGAACACTTAACAGCCTGTAGGGTTTCAGGGCATGGTCGCGCAATGCAGCCTTCAGGACCGGGCCCTGACCGATATGAATCCGCAACGCATCACGCTCGACATCGGGTAATGCCTGCAGGATTGAGGTAAACATATCACCGCCCGAATGCAGGGCATTGCCTTGCTCGTCGCAAGCCTGGAACACCCCGTTTTCGCTTAAGACGAGCGTACGCCGGATGGCGGCATCCTCGGGGCCGATGCTGTCCAGTTGTTGGCCATCGAAACGGTAGTGACGCAGCTCGATCCTAACATTGGCATTCCAGCCCGGCAGGTTTTCCAGGGAATGCAACGCCAGGGCGTCGAAGTCCGGATTGTCGACCGACTCCAGATAAAAACCCTCGTACGCACGGCTGATCCGCACGTCCCTGAGCGCCCAATCGGCGCACCCTTGCAGTCGCTCGGGAAGCCTGCGCAGCTTGAGCTCCTGCAACTCCTCCGGGCGCGCCAGCGCGACCAGCTCTTGTGCAACGACACCGGGAATTCCTGGCACCTCACCCTGGATGAACCTTGCCTCGGCACTGACGGCTTGCCCGACATCCCGGTAACGTTTGTCGAACAACGAGGCCTTGCGCCGTTCTGCCAATTGCGCGAGTTGCCCCCTCAAACGCGTGGCATTTTGTGTGCGGCTGCCGACCGGTACATCTGGCTCATCACCCAGCAGTTGTCGGGTCTCGGCATCATCGAGAAACAACAGCAAGGTGTCGATCAGGTCAGTATCCGCCAGTTGGTTCACAGAGAAAGAGACAGGTTCGTCATCGACCCCGATGGTGTACAGCACTCGTCCATCGGCCCCCTTGAGCTCAATCGCTCTGCCAGGCCACAAGCCGTCCAGCAATTGAAACTGCCAGAGCGGGTCGGCCTGCAAATAATCCTGTGCACGGGCGCTGCCGATGTTTTGGATGAAGGTGTGGATATCCCGGTCGATCCGGAACCGGGTCACCGTATCGCTGAGCAAAGGGATCGCCCGCTCGTTATCGGCGTACATGCGTACCAGCGCACCGACATCGGCACGGCTGACAGTGCGAATGTCGCCGAACTTGTCGGTCAACCCCTCCACCGACGGACCGAGTCGCTTGATCAGCGCATCGGCATCCCAGGTGTGAGGTGTTTCACCCTCGATTACAAAAGCGCCAGTACCGTTACTCTCCGCCACCGGCTGATAGGCCTCGGGACGGGTCGGATGCTGAACCCGGTGTTTGCCGGTTTGCGAATCGAACCTGAGTTCGAAATGATCATCGTCCAAAGACAGAATCTGCCGGCCCTGATGCTGATGCAGACCGTAAAGGTCAGGTTTGGAATCCGTCGCCAGACGCAGGTTTTGTTGCAGGTACGGCTGCAGATTTTTCCCCCATAGCCGCTGCTCACCGTTTCGGAGCGTGACTTGACGGGCGCCTTCGAGGAAGGACGACAACCTGGGCTTCACCACTTGAGTGGCGATAGCACCGCCCACGGCAAACGTGCCCAACTGAACCAGGTTTTCAGCGACGCCGACCAGATGCTCCGCCGCTTCAACGTACTCGCCCTGGGTGAGTTCAACGACACCTTCCACGACCCCATCTACTAGTTGATAGGCGATATACCCCAGCATGAGCTCCCCGAGCACCGGGACAAAGGGGGTCGCGACGAGCAAGGCAACCTGCATGATGTCGGAGAGCATTTTTTCCAGGTTTTCGATCCACGCCCAACGTGCGGCACTGTCCGCATCGGCGGTGGTCACGGCCAGCGCGCGCCCGTCGGCAAAAATCTTGTCAACTTGCTGCTGATAGAGATAAACCCACGGATCGCCGTTATAACGGCTGACGGTATCGTTTTCGAACGATACCGCGGCTATCCGCAAATCGGGGCGATCTACTTGAGTTTCGCGCCAGGCAGGCAGATTGGAGCCCGGTTGTGTGCCGTGGTAAGTGATTTCCCACAGTTTCGCGTTGAGCGCGGCGAAGAAATGACCACGCTGGTAATGATCCACGAATCGACTGAAAAACGCCTGATAGCTGCGCCGGGTAGCGCCGGATGCCTGATCGTTGCCCCGTAGCTGGTGAGTCAGTTCGAGCGCGAACTCGGCCGTCGAGGCATACTCTTTCAGCGGATGCTCGGGATCGTGCGGTACGTAGGCAATGACGCGCCGGACATTCGCACCGGGGATATCGAGATCGGCGGCGATCAGTACAATCCCGGTCAGACGGGTGTCGAGCATGCTCAAGTGGTAGAAACGCACGGGACCGCCATCCCACACCAGTCCCTTTTTACCCAGGACCATGTTCAACACGGTCAGGTAGGCCGCTGCCCCGATGTCCTTCTTCATCAATGCCAGATGTGCTGCAGCTTTCATGGCGCTTTTCTGACTGGCGACGATGCGGTGCTGCACCGCCTCCCGGACCATGGCACCTTCGGGAGCCAGATAACTTTCCAGATACTTTTTATATTGGGACCCAATATCCAGAGTTCGGCACAGCGTCTTGAACTGTTCGATCGTTATTCCCAACTTCTTTATTTCAAACCGCCCGATGTCGTCGGGCCTGGTGATAAATGCAGAGTCGCTGGTAAATACTTCGCCCTCGGCAAAATTTTGCAGAGACGCGTTAAGTAACGAGACAGTTCGACTGCCGACACCGCCGGTGACATTGAATGCCCAAGCGGATGTTTTAGCCGAAAAATACAACCGCAGAAAAATTTCACGAACATCGACCACTACACCGAATTGCTTCTTGAGGGCATTGGTCAGCAGTGGCTGGGCAAAGGATTCGGCATCTTGCAGCTTCCCGAGCATCCGGTCGACCTGGTTCTGCGCCTGCCAACTGACCTTTGTGGCTTCTTTCGCTGCCACATGCTCCGTATGGGACGCCGCTTTGCTCCAGGCGGGAATAACTTTGGGTGTGTTACGTAAATCACCCACCCGCTGAAGCGAAGAATCGACAATCCAGTCGGGAATGGCGCTTTTGATAAAGTTGTAGTGAGTACTGTGCTCTTGGTTTATATCGAAATAATCTTGGCTACTCGCAGACTTCAACAAAAAATTTTTCACAATCATTACTCGCAAACTTAGAGAGAGGATCGAAGCCTACAGCGCCCCAATTCTGTCCCATGAAGTTTGTTTCGGATAATGCTGTATGAAAATTCTTAACGAGTGCGTTAAAACTTCTTGTTGCGTCGATAGTAGTCGGGCGTGCACCCGGCCTGACGCTGGAACATCGCGATAAACGCCGAACCGGTGCTGTAGCCCATGTCGAAGGCGATTTCCTGAATGCTGCGATGGCTGTCCAGTGCTTCAATCGCGGCCAGGAATCGCAGACGCTGACGCCACTCACCAAAACTCATGCCCAACTCGCGGACAAACTGCCGCGCCAGGGTCCGTTCACTGACGTGAACCTGCGCCGCCCAATGCGCCAAGGGCCGGTTGTCACCGGGTTCGGCTTGCAGGGCCTCGCATATGCCCAGCAGTCCCGGTGTGCTGGCATAGGGCAGGTAACACTCATGCACCGGCGCCTGTTGCAACTGATCCACCAGAACCTGAGCCAGGCGTTTATCCGCGGCCTGCTCGGGAATCTTGACGTCACGGACGGCGAAGTCCTTGAGGATCGCCTTGAGGATGTCACTGATGGCGAGCGTGCAGGCCTGTTGTGGCAGATCCTCGCAGACCGCCGGCGCCAGGCAAACGGCACGGTAGTTGATCGGCTGGTGGCTGTAGAAACTGTGCTCGATTTCGGGGGGCACCCACACCGCGTATTGCGGCGGCGAGAGGAAACGGCTGCCGTCGACATCCATGTGCAACACCCCGTGGGCCGCATACTCCAGAGTGCCCCAGGGATGACGGTGCGCAGCGGCGAATTCGTGGGTATTGAAATCGGCGTAGCGGAAGTACACCGCCGAAGGCAATTCGCTGAAATCCAGCAGATCGATGTGTTTACTGCGCATGCTGTCCGTCATCAGGGGCCGGTTGTCTGGATCGAAGTATAGGCTTGCATCCAGACAAGCGGATAATTGCCCTTCATTAACGTTCTGGTTTTTCCCGATGCAATACGCTTATCCCCTGCTGGCCATTTTTATCTGGGCCGGCAACACCGTGATCACCAAAATGTCGGCCGGGGCGATCTTCCCCGCCGAGATCGGCTTCTACCGCTGGCTGCTGGCCGGGTTGCTGTTCACGCCCTTCATGCTCAAACCGGTGCTCGCCCATTGGTCGCAGATCCGCCCGAAACTGGGCAAGATCTTTGTCCTCGGTGTGCTCGGCATGGCGGTCTATCAAAGCCTGGCGTACTTCGCCGCGAGCCTGACCTCGGCCACCAACATGGGCATCATCCTGTCGCTGATGCCACTGATGTCGCTCGCCATGGCGATCATCAGCCTCGGCCAGCGCCTGACCATGGGTGCCCTGGCCGGTGCGGTGCTGTCGTTTGCAGGTGTACTGGTGGTGGTGTCGTCCGGCAGCCTTGGCACATTGCTCGAACACGGGGTCAACCTGGGCGATGCGATGATGCTGATCGCCACCCTGGCCTACGCGGTCTACAGCACCCTGTTGAAAAAGTGGCAACTGAAACTGCCGCCGCTGGTGCTTCTGTATCTGCAGGTGCTGGTGGCCGTGGTGGTGCTGTTCCCGCTGTTCATCGCCTCACCGAAAGTCGGCCCGACCCTGCAGAACATTCCACTGGTGCTGTACGCCTGCCTGCTGGCTTCGATGGTCGCGCCGCTGGCGTGGATGCAGGCCGTGGTGCGTTTGGGACCGAGCCGGACCACGCAGTTTTTCAATTTGCTGCCGCTGATTACCGCATTGATTGCGGCGGTGGTGCTGCATGAGCAACTGGCGATGTATCACCTGGTGGGCGGGGTGTTGACCTTGGGCGGGGTGATCGTTTCCGAGCGTTGGACGACGGTGTTGGGGCGCAAGGTCAGTGTTGCCTGATCTGACGCCATCGCGAGCAAGCTCGCTCCCACAGGTGTTGTGTCGAACCCGTCTGTTGCGAACGACCGAAAACCTGTGGGAGCGTGGCTTGCCCGCGATGAACGATAACGCGGACTAGAGCCCCGCCGCATTCAACCGCGCCGCATGCTCGACAAACAACCGGATCGGCTCAGCCCCCTTGCCCACCAGCCCTAGCGACTGGTTGACGATATCGAAGTGATCCAGCGGATACTCATCGCCAATCACCGTGCCCAGGTGCGAGCTGTAGCGCCCGACCATGCCGTCGCAATGCCCGGCTTCGCGGACGAAGGTTTTAGCGAACAGCCGGCAACTGCGGTTGGTGCCGTCCAGCAGGTTGCGCCCGCGATCGGTAATGCCCGGTTGCAAGGTGCCAGACCAGGAGTAATAGCGCACGCCGTTGACCTCCTCCGGCCCATGACCGCCCCAAGTGTCGGGCAGCCCCTGTGGATAACGCTGGTTGAACAGCGCGACGCCTGCGCTGGTGAGGGAGTGATGGGATGCATGGATATCCACCGGCAGCTTCGGCCCGCGGTAACCGGTATCCAGCCACCCTATCAGCGCGCCGACGATCCGCAGCAAAAAGCACAGCAGACGACCACGGACGCTCTCGTGGGGATAATGTTCGTGCAGGTAATCGGCGAGCTCCGAACCATGGTTCGGCCCCGCCACCGAGGTCACCGATGCCACCAGGTCCGGGCGCTTGGCCGCTGCATAACGGGCGGTCAGCGAGCCCTGGCTATGGCCGATCAGGTTGACCTTGTCGGCCCCGGTTTCCCGCAGGATTTCTTCGATACGCGCCAGCAATTGCTCGCCCCGCACTTCGTTCGAGTTAAGCGGCGAGACCTGCACCGCGAACACCACCGCACCGCCATGGCGCAACGCCTCGACGATCCCGTACCAATACGGATAAAGCACCAACCGGATGAACCCGAGCATTCCCGGGACCAACACCAGCGGGTAGCGCGGGGCAGAACCTTGCGACATGGGCGGACATCCTTGTGGTCGGGCGGTGACGCAAGGCTGGATGCAAGACATCCGCCAAGCATCACCAGCGAAGATGACAAGTCTATGTCATCCGCCCTACTTCAACCCTACCACGCCCGCCACGATCAGCCCGACCGAGACCAGTTTGATCACGGTCAGGCTTTCACCCAGCAGCGCGAAACCGAGAAACACCGTGCCCAGCGAACCGATGGCGGTCCAGATCGGGTACGCAATGCTTACCGGGAGCTCGCGCATGGCCAGGGTCAGAAAATAGATCCCGCCCACAGCGGCCACTACGGTGACCAGCGAAGGCCAGAGCCGGGTGAAGCCCTCGGCGTACTTCATGCCCATGGCGAAGGTGACTTCGAACCCGGCGGCGACCAGCAGAAACAGCCAGGCCATCTAGAACTCTCCGGCCAGCGCCAACAAGCGCTGCTCAGCCTCGGCGGCAGAGATTTGAAAGCTGCGCTCGGCGGACTCCTCGCCCTCGGCAGCCACCACGGTGACGTCCGTGATGCCAATGAATCCAAGCACCGTACGCAGTAGCGTGTCGGCATGGTTCATGGCTTCCAGCTCGCCGCCCGGGCCAAAACCGAAGCCGCCACGGCTGGTGATGATCAGGGCCTTTTTACCCAGCACCAACGGCTCGTACTGGGCCACACCATTGTCCAGGGTGTGATCGAAGGTCACCCCCACCCGCACGATCTGATCGATCCAGGCTTTCAAGCCGCTGGGGACGCAGAAGTTGTGCATCGGCGTGGAAATCACCAGCACATCATGGCCAAGCAGTTCGCCGACCAGTTCGTCGCTGAACGCCAGATCGGCCTGCATCGACAGCGGCCGAGCGGCGGGCTCAGGGTAAAACGCGGCGGCCACGAATGCCTCGGTGACCGGCGGAATCAGCGCCCGACCGACTTCGCGTCGGGTCAGTTGCGCGTGTGGATGACGGGCCTGCCAGGCCGCCAGAAACACTTCGGCCAAACGCCGGGAGTGCGAACGATCACCACGGGGGCTGGCATGAACAGCAAGAATTCTACTCATCTGTCTCTCCTCAGGGCTAAACTCAAACGGCTTGTGGTTTGCAGCTTGAGGCTCACTACCGTCCTCGCTCAAATGAGCAGAAATCAGTCTGGATGAATCCATTTCATCCATGGAGTGTTCAATGTTCGCCTCGTTGCCGCTGACCGCCCTGCGCGCTTTTGAATCAGCCTCACGCCTGCTGAGCTTCAAGGCTGCTGCCGAAGAACTCTCGGTGACGCCGACGGCGGTGTCCCACCAGATCCGCTCACTGGAAAGTTGGCTCGGCGTGCCATTGTTCGAGCGTCTGCCACGCCAGGTGCGCCTGAACGAATGCGGCGAACGGCTGTTCCAGAGCCTGCATGGGGCTTTTCTGGAAGTGGCGCAAAGTGTCGATACACTGCGTCCGCAACGCAGTGGCGCCAGCCTGACGGTCTCCACTACCGCCGCCTTCGCCGCCCTATGGCTGGTGCCAAGGTTGGGACGTTTCTACGCCCGACACCCGAACATCAACGTGCGCCTCGATACCCACTGCGAAGTCATCGATCTGCATCAGGACGCCAGTGTCGACCTGGTGCTGCGCTACAGCCTCGATGATTACCCCAACCTTTACGGCCAGTGCCTGTTCGATGAGTCCTTTGGTGTCTACGGTTCGCCTGAACAAGTGGCCCTGGCGTCGAGTCGCGCTCCGACGCTGATCAGCGTGCGCTGGCACAACTCCAAACTCTATGCCCACGGATGGGAGGCCTGGTTCGCTCGCTCCGGCGAAACCTGGCTGGGCGGTCGGCCGGCCATGCGCGAATACGACGAAGAGCATTACGCCCTGCAAGCGGCGATTGCCGGCCAAGGCCTGGTGCTGGCAAGCAATATTCTGGTGTCGGAAAGCGTGGCCAGTGGTCTGTTGTTGCCGTACCGGGGGGAAATCCAGGTCGATGGAGCCGGCTACAGCGCACTGTGCGTGCCGGGGCGTGAGCGACATCCACCGGTTCGGGCTTTTTTTGCGTGGTTGCGTGAGGAGGCATTGTTGTCCGGGCATGCGGTGCGCTGATCAGCGCCTCGACAACAGTTCAAGTGTTTCAAGTTTAACGACTGCTTAAGTTCACCACTACGAATTAGAACAATCACAAACGCCGAATAACAAACACAACTAAAACCTGAAGTTACAAACCAAAACTAGACTTTTAAATCTATAAACCTACTCTAACAACCACAGCCAGCCGGCTGCTCACACCAATAAGTAAAGGATTACTTTCATGCTACTTGAACAACGACTCGAATTTATTGATTCCCTGCCAGCATTACCTATCATCACGCAGCGCTCGGCACCTGTATTTTCTACGCTCTTGAACAAACCTGAACATGATATCAACAAACCAACTGCCAGCGTCATGCCTGATACTATCGATGCCTTCCTGCCCGGCGTTTCGCAGGAAATCATCGACGACGTCAATTTGTGCAAACTGGTCATGCAAAACGCCGCCACCAAACTCTACCCCGAAGATGAAAAACTCTTCGAGTGGTATCGCTACTATGTTGACGGCCTGAGCAAACTGGGCTGGGTGACTCAAAACCGGAACATCCAGGAGGTCACGATCAAGAGAGTTGGCCTGACGATGGATCAGGTTGCCCTGGAAGTGGCTGCAGGATTGATTGGCGGTAATGCGGCTCAAATACTGAGCAACGTTGCGAAAAAAGCAGTTGAGATGGTGCAAAACAATCCGGGTGCCATCACCATTTTTGAGAAAAACAAAAAGCTTGGCACTCAGGCAAAATTCGATATCGCACCCATCTGGGTCGATAAAAATGGGCAACCCAACATGATCCTTAACTGCATATCCCTCGATGCGAGGGAAAGCACGCGCGGTATCCTGTTCTGGAAATCGACCCGACAGTCCACCACTATCAAAACAGGTGCTGTTCGTACTCACCTTGATATTAAAACGTTCTCCGGGATACGCAACGCCGTATATAAAAAATATCAGGCAGACGGACAAAAATTCATCGAAAACCTGCCGGACTTCTAATCGCTTTACCACATATTTAAATCGGCAATAAAATTGCCGATTTAAATATGCTACCGCGCAAGCCTCTGCGCAGGAAAAACTTATGAAAAAAGCACCGTTCGATATTTACCTAGTCAATGGAAACATCACGATCTTTTGCGGCTCGCACACGGACAGCTTTAAGAAAGACATACTAGCCTCCAGCCTGCTGGGCGATCTGGTGGCCTCAAAGAAAAGTGGCAACCGTGAAATATCGTGGCCAGCTTATACAGATACCGTTCAAAAAGTCGGCTGGGCTGTTGGCAGCCGAACGACTCAGCAACTCAAGTTTGAAAACAGCAGCCTTTTAAATATTGTTGAGCAAAGCACCGGGAGTGCCCTGCCACAAGATGAACGGCTAGCGCTGGCCAACGCATTTGAGCAACTGACAAGACTCCAGCCTGACTCACTAGCGGTCAGGGCAATCGTCGAGAAACTCCAAAGTAACGCCACCGTGAGCAATGCCTACGCAGACATAGCGGCTTCCACGGCCGCATTACTGACGATCATTCGCAACAATAAGACCGTGGTAACCCTGCAAATGGCGTTCAAAACAGCTCAGGAGATTGCAATCGATATTCTCGACCAGCCGGTTTTGAGCGTCACCCACGAACACAAGACCAACATTTGGCTGATGAGTAGCGTCCTGGATGGGCGCTTTTACAATCAGGTAAGAGATGACGTTCTCAAGAAAGTGGGGCTTAACATCGAAACAAAGCTGCTGCATATCCCTGCCCCCCCGGCTTGAATTGAATGATCCAGCCTTGCAAGACGTTCAAGCGCCCCTGAATCGGAGCGTTTGAACTGTCTCCGGCAACCTTCAGTTTTTTACCGTCTTCGGCGCCTTGCCCGCCTTCATCTGCTCCAGCAACGGCGCGCACTGGTTCGGCTCGCCGCCACTCGGCGCTATCAGCGCCAACAACCCTGCCGCCGGTGCGGCGATCACGCCCAACGCGACCATCCCGGCTCCACGCAACATCAACGGCACGGCCTTGACCCCGGCATCGGGCTTGATGAACTTGCCCCGCACGTACAGCGGCGAACGCAACGAAATCAAACGCCAGCCCTTTGATTCCGGGGTGATGGTCAGGTCCAGTTGTTCGGTCGCCATGTTCGCCGTGCCATCGATGTAAACAATGGCGTTCTCGGTGTCGAACACAAACAAGCGGGTACTCGCCAGGCCGGACTGGATGCCGAAGTCGGCGGCGGCGCAGTTGATCTTCACTTCCTTGTCGCCAAAGATCTTGCCGACCACGTAGTTGCCGACGTTCAGCCCGGCCAACTCCATCAATTCGCGACTGATAGCGCCATCGTTGATCAGCATTTTCAGATTGCCATTGGCGCTGCCCAGCAGTTTAGCCACCGAATTGCCGTGCCCGCTGATATCACCGTCGCCGTTGAGTTCGCCGAAACTGGTTTTCATCGGTTCAAAGCCGGGGAACAACTGCTTGAGCTTGAAGCCTCGCGCCGTGAGTCTGGCATGGCCCTCCAGCGGATCGGTGTGGCCGTTCAGGCGAATCTGCGCATCCAGCTTGCCGCCGGCCACGCCGAAACGCAGCGGCTCGAGGCTGAGCACGCCATCGGTGAGTACCAGATGGGTATAGAGATCGTTGAACGGCAGTTTTTCGCTGTGCACGATGCGCTTGCCGGTGAACTCGACATCGGCGTCCATATCGCGCCAGCGATCGGTCTTGAACTCTTCGACCGGCAGCACTTTGTCCGCCGGTTGTTTGCTGTCACCGCCTCGGGCCTTCTGCTCGGCGTTGGAGTCGGCACCAATCAGCGGTGCCAGGTCAGCGAACAGCAATTGATTGGATAACAGCGAACCGCTGAGCTTTGGCCGTGGCTGGCTGGCCACGTAGGTCAGGTTGCCATGGATGTCACTTTCACCGATCTTGCCGTTGAATTCTTCATAGTGGAATACCGCGCCACCCGGCTCGTGTAACTTGGCGATCAGATGGCCGTCGGTGGCATAGGGTGGCGTGTCCGGCAGGATCACGCCGGTCAGCGGGTAGAGATTGCCCAGACTGGTACCGGCCAGTTTCAGGCGCAGGTCCAGGGCGCCGAGGTTCAGCGGATCGGTCAGGGTGCCGGCCAGTTCGACGCTGGAATCGGCGATTTTTACCTGTGCCTGAAGCGGAAACGGCCGTGCCGCGTCCTGCAACGCCAACAGCCCGCCAATCTTGCCCTGGCCCGCGAGTTTCTGGCCGTGGTACTGGCCGTTGACCTTGAGGGCGAATGCATAGTCCTGGGGTGACGAACCCTTCTTCTGCGCGGCCTTCGCCGCTTTGTCGCCGACGATATCGCTGAACGGAATCGGCTTGCCCAATGGATCGATCAGTACGTCGAGTTGGGTCTTCAGGTTCTGGTCGTCGAGGGTGACATGCCCCTTGTCAAAGCCGATCGCTCCGATATCCACCACCCAGCTCGAAGGCTCGGCGTCCGGGTCCTTTGGGTCGAGTTTGAAGGTCCAGTTGGCGCGCCCGTCAGCCAGGCGTTGCAGGTGGGCATTGGGCTCGGTGAGATCGATACGCGGGATCACCACCCGCTGCGCCAGCAATGCCAAGGGTGAAATACGCAGCTCCACCCGTTTGAGGGTGACCATCTGCGGCTGTTTCGACCAGTCGGGATTGCCCAGGCTCAAGTCTTCGGCCACCACATGAGGCCACGGTACCCAGGCGCGCCAGCCGCCTTCATCGGGCTCGGGTTGCCAGACCACCGACAGATTGCCGTTGATGGCGAAAGCGCGGTGCAGCTCTTCGGAAACTTTGGCGTTGAGCGGCGCTTTGATCCGGTTCCAGTCGAAGAACACGATGATCAGCACCAGCATCACCAACAAGGTAAGGAAAGTGGAAAGGGTCCAGACCAACGTCTTTTGAGTGCGCGTCATTGCACAGGGCTCCTGATACGACCGGGCGCCCCGACTGCGACGCACATGTGAAACGGTGAGCCGCAAACGGCTCGCCATGCAAATTACGACTGATAAAAACCCGACAGGTTTAATCGGTAGACCGATTTCGCCGATTTCGCCCAGTCCAATACTGACCAGTCGGTCGACCTGCGTTACCGGACCTGCACTTTTGCACAACACAGGTGGGTCGAAAACACCCACAAAAGTGCAAGACAACTCGCCGAAAACGCCCGGCCTAGGGCCTCCGCAGCAAACAATCAATTCCGTTGATTATTACCATTGCGTTTATGAACTTTCATATCGATTTATCGAGAGTAGCATTGCTCTCGTACCCACTTATTCGCACCCCCACGGAGCAAAACAATCATGAAACGCCAACTACTGCTTAGCCTTACACTTTCGATGCTGGCCAGCACTGCCTTTGCCCTGCCAGCAGCTGACCAGGCCACCCCACAAGTGAAACAAGACCACTCGGTGTTCAGCCAGACCGTCGCCGCCGATGGTTCCGACCGCACCCCACAAGGCCAGACCCTTGCCGAAGGCGGTAATGATCGCCTGAAAGAAAAAGGCCTGATTACTCAGGATGGCTCGGACCGTACTCCACAGGGCCAAACCCTGGCTGCCGATGGTTCCGATCGTACCCCACAAGGCCAGACCCTTGCCGCTGACGGTTCGGATCGCACCCCACAAGGTCAAACCCTGGCTGCTGATGGTTCCGACCGTACTCCACAAGGCCAGACCCTTGCCGCCGACGGTTCGGATCGCACTCCACAAGGTCAAACCCTTGCTGAAGGCGGTGGTGACCGCGTGATCGAACGCAACAGCGCCGTGAGCTAAGCTCCATGGCCGCCTTGAAAAAAAGCCCAATCCCCGGATTGGGCTTTTGAATTTTCATAGGCCCACTTGATAGATTCCACACATCCCCGCGTGATCCCCCCACAGTCGTTCGACGCCGGCAAAGCCGATTTGCTAGAGTGCGCCGCGTCCCTGTCCAGAAAACGCCCTTGCGATGCTGCCCCGCGCCGAACAGAAACAACAAACCCGTAACGCCCTGATGGACGCTGCCCGGCGCCTGATGGATGGCGGCCGAGGATTCGGCAGCCTGAGCCTGCGCGAAGTCGCGAAAACCGCCGGCATCGTACCGACCGGTTTCTACCGCCATTTTGCCGATATGGATGAATTGGGCCTGGTACTGGTCAGCGAAGTCGGCCAGACATTCCGCGAAACCATTCGCCTGGTACGACACAACGAATTCGTGATGGGCGGCATCATCGATGCCTCGGTGCGGATCTTTCTCGACGTGGTTAGCGCCAACCGTTCGCAGTTCCTGTTTCTTGCCCGTGAGCAGTACGGCGGTTCAGTGCCGGTGCGCCAGGCCATCGGCCGTTTGCGTGAAAACATCAGCTCGGACCTGGCGGCGGATTTGTCACTGATGCCGAAACTGCAGCATCTGGACATCGCCGACCTGAGCGTCATGGCGGATCTGATCGTCAAGAGCGTGTTCGCCACCCTGCCGGACATCATCGATCCGCCAGCCGAAGCCTTGCCAGAGCACCTGACGCCCCAGGCGAAAATCACCCAGCAGCTGCGGTTTATCTTTATCGGCCTCAAGCATTGGCAAGGGCTCGGCAGCACTGAGTAACTTTCTGTGGATGAAATCCCTGTGGGAGCGAGCCTGCTCGCGATTAGGGCATGACATCCACCATCGATGTGACAGTTCCACCGCCATCGCGAGCAAACTCGCTCCCACATTAAACCTCGCCGCTTTAACTTGGTGCGCAAACCAAAAACAACGCACCAACTTCAACCAAAATACTCACTCCATCGATACCAGTCCTACGCCACCGTCAGGCATTTCCTACACATCATGCCGATTGGCAAGCCCCTTGCTCTAGCCTGAGCATTGTCCATTGCTGGAAGCCTTCCGATGCTGGTGATTCATCGCAGAATCGACCCTCAACCCGTTTGGGCCGCCGAACTGCACCTGACGTTCGAAGCCCGCAGCAAAAGCCGATTGCGCTGTTTCAGTGCCGAGGGTGAAGACGTCGGGTTGTTTTTGGAGCGCGGCCAGCCGCCGTTGCGTGACGGCGAATGCCTGCAAGCCGAAGACGGGCGAATCGTGCGTGTCTGCGCCCGCCCCGAACAATTGCTGCACGTCACCTGCGCCAATGCCTTCGAACTGACTCGCGCGGCCTATCACCTGGGCAACCGCCATGTCGCCCTGCAAGTCGGCGACGGCTGGTTGCGCCTGCTCGACGACTACGTGCTCAAGGCCATGCTCGAACAACTCGGTGCCGTTGCCGTGAACATCGAGGCGCCGTTCCAGCCGGAACATGGCGCCTACGGCGGTGGTCATCATCATTCGCGTCACGGCGATGAAGACTTCAACTACGCGCCGAAACTGCACCAGTTCGGCGTACGCACATGAACCCGGCCTGGGCGCTGTTGCGCCTGGCCAGTCCGCAGTTGCCGATTGGCGGCTACAGCTACTCCCAGGGGCTGGAAATGGCTGTGGATAACGGCCGTGTTCACGACCCCGACAGTGCGCGACGCTGGATCAGCGATCAGTTGCTGCTGAATCTGGCACGCTTCGAAGCACCCTTGCTGCTCGCCCATTGCTTGGCCGCCAGCGAGGAAAACTGGGACGAATTGCTGCAACGCTGCGAGGAACACCGCGCCAGCCGCGAAACCCGCGAGCTGCATCAGGAGAGCCGGCAGATGGGCTACTCGTTGCAGCAATTGCTCAATGGCTTGCCGGAGCTCGACGCCCCCGCCCGCGCCTTCCTCGAACAGCGCAGCGAGCCACATCTGGCCCTGGGTTGGGCGTTGGCCGCGCGCGCCTGGCAGATCAGCCCGCAGGACGCCCTGGCCGCATGGCTCTGGAGCTGGCTGGAAAACCAGTTGGCGGTGCTGATGAAGACCCTGCCCCTGGGTCAGCAAGCCGCCCAACGCCTGACCAGCGGACTGTTGCCGCTGCTTCAACAGGCTCAACAGAACGCCACTCGAATCGATCCCGATCATTACGGCAGCGCCGCTTTCGGCCTGTCCCTGGCGTGTATGGCCCACGAGCGCCAGTACAGCCGTCTGTTCCGTTCCTAGGGCCATTTATTTTGGAGAATCACATGAACGCACAACCCCTGCGCGTCGGTATCGGCGGCCCGGTCGGCTCCGGCAAAACCGCCCTGACCCTGGCCCTGTGCCTGGCCCTGCGCGAGCGTTACAACCTGGCCGTCGTGACCAACGACATCTACACCCGCGAAGACGCAGATTTTCTGGTGCGCAACGAAGCCCTGGCACCGGAGCGCATCATCGGCGTGGAAACCGGCGGCTGCCCGCACACGGCCATCCGCGAAGACGCCTCGATCAACCTCGAAGCCGTGGATCAGCTCAACCGCCGTTTTCCGGGGCTGGACCTGATTCTCGTGGAGTCCGGTGGCGACAACCTCTCCGCGACCTTCAGCCCGGAACTGTCCGACCTGACCATCTACGTGATCGACGTCTCGGCCGGCGACAAGCTGCCACGCAAGGGCGGGCCGGGAATCTGCAAATCCGACCTGCTGGTGATCAACAAGATCGACCTGGCACCTCTGGTCGGCGCCTCGCTGGAGATGATGAACAGCGACACCCAACGCATGCGCAACGGCAAACCCTTTGTCTTCAGCAATCAGAAAACCGGCCTGGGCCTGGAAGAGATCATTGCCTTCATCGAACGCCAGGGTTTGCTGACCGCGGCCTGATCACGACTTATCAACAAGGAAGCTTATCCATGACACTCAAACGCATTTTCGGCGCCCTGGCCCTGCTGCTGACTCCGACCCTCGCCTTCGCCCATCCGGGACACGGCGACAACGGCTTGATCGCCGGTATCAGCCACCCACTTGGCGGTCTCGATCACTTGCTGGCAATGCTCGCGGTCGGCCTGTGGGCAGCACAGCAGCAAGGCGCCGCACGCTGGGCGCTGCCATGTGCCTTTGTCGGCACTATGTTGATTGGCGGGCTGTTGGGTTTTGAAGGATTGAACCTGCCGGCACTGGAGAGCGGGATTGCCGCTTCCGTGTTGGCTTTGGGGCTGGCGGTTGCCCTGGCAGTGCGTCCACCGTTGGTGATGGCGGTGGGTGCGACTGCGTTGTTTGCGCTGTTTCATGGTGTCGCGCACGGGCTGGAACTGCCGGAAATGTCGAGCCCCTGGACCTACGCCGCAGGCTTTGTTGCGGCGACGGCGGTGTTGCACGCGGCGGGTTATGCGCTGGTGCGGGTGTTGCCGCAGGCCGCAGCGCCCCTGGTGCGACTGGCGGGCGCGGCTTCGGCGGCGACTGGCGTGTGGTTGCTGGCAGGTTGACTCTCTAGTGTCTGACCCGGCCTCTTCGCGGGCAAGCCCGCTCCCACATTGGAATGCGTACACCTGTGGGAGCGGGCTTGCCCGCGAAGGCGGCCTGACAGACACAGCCTCTCTCAGCCCAGCCTCTCTGCTAACATGTCGCGCAATCGCCCCTGCCGTGACGACGCCAGCCAATGCCGCCTGTTTCCCGCTCTGCCTCTCAGCCTGAACTGACCGCCCTGTTCGCCTCGGTGCAACAGCATTTCCTGAACGTCATCGTGCCGCTCTGGCAAGGTCCGGGCTGGAACGCCGATATGGCGTTGCCCTACGAGGCGCTGGATGCCGCACACCAACCACTGCCACCGCAACGCTACCGGGCCATGGCCTGTGCGCGGCAGTTGTATCTGTTTGCCAGCCTGATCGGTCAGGTGCCGGGCGCCGAAGAGCGTGCCGCCGCGTTGTTCCGCTCCTTGCAGCGGCACTTCCACGATGCCGAGCACGGCGGCTGGTTCTACAGTGTCGATGCACAAGGTGCGCCGCTGGATCAGCGCAAGGATCTCTACACCCACGCCTTCATCCTGTTCGCCTGCGCCCATTACTGGGACAAGGTTCGCGAGCCGCTGGTGGAGTCGGTGCTCAACGCCTCGCTGGAAGTGGTCGCGCAGCGTTTCGCCACGGACGACGGTCTGTACGAAGCCACGCTCGACCGCGACTGGGCATCGCTGGACAGCGGCCCTTTGCAAAACCCGCTCATGCACCTGGCCGAAGCTTTCCTCGCCACCCTGTCGGTGCGTGAAGACCTCGACGTGCAACAGGCGCTCGTCGGGTTATGCACAGCCATGCACGCGCGCTTCATCGATCCACAGCACGGCGTGTTGATGGAAAAACCGCTGGGGTCTGTGGATAACTGGTTTGAACCGGGGCATCAGTTCGAGTGGTACTTCCTGTTGGAATCTTCGGCACTGTTGCGCAATTCGACGCTGCATGCCGATCTGGAGCGGGCCTTCGCCTTTACCGAGCAAGTGGGCGTTGATCAGCAGACTGGCGCCGTGCGGGCGATGCTCGATTTCGCAGCCGATGGCGGTACCCGGGACGCCACGCAACGCATCTGGGCCCAGGCCGAGTACCTACGTGCATTAACGCTGCGCCCGGACAGCGAAGCGGCTGTACTGCGTCAATTGCAGGCATTGCAGCAGCGCTCGCTGCATGACGGCGGCTGGTACGAGTGCCGTGACGAGCACGGAGAAGTCAGCCGCCGCGACATGCCGTCGACCACGCCTTATCACCTGGCGACCTGTTATCGCGGGTTGGCGCAGTATCTCGGCTGACTGAGTGGCAAGAGGAAATCCAATCACTCAATCCACTTGCGGTCCCCGGTAAAGCTGATGGTCAGCCATCGTGCGGCATCCGGCTCGCCAAGCTTCGTGGAGATTTCCTCGCGCAAACTGTCCAGTTGCCCCACACCATCCAGCCAGTAATCCTTCGGCAATACGATGTGAATCTCGATAAAACAGGCCCTGCCGTGTTTCTGCACGTAGGAAATGTAATCGTCGAAACCATGCTCGGCCTTCGCCACTTCCATCACCTGACGCACCTTGTCGTCCAGTTGATCCGGGACGATCCCCAGCACATCGCGCAAGGCCGGCCCGAGGATTTTGAACGCTGGGGGGAGCATGCCCAAGGCCAGCAGAATCAGGATCATCGGGTCGACATACACCGCCCACTTGTCGTAACCCTGAGTCTTGAGCAGCAGCGCGATGAGGAAGCTCACCAGCAGTCCCGCCGACAGCATCGCGTCCACCAGCCAACTGATGTTGTCGAACTGGATCAGCGATGAGTTGAGCGTGCGATTGCGTTGGCGGACGTAGAAGAAATAAATGAGCTCAACGACAGTGAAGAAGGCCGCGTAGAAAATCACCAGACCGAGTTCGACTTCCCGGCCACCACTGATGATGCCGAACACTCCGTTGAGAAAGGCATAAACGGCCACCAGGAATATGAAACTGCCTTCGATCACCAGCACCATGGGCTCCAGGTGCCAGGAACCGAACTGAAAGCGCTGGTTGCTTTCCTTGGCGATCAGCCGGGCGGTGATCAGCATCAGGACCTTGATGAAGGCCGCGATCAACGAAAAGAAGCCATCGAACAGAATGGATTGGGCGCCCGAAACAAAACCGGTGATGATCCCGGCGAATGTCACGGCGAGCATCAGGAAGGTCGATTGTTTGAGCAGCGCCTGCTCGCCTCGATTACTCACTTGATCTCCTCAGATACCTCTAGACCGCCGGGTGCGGCGGGTTGCTTGAGGGAGGAGTCTAGCTGATGTCCGGTTTTGACCGCTCTTGTAGCGAGGGGGCTTGCCCCCGTTCGGCTGCGGAGCAGTCGCAAACCGGTGGATGAAGTACATCTGAAAATTGAGCGCTATGGTTTCGGGGCTGCTCCGCAGCCCAACGGGGGCAAGCCCCCTCGCCACAATTAAGACTTACGCTCGATTGCAAAACCAGCCCAGGTCTGGCTCACCGGCATCAGCTCCAGGCTGTTGATGTTGATGTGCGCCGGGGCATTGAGCACCCAGAAGATTGTCTCGGCGATGTCTTGCGGCTGAATCGGCTCGGCGCCAGCGTAAGTGGCGTTGTAGCGCTCCTGGTCACCGGCAAAACGCACCAGCGAGAACTCGCTCTCGCACAGGCCCGGCTCGATGTTGCTGACCCGCACGCCCGTGCCTTGCAGGTCGCAGCGCAGGTTCACGGAGAACTGTTTGACGAACGCCTTGGTCGCGCCATACACATGGCTGCCCGGGTACGGGTAGTTGCCGGCGATGGACCCCAGGTTGACGATACCGGCACCTCGACCGTGGGCAATCAGGCGCGGCAACAGCAGACGGGTGCTGTACATCAGGCCTTTGACGTTGGTATCGACCATGGTGTCCCAATCGTCCAGGTCGCACTTGGGCGCCGGATCAACCCCCAGGGCCAGCCCGGCGTTGTTGATCAACCCGCGCAGTTTTGCAAAGGATGGCGGCAGATTGGCAATCGCCTCCTCCATGGCCTTGCGATCACGCACATCGAGCACCAGGCCATGGACTTCGGTCTGCTTCGACAGCTCGGCGCACAACGCATTGAGGCGCTCTTCACGACGGCCAGTCAGCACCAGTTTCCAGCCGGCCTCGGCAAAACGACGGGCACAGGCTTCACCAAAACCGGAGGTCGCGCCGGTAATAAACAGGGTGTTGGACATCGTGTTCTCCTTGCTTCGGCTGATCGCCAGCCATTGGAATAGAAAATCAGCAGGCAGCATGCCCGGCCTTGTTCACAGCGGCAACCACCGTTCAATCTGTTCAAAAAACGCTCAATCCCGGCAACCCCTTGACCAGCGTGGCCTACAGCCATGTGCGCGCACGTTATCCACAGGCCGGTCCACAGTCTTTGGGGGCAAGTGGAAAAGCTGCAAGCCGCTATCCACAAGGCTTTGCGCGGGGTTTTGAAACTTTTTTGCTTGACCCTCAACCGCCTGCTGTGTAGCCCTTGGCCATTTTCATGACTGACGGGTCAAACCGGCGATGGCGCCAAGCCAGTAACCACGGCCTTCAGCCGAGTCTTTCCAGAGTTTAGTCACAGACTTATCCACAGGCTTGTCCACGCCGATTACATGCATTTTCATCCCGAACAAAAAGGTTGACAAAGCGGCCTGCAAGCTGCGCAAAAACACCTGATCAAAAAACAACCACACCTCTGTAAGCCACGGTTTAAAAGGCCTGCAGCCAGCTACTCCCACGTTATTCACAGCCGGTTCCACAGCAAACGGGGACAAGTCAAAACCGTGACAAAACAACTATTTGCAGCGGCTTTATGTCGCGCTTTGCGAGCTTGGGAATATTGTTTTCCACAATTTCCCAGAGGCATGCCAAAAACCTGTGGGAGCGAGCTTGCTCGCGATGACTGCGGCACAACTTGCATCGTGGAGACTGACACACCGCTATCGCGCGCAAGCTCGCTCCCACAGGGTTCAGTGGTGTTTTGAAGATGTAAAAAAGCCCCGGCGATTGCGCGCCGGGGCTTGTGTACAACCACTGAAACTCAGTGCCCGCCGAGATAGGCGCTACGCACATCCTCGTTGACCAACAACTCCTTGCCGGTGCCGGTCATGCGGATTTCGCCGTTGACCATCACGTAAGCCCGGTCAGACAACCGCAGGGCGTGGTTGGCGTTCTGCTCCACCAGGAAGATGGTCATGCCGGTCTTGGCCAGTTCCCGCAGGGTGGCGAAGATCTGCTTCACCACGATCGGCGCCAGGCCCAGGCTTGGCTCATCGAGCAACAACAACTTGGGCCGGCTCATCAGGGCCCGGGCGATGGCGAGCATCTGTTGCTCGCCGCCGGACATGGTCATCGCCCGCTGGGTACGCCGCTCTTCGAGCCTGGGGAACAGCTCGAACATGCGCTGCATGTCCTCCTTGGCGTACTTGTCGCCAATGGGGATAGTGCCCATCAGCAGGTTTTCTTCGACGGTCATGTCGGGGAACACCCGCCGTCCTTCCGGCGATTGCGCAATGCCGTTGGAGGCGATGTAGTGGGACGACTTGTGGGTAATGTCCACGCCCTGATAGAGGATCTGCCCGTCCGCCGCCCTTGGCTGGCCGAAGATCGACATCAGCAGGGTCGACTTGCCGGCACCGTTGGAGCCGATCAGGCTGACGGTTTCCCCTTCGTTGATGTGCAGCGAGACACCTTTAAGAGCCTGGATCGGCCCGTAAAACACGTCCAGTTCCTTGAGCTCGAGGATGGGTTTACTCATACCACCTCCTCTTCTTCCGCGCCCAGATAAGCGGCGATCACTTTCGGGTCGTTGCGGATGTCGTCGGGGCCACCCTCGGCGATGACGATGCCGTGGTCCAGCACCACAATGTGGTCGGAGATACTCATAACCATGCCCATGTCGTGTTCGATCAGCACCACGGTCAGATCGTGCTCGTCGCGCAGCAGCCGGATCATCGCGCTCAGCGCTTCGGTTTCCTGAGGGTTGAGGCCGGCGGCCGGTTCGTCGAGGCAGATGATCTGCGGACGGGTGCACATGGCCCGGGCGATTTCCAGGCGGCGTTGCTGACCGTAGGACAGCTCACCGGCCAGGCGGTTGGCGCAGTCCACCAGATCCACCACTTCCAGCCAGTAGAACGCGTGGTCCAGCGCATCGCTTTCGGCCTTGCGGTAGCCCTTGGTGTTGAGGATGCCGGCGAGCATGCTGCGATTGACCCACATGTGCTGGGCCACCAGCAGGTTTTCCAGCACCGACATTTCCTTGAACAGGCGAATGTTCTGGAAGGTCCGTGCCAGGCCGGCGCGGTTCACCAGGTGGGTGCCGCCGAACATCTTGTAGCGCATCCGGGTGATGAAGCTTTTTGGCGAAACGAAGTCGGTCGGCTTGAACGATTCGCCGAGCAACTGGATGACATTGGTCTGTTGCCCACGCACGTTGAGTTCGATCTTGCCGCCGGAGGCCTTGTAGAACCCGGTCAGGCAGTTGAACACGGTGGTCTTGCCGGCGCCGTTGGGGCCGATCAGGGCGAAGATCGAGTTGCGCTTGACCTTCAGGCTGACATCATTCAACGCCTTGATGCCGCCGAAGTGCATCATCAGTTTTTCTACACTGAGTACGACTTCGCTCATGGCGCTACTCCTTTACGCGGGGTCACACCGGTACGGCTGATCCGAATCAGGCCGCGCGGTCGCCAGATCATCATCAACACCATCAGGATGCCGAACAGCAGCACGCGGTACTCGGCGAAGCCACGCAGCAGCTCCGGGGCGACGGTCAGCACGAAGGCTGCAATTACGACGCCTATGGTCGAACCCATGCCACCCAGTACCACGATGGCGAGGATCAGTGCCGATTCGAAGAAGGTGAACGAGGTCGGGTTGACGAAGCCCTGATAGGTGGCGAAGAACACCCCGGCCAGACCTGCCGTCGAGGCGCCAATGGTGAATGCCGAGAGCTTGACCAGCACGTGGTTCAGGCCCATGGAGCGACAGGCGATTTCGTCCTCACGCAGCGCTTCCCAGGCACGGCCGACCGGCATGCGGGTCAGGCGATGCTTGATGTGCAGCACGGCCAGGACCACCAGGAACAACACGGCGTAGATGAAGTAGTACTTCACGTCAGGGTTGTAGGCGATGCCGAAGAACTCATGGAACGGCACCCCGCCCTCTTTCGCCCTTTTTCCGAACTCGATGCCGAAGAAAGTGGGCAACGGCGCTGCCATGCCATTCGGGCCGCCGGTCAGGGTCAGCCAGTTATTGAGGATCAACCGAATGATTTCACCGAAGCCCAGGGTCACGATCGCCAGGTAATCACCGTGCAGGCGCAGCACCGGGAAACCGAGGATGCAACCGGCCAGTCCGGCGGTAATCGCCGCCAACGGCAACACCGTCCAGAAGCCCAGCCCAAGATATTGATAACCGAGCGCCAGGCCGTAGGCACCGATGGCGTAGAACGCCACGTAACCAAGGTCGAGCAGGCCGGCCAAGCCGACCACGATGTTCAGCCCCAGCCCCAGCAGCACGTAGATCAGCCCGAGGATGACCACGCCCAACAGGTACGAGTTGGAGAAAAACGGGAACACCACCGCGATAACAATCATCAGCGGGATGATCCAGCGCAGCCGGGATTTGTAATCAGGCGGCAGTACATGGACCCCGGACCCGGTGGTTTCAAAACCCTCGAGGATTCTCAGGCCCTTGGGGGTTTGCAGGAACAGGCTAAGGGCAAAGCGACCGGCCATGACGATGGCGACAATCCAGGCCACCCGGCTCGTTTCCATATTGAAGCCATAGCCATCGAGGACTACGCCGACAATCGGGCCGAACACAATCAGGGCAACCAGGCCGGCAAGAATCGCGTCAACCAGGCTTCTTTTGAGATCAATGGTTTTTTTAGTGGTTGAAGACATCGCTTACACCTTCGACACAAGAGGACGGCCGAGCAGGCCTTGAGGCCGAAAGACCAGAACGAGAACGAGCAGCGAGAAGCTGAAAACGTCTTTGTAGTCCGAGTTCACCAGACCGGAAAACAGCGACTCGGAAATCCCGAGAATGATCCCGCCGAGCATCGCGCCAGGCAGTGAACCAATCCCGCCGAGCACCGCGGCAGTGAACGCCTTGATCCCGATGATGAAGCCGGCATAGAAGTCGAATGTGCCGTAGTTCATGGTGATCAGCACGCCGGCCAGGGCCGCCATCGCTGCACCGATGATGAACACGTAGGAAATCACCCGATCGGTGTTGATCCCCAGGATCGAAGCCATCTTGCGGTCTTGCTGGGTTGCACGGCACATGCGGCCGAGCTTGGTGTACTTGATGACGTAGGTCAGCAGGCCCATCCCGACGAACGCTGCGACCAGAATGAAGACCTTGGTGTAGGTCAACTGAACGAAACCGGTACCGATATCAACGCGCCAGGCACCCGAGAGCAAAGTCGGAACGCCTTGTTGCTTCGCGCCCTGGGAGATCTGTGCGTAGTTTTGCAGGATCAGTGAGATACCGATCGCACTGATCAGCGGGGCGAGTCGAGTGGAGTTACGCAGGGGTTTGTAGGCGACACGCTCGATGACCCAGCCATACACCGCCGTGACGACGATGGTGAAGATCAGTGTGCCAAGCATCAGCAGCGGGAAAGATTCGATACCGAAGTAAGCCAGCAGAGCCAGACTGATTGCCGCGAGGTAAGCGGAAATCATGTAAACCTCGCCGTGGGCGAAGTTGATCATGCCGATGATGCCATAGACCATTGTGTAGCCGATGGCGATCAGGCCATAGACCGACCCGAGGGTCAGGCCGTTGACCAGTTGCTGCAGGAAAATACCATCCATAACGCAATCTCACGCAATGAGAACCTGCACATGTGGCTGTGCGGTTCCTCTAAGGAAAATACAGATATACGTCGGAGCAATGTCAGCCACGATCAGGCAGGCCACCACGGCCCCCTGTAGGAGCGAGCTTGCTCGCGATTGCGGTTTAACATTCAACGAATGAGTTGCCTGCAAGTCCGTCATCGCGAGCAAGCTCGCTCCCACAGGGGAACCGTGGGGTTCACCCAATTGAGTCAGCCCTTACTTCTGTTTTTCCAGCTGGTGGTATTTGCCATCCTTGTCCCACTGGTAAACCACGTAGTCGGAGATTTTCAGGTCGCCCTTGCTGTCCCAGGTCTTCTCGCCCATGACGGTCTTGACCGGGTTTTTCTTCAGCCATGCAGCCGCTTCTTCGCCCTTGTTGGACTTGGCGCCGTTGAAGGCTGCTGCCAGGGTCTGGACCGAAGCGTAGGCGTACAGGGTGTAGCCTTCAGGCTCGGTACCGGCCTTGCGGAAGGCGTCTACCACGGTCTTGCTGTCTGGCAGCAGGCGTGGGTCGGCGCCGAAGGTCATCAGCACGCCGTCAACGAATTGCGGGCCGCCAGCGGTGGTCACCAGTTCGTCGGTCACGATGCCGTCGTCGGACATGAACTTGACGTCCTTGAGGCCTTGTTCACGCAGTTGACGCACCAGAGGACCGGCTTCCGGGTGCAGACCACCGAAGTAGACGACGTCAGCGCCGGCGCCGCGGATCTTGGTCACGATGGTGCTGAAGTCTTTCTCGCCACGGGTCAGGCCTTCATACAGCACAGGCGTTACGCCGCGCTTGACCAGTTGAGCCTTGGTAGCATCCGCCAGGCCCTGGCCGTAGGTGTCCTTGTCGTGCAGCACGACAACTTTCTTGCCCTTGAGCACGTCGACGATGTAGTCGCCGGCCACGATGCCTTGCTGGTCGTCACGCCCGCACATACGGAACATGGCGCTCAGGCCGCGCTCGGTAACGGCCGGGTTGGTGGAACCCGGGGTGATGGCGATGATGCCTGCTTCGTCGTAGATCTCGGAGGCCGGAATGGTCGAGGAGGAGCAGAAGTGACCGACTACGCCGGCGACTTTCTGGTTGGTCAGGTCCTTGGCGACCGTCACAGCCTGTTTCGGTTCGCAGGCGTCATCGCCCTTGACCAGTACGATTTTTTCCCCGTTAACCCCGCCAGCCGCGTTGACCGCATCGGCCGCGGCCTGTGCACCCTTCATGTACTGTTCGCCAAATGCCGCGTTGGCGCCCGTCATTGGTCCCGCTACGCCGATCTTGATGTCAGCCTGAGCAAACGCAGAAACACCCAGCGCAGTTGCCACTGCGAGGGCCAGAAAGCCTTTCTTGTAAAACGTCTGGGACATGAGGTGGTGCTCCATGGTTTTTTTAATTGGCACTGCGACTTCACTGAATGCTCAGAGCAAGGGCCGTGCCATCGGTTTTTTATTCTGAAAAAAGTCGCTGCTTTCTTGTTATTTCGACTGTTTCGGTCCCATTTTCATTGGGCGTGCAACCGTCTAAACCGCGGAAGGTAAAACCATTTTTTATTTGAGGCGCAACCCTACTGCGCCATCATTGCAACCGCGGCTTTAAACAACGTGCAACCAGCCTGTAACAACGTGCGTCACCGAAGTGCACACTGCTGGTGCGGGACTGCTACAACCCGCACCACTACAGGCTAGCCGCAGATCGAAAAAGCGCCGCCTCCCACTGCAAAAATCAACATTCAGATCACGATCCGCAGGCACTGGCCCGCGTGATACAGCGAGAATCCCGCCTCATACAGACAGCTGCGCAACCCCACCCCGGCCAATGGCTGCATGGGTGCAAAGGGAATCGGTAGCGCTTGAGGATTTCCGTTACACAGGTAATCGGCAAAGGCCTTGCCGACCACCGTGCCCGTGGTCACGCCCCGGCCGTTGTAACCGGTGACTGCCACCAAACCGGGCGCCGGCTCGAACAGGCGCATCAAATGATCGGGGGTGAAGGCGATGCAACCGGTCCAGGTGCACTCCCATTCCACCGGTTTGAGGTACGGGAAATAGTGCTGCTGCACGCGGTCGGCCCAGGCCTTGAGGAACCAGGCCGGTTTCTGATTGCCATTACCGAGACTGCCAAGCAGCAGGCGACCGTCTTTGTCTCGACGGATACTGCTGAGCACCTGGCGGGTGTCCCAGGAACCCTGGCCACCGGGCAGAATTTGTCGGGCGGCTTCTTCGGTCAGCGGCACCGAGGCCACTTGATAGTAATAACCGGGGAAGAAATTGCGCCGCAGCTCCGTCCAGTCGCCTTCGGTGTAGGCATTGGAGGCAATCACCACTTTCTCGGCCATGACCGAGCCCTGGGCAGTCTGTACTGACCAGCGCTGCCCCTGACGTTCGAGTCGGGTGACCGGGGAATGATCGAACAATTGACCGCCCAGGCCGATGGCCGCTTTGGCCAGCCCCGTGGTGTAGGCCATCGGGTTGAGTGTGCCGGCGCGGCGATCGAGCAATGCCGCGGCGATCTTTTTCGTGCCGGTGGCTTGCTCGCAGGCCTGACCGGTGAGCAGCTCTACGGGCGCACCGCGACGTTTCCATTGTTCTTCACGACTGCGCAAGTCGGCTTCGCCACGGGCGTTATGCGCCATGTGCAGCGTGCCTTCGCGGCGCAACTGGCAATCGATGTTGTACTTGTCCACAAGGCTGAACACCAGGGAAGGCGCCGCCCCCAGCATGCGGTTGAGCTGGCTGCCAACCGCCTCGCCAAACCCGGCTTCGATCTCGTCCGGGGGAATCCACATCCCGGCATTGACCAGCCCGACGTTGCGCCCGGAACCACCATGACCGGCGCGATGGGCCTCCAGCACGCAAACAGTCTTGCCTTGCTCCAGCAGATGCACCGCCGCCGACAAACCGGTAAACCCGGCGCCGATGACGCAGACATCCACCGTGACCTCGCCCTTGAGGGCCGAATTGTCCGGCCTTTGCGGCGTCAGTTTTTCCCACAGACACTCTTCGCGTAACGGCATTGCCAGACTCCAAGCAGAAACCTAACAAACACATACTTCAAATGTGGGAGCGGGCTTGCTCGCGAAAAACGTCAGGGCAACACGGTTATGCAGCAAACACGCTTTATCGTTGACGTCCATCGCGAGCAAGCTCGCTCCTACAGGAAGGCACCTGTCAATCGAACGTGATGCCCTGCGCCAACGGCAACTCCAGCGAATAGTTCACGGTGTTGGTCTGGCGGCGCATGTAGCCGCGCCATGCATCGGAGCCGGACTCACGACCGCCGCCGGTTTCTTTCTCGCCACCAAACGCGCCGCCGATTTCCGCGCCGCTCGGGCCGATGTTGACGTTGGCAATGCCGCAGTCGCTGCCCACCGCCGACATGAACTGCTCGGCTTCACGCACGTCGGTGGTGAAGATGCACGAGGACAGGCCTTGTGGCACGGCGTTGTTCAGGCGCAGGGCTTCCTGGAAATCGCTGTAGCCAACCACGTACAGGATTGGAGCGAAGGTTTCGTGGCAGACCACATCGCTTTGCTCCGGCATTTCGACGATAGCCGGCGACACGTAGTAGGCATTCGGGAACTTGTCTTGCAGCTGACGCTCACCGCCAAACACCCGGCCGCCCTCACTCAAGGCCTGCTCCAGAGCGTCCTGCATGTTTTCGAAGCTGTGCTTGTCGATCAGCGGACCAATCAAATTGCCTTCCAGTGGGTTGCCGATACGCACTTTGGAGTAAGCGGCTTTCAGGCGAGTGACGATTTCTTCTTTCACCGATTCATGGGCAATCAGGCGACGCAACGTGGTGCAACGCTGACCGGCGGTGCCGACGGCGCTGAACAGAATCGCGCGAACGGCCATGTCCAGGTCGGCGCTTGGGCCGAGGATCATCGCGTTGTTGCCACCCAGTTCGAGGATGCTGCGGGCGAAACGCGCGGCGATTTTCGGTGCCACTTCACGACCCATGCGGGTGCTGCCGGTGGCGCTGACCAGCGCGACACGCGGATCATCGACCAGGGCTTCGCCGGCATCGCGACCACCAATAATCACCTGGCTCAGGTGCGGTGGTGCATCGCTGAAGTTCTTCAGCACGCGATCGAACAGCGCCTGGCAAGCCAGTGCGGTCAGTGGCGTCTTTTCCGACGGTTTCCAGATCACCGGGTTGCCGCAGACCAGCGCCAGCGTGGCGTTCCAGGCCCAGACCGCCACCGGGAAGTTGAACGCACTGATCACCCCGACAACGCCCAGCGGGTGCCAGGTTTCGCGCATGTGGTGGCCAGGACGCTCGGAGGCGATGGTCAGGCCGTACAACTGACGGGACAGGCCGACGGCGAAGTCGCAGATGTCGATCATTTCCTGAACTTCACCCAGGCCTTCCTGGGTGATCTTGCCGGCCTCCCAGGACACCAGCTCGCCGAGGTCGGCCTTGTATTCACGCAGGATGTCACCCAGTTGCCGCACCAGCTCGCCACGGCGCGGTGCCGGAACCTTGCGCCACAGTTCGAACGCATGATCTGCGCGACTGATGTGTTGCTCGACTTCAGCAGCGCCTTCCCAGTTGACGGCGGCGATCCTGCTGCCATCGATCGGCGAATGCACCGGCACTTTGCCGTTCTGGTACAGGGCCGGGTTCACACCTAGACGATCAAGCAATGCGGCAACCATGGGTCACTCCTCAAGCAAAAGACAGAACACGTGCAGCCGGAAAATCACGGCTGATCAGACCTGTAGTTTTAGCTGCCCGGAGGTTACTCAACAAACGACCTTTAAGAGAGATATCATTCCGTTTATTCATGCTGTGCATTGCTGGCAATAAGAAACAAGAACCAAGGACCGCCCATGCTGAATAAACGCTACTTGCCATCGATCGCTGCATTGCAGTGCTTCGAGGCCGTCACCCGGCATTTGAGCTTCACCCGGGCCGCCGAAGAGTTGAACCTGACCCAAAGCGCCGTGAGCAAACAGGTCGCGCAACTCGAAGAGCTGTTGCAGCACCTGCTGTTTCGCCGGGTGCGCCGCCGCCTGCAGATGACGCCGGCTGGCGATCTGTACCTGGTTGAGGTGCGAAAAATCCTCACGCAGGTCGAGATGTCGACCCATTACCTGCGTTCCTACGGTGGCGAAACAGAAGTCCTGCGGGTTTCGACGCCCCCCACTTTCGGTGCACGCTGGCTGGTGCCGCGCCTGAAAGGCTGGCGCCTGCGGCATCCGTCGATCCATCTGGACCTGTGCAGCGAGCAGGAAGCCGACGACCTGCTGCAAGGTCGCAGCGACCTGGCGTTCTACTTCGGCCAGGGCTCACGGCCCGGCACCGAATGCCTGAAGCTGTTCGGCGAAGAGCTGGTGCCGGTGTGCGCCCCGGGCAGCCTGCCGGACACACCGTTTACCGATCCGACACAACTGACTGACCTGGTCCTGCTGCAAAACGCTTCCCGCCCCCAGGCCTGGCATGACTGGTTCGACCATCAGGGCTACCACACCGAGCACAGCTACCACGGACCGCGCTTCGAAACCTTTTACATGTGCATCCGCGCCGCCCAGGTCGGCTGCGGCGTGGCGCTGTTACCCCGTTTTCTGGTGGAAGAGGAACTGGCCGACGGCAAGCTGGTCATTCCCTGGCAGCATGCAATGCCCAGCAGCGATGCCTACTACCTGGCCTACCCGGAGCACTCGGCGGAAGTCCCCAAGGTGCGGGACTTTGTGAAGTGGATGCTGGAGCAGATCGATAGCCCGGATGTGATGCAACATTAAACCCTTGCACAACCCCTGTGGGAGCGAGCTTGCTCGCGATGGCGTCATCACATTCAACATTTATATCGCCTGACCGGTTGCTATCGCGAGCAAGCTGGCTCCCACAGGGGAATTGCAGCGGTCAAAAAACTGCTGGCAATCCTGCCCAGTGATATGCGCCACTAGCGCCACTGATCAATACCGCTGCAACGCCGGAGATTCCCGTTATGAGCGAGAGTGTGTTTGCCGATCACATCGTGCAGAACCTGCTCGACACCGACTTCTACAAGCTGACGATGATGCAGGCGGTGCTGCACAACTACCCGAACGTCGAAGTCGAATGGGAGTTTCGTTGCCGTAACAGCGAGGACTTGCGCCCGTACCTGGCGGAAATCCGATTCCAGATCGAGCGCCTGGCCGAACTGAGCCTGAGCGCCGACCAGTTGAGCTTTCTGGAACGCATCAGCTTCCTGAAGCCGGACTTCCTGCGCTTTCTCGGGTTGTTTCGCTTCAACCTGCGTTACATCCACACCGGCCTCGAAAACGGTGAACTGTTTATCCGCCTGCGGGGCCCCTGGCTGCATGTGATCCTGTTCGAAGTGCCGCTGCTGGCGCTAGTCAGCGAAGTGCGCAACCGCTATCGCTACCGCGAAGTCGTGCTGGAACAGGCCCGCGAGCAGCTCTACCGCAAGTTCGACTGGCTGAGCGCCAACGCCAGCAGCGACGAATTGTCCGAATTGCAGGTGGCCGATTTCGGCACCCGTCGTCGCTTTTCCTACCGCGTGCAGGAAGAAGTGGTGAATGTGCTCAAGCACGATTTCCCCGGACGCTTCGTCGGCACCAGCAACGTTCACCTGTCCCGGGAGCTGGACATGAAACCCCTGGGCACCATGGCCCACGAATGGATCATGGCGCACCAGCAACTTGGCCCGCGGCTGATCGACAGCCAGATCGCCGCACTCGATTGCTGGGTCCGTGAATACCGTGGCCTGCTGGGGATTGCCCTGACCGACTGCATCACCATTGATGCCTTCCTCGGCGATTTCGATCTGTTTTTCGCCAAGCTTTTCGACGGTTTGCGCCACGACTCAGGCGATCCGGTGGTTTGGGCGGAAAAAGCCATCGCCCACTATCACAGGCTCGGCATCGACCCGATGAGCAAGACGCTGACTTTCTCCGACAGCCTGACCCTGCCCAAGGCTCTGGAGATATTCCGGGCGCTGCGCGGTCGGATCAATGTCAGCTTCGGCATCGGCACCAACCTGACGTGTGATATTCCGGGTGTCGAACCGATGAGCATCGTGCTTAAAATGACCGCCTGCAACGGCCAGCCGGTGGCGAAGATCTCCGACGAGCCAGGCAAGACGCACTGTAAAGACCCGAATTTCGTCGCTTACTTGCGACACGTTTTCCAGGTTCCTGCCGCCCTTTCAAGTACATCAAGCAAGGAGTGAATTCATGCAAGCCGTACAGCGTGAGATTGCTGAACAGCTCAAGGTCCAGCCGCCATTCGCCGACGAAGCCGCCCTTGAGGCCGAAGTCGCCCGGCGGGTGACCTTCATTCAGGACTGCCTGGTCAATTCCGGGCTCAAGACCCTGGTACTGGGCATCAGTGGTGGTGTCGACTCCCTCACCGCCGGCCTGCTGGCCCAACGGGCCGTCCGTGAACTGCGCCAGCGCAGCGGTGATGCCGCCTACAAATTCATCGCCGTGCGCCTGCCCTACGAAACCCAGTTCGATGAACATGACGCCCAGGCTTCAGTGGATTTCATCAAGCCGGACGAGCGCCACACCGTGAACATCGGTCCGGCGGTCAAATCCCTGGCCAATGAAGTGGCGGCCTTCGAAGGCAAACATGCGGTGTCGGTGGACTTCGTGCTCGGTAACACCAAGGCGCGCATGCGCATGGTCGCCCAGTACACCATCGCCGGCGCGGCCCATGGCCTGGTGATCGGCACCGATCACGCGGCGGAAGCGGTGATGGGTTTCTTCACCAAGTTCGGTGACGGCGCCTGCGACCTGGCGCCACTGAGTGGCCTGGTGAAAAATCAGGTCCGCGCCATCGCCCGCAGCTTCGGCGCGCCGGAGTCGCTGGTGGAGAAAGTCCCGACCGCCGATCTGGAGGACCTGTCGCCCGGCAAACCGGACGAAGCGTCACACGGCGTGACCTATGCCGAGATCGATGCGTTCCTGCACGGCAACCCGGTGCGTGAAGAGGCGTTCAAGATCATTTGCAATACGTACAACAAGACCCATCACAAGCGGGTGATGCCGTTTGCGCCTTGAGGCGTGAGTGAATGAAAAGGCCCGCTGAAGTGTTGAGCTTCAGCGGGCTTTTTCTTTGGCCAGAACAGGCATCGATGCTTCTGGCCCCTTCGCGGGCAAGCCCGCTCCCACAGGTACGGTGGCGGCCCTGTGGGAGCGTGGCTTGCCCGCGATGAACGATAACGCGGTGGTCAGTCTTACTTCAGAGTCACGGTGCCTTTCATCATCGAGATGTGGCCCGGGAACGAGCAGAAGAAACCGTACTTTTGAGCGGCATCGAGCTTGGACACATCGAAGGTCACCGAATCGGTTTCCTTGGCGCCGATGATCTTGGTGTGGGTGATCACGCGGGCATCGCCTTCCTTCAGGTAGTTCTTGTCGATACCGGCGCTCAGGCCGTCGGTGGCGATCGGCTGCATGTCGGCTTCTTTACTCAGCACCCAGTTATGGCCCATGACGTTCTTCGGCAAGCTGCCGGAATGCTTGAGTTCCACGGTAAACGTCTTGCAGCTCTTGTCGATTTCAATGGCCTTCGTGTCGAAAGACATCTGGTCGGTGGAGTCGACGGTGACTTTGCACTCTGCAGCCATCAATTGGCTGCTGGCCAGTGTCAACAGGGATACCGCAACAAGTTTGGCAAACATGGTGAATCTCCAAGGCAGGGTTAAGGAAATCGCGAATAAACAGAAGACTGCCTGAAAACTTCGCAAGTTCATATGACTTGAATCAAAAATTGTATACAACTTTCGCGCTATGGCACCGATGCGAAATATCTACCGGCCAAGTGTCTGGCCCGGGCCTATCATCAGGCCGCCCCCCTTCAATTGGAATGTCTGTCATGTCGATCAACAGCTTGTTGTGCAGTTTGCTGGCCGCCTACGCCTGCGGCGCCAGCGGCACGTACGAAACCCCGGAACACCAAGTCTAGCCCTTGGAGTGCCGTGCGCCTGCCTTTACTCTGTGGCCCTGATCGACCAAGGAGCAAGGCATGTCTTTAACATCCGTTTGTGTATTTTGTGGTGCCAGCACCGGCACCAACCCGGCTTACCGCGAAGCAGCCGTGGCCCTTGGCCGGGCGTTGGCCGAGCGCAAGCTGACCCTGGTGTATGGTGGTGGCGCCGTGGGCTTGATGGGCATCGTCGCCGATGCGGCCCTGGCGGCCGGCGGTGAAGTGATCGGCATCATCCCGCAAAGCCTCAAAGACAAGGAAATCGGCCACAGCGGCCTGACTCGCCTGGAAGTCGTCGATGGCATGCACGCGCGCAAGGCGCGGATGGCCGAGCTCAGCGATGCCTTTATCGCACTGCCCGGCGGCCTTGGCACCCTCGAAGAGCTGTTCGAAGTCTGGACCTGGGGCCAGCTCGGCTACCACGGCAAACCGCTGGGTTTGCTGGAAGTGAATGGTTTCTACAGCAAATTGACGTCTTTTCTTGATCACATCGTCGGCGAAGGCTTCGTTCGCGGGCAGCACCGTGACATGCTGCAAGTGAGCGAATCGCCGCAAACCCTGCTCGATGCTCTGGATGCCTGGCAACCGTCCATAGCGCCAAAATGGGCCGAGCAAAAACCCAGCTAACGGCTCGGCACCGATACAGGGCAGAATATGCGCCGCTCAACCTCACCTTCGACCCCAGAGGATCGCCCATGGCTAAACCTAATTATTCCTTCGCCAAACGTCAGAGAGACTTGGCCAAGGAGCAGAAGAAAGAGGAAAAGCTTCAGCGCAAGAAAGCTACAGCTGAAGAAGCGGCACTGAACCCTGAGGGTGAAGTGGCGGCAGAAGACGATGTTGATGCACCGAAAGACTCGGCTCCCGACGCCTGAGAACCTCCGGGCCGGTTGATCTGATCCGGCCCACCGGATCTGTGTAAAGGGTTGGCAGCTTTGCTGCCGACCCACACAGGCCAATCGAATGACCCAAACACACCGTAATTCCCTGTGGGAGCGAGCTTGCTCGCGATGACGGCCGCACATCCAATATCAAATTGACTGACACACCGCTATCGCGAGCAAGCTCGCTCCCACAGTTGATCTTCGTTAATCCAGTGGCATCACAGTGACGCGAACTTCCGGGTCGTGGTTCCCTCCCCCAAGAATCACCCCCCGCAACGGCGACACATCGGAAAAATCCCGGCCCCAGGCCAGGGTGATGTGCTCCAGTGCCGGTTGCACATTGTTGGTCGGATCGAAATCCACCCAACCCAGCACCGGGCAAAACACCGAGACCCAGGCGTGGGATGCATCGGCACCAATCAGCCGTGGCTGGCCAGGTGGCGGCTGGGTCAGCAGGTAGCCGCTGATGTAGCGCGCGGCCAATCCACGGGAGCGTACACAGGCGAGCATCAGGTGGGCAAAATCCTGGCAGACCCCGCGTCGGCGTTCCAGCACTTCCACCAGCGGCGTCGCCACCTGAGTCGCTTCGGCATCGAAGGTAAACTCGCTGAAGATTTTCTCCATCAAAGCCTGAACGCCGAGCAACAGCGGCCGCCCCGTCGGGAAGCAGCTCTCGGAAAATTCGACGAAGTTGCGCTTTAGATGCACGTAAGGTGATTCGAAACGGTAACGGCAGGCTTCAAGCAATTCGGGCGACAGTGACTGACTGCTGTAAGTCAGCGCGCTACGGGTGTCTTCCCATGCGGGTGAAAGATTGAAGTCCAGCACGGGCCGGGGAAGTACCTCGATCGTGAGGCTGGCATTGACCAGCAGCTCATCATGAGGACGTTCAAACGCCAGCCGGGTCAGCGGATTGCCGAATACATCCAGTTCATCGCGGCGCGAGGTCGGCTGCGGACTGATCTGCAATTGCCGGTCGGTGCAGCGCTGCCAGGCGCAAGGCCGCGGCCACAAATGCGCCAGTTGCTGGGCCAGGGACACCGGGCTGTCGTAGTGATAATGGGTGTCGTGGAAAATCTGGTAGTGAGCGCTCATCAGACGGACACCGTGCGCTGGCTGACATCATCGACATGGGCGAAATGCCGCAGCGCCAGGCGATCGGAAACTTGCCCGCTGGCGTCGGCGATCTCTTGCAGCAGCGCGGCCAGCCCCTCGATGGCAGCGCGAACACTCGCGTCGCCGAACAGCGGGTTTTCCAGGCAGCCCAGATCGAATCGCGCCAGACGCTCGACCAATTGCGGCAGCGCTGCTTCACGCGGCGCGCCAAAGTCATCGTTGAGGCGTTTGAGTGTGCGGGTCACCAGTTTCAATTGGAACAACACGGCGTGAGGGTTCTGCTCATCGAGCAATAGCAGGTCGAGCACCGGGATCAGCTGCGCCACCGCCAGGTATCGAGAACGGTAAGTGATGCTGCTGTTGCCCAGTTCCAGCAACCACTCCAGCCCGGCCTGATCGAAAGCCCCGGCGCCCCGCAGGAACGCCGCCAGGCTGCCGCTGAGAAATTGCAGGCGTTCGATTCGCCGACCAATCATCAGGAAACGCCAGCCTTCATCCCGGGTCATGTCGTCCAGGGCAAAGCCGGACAGCGCCGCCAGGGACATCACCAGACGATTGAGAAAATCCAGCAACTCACCGAAATCCGGCTCTTCGGTTTCCAGCTCCATGGCTTCGCGCTGCAACTCCACCAGCGCCTGCCAGTTTTCCCGCGAGAGCTTGCCGCGCACCTGCGAAGCAGCCCACTGCAAGCGTTGCAGGTTGGAACGCAGACTGAACGGCCAGTCATCGCCGAGCAGCGCCGCCAACAGGCGTTCCGGCAACTCGCCCTCATCGGGCAACAGCATCAGCCGCTCGCCGAGGTCCACCGCTGCCTGCAGGGCTTGTGGGTCGTCGCCGTCGACATAGCGCGCCAGCATGATGCGCAGCAAACGGGCGCTGTCGTCGCAACGCTCGCAATAACGACCGAACCAGAACAGGTTTTCCACCACCCGCGATGGCAGGTACGGATCGCGCCGCACCAGGTCATGCACACCGATGTTGCGTTGGGCCTTCCATTGTTCGCCGCTAGGCGCACGATCGCCCAGCACCCAGGTGTCTTTACTGGCGCCGCCGCGCTGCATCGACACCACTTCGGCATCGGCTTGGGCGGCGACCCGGGTCAAGCCACCGGGCAGTACCCGATATCCCTCGCGGCTGGCCACTGCATACATACGCATGCCGATGGCACGGGGTTGCAGTTGACCGTCTTCGGCTTGCCAGATCGGCGCCTGGGACAATTGAGCAAGTTCTTGCGCCACATAGGCATAAGGACGCGCCTGCATGCGCTCTGCGAGCTCCTTGCGCTGTTTTTCACTCAAATCACGGCCAAATACCGGTGCAAAGCTCTGGGACGGAAACGCCGGCTTGATCAGCAACTCTGGAAGTTTCTCCAGGGCCTGGGCCAGAACCGGCGCTTCACCGCACCACCAAGTGGCGATGGACGGCAGGATCAGTTCTTCGCCAAACAGGAATTGATTGATCTTCGGCAGAAAACCCAACAAACCCGGCGATTCCAGCACACCGCTGCCGAGGGCGTTGGCCACCAGAACCCGCCCCTGCCGCACAGCCTCAAGCAGGCCAGGCACGCCGAGGGCGGAGTCGGTTCGCAGCTCCAGCGGATCGCAGAAGTCATCGTCGAGCCGGCGCATGATCGCGTGGACCCGACGCAGGCCACTCAGGGTCTTCAGGTAGACCGTGGCATCGCGCACCGTCAGGTCACCGCCCTCCACCAGCGGATAACCGAGCTGACGAGCCAGATACAGATGTTCAAAATAGCTTTCGTTGAAACGCCCCGGTGTCAGCAGCACCACCAACGGTGCGTCTCCGTCACTCGGGGCCTGACGGACCAGGGTTTCCTGCAAGGTGCGGAAGAACCCGGCCAGGTGCTGCACCTTCAGATCGCGGTACAGCTCGGGAAAGGCCCGGGACACGATCGTGCGGTTTTCCAGCGCATATCCGGCCCCCGAAGGCGCCTGGGTACGATCCGCCGTCACCCACCAGCGGCCATCGGGTGTGCGCGCCAGATCCACGGCATACAGATGCAGAAAGGCTCCGTCAGGCGGACTGATGCCCTGACAGGGCCAAAGGAAGTTGTTGTGACCGAACACCAGCTCGGCGGGCAGCAGACCTTCGGCAATCAGCCGTTGCGGACCGTAAAGGTCAGCCAGCACGGCATTGAGCAACCGCGCCCGCTGAGCGATGCCGGCCGACAACTGTTGCCACTCGTCAGCCGCGATGACATGGGGCAGCAGGTCCAGCTCCCACGGCCGATCCGCGCCCTTGGGGTCGGCATAGACGTTATAGGTAACGCCGTTTTCCTGAATCTGCCGGGTCAGCAGGGCCTGACGCTGCACCAGTTGTGCCGGCGTGCTGCGTTGCAACTGTTCGAACAGCCGGCGCCAGTGCGGGCGCACGGCGCCACTGTCGTCGAGCAGTTCGTGATAGGTGCCCGCCGTCAGCGGGTAGCGGTCTAGCAGGTCAGGCATGGAAAGCTCGGCAGACAGCAATGAACGGTCAGACTAACGCAGGCTCGTGACGCCCGGATATACGAAAAACCCGAGCGTCGCGTACGGTTTAGAAACGTCGCAAATCGAGTGTCATCGGCAACTCGTCGCTGATTTCCAGATTGGGTACAGGAAACTTTCCCGGCGTGTGTCCGAGGCGAAAGAAGCGCGCCATTCGCCGGCTCTCCGCTTCGTTGGCATTCACCGGCAAACTGTCGTAGTTGCGCCCGCCCGGATGGGCGACGTGGTACTGGCAACCGCCCAGCGAGCGCTGCATCCAGGTGTCGAGCAGGTCGAACACCAGGGGCGCGTGGACCGCAATGGTCGGTTGCAGGCAGTTAGCCGGTTGCCAGGCACGGAATCTCACGCCCGCGACGAATTCGCCTACACGCCCGGTGGGCTGCAATGGCACCGGAATGCCGTTGCAGGTCAGCAGATATCGCTGGGGCGGCAAGCCGCTGAGCTTGACCTGCAAACGCTCCAGTGACGAATCCACGTAGCGCACCGTACCGCCCATGGCGCCCTCTTCGCCCAGCACGTGCCAGGGCTCGAGCGCCTGGCGCAGTTCCAGCGCAATGCCGCTGACGGCGTAGTCGCCAACCTTGGGGAAACGGAATTCCAGATGCGCGGCGAACCATTCGGCCCGCACCGGATAACCCGCGGCGTTGAGATCGACGATGACATCGGCGAAGTCTTGCTCGATAAAGTGCGGCAACAGGAAGCGATCGTGCAGCTCCGTGCCCCAGCACGCCAGTTTCGGCGGCGCATAGGGCTCGCGCCAGAACCGCGCAACCAGCGCCCGCAGCAACAATTGTTGCGCCAGGCTCATGCGCGCATGGGGCGGCATCTCGAACGCACGTAGCTCCAGCAATCCGAGGCGCCCGGTGGCACCGTCCGGCGAATAGAGTTTGTCGATGCAGAACTCGGCGCGGTGGGTGTTGCCGGTTACATCGATCAGCAGGTTGCGCAGCAGTCGATCCACCAGCCATGGCGGGCACTCCTCACCCGCTTCAGGCATCTGCGCGAAGGCGATTTCCAGCTCGTACAAGGCATCGTTGCGCGCCTCATCGACCCGCGGCGCCTGGGACGTCGGGCCGATGAACAATCCGGAAAACAGGTAGGACAGCGACGGATGGTTATGCCAGTAGCTGATCAGGCTGCGCAGCAGATCCGGGCGACGCAGAAACGGTGAGTCCCCCGGTGTCGCGCCACCCAGCACGAAATGGTTACCACCGCCCGTGCCGGTATGCCGGCCGTCGATCATGAATTTCTCGGTGGTCAGCCGAGTCTGGCGCGCCTCTTCATAGAGGAATTCGGTGCGCTCGACCAGCTCATCCCAGGTCGCGGACGGCTGCACGTTGACCTCGATCACCCCCGGATCCGGGGTGATGCGCAAGTTGCTCAGGCGTGGATCGCTCGGCGGCTCATACCCCTCCAGCAACACCGGACACATCAGCTCTTGCGCGGTGGCTTCGATGGCAGCGACCAGCTCGAGGTAATCCTCGACCCGTTCCAGCGGCGGCATGAACAGGTACAAACGGCCTTCCCGCGCCTCGGCACAGAGCGCCGTGCGGGTCAGCCAGTCGGCGGATTCGTCGATGTTTGGCGCACGGTCTTCTGCGACGCCAGCGCCTTGGCTCTGAAGCTGCCCTGTGTCGGGCAGCGGCGGGAAATCCTGATTCGGGTCCTGCGGATAAATGAACGGATACTCCGCCGCCTTCACCCAAGGCTGCGAACCCAGCGGCAAGCGATATCCGAGTGGAGAATCCCCCGGCACCAGACGGCAGTGCTCGTCGCGCAGATACCAGCGCCCGCTCTGCCATTGGTCGCCCTTGGCGGTGCGCGCCAGCGGCAGAACCTGGCCGATGACCTTGTCCAGGCCTTGACTGAAGACCTTGCGCAGACGCGCACGCTCCAATGGCTCTTCCAGGCGTGAGTCTTCGGCGCTGACGTTTTGCGGCAACATGCCTTCGCGCCAGAGGTAATAGAAATTGTCTTCGTAGGCCGGGAACACAAAGCGTGTCGGAATCTTCAAGCGTTCGGCGACACTCGCCAGAAAACGCCCGGCAAGCGCACCGTCGGCGCCATAATCCTCCTGCTCGTCGGCGATCAGCGCGCTGTTGTGCCAGATCGGTACGCCGTCACGGCGCCAGTAGCAATTGAGCGACCAGCGCGGCAGTTGCTCGCCGGGATACCACTTGCCCTGCCCGAAATGCACCAGCCCCTGGGGCGCGTAGTGCTTGCGCATGCGCTGGAACAGTTCGGCGGACAACCGTCGTTTATCCGGCCCCAGCGCCGCGGTATTCCACTCGGCGCCGTCCGGGTCATCGATGGAAACAAAGGTCGGCTCGCCGCCCATGGTCAGGCGTACATCGCCTTCCAGCAAGTCGGCATCGATCCGTCGGCCCAGGGCCTGGATCGCCAGCCACTGATCGTCGCTGTAGGGCTTAGTGACCCGTGGTGCTTCCCAAATCCGCTCCACGGACATTTCGTGGCTGAATTCGCACTCGCAGGGTTCCACCAAACCACTGATCGGCGCCGCAGAGGACGGATCGGGACTACAGGCCAATGGAATATGTCCTTCACCGGCAAACAGCCCGGAGGTTGCATCCAGGCCGATCCAGCCTGCGCCGGGCAGGTACACCTCGCACCAGGCGTGCAGGTCGGTGAAATCCACGTCGGTGCCGGACGGACCGTCGAGACTTTTGACGTCGGCGGTCAGCTGGATCAGGTAGCCCGACACGAAACGCGCCGCCAGCCCCAGGTTGCGCAGCAGTTGCACCAGCAACCAGGCGGAGTCGCGGCACGAACCGGAGGCCTGGTCGAGGGTGTGCTCAGGTGTTTGTACGCCGGGCTCCATGCGGATCAGGTAGTCGATGTCTTCGCTCAAACGCTGGTTGAGCGCGACGAGAAAGTCCACGGCGGGTAACGGTGTGCGGTCGATGCCGTCCAGGTAGGCCTTGAACTTCGGCGTCAGGGGCAGGGTTTCCAGGTACGGCGCCAGCTCCTTGCGCTCATCCTCGGCATAGGTGAAGGGGATTTTTTCCGCGTAGGGTTCGAGGAAGAAGTCGAACGGATTGAAGATCGCCATTTCGGCCAGCAGATCGACTTCGATTCGCAATTCTTCGGTTTTTTCCGGGAACACCAGCCGCGCCAGGTAATTGCCCTGAGGGTCCTGCTGCCAGTTGATGAAGTGCTGTTCGGGGGAGACTTTCAACGCATAGGACAGAATCCGCGTGCGGCTGTGGGCGGCGGGACGCAGGCGAACGATCTGCGGGCCGAGTTCGACAGCGCGGTCATAGCGGTAATGCGTGACGTGGTGCAATGCGACATGAATCGACACGGCGTGCCTCCTGCGAGCCTTGAGCGTATTGGAAAGCGCGCAAGACTTATGCCATCCAGCAGCGCTGGCGCTTTCTTCGGTTGCCTGAGGCAGTACAGCACCAAAATCGGGCGATGCGGGAAAATGGTTTGGCACAGGTGCACGTAAATGTGGCAACCAGCCAGAAATTGGTTGGCAATTCCGGCCTCTTCGCGGGCAAGCCCGCTCCCACAGGGTTTTGCTGTGAACACAAAACTGCGGACAACCCCAATAACCTGTGGGAGCGGGCTTGCCCGCGAAGAGGCCATTGGTTCCAGCACAAATGGTTGAACCCTGAAACGCAGAACGCCAACCCGAAGGTTGGCGTTCTGTTCAGTTCAAGCGAGGCTTAGCGCGGCACGACCGGCTTGCGGGTCGGCTTTGGCCCCTTGCCTTTGGCCGCATCCTTGCGTTCCTTGGCCGCCTGCTGGTTGCGGGCGAACGCCGCAGCCTTGGCCTGTTCGCGCTTGTCCCATGGGTTGCCGCCATCGCTGGCACGTGGTGGCAGGCCGGTGTGCTGGGTCAGGATCTTCGTGGTCTTTTCCCCTGCCACCTTATGGCTGCCGGCCGGCGTCGAGTTCTTGCGACGGGCGCTCTGGTAGCTGTCAGTCGACGGCTGATGCAAAGGAATCAACTGGTTCTTGCCCGGCCCGATCAGGTCGGCGCGGCCCATGCGGGTCAGTGCCTCACGCAGCATCGGCCAGCCTTTCGGGTCGTGATAACGCAAGAACGCCTTGTGCAGTCGGCGCTGCTCCTCGCTCTTGACGATGGTCACCGCGTCACTCTTGTAGGTGACCTTGCGCAGCGGGTTCTTGCCCGAGTGGTACATCGCGGTGGCGGTGGCCATCGGCGACGGGTAGAACGCCTGCACCTGGTCGGCACGGAAGCCGTTGCCTTTGAGCCACAGGGCCAGGTTCATCATGTCTTCATCGGTGGTGCCCGGGTGGGCGGCGATGAAGTACGGAATCAGGTACTGCTCCTTGCCCGCTTCCTTGGAGTACTTCTCGAACATGCGTTTGAACTTGTCATAGCTGCCGATGCCCGGTTTCATCATCTGGTTGAGCGGACCTTCCTCGGTGTGTTCGGGGGCGATCTTCAGGTAGCCACCGACGTGGTGGGTCACCAACTCCTTGACGTACTCCGGCGACTCGACCGCGAGGTCATAGCGCAGGCCGGAAGCGATCAGGATCTTCTTCACACCCGGCAATTCACGGGCGCTGCGGTACAGCTGGATCAGCGCCGAGTGGTCGGTGTTCAGGTTCGGGCAGATGCCAGGGAACACGCACGATGGCTTGCGGCAAGCGGATTCGATTTCCGGGCTCTTGCAGGCAATGCGGTACATGTTCGCGGTCGGGCCGCCGAGGTCGGAAATCACGCCGGTAAAGCCCGGAACCTTGTCACGAATTTCTTCGATTTCGCGAATGATCGACTCGTGGGAACGGTTCTGGATGATCCGGCCTTCGTGCTCGGTGATCGAGCAGAAGGTGCAGCCGCCGAAGCAGCCACGCATGATGTTCACCGAGAAACGGATCATGTCGTAGGCCGGGATTTTTTCCTTGCCATACGCCGGGTGCGGAATGCGCGCATAAGGCATGCCGAACACGTAGTCCATTTCTTCGGTGGTCATCGGAATCGGTGGCGGGTTGAACCAGACGTCGACTTCGCCGTGTTTCTGCACCAGCGCACGGGCGTTGCCCGGGTTGGTTTCCAGGTGCAACACGCGGTTGGCGTGGGCGTAGAGCACTGCGTCATTACGGACCTTTTCCACCGACGGCAGACGAATCACGGTCTTGTCACGGGTCATGCGCGGGCTGGCCAGGATCTGCACGACCTTGGCTTCCTGCGGATCTTCAACCGGACCTTTTTCCTGCTCGATGGCGCAGGCCTGGGTGTCCTGAGTGTTGACGTACGGGTTGATGATCTTGTCGATCTTGCCCGGACGGTCGATGCGCGTGGAGTCGACTTCGTACCAGCCTTGCGGTGTGTCACGACGAATGAACGCGGTGCCGCGCACGTCGGTGATGTCTTCGATCTTGTGACCGTAGGACAGGCGCTGGGCGACTTCGACAATCGCACGCTCGGCGTTACCGTAGAGCAGGATGTCGGCGCTGGCGTCGATCAGGATCGAGTTGCGTACACGGTCCTGCCAGTAGTCGTAGTGGGCGATGCGGCGCAGGGACGCTTCGATGCCGCCGAGCACGATCGGCACGTGCTTGTAGGCTTCCTTGCAGCGCTGGCTGTAGACCAGGCTGGCGCGGTCCGGACGCTTGCCGGCCAGGCCACCCGGCGTGTACGCGTCGTCGGAACGGATTTTCTTGTCCGCTGTGTAGCGGTTGATCATGGAGTCCATGTTGCCGGCCGCGACACCGAAGAACAGGTTCGGCTCGCCGAGCTTCATGAAATCGTCTTTGGACTGCCAGTTCGGCTGGGCAATGATCCCGACGCGGAAGCCCTGGGACTCCAGCAGCCGGCCGATGATCGCCATGCCGAACGACGGGTGGTCGACGTAGGCATCACCGGTGACGATGATGATGTCGCAGGAATCCCAGCCGAGCTGATCCATCTCCTCCCTGCTCATGGGCAGGAACGGCGCTGGCCCGAAACATTCGGCCCAGTACTTGGGATAGTCAAATAACGGCTTGGCTGCTTGCATGTCGATAACCGGTGTTGGCTTTCATTGGATTTCGCGGGCGCGGAATATAGCACAAATTTTGACCAATTCCGACGGCCATGGTCGGAAATTGCGGTGACCCCATCGCGAGCAAGCTCGCTCCCACAAGTTCGGCGTGATCCTTGTGGGAGCGAGCTTGCTCGCGATGAGGACCGATCAGACGCTACAAATTACTCGTCATCGTCGAAGTTATAGCTACCCGGCGCCAGGTTCTCGAAACGGGTGTACTTGCCGATGAACGCCAGGCGGATAAAACCGATCGGCCCGTTACGCTGCTTGCCGATGATGATTTCGGCGATGCCCTTGTGCTCGGTCTCCGGGTGATACACCTCGTCGCGGTAAACGAACATGATCACGTCGGCATCCTGCTCGATCGCTCCGGATTCCCGCAAGTCGGAGTTCACTGGGCGTTTGTTTGGCCGTTGCTCGAGGGAACGGTTGAGCTGCGAGAGCGCCACCACCGGACAGTTGAATTCCTTGGCCAGGGCTTTCAGGGATCGGGAGATCTCGGAAATCTCGTTGGTTCGGTTGTCACCACTGGAGCCCGGGATCTGCATCAGTTGCAGGTAGTCGATCATGATCAGGCCGACATCGCCGTGTTCACGCACCAGACGGCGGGTCCGGGCGCGCATTTCCGACGGGCTGATGCCGGCGGTATCGTCGATGAACAGCTTGCGGTCGTTGAGCAGGTTGACCGCCGAGGTCAGGCGCGGCCAGTCGTCATCTTCCAGCTGGCCGGAACGGACCTTGGTCTGGTCGATACGCCCCAGGGAAGACAACATACGCATGATCAGCGATTCGCCTGGCATCTCGAGGGAGTAAACCAGGACGGCCTTCTCGCTGCGCAACACGGCGTTTTCCACCAGGTTCATCGCAAAGGTGGTTTTACCCATGGATGGACGGCCAGCGACGATGATCAGGTCGGACGGTTGCAGGCCGCTGGTTTTCTCGTCGAGGTCGGTGTAGCCGGTGGACAGGCCGGTGATGGCGTTGTCGGTGTTGAACAGGGTGTCGATGCGGTCGATGGCCTTGGTCAGCAGGTCGTTGACGCCCACCGGGCCACCGGTTTTCGGTCGGGCCTCGGCGATCTGGAAGATCTGCCGTTCAGCCTCGTCGAGAATCTCGGCGGCAGTGCGACCTTCAGGGTTGAACGCGCTGTCGGCGATTTCGGTACTGATACCGATCAGCTGGCGCAACGTCGCCCGTTCGCGAACGATCTGCGCATAGGCCTTGATGTTGGCGACGGACGGGGTGTTTTTCGCCAGTTCACCGAGGTAACCGAGGCCACCGACTTGCGAAGTCTGACCTTCCTTGTCCAGTTGCTCGGACAGGGTCACGACATCGATCGGCATGTTCTGATCGGCCAGCTTGGCGATCGCACGGAAAATCAGGCGGTGGTCATGTCGATAGAAATCGCCGTCGGAGACTTGATCGAGCACACGCTCCCAGGCGTTGTTGTCCAGCATCAGACCACCGAGTACAGCCTGTTCGGCTTCGATGGAATGCGGCGGCACTTTCAGCGCGGCGGTTTGCAGATCGTATTGCTCAGGAGCGGAGATATCGTTCATGGCCACTTGGTTCTTGGTGATAAAAAGCAGAAGTTTCAGAAAGACAAAGGGCACGACCTGTAAACAGGATCGTGCCCGATGTTACCGGCAAGCACCCGAGGGTGCCAGCCGACAAGTGCTGCTTAAGCTGCTACCACGACAACGCGTACGGTGGCTTCAACTTCGGCGTGCAGGTGCACGGCTACGTCGAATTCGCCTACGTTGCGGATGGTGCCGTTCGGCAGACGAACTTCGCTCTTCTGCACTTCAACGCCGGAGGCGGTCAGTGCGTCAGCGATGTCGTGAGTACCGATCGAACCGAACAGCTTGCCTTCGTCGCCAGCGGTGGCAGTGATGGTCACTTCCAGCTCGGCCAGTTGGGCAGCGCGGCTTTCAGCCGATGCTTTGCGATCTGCTGCAGCTTTTTCCAGCTCAGCGCGACGCTCTTCGAACGCAGCCAGGTTGGCTGGGGTCGCAGCGGTAGCTTTGCCGTAAGGCAGCAGGTAGTTACGACCGTAACCAGCCTTAACGTTCACTTTGTCACCCAGGTTGCCCAGGTTGGTGACTTTTTCCAGAAGGATCAGTTGCATGTGAAAATCCTCTTAACTTTTAACCTTCACCGTTCGCGTTATCGGCATCTTTCGGTGCCGAACGACCGCGAAAATCAATCAGGCTGTCGACGATGGCCAGGACCACCAGCAACGGATAGATCAGTTGCATGAACAGCAACAGCGTCACGTACAACCCCACCAGCCAGAACCTGGCCAGTCGCTTCTGCGCCACCAGCCCGTGAATCAGGGCCAGCCCGGCGAACACCAGCGGTACGCTGCACAACGGCGTCAACATGGCCATCTGTGAACCGAGATTCGGCCCCAGAAGCATGCACGCCAGCAGCAACATCGCCGGCAACAGCGGGATGCGGATGGCGCGAAACTCGCGACCAAAACCGCCCGGGTTGTACAACAACGCCTGCCAGTAACGCCCGACAAGCAGGCTCAGCAAGCTGACGATTTGCAACAACGCCGCAATCAGGCCGGTCAGGACCGGTGCAATCAGGGACGCGAAACGCGCTTGTTCGTCTACCGACAACTTCTGGTAGACATCACCGAGTAACGACGGCATGACTTTGATCAAAGCCTGCGCCAGCATCTCGATCTGGGGAGCAAAAGCTGTCCCCAACACCACTGAAAACACCACTCCCATCGCTATGCTGACCAGCAGCACGCGGTTCCAGGACTCGCTTGCGCGCAAAACCAACGCAAGGCTCGCAGACCCCAGCAGCACCAGAAGTGCCCGTGGGTCGTCGGAGTAAAGCCACCAGGCCAATGCCGGCAGCAGTCCCAGAGCAAGAACGCCCAGGGCGTCCCTCAATCCGCGCCGCAGGAGCACAAGGCATCCGGCGGCAGCACCCAACCAATACAACAACGGCAATGCCGCGCATCCAGCCACTACCAGAGTGGCCTGCATACGGCCGCGCATGATGAACTCAGCTATGGCCCGCATGCATTCAATCCTTTGCTACGTGTCGACTGCCCGGTCTCAGCGGCCGTGGCTGTCGGTGTAGGCCAGCAGGGCCAGGAAGCGGGCGCGCTTGATAGCGGTGGCCAGCTGACGCTGATAACGAGCTTTGGTACCGGTGATGCGGCTTGGAACGATTTTGCCGGTCTCGGATACGTAGGCTTTCAGAGTGTTGAGATCTTTGTAATCGATCTCTTTCACGTCTTCAGCGGTGAAGCGGCAGAATTTACGACGACGGAAGAAACGTGCCATGTAATTGGCTCCTTAAAAGGTCCGTGGATTACTCGTCAGCGTTATCGCTGTTGTCGCTGTCATCACTATCAGCGCTTTCAGCGCCTTCGTGCTCAGGACGGTCGCGACGCTCACGGCGCTCACTGCGGTTTTCTTCAGCCTTGAGCATCTCGGACTGGCCGGTAACGGCTTCGTCGCGACGGATGACCAGGTTACGGATCACTGCATCGTTGTAGCGGAAGTTGTCTTCCAGCTCGGCCAGGGCCTTGCCGGTGCACTCAACGTTCAGCATCACGTAGTGAGCTTTGTGAACATTGTTGATTGCGTAGGCCAGTTGACGACGGCCCCAATCTTCCAGACGGTGGATTTTGCCGCCGTCTTCTTCGATCAGCTTGGTGTAACGCTCAACCATGCCGCCGACTTGCTCGCTTTGATCCGGGTGGACCAAAAAGATGATTTCGTAATGACGCATGAATGCTCCTTACGGGTTGTAGCCTGCCGCTCAAAAGCGGTCAGACAAGGAGTGAATGACACTTATGGACTTGCGGACGCTAGACACGTTGGTGCCTGCCATCACAGCAAGGGGCGCAATTGTAGAGAAGGGGCGAGGGAGGCGCAAGGTAATTGGTGATTATTTAAACAACCCCAATCTTTCCCTCACTACAAAAACACTGTGGGAGCGAGCCTGCTCGCGATGGGGTCGCAACATTCGACATTAATGCTGAATGTTACACCGCTATCGCGAGCAGGCTCGCTCCCACAGGGACTGCAACTGGATCAGGATTTCTTGGCAGCAGCCTTGGCTTTGACACTGCGCTGACGCTGGGCTTCGAACAGGCAGACACCCGTCGCCACGGAAACGTTGAGACTGCTGACGCTACCGGCCATCGGCAGGTTGACCAGGTAGTCGCAATGCTCGCGGGTCAGGCGACGCATGCCCTTGCCTTCGGCACCCATGATCAGGATGGTCGGGCCGGTCAGATCCTGGTCATACAGGCTGACCTCAGCTTCACCGGCCGTGCCGACAACCCACAAGCCGCGCTGCTGGAGCTTTTCCAGGGTGCGCGCCAGGTTGGTCACGGCAACCAGCGGAATCACTTCCGCCGCACCGCAGGCGATTTTTCGTACAACCGGAGTCAGAGTCGCCGACTTGTCCTTCGGCACGATCACGGCCAGCGCGCCCGCCGCATCGGCGGAGCGCAGGCAGGCGCCGAGGTTGTGCGGATCGGTCACACCGTCGAGCACCAGCAACAACGGTGCGCCGTCGGTGCGATCGAGCAGCTCGTCGAGCATCGCCTCGCCCCAGACCTGGCTCGGACTCACGTCCGCGACCACACCCTGGTGCACGCCTTCAACCCAGGCGTCCATTTCACGGCGCTCGGCCTGGCCGACCTGGACCCGGTTTTCGTTGGCCAGTTCGATCAGTGTCTGGACCCGAGGGTCATTGCGACCTTCGGCCAACCAGATCTGCTTCACGCGTTTCGGGTGGTGACGCAACAACGCTTCTACAGCATGTACGCCGTAGATCTTTTCCAACTGACTCATGGCTTGGCCTTAGGTTTACGCGCCCCGCCACTCTTGGCTGGAGCCGAGCCCGCTTTTGGCGGGCCTTTACGATGTTTGCTCGGTTTGGCTGGTTTGCCGCCGACAGCCTTGTCAGGCGTCGACCGACTGGTCTTTCCCCCAGACGCCGCTTTACCGCCGCTTTTCGCACCGGCGAGCAACGCCTGTTTCATTTCACGACTTTTGCGCACTTCGGCGTTTTTCGCCGCCGCATCGCTCGGGCGATAGGCCTCTACAGCCTTTTCCTTGGCAGGACGACGACCGGTTTTCGCCGGGGCCGGTTCTGCTTCGACTTTCGCAGCGGGTGCCGTGCTTTCGGTACCACGCTTCTTGCGGCCGATCGGCGCGCTGATGGTTTTCTCGGCCATCTCGAAGTCGATCTTGCGTTCGTCGAGGTCGACGCGCATGACGCGCACTTCCACGGTATCGCCCAAGCGGAAGCTGCGACCGGTACGCTCACCGGCCAGGCGGTGGTGCACAGGATCGAAGTGGTAGTAATCGCCCGGCAGCGCGGTGACGTGCACCAGGCCTTCGACGTAGATATCGGTCAGTTCGACGAACAGGCCAAAACCGGTCACGGCGGTGATCACACCCGGGAACGACTCGCCAACGCGATCTTTCATGAACTCGCACTTGAGCCAGTTCACTACATCGCGGGTCGCTTCGTCGGCACGGCGCTCGCTCATCGAGCACTGCTCGCCGAGTTGCTCCAGGGCCGCTTCGTCGTACGGATAGATGCGCGCTTTCGGAATGGTCATCGCACCGGCACGGCGAACGTGCGGGGTGTTCTGCTTCGAATGGATCACGCTGCGAATCGCCCGGTGCGTGAGCAAGTCCGGGTAGCGGCGGATCGGCGAAGTGAAGTGGGTGTACGCCTCGTAATTCAGGCCGAAGTGGCCCTGGTTATCGGCGCTGTACACCGCCTGGCTCAACGAACGCAGCATGACAGTCTGGATCAGGTGGAAATCCGGACGATCCTTGATGCCGGCCAGCAGTGCCTGGTAATCCTTCGGCGACGGACCGTCCTTGCCTTTGTGCAGGGACAGGCCGAGCTCGCCGAGGAACGCGCGCAGCTTTTCCAGGCGCTCCGGTGGCGGGCCATCGTGAACGCGATACAACGCCGGAATTTCGTGTTTCTTCAGGAATTCGGCGGTGGCCACGTTGGCCGCCAGCATGCACTCCTCGATCAGTTTGTGCGCATCGTTGCGCACGGTCGGACGAATTTCGGCGATCTTGCGCTCGGAACCGAAGATGATCCGGGTTTCCTGGGTTTCGAAATCGATCGCGCCACGTACGTGACGGGCCGCCAGCAACACCTTGTACAGCGAGTACAGCTGCTTGAGGTGCGGCACCACGTCGGTGTATTCACCGCGCAGCTTGCGCCCTTCGGTGGCTTTCGGCGTTTCCAGCATCGCGCTGACCTTGTTGTAGGTCAGGCGCGCATGGGAGTGAATCACCGCTTCGTAGAAGCAGTAGTCGGTCATTTCACCGGACTTGGAGATGGTCATCTCGCAAACCATGGCCAGGCGATCGACTTGCGGGTTCAGCGAGCACAAACCGTTGGACAGCTGCTCAGGCAGCATCGGAATCACGCGCTCGGGGAAGTACACCGAGTTGCCGCGAACCTGCGCTTCGGCATCCAGCGCCGAACCGAGTTTCACGTAGCTGGATACGTCGGCAATCGCCACGTACAGCTTCCAGCCGCCCGAGAACAGGCGCAGCTTGCCCGGACGGGCTTCGCAATAGACCGCATCGTCGAAGTCGCGGGCATCTTCGCCGTCGATGGTGACGAACGGCAGATGACGCAGGTCGATGCGCTTCTCTTTGTCTTTCTCTTCGACTTCCGGCTTGAGCTTGCCGGCTTCCTTGAGCACGGCGTCAGGCCAGACGTGAGGAATGTCGTAGGTACGCAGGGCAACATCGATTTCCATGCCCGGCGCCATGTAGTTGCCCACGACTTCAACCACGTCGCCTTGCGGCTGGAAGCGTGGCGTCGGCCAGTGAGTGATCTTCACTTCGACGAACTGACCGATCTGCGCGTTGGCGTTACGACCCGGCGTCACCAGCACTTCCTGCTGGATCTTCGGATTGTCCGCAACCACGAAACCGATGCCGCCCTCTTCGAAGTAGCGGCCGACGATGGTTTCGTGAGCGCGGGACACCACTTCGACGATCATGCCTTCGCGGCGACCACGACGGTCCAGGCCGGATACCCGGGCCAGGGCACGGTCACCATCGAACACCAGACGCATCTGCGCCGGGCTCATGAACAGGTCGTCACTGCCGTCGTCCGGCACCAGAAAGCCGAAGCCGTCGCGGTGACCGCTGATGCGACCCAGGATCAGGTCAAGCTTGTCCACCGGTGCATAAGTGCCGCGACGGGTATAGATGAGTTGAGCATCGCGCTCCATGGCGCGCAGACGGCGGCGCAGGGCTTCGATCTGGTCTTCTGTGGTCAGACCAAACTCTTCGACCAGTTGCTCGCGGTTAGCAGGCGAACCTCGATCAGCAAGGTGCTGAAGGATCAGTTCGCGGCTAGGAATAGGGTTTTCATATTTTTCCGCTTCACGAGCGGCCTCGGGATCGAGGGACTGCCAATCGGCCATTAGAGAGTTTTCACCTTGTCTATATGCGGGTTAGTTTGGCATAGGCGTAATGAAACGGGAAATTTCAAGCTAAGACGACCCATCTAAAGCCCTGTATCGACACCTCAAAGCTGAATTGCAGACCGTTGGTGAATTTTTTCAGGTTTTTTTGAGGCCGGGGGTTTACAGTTAAAAAGACGCTCCGTATAGTGCGCGCCATCGACGACGGACAACGTTGCCGATACTGCCCAGATGGTGAAATTGGTAGACACGCCAGCTTCAGGTGCTGGTGACCGCAAGGTCGTGGAAGTTCGAGTCTTCTTCTGGGCACCAATTTCGAGCTTGAGATTAGTTCAATTTCAAGGCTCACACAAAAACCCGCGAAAGCGGGTTTTTGCATTTTTGACCACTGGTTTATTAATTTTAAAATCAGGGGTTTACAGATCAAAACGCTCTCCGTATAGTGCGCCACATCAACAGCGGCAACGCTGAAGATGAATGCCCAGATGGTGAAATTGGTAGACACGCCAGCTTCAGGTGCTGGTGACCTTACGGTCGTGGAAGTTCGAGTCTTCTTCTGGGCACCAATTCAAATTCAAGGTTACGACCTTGGATTTCACAAAAACCCGCGAAAGCGGGTTTTTGCGTTTCTGGCATTTGAAAACATCCCCTCTCCCTTGTAGGAGCGAGCTTGCTCGCGATGGATGTACAGGCGACGCATTTCTCCAGACACCCCTCGTTTTCGTTCACGCCCATCGCGAGCAAGCTCGCTCCTACAGGATTTATCGGCGCATTTGAGAAACAATATCGTTTATCATTGTTACAAGTTTTTGCAATGTGACAGTGAGGAACCCTGCGAATGATGTTTCGAAATACCCTGCGCCGCGGCCTGATCACCACCCTCCTCGGCCTGGCACTCGCCACTCCCCTCACCCAAGCCGCCGATCCGGTTGCCCTGACCCTCTACAACGGCCAGCACAAAGAAGTCGGCGATGCGGTCGCCAAGGCCTTCGAAGCCAAGACCGGGATCCACGTCAATGTGCGCAAAGGCAGCAGCAACCAGCTCGCCAGCCAGATCGTCGAAGAAGGCGATCGCTCCCCCGCCGACGTGATCTACACCGAAGAATCGCCACCCCTGAACAAACTCGGCGAACAAGGCCTGCTGGCCAAGACCGATGACACCACACTGGCCGTTCTGCCCAAGGAATACGTCGCCGGCAACGGCACCTGGATTGGCGTGACCGCCCGGGTGCGCGTCGTTGCGTTCAACCCCAAGCTGATCGATGAAAAAGACCTGCCGACCTCGGTGATGGAATTTTCCGATCCGAAATGGCAAGGCAAGGTCGGCTTCGTACCCACCAGCGGCGCCTTCCAGGAGCAAGCGGTCGCGATCATCAAGGTGCACGGCATGGACGCAGCCGAAGAGTGGCTGACCGGTCTGCGAGCATTCGGCAAGACCTACAGCAACAACATGGTTGCATTGAAAGCGGTGGAAAATGGCGAAGTCGCCACCGTACTCGTCAACAATTACTACTGGTTCGCCCTGCAGCGTGAAAAAGGCCAGCTCGACTCGAAACTGCATTACTTCAGCGGTGGCGATGTCGGCGGACTGATCACGGTTTCCAGTGCTGCGGTGCTCAAATCCAGCAAACATCCCAAGGAAGCACAACAGTTGCTCGCCTACATGGCCAGCGAGGAAGGCCAGCGAGTGATCACCCAGACCACCGCCGAATACCCGCTGCACAAAGGCATGGAGTCTGATCGCGGACTCAAGCCATTCAGCGAGTTGCAAGCGCCGAAAGTCACGCCAGCCGACCTCGGCAATGCCGAAGAGGCCCTGGACCTGGAACGTGACGTTGGCTTGAACTGATGAGCGCATCGCTATCTGCCACCAGCCTGCGCAGTAACAACGTGCCCCGCCGCAAGCGTCCTCCCATAGGGTTGGTGTTGCCGGTATTGCTGCTGGTCGTACTCAGCTTCCTGCCGCTGGCCTATGTCGGACTCAAAGCCTGGCAAGCTGGCTGGGCAGAAGCACTGCATTTGCTTTGGCGACCTTATGTGTTCGGCTTGCTGCGCAACACACTCGCACTGATGATTGGCGTCACCATTGTTTGCGGGGTGATCGGCTTGTCGCTGGCCTGGTTGCTCGAACGCAGCAATCTGCCGGGCCGACGATTGTGGGGCGTGATTCTCTGCCTGCCGTTTGCCGTACCGGCCTTTGTCAGCAGTTTCACATGGGTTTCCCTCAGCGCTCATTTCGAAGGACTCGGCGGGGCGATCCTGGTGATGAGCCTGTCCAAGTATCCGTTGATCTTTCTGCCCGTGGCGGCAACCTTGCGTAATCTCGATCCGTCCCTGGAAGAGTCGGCTCGCACGCTGGGGCAAAATCGCTGGGGCGTGTTCTTTCGCGTCACCCTGCCCCTGCTCTGGCCTTCGCTGCTGGCGGGTTCGTTGCTGATTGCCCTGCACATGCTGGTGGAGTTCGGCGCCTTGTCGATCATCGGCCTGCAAACCTTCACCACGGCGATCTATCAGCAGTTCGAGCTGGAGTTCAGCAATGCCAACGCGGCGATGCTCTCCGCCGTACTGCTGATGTTGTGCCTGGCGCTGCTGTGGCTGGAGCTGCGTGTGCGCGGCAAGGGTCGACACGTGCGCACCGGACAGGGTGCGGCGCGACGCGCGGAACAGGTTCAACTGGGACCCTGGGCTGTGGCGGGACAGCTTTATTGCCTGTTGCTGGCAATCATTGGCAGCGGGATTCCGCTGGGGATGCTGGTCTACTGGTTGGCGGTAGGAACATCGGCAGCCTTTCCCGTAGCGGCAATCGGCGAAGCATTGCTGTCGTCCCTCGCTCTGTCGCTGGGTGGCGCTGCTCTGTGCCTGGTGCTGGCGGTGCCGGTCGGCCTGCTGGTCGTGCGCTACAAAGGCCAACTGGCGATCTGGGCCGAGCGCCTGCCCTATCTGCTGCATGCGCTGCCGGGGCTGGTCATTGCCCTGACCCTGGTGTATTTCGCCCTGCACTACGTGCCGATGCTTTACCAGACTTCGACATTGCTGCTGATCGCCTATGCCCTGCTGTTTCTGCCGCTGGCCCAGGCGCCGATCCGCACCGCCCTGAACAAGGCGGCACCGCAGCTTGAGGAGGCGGCGCGCACGCTGGGAGCCTCGTCATTCAGTGCCTTCTGCCGAGTGACACTGCCGATTATTTTCCCGGCGCTGGGGGCGGCTTTTGCCCTGGTGTTCCTGGATGCGATGAAGGAGCTGACGGCGACCTTGCTGCTGAGCCCCACCGGGCTCAATACACTGGCGACGGAAGTCTGGGCGCATACCGCGAATGTGGAGTTTGCGGCGGCGGCGCCTTATGCGGCGTTGTTGATATTGGTGTCAGGGTTGCCGGTCTATTTGCTGACGACCCGGATGTATCTGAGTCGCTAAGACCGTCATCGCGAGCAAGCTCGCTCCCACAGGTTTCGATGGTGGACACAAAGTTTGTGAACACCCCGGATCAAATGTGGGAGCGAGCTTGCTCGCGATGAGGCCATCCCTGAAACAGTATTAAGCCCTGAACTGCCCCAGGCTCGCCTTCAACTGCGCCGCCAGACCATCGAGCACCTTGCCGCTCGCCGTAGTCTCCACGACAGCTTGCGCCGCTTTCTCGGCCTGGGCATGAATGGTCTGCACCCGCCCCCGCACTGCCTGCGCGCCCTGCGCCTGATGCGCTGCAGCCTGGGTAGCCAAACCGATCGCCGCATGGACCTGCTCGACAGATGCCTGCACCGACTGCTGCAACCGTGCACTGTCACGCAGCACCAGTAAACCCTCACTGGCCTGGCGCCCGGCCTGACCAATCGCCGCCACCGCCTCACGCGCACCTTGCTGCAAGGCCACGATGTGCGCCTGAATATCGCCGGTGGAGCTTTGCGTCTTGCTCGCCAGCGCCCGCACCTCATCGGCCACCACGGCAAACCCGCGTCCGGTCTCGCCGGCACGCGCCGCCTCAATCGCCGCGTTCAGCGCCAGCAGGTTGGTCTGCTCGGCGATGCCGTGAATCACCGTCAGCACCACCTCAATTTGCTCACTTTGCTGCGCCAGGCGCTCGATCACTTGCGCGCCAGTGTTGACCTGACCCGCCAGCTCCTCGATCAGGCTGCCGACTTTCGCCGAGGTCCGGGTGTTTTCATCGGTGGCCTGACGAATGTCCACCACCTGCTTCAGCGCCGCCTGCATGGCATGGCTTTCCGACTGCGCCTCATCAGCCATTTGCGACAAGGCGCGCAAACTTTCCGCCACCTCGTCGCGCTGCATGCCAGCCGCCGCGTCCGCACCGGCGTTGCGCAAGGTCATGGCGCCGATCTCCACGCCGGTACGCTGGGCGACATCCCCCGCCTCACGCACGATCGGCTGCAACTTATCCACAAAGCGATTGACCGCCGAGGCCATGTCGCCGATTTCATCCTTGCTGTTGATCTGCACACGCTTGGTCAGATCACCCTCGCCCGCCGCCAGGTCATCCATGGCAACGATCAGCATTTTCAGGCGATTGACCACTCGGCGACCGAGCACCACCGCCAACAACAGCAGGACACCGAAGCCCACCACCGCCAGACACACGCCGATGCGCCAGCGCAATGTCGTAGCAGCCTCCTGCACGGTGCTGGTGGTATTGGCCTTCATTTCCGCCGCCGTGGACTGCGCCGACTGCAGACGCGAGCGCATGGCCGTTGCGCTGTCAGCAGCCGCACCCTTGAGGCTGTCGCCCACCAGTTGATCGCTGCTGGCGATCAACGCCGAGAAGCGCTTGTCGAGGGCCGCCAGATCAGTCTCCACGGAAGCCGTCGAGACCCCCATCAGGACCTTGCCGATTTCTACGCCGTTAGGATTGATCGGAGCCTCGATGTAGAACACCGAAGGATCGTTCTTCGCCGCATCCAGCACCTTGTCCAGCGCACGCTCGCCCTGGCCTTTTTCCAACAGCGCCTTGTTGATCGGATTTTCCCGATTGAGGTAGCGCGTCAGGTGCTGGCCGGTGGCGTCGTCATACACCACGAACAGCACATTGGGATTGCGCTGGGCCCGGCGGGCGAACTCGGAAAGTGTCGGAATGTCGTTGTCCCACATGGCGCGAGGCGCGACGGAAGCCAGAAGCTGCGCCATGTCGCTGGCGGAGTCCTTCAGGTCCTTTTCCAGGGTCGAACGCAATTGCGCCTGCTCCTGCTCAAGACGCGAGGACAAACCGGCGGTCAGGCGCTGACGCGTACTGGTAGAGAGACTGTCGAGGCTCGACGTGACTTCGCGTCCCGCCTGCTCAAGCTCAGCGGAAAGCTTTTGACTGTCCGCGCCCAGGCGCAGGCCCAGATCGGCTTCCAGCGCGGTCACCGTGCTCCGGGTCAGAGCGACAGCTACCAGCACCTGCACCAAAAGGGCGATACCAAGGGTAACGAACACGGGCCGCAACAAACGGCTCTGTAACAATGAGAGAACGGCCGACACTTGATATCCCTCTGCAAAAGCGCCATTAAATTGATGGCACGCCAAAAGTGACGTTTTAGGCAAAGCTAATAGCAAAGGTCATGCCGTCCAGCAGGCATAAACGACAAAGGCCCCAATGAAGGGGCCTTTGTGTTTTACATCAACGACTTATCAAGCAAACGGATGGCGCAGGACGATGGTTTCGTTGCGGTCCGGGCCCGTCGAAATAATGTCGATCGGCGCGCCGATCAGCTCTTCGACGCGCTTGATGTAAGCACGGGCGTTAGCTGGCAGCTCTTCCAGGGTTTTGGCACCCACGGTCGATTCGGTCCAGCCCGGCACTTCTTCGTACACAGGCTGCAGGCCTACATAGCTGTCAGCATCAGTCGGGGCAACGGCCTTGCCTTCTGCATCTTTGTAGCCGACGCAGATGTTGATGGTTTCCAGACCGTCGAGTACGTCCAGCTTGGTCAGGCAGATGCCCGAGATGCTGTTCACATCGATAGCGCGACGCAGGATAACGGCGTCGAACCAGCCACAACGACGGGCACGGCCGGTAGTCGCGCCGAACTCGTGACCTTGTTTAGCCAGGTGCGCACCGACTTCGTCGAACAGCTCCGTCGGGAATGGACCCGAGCCTACACGGGTGGTGTAAGCCTTGGTGATGCCCAGGATGTAGTCCAGGAACATAGGGCCGACACCCGAACCGGTAGCAACGCCGCCAGCGGTGGTGTTGGAACTGGTCACGTACGGGTAGGTACCGTGGTCGATGTCCAGCAACGAACCTTGAGCACCTTCAAACATGATGTCTTTGCCAGCACGACGCAGGTCGTGCAGCTCGGCAGTCACGTCCAGCATCAGCGGCTTGAGCAGCTCAGCGTAGTCTTTGCACTCGGCCAGGGTCTTGTCGAAGTCGATGGCTGGCTCTTTGTAGTAACCAACCAGCATGAAGTTGTGGTAATCCACCAGTTCACGCAACTTGTCTTCAAAGCGCGGCATGTTGAGCAGGTCGCCAACACGCAGGCCACGACGTGCAACCTTGTCTTCGTATGCCGGGCCGATGCCACGACCGGTAGTACCGATCTTCAGCTCGCCACGGGCCTTTTCACGGGCCTGGTCCAGCGCTACGTGGAAGGACAGGATCAGCGGGCAGGATGGGCTGATACGCAGGCGCTCGCGCACCGGTACGCCCTTCTCTTCCAGCTTGGTGATTTCCCGCAGCAGAGCGTCGGGTGCAACCACCACGCCGTTGCCGATCAGGCACTGCACGCCTTCGCGCAGCACGCCCGACGGAATCAGGTGCAAGACGGTCTTCTCACCGTCGATCACCAGGGTGTGGCCAGCGTTGTGGCCACCCTGGTAGCGCACTACGGCGGCAGCATGTTCGGTCAGCAGATCAACGATCTTGCCTTTGCCCTCATCACCCCATTGGGTGCCCAGGACTACGACATTCTTACCCATAACACTTGTCCTCATTCGCGCAAACTTGGTGCCGGCGGCAGCCGGCAGGAAAACTCAAGAAGCCAGTGGCGATACTTGCCAAAGCCCGTTCTGCTGAATCAATTGCCGGTCGCAGTCCGCTTCACGGGCGGCGGCCAAAGGTTGTCCAGGCAAAGCCTGAACGACACGCTGACCCTCACTGCGCAACTGGCAAACCTGCTGCCAGAGTGCCGCATCCGTACTGTCAGGCATCCAGATACCGCCAGACGGTAGCTCGATCTCAGCACGCCCCAGGGTCACCAGGGTTTTCAAATCGGTGGAGAAGCCGGTCGCCGGACGGGCGCGACCGAAGTCGGCGCCGATGTCGTCGTAACGACCGCCCTGGGCAATGGACTGGCCAACACCCGGTACGAACACAGCGAACACCACACCGGTGTGGTAGTGGTAGCCACGCAGCTCGCCCAGGTCGAAATACAGCGGCAGCTCAGGGAAACGCACGGACAGCCGCTCGGCAATCGCCAGCAAATCGTCCAGCGCTGCCAGAACAGGGGCCGGCGCCTTGGCCAGACGCTCGCGGGCCGCAGCCAGCACTTCACGACCGCCACACAGGTCGACCAACGCCCGCAGCATGCCCGACAGATCGGCAGGCAAGCCTTCGGTCAAGGTAATGACCTCGTCGATGGCCTTACGTTGCAAGGCATCGAACAACTGCTGCTCGACTTCACCGGACAAACCGGCCGCACGGGCCAGGCCGCGATAGATGCCAACATGACCGAGGTCCATGTGCACATCCGGCACATCGGCCAGTTGCAGCATGGCCAGCATCAGGCTGATGACTTCGACGTCGCTGCTCGGACTGCCGTCGCCGTACAACTCGGCACCCAGTTGAATCGGGCTGCGCGAGGACGACAGGGCGCGAGGCTGAGCGTGCAGGACACTACCGGCATAGCACAGGCGGCTTGGGCCTTCACGACGCAGGGTATGCGCATCGATGCGCGCCACTTGCGGCGTGATATCGGCGCGGAAACCCATCTGACGGCCCGATTGCGGGTCGATGACCTTGAAGGTGCGCAGATCCAGGTCCTGGCCCGCGCCGGTCAGCAGGGATTCCAGGTACTCGATATGGGGAGTCACGACAAACTCGTAACCCCAGCTCTGGAACAGATCCAACACCTGACGACGCGCGACTTCAATACGCGCAGCTTCCGGTGGCAGTACTTCTTCGATGCCATCTGGCAGAAGCCAGCGGTCTACCGTTGCCATTACGCCTTCCCCTATCTCCGGGCGACCAGCCTGTCGGCGAGCCTTGAGTGAAGCAGAAAATGGTCGGCTTGCGCACAAACCACGCGCATGAGCGACGGAGCGAAAAGCCCTTCTACCGGCTTCGCCAACCACTTTCCTCGAAAAACTGTCGAGCCAATCGGCCCGGCATCTGCTTGAACACAGCAATCAAACATGCAGACGCAAAAAAGCCGGGAATTTCCCGGCTGCCGCATCATACACACGTTTTCCCAAAGGATCACCCCGCCAGAGGTTTTAGCCGCCCGGCGGGGGATAATTCAGGTCAACGCCGTATCAAGGCTTGGCTTTTTCCAGGTAATGGAAGAAGTCGCTGCTTGGGTCGAGGACCATGACGTCGGATTTGTTCGCGAAGCTTTCACGGTAGGCGCGCAGACTACGGTAGAACGCGTAGAACTCCTGATCCTGACCGTAGGCCTTGGAGTAGATCGCAGCAGCCTGGGCATCGCCGTCACCGCGAACCTCTTCGGATTCACGATAGGCTTCAGCCAGCAGCACGCGGCGTTGACGATCGGCGTCGGCACGGATGCCTTCGGCCAGTTCGTTACCCTTGGCGCGGTGCTCGCGAGCTTCACGCTCACGCTCGGTGCTCATACGCTCGAACACACTGCGGTTCACTTCTTTCGGCAGGTCGATGGTCTTGACCCGAACATCGACCACTTCGATGCCCAGCTCTTTCTCGGCCATCTTGTTCAGCGATGCCGTGATATCCGCCATCAGCGCATCACGCTCACCCGACACCACTTCGTGCAGGGTGCGCTTACCGAACTGGTCACGCAGGCCCGACTCCAGACGACGGGACAAACGCTCGTCGGCGATCTGCTTGAGGCCGGAAGTCGCGGTGTAGTAACGCTCCGCGTCCTTCACGCGCCACTTGGCGAAGGCATCGACCATCACGGCTTTCTTTTCCAGCGTCAGGAAGCGTTGTGTCGGTGCATCCAGCGTCATCAGGCGTGCGTCAAATTTACGCACCTGGTTAACGTAGGGCACTTTCACATGCAGGCCTGGCTGAACATCGGTCTGGACCACGCGACCGAACTGCAGCAACACCGCACGCTCGGTCTGAGCCACGATGTAGAAGCAGTTCCAGGCAGCGATCGCCACGACGACGCCGACAATAAGGGCGATCAGCGATTTATTGCTCATCAGCGACTCTCCCTGGTACGTGCTGGCTGTTGCTGCAGATCAGCTGCCGCACGCGCATTCGCTTCATTGCTGGTGGCTGCCGCACTGCTCACCTGGGTGCTGGTGCTGCGACCACTTTCGACCATCTTGTCCAGAGGCAGGTACAACAGGTTGTTCTGGCCGTTCTTGTTGCCGGTCACGAGAACCTTGCTGGTGTTGGTGAAGACTTCCTGCATGGTGTCCAGATACAGACGCTGGCGGGTGACTTCAGGGGCCTTGCGGTACTCGGCGACCAGCTTGGTGAAGCGATCGGCCTCACCCTTGGCGCGCGAGACGGTCTCGTCACGGTAACCATTGGCATCCTCAAGGATGCGCTGGGCCTGACCACGAGCTTCCGGCACGACGCCGTTGGCATAGGTTTCGGCCTGGTTGCGCGAACGCTGCTCGTCTTCCCGGGCACGGATCACGTCATCGAAGGCTTCCTGGACTTCACGCGGTGCCGCTGCGCTCTGAACGTTGACCTGGGTGACGGTGATACCGGTGCGATAGGTGTCCATGAAGCGTTGCAGACGCTCCTTGATCTCGCTGGCCATCAACTCACGACCTTCGGTCAGCACCTGGTCCATCGCGGTGGAACCCACCACATGGCGCAAGGCGCTGTCGGTCGCGTGCTGCAGGCTGATTTCCGGCTGATCGACGCTCAGCACGAAATCCTGCAGGTTGCTGATCTTGTACTGCACGGTCAGCGGCACTTCGACGATGTTCTCGTCTTCGGTCAGCATCTGGCCCTGCTTGGTGTAGGCACGCTCACGCGTGACGTTCTCCATGTACTTCTTGTCGATCGGCGGGAAGTAGATGTTCAGGCCCGGACCCACGGTTTCGTAGTACTTGCCGAAGCGCAGCACCACAGCTTGCTCCTGCTCGTCGACGACATAGACCGCGCTGTACAGCCAAACGGCCGCCAACACGACCAGACCGATGCCGAGCAGGCCGCCAAAGCCGCCACTCTTGCCCGGACCACCGCCGTCGTCGCCACCACGTTTCTTACCACCACCGAACAAACCGTTCAGGCTTTCCTGCAGCTTTCGGAAGGCCTCGTCGAGATCCGGTGGCCCCTTGCGGTCGCCGTTGTTACGACGCTTGCCACCCCAAGGATCCTGATTATTCGAGTTGCCACCCGGCTCATTCCAAGCCATAGCGCTCTCCATCTGATAAAGCAAAGACGCACCCACGGCGCGCCGACCAATGCTACAGAATGCCTGTCACCACGGCACAACCGCTTTCTCAGGCTTTTATTGCAAAGTGTGTTGCTCGATGAACTCCATCGGTTGCAAACCTTCGCGACTCACCAGCCGATTCAATTCGGCCCGTGGCAAACGAACGGCCAGCAAGCTGATGCCTTCGTCATCGTGTTCTTCCTTTTGTACCGCACCGAGTTCGAAAAACTGCGCACGCAGTCGAGCAAATCGGTTCGGCAAGCGCAAGGTGCCAACAAACAATTCATCGCCAAGCAACTCGGCCACGGCCTGCTTGAGCAGATCAAGACCTGTGCCATCTTTCGCCGAAAGCCAGACCCGCTGCGGTTTGCCATCGGCATCGCGCTGGATCTGCGGCTCCACGCCCTCGAGCAAATCGAGTTTGTTATAGACCTCCAGGATCGGCAAGTCTTGAGCCCCGATCTCTCCAAGAACCACCATGACCTGTTCAATCTGGGCCATGCGCTCAGGCTCATGGGAGTCGATCACGTGCAGCAACAGGTCGGAGTTGCTCGACTCTTCGAGCGTAGCCCGAAATGCCTCGACCAGCTTGTGCGGCAAGTGACGAATGAAGCCCACGGTGTCAGCCAGCACGATCGGACCGAGGTCATCAAGCTCGAGCCGGCGCAAGGTCGGGTCGAGGGTGGCGAACAACTGGTCAGCCGCAAAGACGTCGGAGTCGGTCACCGAGTTGAACAGCGTCGATTTGCCGGCGTTGGTATAACCCACCAGCGAAACCGTCGGAATGTCAGCCCGTTTTCGGCCACGGCGCGATTGCTCACGCTGGCTGCGGACCTTTTCCAGGCGCCCCTTGATCTGCCGCAGGCGAACCCGCAACAGGCGCCGGTCGGTTTCCAGCTGGGTTTCACCCGGACCGCGCAGGCCGATACCGCCTTTCTGCCGTTCAAGGTGAGTCCAGCCGCGAACCAGCCGCGTACTCATGTGCTCAAGCTGGGCCAGTTCGACCTGGAGCTTGCCTTCATGGGTGCGGGCGCGTTGGGCGAAAATATCGAGAATCAAACCCGTGCGGTCGATCACGCGACACTCGAAAATACGTTCGAGGTTACGTTCCTGACTGGGCGTGAGGATGTGATTGAAAATCACCAGATCGACCTGTTCGGCCTGGACCAGGTCGCGCAACTCTTCGACCTTGCCGCTGCTGATCAGGGTTTTGGCGGTTGGCCGATGACGCGGCACGTTGAAAAACGCGACGGTCTCGGCGCCAGCCGAAATTGCCAACTCCTGAAACTCCTGCGGATCTTCGCGCGCCTCAGGGTCCTGACCATCCAAGTGAACGAGAATGGCTCGTTCACCACCACCGTGGCGCTCAAAGAACAAAGGAGACTCCTATCAGGCGTTACCTGGCTCAGCATCACCTGCATCGGATTCGGTTGCGCTAGGCAGACGAATTGGACGAACCGGCACCACTGTAGAGATGGCGTGTTTGTAGACCATCTGGCTGACGGTGTTTTTCAGCAGGATAACGAACTGGTCGAAAGACTCGATCGTGCCTTGCAGCTTGATACCGTTGACCAGGTAGATGGACACCCCAACTTTCTCTTTACGTAAAGTATTCAAGTAAGGGTCTTGTAGCGAATGCCCTTTTGACATGTGCCGCACTCCTTTAAGGATTCAATATAAAAAATAGGTAATCAGATGGCTTTGGCCGTCACACCCCCAAGGATAGACGGCAATTGCAAGGACTCAGCTCAATATGGAGATGGTCCCAAGGTATTTCAAGGCGCGCGGCAGATTGTCGCAATCCAGACTGTCCAGCCAATGCAGATCAGTCCAACTGCGCAGCCAGGTGAACTGGCGTTTCGCCAATTGGCGCGTGGCAATGATCCCACGCTCCTGCATCTCGGCTGACGTCAGCTTGCCATCCAGGTAGTCCCAGACTTGGCGATAGCCTACTGCACGTATAGACGGCAACCCGGTATGCAGGTCTCCTCTATTACGCAGGGCTACGACCTCGTCAATGAATCCCTGTTCCAACATTAAAGTGAATCTTTGTTTAATTCGCTCGTGCAGTACCTGGCGATTTGCCGGAGCAATGGCCAAGTTCGCGACAGTATAGGGCAATTGTTGCAGTCCCGAAGCGGCTGCTTCAGTACTTTGCGCAGATTGTTGCAAACGCAGGGCGGTCATGCTTTGACCGCTGACACGATAAACTTCCAGTGCTCGACTCAATCGCTGGGGATCGTTCGGATGTATTCGAGCCGCGGACTCCGGATCGATCACCGCCAATTGTTCGTGCAAGGCTTGCCAGCCAAGGCGCGCAGCCTCTTCTTCGATTTGCGCACGGACCTCGGGATCGGCGGCCGGCATATCTGCCAGACCTTCAACCAAAGCCTTGTAATAGAGCATGGTGCCGCCCACCAGCAGCGGAATTTTTCCGCGTGCGGTGATATCGGCCATGGCTTCCAGGGCGTCACGGCGGAAATCCGCAGCCGAATAGCTCTCGGCCGGGTCGAGAATATCGATCAGACGATGCGGATATTGCGCCAGCAGCTCTTTGGAAGGCTTGGCGGTGCCAATGTCCATGCCACGGTACACCAGCGCCGAATCGACACTGATCAACTCGCAAGGCAGGACCTTGGTGAGCTCGATGGCCAGGTCGGTCTTGCCGGCGGCGGTCGGGCCCATCAGGAAAATCGCAGGTGGGAACTGGCTCATCAACGACCGCGCAAGAACAGTTTGTCCAGATCGTCCAGGCCCAGTTGGGTCCAGGTCGGTCGGCCATGGTTGCATTGACCACTGCGCTCGGTGTTTTCCATGTCACGCAGCAGACCGTTCATTTCCGGCAGGGCCAACCGCCGATTCGCACGAACCGCGCCGTGGCAGGCCATGGTCCCGAGCAATTCGTTCAGGTGCGCCTGAATGCGGTCGCTGGTGCCGAACTCCATCAGATCAGCCAGGACGTCAGCGACCAGCCGGTTGGCTTCGGCCTGCTTGAGCAGTGCCGGAATCTGCCGTATCGCCAGGGTTTCCGGGCCCAGACGCTGCAATTCAAAACCCAGGCGCTGGAACCAGGCGACATGCTCCTCGGCGCAATCGGCTTCACGCTGACTGACGGCCAGAGACTCCGGCACCAGCAACGGCTGGCCGCTCAGGCCCTCACTGGCCATCGCCACCTTCAGACGCTCATACATGATCCGCTCGTGGGCGGCGTGCATGTCCACCAGCACCAGGCCCTGAGCGTTTTCCGAAAGAATGTAGATGCCCTTGAGTTGTGCCAGCGCATAACCGAGCGGCGGGATGTCGTCCTGCCCGGCCGGCAGCGCGACGGCATTGGCCTCGGGCAGCGGTGCAAAAAACTCGCGATAGGCGGCCTGCGCTTCGGCGACAGGTGCACCGGACTGCGGTCGCGGCGTGTATTGATATTGATAACCCGCGCCTGCCCCCGAACCCGCCGGCGTATTGAACGACGGCTGAGCCTGAGGCTGTTCCAGCAGCGCATTGGCGGCCAGGCGCATTTCGCCCTGGGGTCCGAATTCACCGGCTTCGAGGCCGGTAGGCCGGACGATGGCCGTGGCAACCGGCGCCGCCAGTTGATCGTCGGGGCGCACATCGCCCAAGGCGCGATGCAAGGTGCCGTAGAGAAAGTCGTGAACCATGCGCCCTTCACGGAAGCGCACTTCGTGCTTGGTCGGGTGCACGTTGACGTCGACACCAGTCGGATCGACTTCGAAAAACAGCACGAAGGTCGGGTGCCGACCATTGAACAGCACGTCGCGATAGGCCTGGCGTACCGCGTGGGCCACCAGTTTGTCGCGCACGGCACGGCCATTGACGAAGAAATACTGCAAGTCGGCCTGGCTGCGGTTGAAGGTCGGCAGGCCGACCCAGCCCCATAGATGCAGGCCGTTGCGCTCGATTTCGATCGGCAGCGCCTGCTCCAGGAAACCCGGCCCGCAGATCGCCGCCACGCGCCGGGCACGGGCCGCATCATCATGGGCCTCGTGCAGGCTGAGGATGGTCTTGCCGTTATGGCGCAGATGGAACGCCACATCGAAGCGCGCCAGGGCCAAGCGCCTGATCACTTCTTGCAGGTGATCGAATTCGGTTTTTTCAGTCTTGAGAAACTTGCGCCGCGCCGGCGTGTTGAAGAACAGGTCGCGCACTTCAACCGAAGTGCCCACCGGGTGGGCCGCAGGTTGCACACGGGGCGCCATGTCACGGCCCTCGGTCTCGACCTGCCACGCCTGATCGGCGTCGCGGGTGCGGGAGGTCAAGGTCAAGCGCGCGACGGAGCTGATCGACGCCAGGGCCTCGCCGCGAAACCCCAGGCTCATGACCTGTTCGAGGTCTTCCAGGTTGCGGATCTTGCTGGTGGCGTGACGGGCCAGGGCCAACGGCAGGTCATCGGCGGAAATGCCACTGCCATCGTCGCGCACCCGCAGCAGCTTGACGCCGCCCTGCTCCACATCGACGTCGATGCGTTTGGCGCCGGAGTCGAGGCTGTTTTCCAGCAGTTCCTTGATCACCGAAGCCGGGCGCTCGACCACCTCACCCGCGGCAATCTGGTTCGCCAGCCGCGGGCTGAGCAGCTCGATGCGAGCGCTGCTGTTCACGACCTGATTCATTCTTTGGCCGCCAGTTCAGTGCCCGGAATGGTCAAGTGTTGACCAACCTTGAGTTCATCGCTCGACAGGTTGTTGGCGCTGCGCAGGGTGGCCGGCGCAACCTGATAACGAACGGCGATCATCGCCAACGTCTCGCCAGGGTTTACCCGATGGTCACGTGGACCTTGGGCGATTTTTCCGGAATCACGCAGCCAGGCAATGTAAGTGCCTGGCGGCGGGTTCTGCTGGAAGAACTGGCGCACGCCGCTGCTGATCGAACGCGCCAGCGCCTGTTGATGGCTTGACGCGGCAAGCTTCGAGGCTTCGTTGGCGTTGGAGATGAACCCGGTTTCCACCAGGATCGACGGAATATCCGGCGACTTCAGTACCATGAACCCGGCCTGTTCAACCCGCTGCTTGTGCAGTGGCGTGACCCGACCGATGTTGCTCAAGACTTTCTGGCCAACGTTCAGGCTGGAGGTCAGGGATGCCGTCATCGACAAGTCGAGCAGCACGCCGGCGAGCATGCGGTCTTTGTCATCGAGGCTGACATTGCCAGCACCGCCGATCAGGTCGGAACGGTTTTCGCTGTCGGCCAGCCAACGGGCGGTCTCGGAAGTCGCGCCGCGATCGGACAGGGCAAATACCGAGGCACCGAAAGCGGCGGCAGAAGGCGCGGCGTCGGCGTGGATCGAGACGAACAGGTCGGCGCCTTTCTTGCGGGCGATTTCGGTACGGCCGCGCAACGGAATGAAGTAGTCACCGGTACGGGTCAGTTCGGCACGGAAGCCTTTCATGCCGTTGACCTGGCGTTGGGTTTCGCGGGCAATCTGCAGCACCACGTCTTTCTCGCGCTGGCCTCGGGAGCCGGAAGCCCCCGGATCTTCGCCACCGTGACCGGCGTCGATCACCACAATGATGTCGCGTTTGCCGGCCGGAGCCGGTGGCAGCTTGATCGCCGGTTCCGCAGGCGTGACCGGCACGGCAGGCACCGTGGCGACCGACGGTGTCGGCGCAGGCGGTGGCGCGGCGTCGGCGGCGTTATCGAACAGGTCGACCACCAATCGGTTACCGTACTGAGCGTTCGGCGCCAGGGAGAAGCTTTTCGGCGTCACGGCCTTTTTCAGGTCGATGACCACCCGCAGGTCCGTCGGCGTGCGCTGGGCCGAGCGCATGGCGGTAATCGGGGTGTTCGAGGTGTTGACGTTGAGCGGCGCACCGAGGGTCGCGCCATTGATGTCGATGACCAGGCGGTCCGGAGCCGTCAGGGTAAAGACGCTGTGTTGCACCGGGCCGGTCAGGTCAAACACCAGTCGCGTGTTGTCCGGTGCCCGCCACAGACGAACACTGTTGACCTTCGAATCGGCCACAGCGTCGACGGTCACCGCCAAGAACAACACCCCTACGGCAGCCACCAACGCGCGAAAGCGCATACCTAACCCCATCATCTATTTGGATTCCAATGCCAAAGCGGCACACCAGGCCTCGCCACGCGAGCCCTGGGATAAAATTTTCAGCGAACGCCCGCTGTCTTGCGGGCTAATGGTAATGGTCAGGTCAGGCTTTGGCAAAAAGCCTGCACCTTTATCGGGCCATTCGATCAGACACAGGGCATCGTCTTCGAAGTAGTCACGGATACCGAGGAACTCTAGCTCTTCCGGATCGACCAGACGGTACAAATCAAAATGGAAGGCGCGAATGTCGCCGATCTCGTAGGGTTCGACCAGGGTGAAGGTCGGGCTTTTGACTGCCCCGACATGCCCCAGACCGCGAATGATGCCTCGGGACAACGTGGTTTTGCCCATCCCCAGGTTGCCCTCAAGGAAGATCAGGCCATGGCCTTGGGTGATTCGGGCAATGCGTGCGCCAAAGTCGCTCATGGCCTGTTCATCGGCCAGGTACAGGGTTACTTCAGACACGGTGCTTGCTCCTCCAACAACTGACGAATGGCTGGGATCAGATCACTGGCCGCCAGCCCACGGCCCAATTTTCCTTGTCGCTCGCCGGCATTGGCGTGCAGCCAGACCGCCAGGCAGGCCGCGTCGAACGGCTCCATGCCCTGGGCCAGCAATGCACCGAGCAAACCGGCCAGCACGTCGCCCAAACCGGCGGTGGCCATGGCCGGGTGCCCCTGATGACACAGCGCCAGACGTCCATCGGGATGGGCGATCAGGCTACCGGCACCTTTCAGGACGACGACAGCTGTATATTTTTTACTCAATGCATGGGCTGCGGCGGGACGGTCAGACTGAACGTCGGCAGTGCTCACCCCAAGCAGTCGCGCAGCCTCTCCTGGATGCGGGGTGATCACACACCCCCTGGGCAGATCGACCTGTCCACCCGCCAACAGATTCAAGGCATCGGCATCCCAGACTTGCGGCAAAGGCGCATTGGCCGTAGCCGACAGCAGGCTGCGCCCCCACCCTGCCTGACCCAGGCCCGGCCCGACCACCAACACCGATACCTTCTCAAGCAACCCCATCAGTTGATTGGCCGACGACGTGCCCAGCACCATGGCTTCCGGAATTCGAGAAAGCGCTGGCGAAACGTGTTCCGGACGGGTGGACAGCGAAACCATGCCCGCGCCGCTGCGCAGAGCACTTTGTGCACTCAGCAAAATTGCCCCACCGTAACCGCGATCACCGCCAATGAGCAGCACATGGCCGAACTTGCCTTTGTGGGATGCCGGAGCCCGGGACACCAGACGAGGCAGGTTAGCGATACACAAGCGCCGAGCCGTGAACGCAGTACCGTCCAGCAACTGCGGATCTGCCTGCAGATCGTTGAACACCAACTCACCCGTCACATCCGCGGCATCACCGGTGAACAACCCCACCTTCAAGCCAATGAACGTGACCGTCAGGTCGGCATGCACTGCATGACCAAGGATGCGCCCCGTATCCGCGCACAACCCTGACGGAATATCCACCGCCGCAACCGGCAGTCCGCTGGCATTGATCGCGGCGATGGCGCTGACATAGGGATCACGCACGTCACCGCTCAGACCGGTGCCAAGCAAAGCATCCAGCACAATGCCGCGCAATCCGGATTGTGCCGTCCAGGGCTCGATGAGCACCTGTTCAGACACCGCCTCGGCATGGGCCGACGCCGCATCACCCTGCAAGCGCTGCGGATCGCCCACCGCCAGCACCCGCACCGACCAACCGGCACGCTGGGCCAGTACGGCCACCAGGTACCCGTCGCCTGCGTTGTTGCCATGTCCGACAAGCACGCTCAGCTCGTTTGCCGTCGGCCATTGCCGCACCAGCGCCCGCCACGTCGCCCGCGCCGCGCGCTGCATCAATTCGAAGCCCGCCGTGCCGGCGGCGATCAGGCTCGCGTCGAGTGCTCGCACCTGGGCGGCGCTATACAGCACGTCGGGTAATTCATCTTTAGTGTGCGGCATGCGTCTTCGGGCTCCGATGTCTGGCAGAATTATACGCATCTCAGCCCCGGTTTCTCTCGTCTCATGCCCGCTATTACCACAGATCTGCCCGCCCTCGCCCAATCCATCAAGGACTGGGGCCGCGAGCTGGGCTTTCAGCAAGTCGGCATCAGCGGCCTCGACCTGGCCGAGCATGAGCAGCACCTGGAGCGCTGGCTCGAAGCCGGCTACCACGGCGAAATGGATTACATGGGCGCCCACGGCAGCAAACGCTCGCACCCCGAAGAGCTGGTGCCGGGCACTTTGCGCGTGGTGTCCCTGCGCATGGACTACCTGTCCGGCGACACGCAGATGGCAAAAATGCTCGCCCAACCGGAAAAAGCCTACGTCTCGCGTTATGCCCTGGGTCGCGATTACCACAAGCTGATCCGCAAACGCGTGCAACAACTGGCGGAAAAAATTCAGGCGCAGATCGGCCCGTTTGGCTACCGCGCCTTCGTCGACAGTGCCCCGGTGCTGGAAAAAGCCATCGCCGAACAGGCGGGGCTTGGATGGATCGGCAAAAATACCCTGGTCTTGAACCGCAAGGCCGGCAGTTACTTTTTTCTCGCCGAACTGTTCGTCGACCTGCCGCTGCCGGTCGACCCGCCCCATGCCACCGAACACTGTGGGCGGTGCAGTGCCTGCCTCGACATCTGCCCGACCAACGCCTTCGTCGGCCCCTATGTGCTGGATGCCCGACGCTGCATTTCCTACCTGACCATCGAACTCAAAGGCGCGATCCCTGAAGACCTGCGGCCACTGATCGGCAACCGGGTGTTCGGTTGCGATGACTGCCAGATTGTCTGCCCGTGGAACCGCTTCGCCCGCCCCTCCGGTGAAAGCGACTTCAAGCCGCGGCACAATCTGGACAATGCCGGGCTGGCGGAACTGTTCATGTGGGATGAAGAGAAATTCCTGAGCAGCACCGAAGGCTCGCCGCTGCGCCGGACGGGCTATGAAAACTGGTTGCGCAACCTGGCGGTAGGCCTGGGCAATGCGCCTTCAACGATCCCGGTGCTGGAGGCGCTGAAGGCGCGACGGGAACATCCTTCGGAACTGGTACGTGAACATGTCGCGTGGGCGTTGCGGCAACACGCCGAACGTCAGGCTTCGTCGTTATAGACGAACTTGGGCATTTCCCAATGAAAACGGATCGCCAACAAGCGCAGCAGAAAACCGCCGAACAAGGTGATCAGAATCGATTGTTCATCGGGTAATTGCAGATAGATGCAGAGCATGTAGCACCACGCCGCGGCGAACGAAACGCTGGCATAAAGCTCACGCCGGAAGATCAGCGGAATATCGTTGCAGAAAATGTCCCGCAGGATGCCGCCGAAGACGCCGGTGATCACGCCGCTAACGGAGGCGACCAACATGCCATGGCCCATTTCCAGGGCGGTGATGCAGCCGATCAGGGTGAACGCCACCAGGCCCATGGCGTCGAGCACCAGGAACAGTGAGCGCAAATGCCGCATCCAGCGCGCCGTGAACACTGTGATCATCGCGGCTGCCGTGGTCAGCACCAGATATTCCGGGTGTTTGACCCACGTCAGAGGGTAATGCCCGAGCAGCACATCGCGCACCGACCCGCCACCCAGCGCCGTGACGCAAGCGATCAGCACCACACCAAACCAGTCCATGCCCCGTCGGCCCGCAGAGAGGGCGCCAGTCATGGCTTCGGCGGTGATGGCGATCAGGTAGAGCATCAGCAGCATAGTGGCGGTCCTTGCAGAAAGGCGCGCAGTCTACTCAGTTCACCCTGGCACCAAAAGAGGGCGCCTGAGATTCGCTCCAACCATCTAAGGTGACTGAACTGACGCCATCGCGAGCAAGCTCGCTCCCACAGGGGCGGCGTTGTACCTGTGGGAGCGAGCTTGCTCGCGATGGGGCCGGAACGGACGACCGTGAATCAGAACTTGATGAAATGCTTGCGGTAGTGCTGCAGCTCAGCGATCGATTCGCGGATGTCGTCCAGGGCCAGGTGCGTGCTGCCCTTCTTGAAGCTGTCACGCACATCCGGTGCCCAGCGCGCAGCCAGCTCTTTGAGGGTCGACACGTCGAGGTTGCGGTAGTGGAAGAAGCTTTCCAGGGATTTCATGTGGGTATAAAGGAAGCGACGATCCTGGCAGATGCTGTTGCCGCAGATCGGCGACTTGCCCTTCGGCACCCACTTCTCCAGGAAGGCGATGGTTTCGGCTTCGGCTTCGGCCATGCTGATGCGGCTGTCGCGAACCCGCTGGGTCAGCCCGGAACCGCCATGCTGACGGGTGTTCCACTCGTCCATGCCGGCAAGGATTTCGTCGCTGTGGTGAATGGCGATCACCGGGCCTTCGGCCAGGGTGTTCAGGTCACTGTCGGTGACGATGGTGGCCATTTCGATGATGACGTCGGTGTCCGGGTTCAGACCGGTCATTTCCAGGTCGATCCAGATCAGGTTCTGTGGGTTTTGCATGTGTCGGCTCCTAGGCAATGCTGCGCAGTTTAGCCTAGGCCGGTGGCCGGGCGTGCTAAACTCGCGGCCGTTTTACCTAATCGCTGCATTCTTGATACGGAACACCCATGGCCAAACGCCAACTCAATCGTCGTCAAAACTGGCGCATCGAAAAGATTCAGGGCGAACGCGCTGCCCGCGCCGCCAAACGCGAGTCCTCGGCCGTCGAGGCACTTGAGGGCGGCGATCTGGGCCCGGAACAGCACGGCCTGGTGATCGCGCACTTCGGTGTGCAGGTCGAGGTCGAGGCCCGCGACGGCGAACTGGCCGGCCAGGTATTCCGTTGCCACCTGCGCGCCAACCTGCCAGCGCTGGTGACCGGCGATCAGGTGGTCTGGCGTGCCGGCAACCAGGGTATCGGCGTGATCGTGGCGCAACTGCCGCGCAACACCGAGCTGTGTCGCCCGGACAGCCGCGGTCAGCTCAAGCCGGTTGCGGCCAACGTCGACATGATCGTCATCGTGTTTGCACCGCTGCCCGAGCCCCATGCCAACCTGATCGACCGCTACCTGGTGGCGGCCGAGCATGCAGGCATCAAGCCACTGTTGCTGCTGAACAAATTCGACCTGATCGACGAAAACAACGCTCCTGCACTGAATGCCTTGCTCGCCGTATACCGCACCCTGGGCTATCCGGTGCTGGAAGTGTCGGCGCACCACGGCAACGGCATGGAGCAATTGCAGACACAGCTGGACGGACGCATCAGCGTATTCGTCGGCCAGTCCGGCGTCGGCAAGTCGTCGCTGGTCAACAGCCTGCTGCCGGATGTCGAAACCCGCGTCGGCCCGTTGTCCGAACTGTCCGGCCAGGGCACCCACACCACCACTACCGCGCGGTTGTTCCACTTCCCCGGTGGCGGTGAGTTGATCGACTCCCCGGGTATCCGCGAATTCGGCCTGGGCCACGTCAGCCGTGCCGACGTCGAAGCCGGCTTCATCGAGTTCAACGACCTGCTTGGCACCTGCCGTTTCCGTGATTGCAAACATGACCGCGAACCCGGTTGCGCCCTGCTCAAGGCCCTTGAAGACGGCCGCGTGCAGCAACAGCGGATGAACAGCTACCGCTCGATCATCGCCAGTCTGCCGGAAAACGGCTACTAAACAGACGTGTCGACCACCCTGCCATCAGCGGGGTGGCCGGCGGCTGGATCTTCCCCCCGCTTAAACATCAGACCTTTCTGTAAGACCTGTGCACGCTCGCTTGTAGGGCATTTCTCTTTCCGCGCCGCCCCCTTGTAGCCGCCCTGTATTCGCCTAAGTTCTAGCCCTCTTCGCACTCCAGCGACTCCGAGGGACACCTATGCAAACCTACCACCTGTTCATCAGCCACTCGTGGAACTACTCCGACGCCCACGACAATCTCGTGCGCCTGCTCAACGCCAAGCCTGGTTTCACGTACAAGAATTTTTCGGTTCCACCGGACAACCCGATTGTCGGCGCGAAAACCGACAAACAACTTGAGGAGGCCATCGAAAACAAGATTCGCCCGTGTTCGGCGGTGTTGATCATGGCCGGGATGTACTCCACCTACAGCAAGTGGATCAACAAGGAAATCGAAATCGCCAAGCGCATGGGCAAGGTGATCATTGCGATCAAGCCGTTCGGTGCCGAGCGCATTTCCACGGTGGTACGTGACGCGGCACATGCCGAATGTGCGTGGAACACCAACAGCATCATCAGCGCGATTCGCCAGCATACGGCGGTGTAACCATGCGCAAGGGACTGTTTATAGGCATCAACGACTACACCCATGTGTCGCGCCTGAGCGGTTGCAGCAATGACGCCATGGCCATGGCCTCCGTGCTGAAAACCGACGCCAATGGCGATCCGAACTTCAAGAACATCGTGCTGACTTCCGCCGAGGACTTCCTGAGCAGGGAAAAACTCGAAGACCAGATCCGCGAGCTGTTTTCCGGTGACTGCAACGTCGCGCTACTGTATTTCGCCGGCCACGGCAGCTTCGACACCGACACCGACGAAGGCATGTTGATCCCGCAGGATTACAAGAGCGCCAAGGACGGGATTCGCCTCAGCGACATCCTCAACTGGGCGAGCAAGGCCACCAAGATCAAAAACAAAGTGATCATTCTCGATTGTTGCCAGAGCGGTTCGGCCGGCGAACTGCGCGCCTTGCGCAGCGAAGGCAGCGTGGTCGGCGAAGGCATGACCATTCTGACCGCCTGTAAAAAGGAAGAGCCGGCGATGGAGGGCATGCAGCACGGCGTGTTCACCGGATTACTGCTCCAGGCCCTGCACGGCGGAGCCGCGAACATCCTGGGCAAGATCACCCCCGGCAGCCTCTATTCGTTTGTCGACAATGCCCTTGATGCCTGGGAACAGCGTCCGGTGTTCAAGACCAATGTCTCGCAGTTCATTTCCCTGCGCGAAGTGTCCCCGCTGATCCCCAAGGAAATCCTGCGCAAACTCCCCGAATGGTTTGCCGAAGCAGAATCGGTGTACCCCCTCGCCCCCAGCTTTGAGCCCACCGAGCCCGAGTTCAACCCGGAACAGGGCGAGGTCTTCGCCCAGCTGCAAAAGTGCAACCGCCACAGCCTGGTCGAACCGGTGGACGCCGAACACATGTACTACGCCGCCATCCACTCCACCGGCTGCCGCCTCACCGCCCTCGGCGCCTATTACCGCGAACTCGCGATCAAGGGACATTTCTGATGCCAGTGTTTATCAGCTACCGCCACATGGACCGCGCCCACGCGATCAACATCAACACGCGCCTGATGCAGGCCAACATCAAGACCTACCTCGACGTACTGGATGCCGAATCCCAGACCACCGACGACATCACCGGGGTGATCACCCGCAACATCAGCGAATGCACACACCTGCTGGCGGTGGTGTCGGAGAAAACCGCACTGTCCTGGTGGGTGCCGTTCGAAATCGGCGAAGCGACCATCACCAACCGGCGCATCTGCTCGTTCAAGACCGGCCCGACAGAGCTGCCGCTGTACCTCGACAAATGGCCGAAGCTGACCAGCGACCGGGACATCGAGTTCTTCATCGATGCCTATCGCAACGAGTCGATGCTCAAGCGCTCGATGTCACTGGATTCGGTGACCGGTAGCGAGTCGGTGCGTAGCGTTAACAGGACTAACGCTGATCGATTCCACACGGATCTCAAGTCCAGGATTATTCGTGGCTTCTGAGTTGCCCACCTAAAAAACCATATCGCCAGATATGGTTTTTTGGCACTGCAAAACGAGCCTTCACCTTTTAGTTACTTGAGTCATGAAACTGCCGCAAAATCGAAGCCTTTTATTCAATCAAAGAAAATCACTTAGAGCCAATGAGCAAACTAAAGCTATTGCTTATTATCCTTAGCTCTAAAAACCTGTCAGATATGACAGTAGATCAAAGCAAAAAAAACACTGACCATATTGCCTGAGGCTGAGCACTTGAAAAGTTCGGATGGAGCGATAACCCCGACAATTCACCGCGCTTTCTTCTCTGAGGTTTTACGAGCTGAGGTTGACTGATCACAGCCAGCCTGGCTGACGCCTTCAACACCGAGAACCTATATATGAATATTAAAAAACCAGATCAGAAGCACGATAAACAACCAATGAACGGGAAGGTAGCTGCAGTGATGCGACTGGTACACGCAGAACGCACATTCGAGTCATATTTTTTGTATGGCGATAGCAATCCGGAGCATCGCTACATTAACGCTTCATCCCAAAATAGCGACTACATTGTGTTTATAATCCCGGCAACCTGGGGATTAGGCCGTCATGATTTAAAATCTCACCCAGGGGTTATTAGATTTGAGCCCAGCGCGGGGTTTCCGAACGATTGGCCGTGGAGTGCACAACGAGGGGAAATATTTATTACTGACATTAGCGATAAAAACTTTGAAGGCCGGTTTGTTTGTTATGAAAGCGCTGACGATAGTGAGGACAAACCTGGATTAATAGGTGGAAACTTTAAGATAGATTTCACTTCAGCCAATAAATAACTTATATTTTTATAGAGTCCGCATTCACACACAGTGCACCCTGCTGAAAAAATGCCCGTATCGCTAGATGCGGGCATTTGTCTTCCGCGCGAGATCTATGGCAGGGAAATCACTGCTTCACGGCCGGAGCACCGGGGCCACCCGTTTTCGGCGCTGGATCATCGAACAGGTTCAACCGTTCACGAAGCTCGTGAGCCGGCAGCGGTTCCTTGTCCGCCGGCAGCGCGTTCGGGTCGACCGGTGCAGCCGGTGCGGCTCCCGGCGCAGCCGAACCTTGCGGTGCATCAGGAGCAGGTTCAGCACCTTGCGAACCTTCGATGGCACGCTGTGCTTTCTTGGTCAGGACGACGATGTCGATACGACGGTTCACCGGGTTGAACGGATGCTCGCGATCGAACAGGGCCGACGAGGCATAACCGACCACGCGCGCCACCTGCGCATCCGGATAGCTGCCCGCCACCAGCGCACGCCGTGCGGCGTTGGCACGGTTGGCCGACAGTTCCCAGTTACCGAAATCACCGGTGCCGGTGTATGGCTTGGCATCGGTGTGGCCGCTGATACTGATCTTGTTCGGCACCGCCTTGATGGTGTCGGCCATGGCCAGCAGGATGTCTTCGAAATACGGCTTCAAGCGTGCTGAACCTGAATCGAACATCGGGCGGTTTTCCGCGTCCATGATCTGGATTCGCAGGCCGTCCGGCGTGATTTCGAACAGGATCTGATCCTTGAACTTCTGCATCTGCGGGTTTTCTTCGACCTTGTTCTGCAGTTCTTGCAGCAACAGCTCGAGGCGCTCTTTTTCGACCTGCTCGGCCATGCCTTCGACCTGATCGGTATCGATGGTGACCTTGTCCGGCTGCGGCTGGGACTTCACCTCGGGGTTGAGAGTGTTTTCCGGCGCCAGGGTCGGCGTGCCGCCCAGATCGATGATGTAGGGCGTGCCACTTTCGGAAAAGCCGATCGGGTCCTTGAAGTAACCGGCGATGGCAATTTTCTGTTCCGGCGTGGCGGTGGACAACAGCCACAACACCAGGAAGAACGCCATCATCGCCGTGGCGAAGTCGGCGAAGGCGATTTTCCAGGCGCCCCCGTGATGCCCACCGGCGATGCGCTTGACGCGCTTGATGATTATCGGCTGGTTATTTTCCATGGCTTAACGACCGCGAACCGCTTGTTCCAGCTCGGCGAAGCTTGGACGATGCGCCGGATACAGGACCTTGCGCCCGAACTCCACGGCCAGCGATGGCGGCATGCCGGAAGCCGAAGCCACCAGCGAGGCCTTGATGGCCTCGTAGACGTTCAGCTCTTCCTTGGCATCATGGGCCAGGGAATGGGCCAGCGGGCCGAAGAAGCCGTAGGCGGCGAGAATACCGAAGAAGGTACCCACCAGTGCCGCACCTACGTGCAGGCCGATGGACTTCTGGTCGCCTTCACCCAGCGAAGCCATGGTCACCACGATACCCAGTACCGCCGCGACGATACCGAAACCGGGCATGGCGTCGGCGATGCCGTTGACCGCGTGGGATGGGTGTTCGAGGTCTTCCTTGAGGCTGAACAGCTCCATGTCGAACAGGCCTTCCAGCTCGTGGGGAGCCATGTTGCCGGAAGACATGATGCGCAGGTAATCGCAGATGAACGCGGTCATGCGCTCGTCCTTGAGTACCGTCGGGTACTTCGCGAAGATCGGACTCGCAGCGGCATCTTCGATGTCGCCTTCGATGGCCATCATGCCTTCGCGGCGGCTCTTGTTGAGGATCTCGTAGATCAGGCCCAGCACTTCAAGGTAGAAGGCGTGGTTGAAACGTGAACTGAACATGCTCAGGGACTTCTTGAGCACGTGCATCGTCATGTAGCCGGGGTTGGCCTGCAAGAAGGCGCCGAGGGCAGCACCGCCAATGATCATGACCTCGAAAGGTTGTATCAGGGCGGCAATCTTGCCGTGGGAAAGCACGTATCCGCCGAGCACGCTCGCGAATACGACGATGATGCCGATAATTTTAGCCATAGGTTAGGAGAGCACTTACTGAGTCGGGTTCAAGGTCATATTCGGAAGTTAAAAAATCTCTTCTTCTACTTATCGGCAAAACTGCGCCAGACTATAGCCCGTTCAGGCGAAAAGCTAATTTGACCCCATCCGGGCACAGGTAATGTTGACGATGATCGCCTCCCACCATGGTTAACGAAACGAACGTTCCAACGCCAAAACCAACGACCCTCGAAGGCTGGGTCAAGCTGCTCGATGGCGTACGTCTTCCCGTCCCGCAAGCCAGCCATGACCGTGTCTGCAAGGCCATCCGCGACAATCGCAGCTCGCTGCGCGACATCGCCGACCTCATGCAAGGCAGCCCGGCCCTGGCCTTGAGCGTGATTCGCGAAGCCAACCGGCATACCCATGGCAGCATGACCGAGCCTGCGGAAAACCTTGAAATTGCAATCAACCGCCTCGGTTTGACGCGCACCGAAGAGCTGCTCGCGCGGCTACCCGCCGAACCCGAGCTCGAGATTCCCAAAGCCCTGCGTCAGTTGCAGATGATCAGCCAGCACGCCACGCAACAGGCCAACGGTTTTTTTGCCAGCCGCCTGGCGCGCCTGTGGCAGGACATCCACTGGGGCAGCCTGCTGTTTCTTTCGCCCCTGTGGCCGCTGGCACTGACCCATCCGAAACTGCTCGAAGACTGGGAGCTGCGGGTCATCCATAAAGGCGAGTCGGCACGCAAAGTCGAGCAGCAACTGTTTGGCGTACGCCTGCTGGATATCGGCCTGGCGCTGGTGGAAGTCTGGCGCTTGCCGATCTGGGTGCAGCAAGGCTATCGATTGCTGCTCACCGAGCAGCGGGAACTGGTGAAAGTCCTGCGCATCGCCCGTGACAGCGACCATCCACTGCGCCAGCAGAATCGCCTTGACGACGATCCGACCCTGCGCCGCTGGCTCAATCAACCGGCCAATACAGTGCTGCTGGCCAATGGGCTGGCGCTGTCGGCGCAACACGCCTGGGACAGCCCCCACAGCGAGCGCTGGCAGTACCTGACCAGCCTTTACCTGCAAATGCCGATGGACGAACTGCAGCAGCAATTGCACCAGCAAGCCGCCAACAGCGCACGCCAACACGCCATGCCCGACCTCTGGCACCCTGCCGAGTCGCTGATCTGGCCGTGGGGCATGAACCGTGTCCACGCAGGCTTGCTGCCGGCAGCGGCACCTACCGCCGAAGACCTGGCGAAGTGGCGCAAGCAATGCGCCGAATTGCTGGTCGAGCCGAGCCGTTTCACCAACGCCATGCACCTGACCATCGCCGCCCGTGACGCCCTCGTGGCCTGCGGCATGCGCCGGGTGATGATCCTGATGGCCGATCGCACCCACGCCAACCTGCGCGTGCACCAGACGGCTGGCCTGCCGAAGGAAGCGGCCGGGTTGAATTTCGTGGTCAGCCAGAGCAACGTGTTGCAACGCCTGCTCGCGCAGCAGGCCCAGGTGCGCCTGACGCCTGCCAACAACGCGCAATTCTCGGCCATGTTGCCCAATAGCCTGCGCTCGCAGTTCAGCGGTGAACACTTGCTGCTGCGTTCGCTGATCAACAATGGCCGGGTGATCATGATCGTCGTGGCGGATCAAGGCGGCGGGCCGTTTTCGGAAATTTCCGTACAGGCCTTCGGCAAAACCGCACAGTGCATCGAGAAAGCCCTGCACAGCTTTAGCCACCGTGGCCAATAAGCTGCGTTACAATCCTCCCTTTTGTGCTCTGGAGACCTCACATGTCTGACTTCTCTGGCTTGCCGCTGGTGATCGAGCCGAGCGACTTGCTCCCTCGCCTCGACGCCCGCGAACTGATTCTGGTGGACTTGACCAGTGCCGCCCGCTACACCGAAGGGCACATTCCCGGCGCGCGCTTTGTCGATCCAAAGCGTACGCAGCTCGGCCAGGCCCCCGCCCCGGGGCTGATGCCCCCGCAGGCAGCACTCGAAACGCTGTTTGGTGAGCTGGGGCACAACCCCGATGCGGTCTACGTGGTGTATGACGACGAAGGCGGCGGTTGGGCCGGACGCTTCATCTGGCTGCTGGATGTCATCGGCCACAGCAAGTACCACTATATAGATGGCGGCCTGCCGGCCTGGCTGGCGGAAGGTTCGCCCATGTCGATCCAGGTCCCGCCACCGGTGGGCGGCCCGGTTCCACTGACCTTGCACGATGAACCCACCGCCACCCGCGAATACCTGCAAAGCCGTCTCGGCGCCGCCGACCTGGCAATCTGGGATGCGCGCGGGCCGCTGGAGTACTCCGGCGAGAAAGTCCTGGCAGCCAAGGGCGGACACATTCCCGGCGCGATCAATTTCGAATGGACCGCTGGCATGGATCGGGCACGCCAGCTGCGCATCCGCACCGACATGCCGCAGATCCTCGAACAACTCGGGATCAGCAAAGACAAAGAAGTGATTACCCACTGCCAGACACATCATCGTTCTGGTTTCACCTATCTGGTGGCCAAGGCTCTCGGTTATCCGCGGGTCAAAGGCTACGCCGGCTCCTGGGGCGAATGGGGCAATCATCCCGATACCCCGGTAGAAATTTAAGATTTTTAAGGACCGTTAATGAACAAGCGTCTGTTTCTCCTCGGCCAGTACCTGCTGCCCCACAACTTGCTCTCGCGACTGGCCGGCTGCATCGCCGAATGCCGCGTGCGCTGGTTCAAGAATGCCTTTACCGCCTGGTTCGCCAAGCGTTATCAGGTGGACATGTCCCAGGCGCTGGTCGAAGACCTGACCGCCTATGAGCACTTCAACGCGTTCTTCACCCGCGCACTGAAAGACGGCGCCCGTCCGCTGGACGAAACCCCGGGCGCGATCCTCAGCCCCGCCGACGGCGCGATCAGCCAGCTCGGCCCGATCGAGCACGGCCGCGTGTTCCAGGCCAAGGGCCACAGCTTCAGCGTGCTGGAACTGTTGGGTGGCGATGCGGCAAACGCTGCGCCGTTCATGGGTGGCGACTTCGCGACCATCTACCTGTCGCCGAAGGACTACCACCGCGTGCACATGCCCCTGGCCGGCACCCTGCGCGAGATGGTCTACATCCCGGGCCGTCTGTTCTCGGTCAACCAGACCACTGCTGAAAACGTTCCGGAATTGTTTGCCCGCAACGAGCGCGTGGCGTGCATTTTCGACACCGAACGCGGCCCGATGGCTGTGGTACTGGTGGGTGCGATGATTGTGGCTTCGATTGAAACCGTGTGGGCCGGTCTGGTGACACCGCCGAAGCGCGAGCTGAAAACCTTCCGTTACGACGAAGCCGCACGCGCGCCGATCCACCTGGAAAAAGGTGCGGAACTGGGTCGGTTCAAACTGGGTTCGACCGCCGTCGTGCTGTTCGGGCCGGATCAGGTGAAGTGGGCTGAAGAAATGACCGCCGGTACAGCGGTGCAGATGGGTCAGGGCATGGGCGCACCGAAGGCCTGATCAACGCACATACCTGTAGGAGCGAGCCTGCTCGCGATGGGCGTTAACGATGACGCGGGCAATCTGAATGCCCGCGTCGCCTCGCCGCTCATCGCGAGCGAGCTCGCTCCTACAGTTGTTTTGCGGTGTTACAGCTGGCCGTCGCGATCGCGGAAACCCAGCAGGTAGAGCACACCATCCAGCCCCAATGTGGAAATCGCCTGCTTGGCCGACTGCTTGACCAGCGGCTTGGCCCGGAACGCCACGCCCAACCCGGCAATCGCCAGCATCGGCAAGTCATTCGCACCATCGCCGACCGCAATGGTCTGCTCCAGGCGCAAGCCTTCCTTGTGTGCCAGTTCCTTCAGCAAATCCGCCTTGCGCTGTGCATCGACAATCGGCTCGACCGCCACGCCGGTGACTTTGCCGTCGACCACTTCAAGCTCGTTGGCGAACACGTAGTCGATACCCAGTTTGGCCTGCAATTGCTTGGCGAAGTAGGTGAAGCCGCCCGACAGAATCGCGGTCTTGTAGCCCAGGCGCTTGAGTTCGGCGAACAGGGTTTCGGCGCCTTCGGTCAGGCGCAGCGAGGCACCGATGGAGTCCAGCACATTGACGTCCAGACCTTTGAGCAAGGCCAGGCGCTCCTTGAAGCTGGCGCGGAAATCCAGCTCACCGGCCATTGCCCGCTCGGTGATTTCCGACACTTTGTCGCCGACGCCGGCCGCCTTGGCCAGCTCATCGATCACTTCGGCTTCGATCAGCGTTGAATCCATGTCGAACACCGCCAGGCGACGGTTGCGACGGAACAGCGAATCTTCCTGGAAGGCGATGTCGACGTTCAGTTCCTGGGCGACGCTGAGGAATTCGGCACGCAGCGCCTGCGGATCAGCCGCCTCGCCACGCACGGAAAACTCGATGCAGCCCTTGCCCTTGTCGGCCGGGGTGTCCAGCGGCATGCGCCCGGACAGGCGATCGATGTGGTCAATATTCAGGCCATATTTGGCGGTGATCGAGCTCACGGCCTGCAACTGCCCGGCTGTCACCTTGCGGGTCAACAGGGTCACAATGTGGCGCTTTTTGCCCTGATTGCCGACCCACTGCTGGTAATCCTGTTCGGACACCGGCGTGAAACGCACTTGTTGATCGAGTTCATAGCCCTTGAACAAGATGTCCTTGAGCACGGACTTGCCTTGCTCGGTGTCGGGAATTTCAACCAGGATGCCGAACGACAAAGTGTCGTGGATCACCGCCTGACCGATGTCGAGAATGTTCACACCACCCTGGGCCAGAACGCCGGTAATGGCCGCAGTCAGACCCGGACGGTCGACTCCCGTGATGTTTATCAGGACGATTTCGCGCAAGGCGCACCCCCGCAAGTGGAAAAAAACCGCATTCTACCCACTTTCAGTGACCATCGGGCACCGTGAGCGCTTTGACGGTCTAGGGCCTGTCGCTATACTGCGCGTCAACTTCACGGACAAAAGAGCCGAGCTCAAGTGAACCGGCCCACGCCAGTAAAAACCGACAACTTCTTCCTGCTGATCTTCCGGGCACTGCGCCACCGCCGTGTACCGATTGCATTGCGCATCGCCAGCCATAACGTGATCCTGGTCGCCCTGGCCCTGGTCATCTATGCCGGTGTGATGGGCCTGCAGTTCAAGCAGGCCATGCACGAGCAGGCGGATGCGCTGGGCGAAAGCCTGACTACGCAGACGGCCACCTCGGCCACCGAGCTGTTGGTGTCCAACGACATCCTCAGCCTGAACGTGCTGCTCAACAACCTGACCAAGAACAAGCTGGTGGCCCACGCCGCCATCTACAGCCCGGACAACCGCATCCTCGCCGAATCCGGCCAGCGCCCCAAGCATGGCCTGCTGGGCGAAGCCGAGGGCATGTACCAAAGCAAGATCACCTTCCAGGACGTGACTGCCGGGCAATTGCGCATCAGCCTGGACATGGACCAGTTCCAGCAGCCGATGACCATCAGCCTGCAAAGCATGGGCATTCTGAGTGCAATCCTACTCGCCCTGTCCCTGGCCCTGAGCCTGCGCATGGGGCGTTATCTCTCCACGCCGCTGCTGCAATTGCGGGTGTGGCTGCGCAATATCGATGAATTCACCCCGGCCACCGACCGCCAGGACGAAATCGGCGACCTGGCGCGCCAGCTGCACGCCAACTTCGCCCCGGAGCCCGCCCCTGTGCCAGAACCGGAACCGGAGTTCGACGACATGGATGACGAGGCCGACCCGGCCTTCGAAGTCCGTAACCTGCGCGATCCGAGTTTCGACGAGAGCCGCCCGGTAGCGGCGCTCAAACCAGCGCCACGACAGATCGTCAGCACCGTTGAAGACGACGATGACGAAGACCCGTTCGCCGATCTGCGCGACGAGTCGCTGGACAGCACCCCACAACCGGTGATTCGCAAAGCCACGCCGAGCGTGCCGCAACACAGCGCGGTGCTGGCGGTGCAACTGGGCTCCCAGGAGCAACTGCGACGCCTGCCGCGGGCGCGTCTTGAAGAACTGCTCGAGCGCTATCGCGATTGCCTAGACCAGGCAGCTTCCCTGTATCAGGGCGAAGTAGAGACCTTGAACGATGGCAGCACGCTGATGCTGTTCCACACCGAAGACAGCGGCGACGATTACCTGACCAACGCCATTTGCTGTGGCGAGCTGCTGCGGGCCCTGGGCCACCAGTTGCAGATCGAAGTCGCGGACAGTGGCATCACCCTGCAATTGCAGCTGGGGCTGACCCTGGGCGACGAACTGTTTGGCCTGAGCCAGATCGATTTGCTGCTGACCGACCCTGCCCAGGACGCCCTAGCCCTGTCGCAACACAGCCGCAACCTGCTGCTGGTGGAGCGCAAGATCAGTGACGACGTGTTGATCCGCCAACGTGCACGGATCCGCCCGATCGCCAGCCCTGAAGGTGCATGCTGCGTAGAGCGGTTGATGGAGCCGTATCCGTCGATGCTTGAACGGCAACTGGCGCGGATGCATGAGCGTCGCGCTTAAGCCTTAACCTCGATATGAAGAAGCCCGCAGATGAGTGATCGTCTGCGGGCTTTTTTGTTGCCTGTTTTGGCCTCATCGCGAGCAAGCTCGCTCCCACACTTGATCCGGGTTAGCCCAAGGGTGTGCTCACTGAAGATCCCCTGTGGGAGCGAGCTTGCTCGCGATGAGGCCAGAACAGGCGCTAGATATCTCCAACCTGTAAAAACAACAAAGCCCGCATCAATGCGGGCTTTGTATGGATTCAGTCCACACTTAGAAGCGGAACACTTCCATATCCGTACGAATAGGCGCGGCCATCGGGATCTTCGGCTGCTTTTCCTGTTCTACCGCAGGTGCTGCCGCCTTGGCTGCCGGCTTGCGTGGGGCTTCGGCGATCGGCGGCTGATTGGCCAGGGGCTTGAGCGCCACCGACAGTTGTTCGGCCAGGCGTTGCAACAACACACCCTGTGCCTGGACCTGAGCTGCCGTGGTACCGGCATGCTGTTCCTGCAAATGGATGATGCGGTTGTCGCGGACCTGCCCGCGACGGTCGATCAGGCGCCATTGCGCGTCGAGGATCGCCGGTTGTTTTTCACCCGAATCCAGGCGCGTGATGGTCAGCAGTACCTGAACGTCCGGGGTGAAGCCCAATGTCGCCGGGGCCAGCACAACGCGCTGGCTGTCCAGGCGACCCGCGACCTGGCGCAGCAGTAGCTGATCGATATCCGACGAAAGGCTGCCAGCCCAACGACCGTCGGTCGAGGCTTGCAGGCTGCCATCCGGCTGACGCTGCAACAGGGTTTCGCGTTGCAGGTAGTCGGCCACGGTGACCGGCCCCAACAATACCGCCATGCCCGCGTTCTGTGCGGGCTGTACCGGACTACCAGCGTCCAGTTGATACAACGACACCGGCTGGTGAACGCTGCAACCCGCCAGGCCAAGAACGCCGGCGAGCAAAAGAATAAAAGGAAGGCGCAGAGCAGTCATCGTCCCATCCAGGTGGTCGCTAAAAGGCTGACCACAGTGAAAATACTCAATAAATATGAAGAACGCGCGGCAATGCCGGCGCTTGAAAGGCCATATCATCCGTGAATATGCGTTCCGACTCCAGCGCAAAGCGCCGAACTACGGGTTAATTCGTAGTTCGGCGCTTCTAAGTCGCCTAATTGAGGTTTTCGACGAGCAGCGCATCGACCCTCTGGAAGCCACGCGGCAACTTGTTGCCACGACGACCACGTTCACCCTTGTAGTGTTCAAGATCGTCCGCTTTCAGTGACAAGGTACGTTTCCCGGCCTGCAACACCAGTGTTGCACCGTCCGGCAATACGGCGATGTCCGTCACATACTCTTCGCGACTGGCCACTCGCTCACCGGGAATCCCGATGATCTTGTTGCCTTTGCCTTTACCTAATTGTGGCAGGTCGCTGATTTTGAAGATCAGCAGGCGACCTTCGGTCGTCACCGACGCCAGCCAGTTCTGCTCACGATCGGCCACAGGGCGTGGCAGCATGACCTTGGCGTTGTTCGGCAGGCTCAACAGGGCCTTGCCTGCCTTGTTCTTGGCCTGCAGGTCTTCACCCTTGACCACGAAGCCGTAGCCGGCGTCGGAGGCGATCACGTACAGCGCATCGTCTTCCGGCATCAGCACGCACTCGAAACTCGCCCCTGGCGGCGGCGTCAGGCGACCGGTCAGCGGCTCGCCCTGGCCACGGGCCGACGGCAAGGTGTGGGCGGCCACCGAATAACTGCGGCCCGTGGAGTCGATAAACACGGCAAACTGGTTGGAGCGCCCGGCTGCCAGTGCCTTGAAGCCGTCCCCGGCCTTGTAGGAAAGCCCGGTGGCGTCGATTTCGTGGCCTTTGGCGGAGCGAATCCAGCCTTTTTCCGACAGCACGACCGTCACTTTCTCGTTCGGCAGCAGGTCGTGCTCGGTCAGGGCCTTGGCTTCGGCGCGCTCGACAATAGGCGACCGGCGGTCATCACCGTAGGTTTCAGCGTCCTTGATCAGTTCGCTGCGCACCAGTTTTTTCAACTTGGCTTCGCTGCTCAGCAGGGCTTGCAGCTTGGCTTGTTCCTTGAGCAGTTCATCCTGCTCGGCACGCAGCTTCATCTCTTCCAGTCGCGCCAACTGACGCAGACGGGTGTCGAGGATGTAGTCGGCCTGGATTTCGCTAAGGGCGAAGCGCTCGATCAGCGCGGCTTTCGGCTGCTCCTCGGTACGGATGATGTGGATCACTTCATCCAGGTTGAGGTAGGCAATCAGCAAACCGTCCAACAGATGCAGGCGACGCTCGACCTTGTCGAGGCGGAATTGCAGGCGACGACGCACGGTCTGCACCCGGAACTCCAGCCATTCGACTAGCAGCGCCCGCAGGTTTTTCAGCTGCGGCTTGCCGTCCAGGCCGATGATGTTGATGTTGACCCGGTAGCTCGACTCCAGCTCGGTGCTGGCGAACAGGTGCTGCATCAGCGCATCGTGGTCGAAGTTTTTCCGTGCGCCCGGAATGATCACGATCCGGCACGGGTTTTCGTGGTCGGATTCGTCACGCAGGTCGGCAATTTGCGGCGCCTTGGACGGCTTGGCCTGCATCATCGCGGCGATCTGCTCCAGCACCTTGGCGCCCGAGACCTGATGCGGCAGCGCGGTGACGATGATGTCGCCGTCTTCGATGTGATACACGGCGCGCATGCGCACAGAACCGCGACCGGTTTCGTAGATTTTCAGCAGGTCGGCGCGCGGTGTGATGATTTCCGCTTCGGTCGGGTAGTCCGGGCCCTGGATGTGTTCACAAAGCTGTTCGACCGTGGCCTTGGGCTCATCGAGCAAACGCACGCACGCCGTGGCGACTTCCCGCAGGTTGTGCGGCGGCACGTCGGTGGCCATGCCCACGGCGATACCGGTGGTGCCGTTGAGCAGGATGTTCGGCAGGCGGGCCGGCAACACCAGCGGCTCGTCCAGCGTACCGTCGAAGTTCGGGCCCCAATCCGCCGTGCCCTGGCCCAGTTCGCTGAGCAGCACTTCGGAGTAACGCGACAGCCGCGCTTCGGTGTAACGCATGGCGGCGAAGGACTTGGGATCATCCGGCGCACCCCAGTTGCCCTGGCCGTCGACCAGCGTATAGCGATAGCTGAACGGCTGGGCCATCAGCACCATGGCTTCGTAGCAGGCCGAGTCGCCGTGGGGGTGGAATTTACCGAGCACGTCACCGACGGTACGCGCCGACTTCTTGTGCTTGGAATCAGCGTCCAGCCCCAGCTCGCTCATGGCGTAGACGATACGCCGCTGTACCGGTTTCAGGCCGTCGCCGATATGCGGCAGGGCACGGTCCATGATCACGTACATGGAGTAGTTGAGGTAGGCATTTTCGGTGAAGTCAGCCAGTGACCGGCGTTCTACACCGTCCAGGCTGAGATCAAGGGAGTCGCTCATGCGGGCCTCATCGGTTCGTTGTCTGGCGCAGCAGCATGGTGCCACCGCGCTGGGTAAATTCAAGTTTGTTCAGTGCGCTCATGCCGAGCAACACTTGATCGCCATGCAGCCCCGGGGCCACCAGTGCGCGTACATCCCGCAGCACGATGTCGCCCAGTTGCAGGCGTTCAATACGGGTGCGATAGCCCTGGCTCAGGCCATTGGCCGTGCTCAGGGTCACGCCGAATCCTTCTTCGAGCTTCAAACGCTTGGCAAGGTCCGCCGGAATCGACACATCGGTCGCCCCGGTATCGAGCATGAAGTCCACCGGATGGCCGTTGATCTGACCGCTGGCGACAAAATGCCCCTGCGCATTGCTCACCAGTTTCACCTCAATGAAACCCTCGCCCTGCTCCGAGCTGACCACCACGTTCGGATTTTGCTGACGCGCTTCCCACTGGCCGAAAAAACGCGTGGCCAGAAACAACGCGGCACACCAGGCCAGTACCATAAACACCCGGCCGATGCGCTGCCCCGGGCTTCGTTGTCTCATGACTTGGCACTCCAGCCACCTTCCGGTGCAGCAAAACGCCAGACCACCGGACGGACTTCGCCATCGGCGCGAGCACCGTTGTTGTTATCGATACCGATCCAGACACCGTCAGCTTCCACTACCAGCGCTTCCGCGAGGCCATAACCCTGTGGATAACGCCGATTTTCCTGCAATGCCTCTTCGGCAAACGACCAGCAACGCTCGACTTCGGCGGTCAGCGCGTCTCGGCGGCAGATCTCGAACGCTTTGCGCTCCAGGGTAAACAGCTTGCCGTTGAACAATGACAGATCGGCAAAATCCCGAGACATCGCTCTGGCGTGGGGAAACTGTGCGGGTTGCATTTCTTTCCCGGCTTCACTCAGCAGCACGCATCCACCATCGCAGTCCCACACCAATTGCTTGCGCTTGATCAGCAGCAACCCGCGGCTCTCGCGCTCGGCAGCCAACCACAACTGGTCACCTTCAGGATTGATCGCCAGGCCTTCGAACAGTGCATTGAAACGCAACAACATGCCGCTGGCCCGGGCTTCACGCGCCATGAGCGGCGAAATCTTCAGCCAGGACGTCGGCCCGGTTGGCGGTATTTGCAACACCGCTGCATGGGATTCGCTGACCACGTAACGATTGCCGGCGCGGTCACAGGTGATGCCTTCGAAATCCAGATTGCCGCCACGCACGAACGAAGCGGCCCAGGTCCGCGAACGCAATCCCCAGGGCAACCCGCTGTCAGGTACTTCAGGTACGCCGATGCCCACGGCCTCTGCGCGCCAGACGTTGGCCCGGGTATCGAGACGATAGATCTGATCATCGTCACGGTCGGAGACCGTCCACAGCTCCTTGCCGCACTGGGCCAGCCCGGACAGGTTGCCGCCGCGCATGCCATCGACGGCATGCTCGGACAACAGACGCAGTTGCGGTGTCGGTTCGCCAGACACCGTCATTGAGGTCAGCAGCAACGCACACGCCAGGGCAAAGCCCAAGCGCATCAGCCCAGCACCTCGGCCAGGTTGCCCTTGGACTCCAGCCAGGTCTTGCGGTCACCGGCACGCTTCTTCGCCAGCAGCATGTCCATCATTTCCGAGGTAGCCTCGAAATCCTCCAGGGTCAACTGCACCAGACGCCGGGTGTTCGGGTCCATGGTGGTCTCGCGCAACTGCGGCGGGTTCATTTCGCCCAGACCCTTGAATCGGGTGACCTGCGGCTTGCCGCGCTTCTTCTCGGCCACCAGGCGATCGAGAATCCCGTCGCGCTCGGCTTCATCGAGGGCGTAGTAGATCTCTTTGCCCAGGTCGATGCGGTACAACGGCGGCATCGCGACGTAAACGTGACCGGCATCGACCAACGGGCGGAAATGCTGGACGAACAAGGCGCACAGCAAGGTCGCGATGTGCAGACCGTCGGAGTCGGCGTCGGCGAGGATGCAGATCTTGCCGTAGCGCAGCTGGCTCATGTCCGCCGCGCCCGGATCGACACCGATGGCCACGGCGATGTTGTGCACTTCCTGGCTGGCCAGCACTTCGCTGCCGTCGACTTCCCAGGTATTGAGGATCTTGCCGCGCAACGGCAGGATCGCCTGGAACTCCTTGTCCCGCGCCTGCTTGGCCGAACCGCCGGCGGAATCACCTTCGACCAGGAACAGCTCGGAACGCATCGGGTCCTGTCCGGCACAGTCGGCCAGTTTGCCCGGCAGCGCCGGGCCTTGGGTAACGCGTTTGCGCTCGACCTTCTTGCTGGCCTTGAGGCGACGGCCGGCGTTGTTGATCGCCAGTTCCGCCAGCAGCATGCCGGTTTCCGGGTTGGCATTGAGCCACAGGCTGAACGCATCCTTGACCACACCGGAGACGAACGCCGCCGCTTCACGGGACGACAGGCGCTCCTTGGTCTGCCCGGAGAATTGCGGTTCCTGCATCTTCATCGACAGAACAAAGGCGATGCGTTCCCAGACGTCTTCCGGTGCCAGCTTCACGCCGCGCGGCAGCAGGCTGCGGAATTCGCAGAACTCGCGCATGGCGTCGAGCAGGCCCTGACGCAGACCGTTGACATGGGTACCGCCCTGGGCCGTCGGGATCAGGTTGACGTAGCTTTCCTGCACCGCATCGCCGCCTTCCGGCAGCCACAGCAGCGCCCAATCCACGGCTTCCTTGTTACCGGCAAAAGCGCCGCAGAACGGTTCGTTCGGCAGGCGCTCGAATTCGCTGACCGCGTCCACCAGATAGGAACGCAGGCCGTCTTCGTAATGCCATTCGACTTTTTCGCCGGTGGCCTTGTCTTCAAAACTGACCAGCAGGCCCGGGCACAGAACGGCCTTGGCCTTGAGCACGTGCTTGAGGCGGCTGATGGAGAATTTTGGTGAGTCGAAGTATTTCGGGTCCGGCGCAAAGAACACGCTGGTCCCGGTATTGCGCTTGCCGACAGTACCGACGACTTCAAGCTCGGTGGCCTTGTAGCCATCCTTGAAGGTCATCTGGTATTCGTTGCCGTCACGTTTTACACGCACCCGCACTTCGGTGGACAAGGCGTTGACCACGGAAATACCCACCCCGTGCAAGCCGCCGGAGAACTGGTAGTTCTTGTTGGAAAACTTGCCACCGGCATGCAGCTTGGTGAGGATCAACTCGACGCCCGAAACACCTTCCTCGGGGTGAATGTCCACCGGCATGCCTCGGCCGTCATCGCTGACCTCCAGGGAATGGTCGGCATGCAGGATCACCTGCACCGATGTGGCATGCCCGGCCAAGGCTTCGTCGACACTGTTGTCGATGACTTCCTGGGCAAGGTGGTTCGGCCGACTGGTGTCGGTGTACATGCCGGGGCGTTTGCGCACCGGGTCGAGGCCCGAGAGGACTTCGATGGCGTCTGCGTTATAAGAGCTAGCGCTGGGAGTGGCCATGGGGTCTCGTCGTCAGTGTTCGGTGAAAAAAGAATTCATGGGGCTATCGCTCACAGTGCGGTGAAATCGATTGCCTGATACAAATCGGCGCCAATGCCGGCAAAACTCAACATGGCCGGCAATTGCCCGGCAAAACCCTGGAAACTGTGGTCGCCGCCGGCCTGGATACGCAAGGCGCATGCCCGGTAATACTGCTGGGCGAGGCGATAGTCCAGCGTTTCGTCTGCCGTCTGCAACCATACCTGATAACGCTGTGGATCCCGGGGCGCCGGCACTTCCAGTTCGGCCAGGGCCACCACGTGGTCGTGGGTCATTTCCCAGGTCTCTTCGGTATACAGGTTTTTCTGCGTCCCCAGATAGCCGTCGAACATCCGGTGCGGGCTGACGGCAGGGTTGATCAACAGGGCTTTCAAGCCATGGCGCTCGGCCAGGTGAGTGGCATAGTAGCCGCCGAGCGAGCTGCCGACCAGCAGTGGCCGCCCCAGCTCGGCAATCGCTTGCTCCAGCTGCTCGATAGCCTGGCGCGGGTGATGGTGCAATGCCGGAACGCGCAAGTGTTCGCTCAGGCCCAGACGCTCCATCACCTCGACCAACTGACAGGCCTTCTTCGACAACGGCGAGCTGTTGAAGCCGTGGATATAAAGGATCGAACCGGACATTTGAGCTCCCTGTGCGTCGGCTAAAGAGGCGGAGTTTACTGTAGGAGCGAGCTTGCTCGCGATGGTCGTCAACGATAACGGTGCAAACCTGACGCCCCGCGGCGCTCTCAGGCTAATCACGAGCGAGCTCGCTCCTGCAAGGGATTTATGAACAACGCAGATCCAATGTGGGAGCGAGCTTGCTCGCGATGGTCGTCAACGATAACGGTGCAAACCTGACGCCCCGCGGCGCTCTCAGGCTAATCGCGAGCGAGCTCGCTCCTACAGGGGGGTCAGTAGCCGTTGGAACCGTAATCCACGGTGAAATCAAACCCGGTGACCCGCTCGACACCCGTTTCCAGCCGCCCATCGGGCAGCAACCGCAGCCAGCGATATCCGGGGGCCTGTTCCCCGACCTTGAAATCCTCACTGCCGGGCTCGAACTGGATGCAGGTCGAGGGCGAGGCGATCAAACGTACGCCGTTGCGCATCCGGTCGATTTCCTGGTGCACATGCCCCCACAACACCGCGCGTACCTGCTCGAATCGATCCAGCACGGCGAACAGCGCCTCGGGATTGCGCAAGCCGATCGGTTCCATCCATGCACAACCGATGGACACCGGGTGATGGTGGAAGCACACCAGATGATGGCGTTCCGGCGCTTCGCTCAATGAGCGGGCGAGCAACTGCAGCTGTTCATCCTGCAAATAACCCGGCACCGAGCCTGGCACCGCCGAATCGAGCAACGTGACCCGCCAGTTGCCGATATCCACCACCGGTTCGAGCAAAGCGCTCTGCACCGCTGCCTCGGCCATGATCTGCGGCTCATCGTGATTGCCGGGAATCCAGCGCGCCGGCGCATCGAGCTGACGCGTCATGTCGCGAAATTGTTGGTAGGACTCCAGCGTCCCGTCCTGGGACAGATCACCCGTGGCCAGGATCAAGTCAATCCGCGGCTGTTGCGCGCGCACCAGCTCGATGACCTTTTGCAGGCTGTCGCGGGTGTTCATGCCCAGCAACGCGCGGTCCGCTTCGGCAAACAGGTGACTGTCGGAGAGTTGCACCAGCAACGCCGGATCGGCGGTGGTCAATGTGGATACGCTCGGCAAGGCGTTCTCCCAGGGCGTGATCACGGGGATGGGTAAGTGCCGCAATTATGCTGGGGGACGATCGAAAGGGGAAATCTGTGAACCTGACGCAGTTCACAACTGCTGATCACAATTAACGTACCACTTCGTACTCATGCCCCAGCGCCAGGCAATGGCTCAGCCACTCGCCCAGAAACATGTTCAGCTGGGCCTTTTCGTCCGGCTGGTGCATCGAGGCGTTCGGGTAAGGATAGATGCCGCGAAAGCGTCGTGCATGTTCGGCGCTGACCACTTCGGCCATGCGCGCGTCGTGATAGACCTGCACTTCCAGTTGCGGCACCGGCAGCCAGGGCAGGCTGTGTTCCTGACGCACTTGCAGGGTCGTGGTGTAGGGGCAGGTCAGCAGGACTTCCAGGGCCAGCACACCGAGCATCTGGTCGCCATGGGTCACGGCGATGCGCCGCGCGGCGGGCTCGCTGCGCATGTCCGGCAGCAGTCGCATCAAGCGCGCGTAGTTCGCCTCGCAGGACGCTTGCAGCCCCACCAGGTCCACCCGATAGCGATCGCGCAGCTTGTTTACGACCATAACCCCCTCACTTCAACGCGGTTCAAAGCCAGCCATTGCAAGGCAATGATGCTCGCCGCGTTGGCAATACGCCCGTCGCGCACGGCTTGCAGGGCATCTTCGAAAGCCCAGACCGTGACGCGGATGTCTTCTGCCTCTTCCTCCAGCCCATGCAGGCCGCCAACCCCGGTAGTGTCGCAACGCCCCAGGTACAGATGCACGAATTCGTTGCTGCCGCCCGGCGATGGAAAGTATTTGGTTATCGGCCAGAGCGCCCCGATTTCAAGCCCAGCTTCCTCCTGCGCTTCGCGGTGAGCAACTGCTTCCGGCACTTCATCCTTGTCGATCAGACCAGCGACCAGTTCGATCAGCCACGGGTTGTCGGCCTTGCCCATGGCGCCGACGCGAAACTGCTCGATCAGCACCACTTCATCGCGTTGTGGATCGTAAGGCAGCATGCATACCGCGTCATGGCGAACGAACACTTCACGATTGATCTCGCGACTCATGCCCCCGGCGAACAATTCGTGGCGCAAGTGCACGCGTTCGAGTTTGTAGAAGCCCTCGTAGCACTTTTCGCGCCGCACGATATCAACGGCGGTCGGAATGGCGTTGGCAAAATCCGTCATGACTATCCTCTTTTACTGCAAATCCTGTTCGAGGCTGCTTTTTTTCCTGGGCCTCGACTTCGCGCCATCCTAACGCGCCCGTGACGTTTGATGCAGCCCCTTTCCCGTCAGCGGGATGGACGGTGAGGGCGAAACCCACTCTAATTAGCTTAGTGGCGAACTGACTGCTTTGTTGAGAGTCGAAGCCGGTAACTTTTTGCCTTCCCTGTTTCAGAAAGGACGCTCATGTCGCTTTTCAAAATCGCCTCCGTGGCCGCTATCGCCCTGACCCTGGGCGCTTGCGCGAGCCTGTTCCAGCCCAACTACCGGACGCCGCTGGAAACCACCCGCGACGCCTCCGAGCAACTCAAGCCCGGTTGCAGCAACCCGGATTGCCCGCTGGTCAACATCGACACCCTGCACTTCCCGGACGAGCCTGCACTGGACGGCATCATCGAAAAGCGCCTGCTGCAAATGACCCGCACCTCGCCCGACGCGCCGGTCGCCCCGACCCTGGCGGCCTATCGCGAAGAGTTTTTGCGCACCGCCGGCCCGCGCTTCAGCAGCTATCTGCAGGCAAAGGTACGTGAGCAGCATGACGGCTTGGTGATCGTCGAATTGTCCAGCTACCTGGACACCGGCGGTGCCCATGGCACCCCAGGTCGAGGGTTCATCAACTATTCACGCCAACAGCATAAAGTGCTGACGCTGTCGGACATGCTGGTGCCAGGGCAGGAAGACGCGTTCTGGAAAGCCGCGCAAGTGGCACACAACAGCTGGTTGATCAGCACCAAGCTCGATCAGGAGCCGGAGTTCGTGAAGAGCTGGCCGTTCCAGAAAACCCAGAACGTGGCGCTGACCTACGGCGGGGTAATCCTCAAATACGAAACCAGCACCATCGCGCCTTACGCGCTGGGCCATGTCGAGCTGAAGATCCCCTACCCTCGCCTGAACGGCATCATCAAGCCCGAGCTGTTTCCCGGCCGTAACTGAAGGCCCGGCCCAGCACTAGCTGGAGCAACCCTGCCACTACCAGTGCCGGCAGGGTTGCGCCGACATCCGGATACAGGTTGGCCAACAAGTGATAGGTGCTGACCCCGCCCAGCCAGGCGAGCAGCGCCGGCCAGCGCAACGCGGGTGACGCCACCTGGCCACTGCGTTTGCGCAGGATGAAGTGATCCACCAGCACCACGCCGAACAACGGCGCAAACACCGAACCGATCAGCAGCAGGAAGTTCTGGTACTGGGCCAACGGCGCCAGCAGGGCAATCAGCGTGCAGATAACGCCGATGGCCAACGCCAGGTGCTCGACTTTGGCGCGCAACAGAATCCCGCTGGACACCGCCGCCGAGTGAATATCGGCAAAGGCGTTTTCCGATTCATCCAGCAGAATCAGCAACAGCGGAATCCCCAGGCCGGCGCCGGCCAGCGCCAGCAGCAAGGCATTGACTTCACCGCTCGGCGCGAACGCCAGGGTGTAGGCCACGCCCAGGCTCATCAGCCAGAAATTGCCGATGAAGAAACCGATGGCGGTGCCGCCGAAGACGTTTTTCGCCCGCTTGCCGAAGCGCGAGTAGTCGGCGATCAGCGGCAACCACGAGAGCGGCATGGCAATGGCGATGTCGAAACCCACGGCGAACGGCATCGAACCGTCACCGGCCTGGGCCCACAATGCGGCCAGGTCAGCCTTGGCGAACAGGTTCCAGGTCAGCCAGACACACGCGGCCAGCAGCAGCCAGATACCCCATTTGCGCAGGATCTGGCGCACGAAAGTCAGCGGACCGCTGACCGCGAGCAAGGTCGCAAGGGCGCCGAAAAACAGCGTCCACAGCACGGGATTGGACAGCAGGCTACCTTCGTTGAAGGCCTTCGCGCCCAGCAGGCTGGCAGCATCGCGCATGACGATGATTTCGAACGAACCCCAGCCGATCAATTGCAGCAGGTTCAGTACCGCCGGCAGGCTTGCGCCTTTGGCGCCGAGGCTGAGCTTGAGCGCAGCCATCGACGACAGGCCGGTGTCGCTACCGATCACACCGACGGCGGCCAGCAGCAGAACGCCGACCAGGGTGCCGAGAAAAATCGCCAGCAACGAACCGGACAGGCCAAGGCCTGGCGCGAGCAATGCACCAGTCTGCAGGACCATCAGGCCGATGCCGAGGGAGAACCACAGGGAAAACAGATCGCGGCCGCCGAATACACGCTTGTCGGTCGGCACCGCGATATCGGGGGAGTAAGTGCTGGGTTGAATGCTCAAGGGTGTTATCTCAGAGGGACATTTGTTGTTTGTATGATCGTCATCGCGAGCAAGCTCGCTCCCACAGGGGACTTGCGGCGCTCACAAATCCCTTGTGGGAGCGAGCTTGCTCGCGATGGCGGCGGTGCAAGCACCGCCGCCCTCAGCTCAGATCAAACTTTCTGATACAGCTGACTGCCTTCCTGCTTGAAGCGCTCGGCCTGTTCGGCCATGCCTTGGGCGACGTCCACGTCGACCGCTTCGATCCGCTGGTTGGCCGCATACTCGCGGACTTCCTGGGTGATCTTCATCGAGCAGAATTTTGGCCCGCACATGGAGCAGAAGTGCGCCACCTTGGCCGAATCCTTCGGCAGGGTTTCATCGTGATACGAACGCGCGGTGTCCGGATCGAGCCCCAGGTTGAACTGGTCCTCCCAACGGAATTCGAAGCGCGCCTTGCTCAAGGCATTGTCGCGGATCTGTGCGCCCGGATGCCCCTTCGCCAGATCGGCGGCATGCGCGGCGATCTTATAGGTGATGATCCCGGTCTTCACGTCATCCTTGTTCGGCAGGCCCAGGTGCTCCTTCGGCGTCACGTAGCAGAGCATGGCGCAACCAAACCAGCCGATCATCGCCGCACCGATACCGGAGGTGATGTGGTCGTAGCCCGGCGCAATGTCGGTGGTCAGCGGGCCTAGGGTGTAGAACGGCGCCTCGTCGCAGCATTCGAGCTGCTTGTCCATGTTCTCTTTGATCAACTGCATCGGCACGTGGCCCGGGCCTTCGATCATGCACTGCACGTCGTGTTTCCAGGCAATCTTGGTCAGCTCGCCGAGGGTCTCCAGTTCGCCGAACTGCGCTTCGTCGTTAGCGTCGGCAATCGAGCCCGGACGCAGGCCATCGCCCAGCGAGAAGCTGACGTCGTAGGCCTTCATGATTTCGCAGATGTCTTCGAAATGGGTGTAGAGGAAGTTCTCTTTGTGGTGCGCCAGGCACCACTTGGCCATGATCGAACCGCCACGGGAGACGATGCCGGTCACGCGCTTGGCGGTCATCGGCACGTAGCGCAACAGCACGCCGGCGTGGATGGTGAAGTAGTCGACGCCCTGCTCGGCCTGCTCGATCAGCGTGTCGCGGAACAGCTCCCAGGTCAGGTCTTCGGCCACGCCGCCGACTTTTTCCAGGGCCTGGTAGATCGGCACCGTACCGATCGGCACCGGCGAGTTACGGATGATCCACTCGCGGGTTTCGTGGATGTGCTTGCCCGTGGACAGGTCCATGACCGTGTCCGAACCCCAGCGAATGCCCCAGGTCAGTTTCGCCACTTCTTCTTCGATGGACGAACCCAGTGCACTGTTGCCGATGTTGCCGTTGATCTTCACCAGGAAGTTACGGCCGATGATCATCGGTTCCAGTTCGGTGTGGTTGATGTTGGCCGGAATGATCGCGCGGCCACGGGCGATTTCGTCACGGACGAATTCCGGGGTGATGATTTTCGGCACACTGGCGCCGAAGCTGTGGCCGGCGTGTTGCTGGTCCAGCAGGCCGGCGGCACGGGCCACTTCCAGCTTCATGTTTTCGCGGATGGCGACGTATTCCATCTCGGCGGTGATGATGCCTTTGCGCGCGTAGTGCATCTGGCTGACGTTGGCGCCCGGCTTGGCGCGGCGCGGGTTGTTGACGTGGGCGAAGCGCAGCTTGGTCAGCTCCGGATCGGCAAGTCGCTCCTGGCCAAAATTCGAACTCAGGCCGCTCAGGCGCTCGGTGTCGCCACGGGATTCGATCCACGGCGAACGCACATCGGCCAGGCCTTTGCGCACATCGATGATGACATTGGGGTCGGTGTACGGACCCGAGGTGTCATACACAACCACCGGTGCGTTGACCTCGCCACCGAAGTCGGTCGGCGTCACGTCCAGGCTGATTTCGCGCATCGGCACGAGGATGTCCGGGCGAGTGCCCTGAACATAGATTTTTTGCGAGCGGGTAAACGGCTGAACCGATTGCTGATCGACCTTGGCCGAATCACTCAGGTTGGTGGCGATTTTTGCTTTTGTAGTCATCACGGGCTCTCCAGACACACATCCAGGCAGTGGATTTTTGTCGGAGCGAACCTGTAAACGAATGGACGCACGGGCGCTGGGAAAACCAGCTGTGCTGTGCTCAGTGCTCGAGGGGTGTTCGATTGTCGAACAACATCCCGGACGAAGCACAAGAGGACTCGCCGGGTGACGAGAAATCTTGTTCCCTACGCAGGCGCTAACCTGATCAGGTTCAACGGGATCCGAAATTATTCGATCTCAGCCTCAAAGCAAGGCACCCCGACAAGAACCCGGCCAGTCTAGACACAACTGGCAAAGAACGCCAACCCCACGGCAAACACCATGATGAATGGCGTAATTACACGCAGTATCAGGATTGTTGCCGTCCGAATGCACAACTACACTCGCTACGCTGAGCCGCGCATTGACGCTGTCAAAGCAGGGCCTTAGCCTTGGCGCTCAAATTACCTCTGTAATATCAATTCTAGGGATCGTCTATGCTGCGCAAACTCTCACTGGCCCTCGCCGTGTCTTGTGCGTCCAACGGAATGGCCTGGGCAGCAGATGTGCCCTTATCGGCCAAGACGGACCTGGTCAGCGTTTATCAAGAAGCCGTCAACAACAACGCCGACCTGGCGGCTGCCATCGCCCAATATGGCGCGCAGAAAGAAGTCGTGCCCCAGGCTCGCGCCGGGCTGCTGCCGAACCTCTCGGGCGGCGCCAATGTTTCCGAGGTGCGTACGTCGCTCGATCAACCTTCGGGCACGACCAACCGCGACGCTCATTCCTACCAGGCCACTTTGGCGCAGCCGTTGTTCCGCGCCGATCGCTGGTTCCAGTTCCAGGCCGCCAAGGAAGTCAACGAACAGGCCGCCCTGCAACTCTCGGCGACCGAGCAAAACCTGATCCTGCAAACCGCTGACAGCTATTTCAACGTGCTGCGCAGCCAGGACAACCTGGCTTCGACCAAGGCCGAAGAAGCGGCGTTCAAACGCCAGCTCGATCAATCCAATGAGCGTTTCGATGTCGGCCTCTCGGACAAGACCGACGTATTGAACTCACAGGCCAGCTACGACACCGCTCGCGCCAACCGCATCGTTGCGCAGCGCCAGGTGGACGACGCCTTTGAAGCATTGATTACCCTGACCAACCGTCAGTACAACTCGATCTGGGGCATCAGGCATGACTTGCCGATCCTGCCGCCAGTACCGAACGACGCCAAGGCCTGGGTCGAAACCGCGGGCAGGCAGAACCTCAATCTGTTGGCCAGCAACTATGCCGTCAGCGCCGCCGAGCAAACCGTCAAGCAGCGCAGGTCCGGGCACTTGCCAACGCTTGACGCGGTCGCCAAGTACGAGAAAGGCGACAACGATGCGCTGGGCTTCAGCAATCCGGTTCCCTTGGGCCAACCCTACGGCGGCAACGTCGAGCAAACGACCGTGGGCCTGCAACTGAACATCCCGATCTACAGCGGTGGCCTGATCAACTCCCAGGTGCGTCAGTCCTATGCACAACTGGACCAGACCGAACAGCAACGCGAATCCCTGCGCCGCAGCATCGTGGAAAACACCCGCGACCTGCACCGCGCGGTGAACACCGATGTCGAGCAGGTACAGGCGCGCAAGCAATCGATCATCTCCAACCAGAGCGCGGTGGAAGCGACTGAAATCGGCTATCAGGTGGGTACGCGAAACATCGTCGACGTGCTGGATGCGCAGCGCTCGCTCTACACCTCGGTGCGCGACTACAACAACACCCGCTACGACTACATCCTCGACAACCTGCGCTTGAAGCAACAGGCCGGCACGTTGAATCCGGGGGACCTGCAAGTCCTGGCACGCTGGCTCAACCCGAACTACAACCCGGACAAGGACTTCCTGCCTCCGGATCTGGCCAAGGCGGCAGAGGAGCAGTTGAAAGCGCGGCCTTGACCATCAGTTCAAGGCAGCACAAACCTTGTGGGAGCGAGCTTGCTCGCGATAGCTGACTGACAGGCACCTTAGGTGTTGGATGTACAGCCGCCATCGCGAGCAAGCTCGCTCCCACAGGATCAGCGGCGAATTGAAGACTTGTCGATCAACCGCCCCAACCCATCCAGCAACCGCTGCAACGCCCCCTGATTGGTGCGCATCACCGTCAACCCGGCCTCAGCCATGCGCTGCGCATCTCGCGGCAGTTCGAACAGTCGCTGCACCGCCACCGCCAGCCCTTCGGCATCTTCCACTTCCTGCAACGCCCCGGCACTGCGCAACTGCGCGGCGATTTCGAGGAAGTTGAAAAGATGCGGACCGCTCAACACCGGTTTAGCCAGGGCCGCCGGCTCCAGCAGGTTATGCCCGCCATTCGGCACCAGGCTGCCACCGACAAATGCGCTGTCCGCCAGGGCGTAGAGAAACAGCAACTCGCCCATGGTGTCGCCCAGCAGCACTGAAGTATTCGCACTGACCGCATCGCCGCTGGAACGCCGGACCGTGGCAAACCCTTGTTGCTGGCACAACCCGAACACCGAATTGAAGCGCTCAGGATGACGCGGCACCAAAATCAGCAGGGCATCGGGGTGACTGGCCAACAACTGACGGTGGGCCGCCAGCACCACCTCGTCTTCGCCGTCATGGGTACTGGCCGCGATCCACACCGGTCGTTCCAGCGCCTGCCATTGCCCGCGCAACTCAACGGCGCGCTCCAGCAGTTGCGGGTCGATGGTCAGGTCGAACTTGATCGACCCGGTCACTTCGACGGTTTCCGTCCGCGCGCCCAGGTCGCGCAAGCGCTGGGCCTCGGCTTCGGTCTGCACCGCGAACAGACTCATCTCGGCCAGCATCGGCTGGGTCAGCCTGGGAAACCGGCCGTAACCTCGGGCCGAACGCTCGGACAGCCGCGCATTGGCCAACGCCACGGGGATCCCGCGCTTGGCACATTGATGGATGTGGTTGGGCCACAGTTCGGTTTCCATGATCACCGCCAATTTCGGCTGGACCCGATCGAGGAAGCGCCGGGCAGCGCAAGGCAGGTCATAGGGCAGATAGCAGTGCTGGATGCGCGGCTCATTGGCGAACAGCGCATGGATGCGTTCCGAACCGGTCGGGGTCATGCAGGTCACGGTGATCGGTAGATTCGGATAACGCGCCAGCAAGGCGCGAATCATCGGTGCGGCCGCAATGCTTTCGCCCACCGACACGGCGTGCACCCAGATGCCGCCCGGTTTCATCGTCGGTATCCCGTAGGAAAAGCGCTCGCCGATGCGCCTGGCATACGCCGGCGCCTTGCGCGCGCGTAGCCAAAGCCGAATCGCTACCAATGGCAGCCCCAGATAAAACAGCGCGGTGTAGAGAGTTCTATTCATGGCGGCGGAGTTTATCGGCTTTTTTCGCCTATCGTCTGCAAGTGCACGGCAAAACGTTCGGCGAGCCAGCGCGCGGCCGGACCGAGCGGTTCATCCCGGCGCCATACCAGTTCCACCACAAGGGCCGGCGGGGTCCATTCGCTGACCAGTTCGACCATCTGGTTCTGATAGGTCGGGTACTGCACCACGTGGCGCGGCAACCAGGCCCAGCCAAGGCCGCGCACCAGCCATTCGGCCATCACATAGAAGCTGTCGGCGCGCCAGACCTGCGGGCTGGCCGGATCACTGCCGGGATAAATGCTCGACTCTGTGGACATCAGCAACTGCCGATGTTGCGCCAGTTGCTGGCCGTCCACTGCGCCCTTGCGCGCCAACGGATGATCCTTGCCGCACACCGTGACCATTTCCACGCTGCCCAGCACCCGCCGCTCAAGTGCCTCGGGAATCTGATCGTGAAAGAACAGCAACCCCAGATCGGCGCGCCGCTCCACCAGCTTGCGCGCGACATCGCCTTGGGCGGCGCTGGTCAGTTGCACTTCAAGGCTGGGGAATTTTTCCGCCAGGGCTTCGAAGCTTTCGATGATCGGCTGATAAGGCATCGCCTCATCCTGTGCCACACGCAGTCGAGCTTCCTGCCCGCGCATCATCGCCAGCGCCCGGCCATTGAGCCGTTCGCACTGGCGCAACACTTCCCGCGCTTCGTCCAGCAAAGCCGTGCCGGCTTCAGTGAGTTTCGGCTGACGGCCGCTGCTGCGGTCGAACAGGCTGACGCCCAGGTCTTCTTCCAGCAACGCTATCGAACTGCTGACTGCCGACTGCGCCTTGCGCTGATCGCGCGCCACAGCAGAAAACGAACGCTGCTCCGCTACGCTCACAAACAACCGCAGCTGCTCCAGATTCCATTGCATGCTCATGGCCAACCCATCTCTCAAACAGATAGGTAATGACTTTACCGCATCTGGCGAATCTCTAGAATGCCGACCTCAGAGAGCAACACTTCACACGAGGATTGACCCATGACCGCTTACTACTACCTGGCCATTGCCATCTGCGCCGAAGTGATTGCCACTGTTTCGATGAAAGCGGTCAAAGGCTTCAGCACCCCGCTGCCACTGGTGCTGGTCATCGTCGGGTACGGGATCGCCTTCTGGATGCTGACCCTGGTGGTGCGCAGCGTTCCGGTGGGCGTGGCGTACGCCGTGTGGGCCGGCATGGGAATCGTGATGGTCAGCGTCGCGGCCCTGTTTATCTATGGGCAGAAGCTGGACGTGCCGGCGATGATGGGGATGGCGCTGATTGTGCTGGGCGTTGTGGTCATCCAGCTCTTCTCCAAGACTGCCGGGCACTAGAGCTCGAAACACGATCCCCTGTGGGAGCGAGCTTGCTCGCGATGACGGCATGGCATTCAGCATCAATGTTGACTGACCCACCGCTATCGCGAGCAAGCTCGCTCCCACAGGGTTACTCGTTGGCTCGAGAGCACTGGCATCAGCCCCTCCAATCTTCGAGTCTGTATACTGCGCCCTCGTCTTGAACACAGAGGTCGCCGAATGCCATCCGTTATTTCCACCGACGTGCTGATTGTCGGCGCTGGTGTCGCCGGCCTCTGGCTGAATGCGCGCCTGCGTCGCCAGGGTTTTTCGACCGTGCTGGTGGAAAGCGCCAGCCTCGGCGGCGGGCAGAGTGTCAAGTCCCAGGGCATCATCCACGGGGGCGCCAAATACGCGCTGCATGGCGCCCTGACCGGTGCCTCGGAAGCCATCGCCGACATGCCGCGCCGCTGGCGTGAAGCCTTGGCTGGCGACGGCGAACTGGACCTGTCCGGGGTGCGCCTGTTGTCCGAAGCCCATTACCTCTGGTCCCCTGGCACCCTCGCCGGCAACCTCACCAGTTTCTTCGCCAGCAAAGCCGTGCGCGGCCGCGTCGATCAGGTCAAGGGCGAGCAATTGCCGCCAGCCCTGCAAGACAAACGTTTCAAGGGCAAGGTCTATCGCCTGGCGGAACTGGTGGTCGACGTGCCAAGCCTGATCCAGCGCCTGGCCGATCTGGCCGGAGATGGCTTGCTCGCCGGGCAGAAGATCGAGCCGCTGCTCGAAGGCGGCGTGCTGGTCGGCCTGAAGGTGGACGAGCGCGAGATCCGTGCCCAACGCATCGTCCTGAGCGCCGGCGCCGGAACCGCGGCATTGCTTGAAACGCTGGGCCTGAGCCAGCCCGCCATGCAGCGCCGCCCGTTGCACATGATCATCGCCAAGGGGCCAAGCCTCAAACCGCTGTACGCCCACTGCCTGGGTGGTGGCACCAAACCGCGCATCACCGTGACCACGCACCCGGCGGCAGATGGCCAATGGGTCTGGTACCTGGGCGGAGATATCGCGGAATCCGAAGGCGTGACCCGTGAGCCCGCCGAGCAGATCGCCACCGCACAGAAAGAACTAGGTCAATTGCTGCCATGGATCGACCTGAGCACAGTGCAATGGGCGACCTTGCGCGTGGATCGCGCCGAACCGCTGCAATCAGGCCTGACCCGTCCCGACAACGCCTTTGTGGCCGAGGAAGGCCGACTGCTGGTGGGCTGGCCGACAAAACTCGCCCTGGCGCCGGACTTCGCCGACCGGGTGATCGCCAGCCTGACCCGCGACGGTATCCAGCCAAGCCACCCGGCAGCACTGCCTGAACTGCCAAAGCCGCCGATGGGCGTACCGGCCTGGGAGCAACTGCTGCCATGAGCCAACCGACCCTGCACGACCTGCATCGCCCGTTGGGCAGCACCGGCCTGCTGGTTTCACCCCTGGGCCTGGGCACCGTGAAACTGGGCCGCGACCAAGGGGTGAAGTACCCCAACGGCTTTCAGATTCCCGATGACGATGAAGCACGCAGGCTGCTCAAACTCGCCCGCGACCTGGGCATCAACCTGATCGACACCGCCCCGGCCTATGGTCGCAGCGAAGAACGCCTCGGCCCGTTGCTGCGCGGTCAGCGTCAGGATTGGGTGATTGTCAGCAAGGTCGGCGAGGAGTTTGCCGACGGCCAGTCCCGTCACGATTTCAGCGCCGCACACACTCGAATGTCGGTGGAACGCAGCCTGCACCGCCTGGAAACGGACTTCATCGACCTGGTGCTGGTGCACTCCGATGGCAACGACCTGGCGATCCTCAATGACTGCGAAGTCTACGACACCCTCGCTGCGCTCAAGGCCGAAGGCAAGATTCGCGGTTTCGGGTTTTCCGGCAAAACCGTCGACGGTGGCCTCAAGGCACTGGAGCAAGGCGATTGCGCGATGGTCACCTACAATCTGAACGAACAAAACGAGAAGGCCGTCATTGACTATGCTGCTGCACACGGCAAAGCCATTCTGGTCAAGAAAGCCCTCGCCAGTGGTCATGTCTGCCTGAGTCCGGGCGTGGATCCGGTGCGCGCCAGTTTCGAGTTGTTGTTTGAACATCCGGGTGTTGCCAGTGCTATTGTCGGGACCATCAATCCGCTGCACCTCGCCCACAATGTCGCGACCGTTGCCCAGGTCCTACGTAGCCACTGACGCCGCCCACGCGGCCTTAAGCAGGAGCCGACATGTCGCGTACGCTCATCAGAAAGAACCCGAGCAACTTCAAGACCCTGCCGTTATTCGTCGAAGCGACCCCCGAAGGCCTGGCTTATCAGAGCGTCGGCAGGCCGCTGAATTTTTCCCAGACTCTGCAACGTCGTCGGCCGGTGACGGTTGGCGACAGCGAACGGTTTGCCCTGGAGTTGGCCAACCTCGGGGTTTCGGTGCGCCTGACCCTGCATTGGCAGAATCGCGACTATTGGGTGCTGGTGCGCCAACGCCGGCAGGACCGTGGCGATGTGGTGCTCAAGCTGATCTCCGGTTACGTGCCCGCCCATGAACTGAATCTGCCCTTGCACACGGCGATCCAGGAGATAGCCGAAGAATGCCTGCTGGAAACCCCGGAAGGCTGGCTCGGTGGGCGGTTCAACGACACCTGGCTGCCAGCGCCCTACTCGGCCGCCCTGCATTACCGTGAAGCCCTGCCGTTTCGCTTGTCGCCACTGTCTGGCTCGGCGCGACCGGTACGTTGCGCCAACCTGATGCTGATGGAGCGTCCGCGGGCTTACGTGCATTTGCCAACAGCGTCACTGCAACTGATCTACGACTTGCGCCTGGACGTTCCCAAGGAAGCCAAATCCCTGAGCCTGTTCCATGTCGATGAACGACTGGAAGGCGATCAACTCGTCGCCCGCCTCGACCGCAAGCGCCCCGATCTGTACTTGATGCCCCTGCAGGACGGCCACCCGATGGCTGAGCTCTACACCTTGAAAAAGGATCAGCTGTGTCCCGCCAGCACGCGCGGACTGTACCTGGCCGAGAGTTTTGCCCGACAGGAAGGCTGGCTGGTTCGCGACGAGCGAATTCGCTGGAAGGACTGGGTGAGGCAGCAGGGCCTGACCCCGCCGGGGAAGGATTCAGGTCTGGCGCGGTTACGCGGGAAGGCCAAGCTGTTGCTGAAGAAAATAGTGCCGCGTAAAGCGGCACGATAGGAAGATCACGTGGATTTTTGTGGCGAGGGGGGCTTGCCCCCGTTCGGCTGCGAAGCAGTCGGAGAACCCGTGCATGCGGTGTACCTGATACCCCGCAGTTGCAGGTTTTAGGGTCGCTTCGCAACCCAACGGGGGCAAGCCCCCTCGCCACAGCAAGCCCCCTCGCCACAGGTGGCCGCAGATTATTCAGACTTGCGGATCTTCTCGACAATCGCGGTGGTCGAGCTGTTTTCCACCAGCCCCAGCACTTTCACGGTACCGCCATAGGCCGTCACGATGTCCGCGCCGACCACCTGGTCGATGCCGTAGTCGCCGCCCTTGACCAGCACGTCCGGTTTGACCGCGCTCAGCAGGTTTTCCGGGGTGCCTTCCGAGAAGCTGATCACCCAGTCCACCGCACCCAGGCCGGCCAGTACGGCCATGCGCCGGTCGACACTGTTGATCGGACGGCCTGGCCCTTTCAGGCGGCTGACCGATGCATCGTCGTTGATCGCCACGATCAGGCGATCGCCCTGGGCCCGCGCCTGCTCCAGATAGGTCACGTGACCGGCGTGCAGGATGTCGAAGCAACCGTTGGTGAACACGATCCGCTCGTTGTGCGCACGGGCATCATCGACCGCCAGCAACAGTTGCTCAAGGCCCAGCACTCCACGCTCGGAACCTTCCTCGCGCTGAATCGCACGACGCAGTTCAGGCGCACTGATGGCCGCCGTACCGAGCTTGCCGACCACAATACCGGCCGCCAGGTTGGCCAGGGCCACCGCGTGGGGCAACTCCTCACCCGCAGCAATCGCGGCCGCCAGGGTGGAAATTACTGTGTCGCCGGCACCGGTCACGTCAAACACTTCACGGGCCCGGGCCGGCAAGTGCAGCGCTGGATGATCCGGGCGCAGCAAGGTCATGCCGTGCTCGCCACGGGTCACCAGCAAGGCACCGAGGTCCAGGTCGTGCATCAGTTGCGCGCCCTTGCTCACCAATTCGTGCTCATCGGCGCAACCACCGACGATGGTTTCGAATTCGTTGAGGTTTGGCGTGATCAGGCTCGCACCACGGTAGATCGAGAAATCCTTGCCCTTGGGATCGGCCAGCACCGGAATGCCTCGGGCACGGGCAGCCTGGATCAGCGTCTGATGGTTTTTCAGCGCGCCTTTGCCGTAGTCGGACAGCACCAGCACCTTGATGCCTTCGAGCAACTCATCGACCTGCGCGGCCAGCGCCAGTGCGTCGGTGGCGAAGGGTTCTTCGAAGTCGATGCGCAGCAATTGCTGGTGACGGCTCATGACCCGCAGCTTGACGATGGTCGGCTGGTGCGCAATGCGCTGGAAGATGGCCCGCACGCCGGCGCCCTTGAGGCTGTTGACCAGGCTGTTGGCGGCTTCATCGTCGCCGGTGACACCGACCAGCGAAGCCGGAGCCCCCAGGGCGGCAATGTTCAAGGCAACGTTGGCAGCACCGCCCGGGCGGTCTTCGATGTGATCGACCTTGACCACCGGCACCGGTGCCTCAGGAGAAATCCGTGAGGTACCACCATGCCAGTAACGGTCGAGCATGACATCGCCGACTACCAAGACAGGGGCTTGATCGAATCGCGGCATGGACAACTTCATGGTGCAACCCACATACAGAATGAACAGGGGCGCGATATTAACACAGGGTTGGTGTCGGCTAGTGCGGTGGCTGCAACGGGATGATTCGCCAGCATTTTTTGCTCATTTTTTGAGCAATAAACCCGCTAGGCGAAATCATCAAAGTCACGGTAGTGGCTGGCCGGTTTCGACGGGAGTGCGAAAGGGCGAGCCAGGCTCGCCCTTTCGGGATCAGGCGATGTCTTCGGCCGGGGCGTCGAGGCCCATCGCGTTGAGGCGCGAGTAGTAGCCGTTTTGCGCCAGCAGTTGTTCATGGGTGCCGCGCTCGACGATTTTCCCCTGATCCATGACCAGGATCAGGTCGGCCTTCTCGATGGTCGACAGGCGGTGAGCGATCACCAGCGTGGTGCGACCTTTCATGACCTGGTCCAGGGCTGCCTGAATATGCCGCTCGGACTCGGTATCGAGCGCCGAAGTCGCCTCATCGAGGATCAGCAGCGGAGCATTCTTCAACAGTGCCCGGGCAATCGCCAGGCGCTGGCGCTGGCCACCGGACAGCAGCACGCCGTTTTCCCCGACCTGGGTGTCCAGGCCTTCAGGCAATTGAGCGATGAAGTCCATCGCGTAGGCATCCTTGGCCGCCTTTTCAATGTCTTCACGGGGTGCGCCAGCCAGGTCGCCATAGGCGATGTTGTTGGCCACGGTATCGCTGAACAGGGTCACGTGCTGAGTCACCTGGGCGATATGCCGACGCAGGTTCAACAGCTTGTACTGCTCCACTTCGACGCCATCGATCAGGATTTCGCCCTTGTCGTGGTGATAGAAACGCGGAATCAGGTTGGCCAGGGTCGACTTGCCGCTGCCCGAACGTCCCACCAACGCCACCATTTGCCCGGGCTCGACCGAGAAACTGATGTCATTGAGCACCTGACGCTCGGTGTCAGGGTAGGTAAAGCTGAGGTTGCGCACATCCAGGCGACCGCTGACCACATCACGCTCGACGGTGCCGGTATCGACTTCAGGCTGGACATCCAGTTGCTCGAAGATACTTTCAGCGCCGGCCACACCCTTCTGGATGGTCGAGCTGACTTCGGACAGCTGGCGAATCGGCTTGGGCAGCAGGCCAGCCAGGGTGATGTAGGCCACCATGTCGCCGGCCGACGCATCGCCCCGCAGGAACAGCACCAGGAACATCAGCACGGCCATGGCGGTGTAGATCACCAGTTGCAGCAACGGCGTGTAGATGGCGCCGGTGCGGGTCATGCGCAATTGCTTGTCGGTGTTGCCCTGGCTGGCATCGAAGAAGCGTTTCTCTTCGTACTTTTCACCGCCGAAGCTGCGCACCACGCGATAGCCCTGGATTGTTTCGGACGCCACATGCGTCACGTCCCCCATGGCCAGCTGGATTTTCTTGCTCTGCTTGCGGAATTTCTTGCTGGCCGTGCGCACCATCAGGGCGATCAACGGCAGGATGGCGACCATGACCAGCGTCAGGCGCCAGTTCATGTACAACAGCGAGGCAAACAGGAAGATCACCGTCATGCCTTCACGGATTACGACCTTGATCGCATCTGTTGCCGCCCCCGTGACCATGGTCACGTTGAAGGTAATACGTGAAATCAGGTGCCCCGAGTTATGCTTGTCGAAATACCGGTTTGGCAACACCAGCAGGTTGTTGAACAACTGGACCCGCAAGTCATGGACCAGGCCCAGGGAAACCTTGGCCAGAAAGTAGTTGCCCAGGTACGACCCCAACCCCTGCCACGCGGCGATCAGGATGATCAACAATGGCACCGCCTGCAGCAGTTGCAGATCCCGCAGGTAGGGCACTGTTGGAAACAGCACCGCTTCAGGATTGGATAGACCGTCGACGAAGTACTTGAGAATGTAGCCCAGCATTGGCTGTGTCGAAGCGAAAATCAGAAAACCGACGATGCTGATCAGAAACAGGCTGATATACGGCCGGACATAGCCGAGCAGGCGGAAGTAGATTTTCAAGCTCGATGGGCTTGCGCAGAGACTGGAGTCGGTCATATCACGCGAATGTCGATGAAAAGGACGCTGACTTTACCACAGCTTCCCCAGGGTTCTGGCAATCGCATACAGTCTGTGTATTGTGGCGCGTCAAACAGCCACCAGATGTCCCTGCCTTGGTATGATCGCTCAATTCAGGAATAAGTTACCCAGCATGCAATTAAACGTTTTGAACAGCACGTCCAACAGAATCTTCGATTTCATTTGTTTGTGGATCCTTCCGCTCGGTTATTTGTTCCTGCTTTGTGCGCTGTTTTTCCTGCCGGGGCGCAGTGTGCATCACAAGCTTTATTATGGCCTGTTCAGCATTCCGGCACTCTTTGCACTGTGCCTGCGGCCGCGGCTCGGCAAAGAGTTGCTGCGCGAGCCGATCGTCATTGCAGCCCTGCTATTTATGGCGTGGGCACTGCTCAGCCTGTGCTGGAGGCCAGACGACGACATCGACTTTGGCCAGTTCAAACCGCCATTGCACACCTTGTTGCTGTTCGTAGGCTGCTACCTGCTGGTGCGCTTTCGCAGCGAAATCATCCAGCCCCTGCTGTTCTGCGCCGCAACGGTGGCACTGGTCATCTCTGCCTACAACCTGTACAGGTTCGACCAGATCTACCAACCGGAAATGCGCTTGATCGGTGTAGGCGCATTCGACAATCCACTGCTCAGCTCCCACGTTTTCGGCTTTTTTTGTACCTATTGGCTGAGCCTGAGCATGACCTGCAAGCGACGCCAGGTACTTTGGCTGAGCGTACCGGCGATGGCGATCATGTTTGCCGCAGTGCTGGCCACCGGCTCCAGGACCCCACTGGTTGCACTGACGCTGGCGGCGCTATGGCTGTGTTTCATCTGCTGGAATCGACGCTCGGTCTTCATGCTTGGCGCCATGTTCTTCGCCGGTGCGGCGACTTTCGCGTTGTTTGCGGACAAAATCTTCGAAAGAGGCAGCTCCTTCCGCATCGAGCTCTGGCAATTGACCCTGAACCGGATCGCTGAACACCCATGGATCGGGCACGGTTACAACGCCGCACTGAGACTGGACCCCGGCGTAGGCTACAACCTTCAGGAACCCCATAGCTTTGCCCTGGGCGTGCTCTACTACGTCGGCATTATCGGCCTGCTGCCATGGCTGTTCTTTGTTGTATGGAGCTTCATCAGCAGCCGGCGCCATCGTGTGCAACCGCTGTTTATCATCGCCTCAGCCTGGCTGGCCTTCGGTATCGGTGCAGGCCTGACTGAAGGTGGCGGGATCATCTCTCGCCCCAAGGAGCACTGGTTCCTGCTATGGATCCCCTTGGCGCTGATTGCCGCATTGAGCATCAATCAACGTGCCCGGCGCCTGCTGGACACGCCGATCAAGACGGCGACACCAAGCGCCCTGCAACAGCTGACTGCCGATGCCAGGGTCATCGAAGAGGATGGTCTGGGCCCAAAGGTCCTGCGCCTGACCGATGGCAGTTTTCTCAAGCTGTTCCGTCGCCGTCGCTGGTATACCTCGGGCAGTTTCACGCCCTACTCCGATCGGTTTGCCGTCAATAGCGTGCAACTGCGCGGCATGGGCATCCCGACACCGCACATCCTCGACCTTTACCGGTTCGAAGACGGCAGCACCGCCGTGCATTACTCCCCGTTGCCAGGCAACACGCTGCGCCAGATCCTGCAAGGCATCACCGCCCCGGCGGTGCGCCAGGCACTGGTGGAGCGCTTCGGTAAATTCATGGCTCAACTGCACCAGCAAGGGGTCTACTTCCGCTCCCTGCACCTGGGCAATGTGCTGGTGCTGGAGGACGGCGAGTTCGGCCTGATCGACCTGGCCGACCTGCGAATTTACCCCTCGGCATTGAGCCCTTCCCTGCGTCGGCGTAATCTGCGCCACATGCAGCGCTATGCATCGGATCGGCATTGGTTGTTCGAGGATCACTTCGAAGCACTGCTGCTGGGATACGCCGCGACGGCCTCGAAAGCCGACGTGGATAAATTGCACAGGCACGTGCTGGCCGGTAGTCCTCCGGCCCAGGCTCACTGATGACAGAAACCAACCCGCTTATCGCGATGGCGGCCTACCTGCTCGCCATCGCGACCGCTGCGCTACTGTTGCGCAGCGTGCCGAAAATCCCCCGAGAGCTGGAGCATTGGGGCGAAAGCCGCTTTGCCGGCATCGACGGCTTACGCGGGTATCTGGCCTTCGGCGTGTTCGTGCACCACTCGATCATTACCTGGATCTTTCTGAAAACCGGCGTGATCGACTTTCCACCGAGCAACTTCTACTCGCAGCTCGGCCAGGGTAGCGTCGCCCTCTTTTTCATGATCACCGGCTTTCTGTTCTGGAACCGCTTGCTCACCCACGGACGGCAGCACGACTGGCTGGCATTTGCGGTATCCAGGCTGTTTCGCCTCTACCCGCTCTACCTGCCGCTGATGTTGACCGTGTTTGTCTGTGTGTTCTATTTGCAGGACTGGGAACTCAAGGACTCCGGCACCCAACTCATTGGCCAGACCCTGGCCTGGCTGATCTTCGACCGGCCAGACGTCAACCAGTACCACCAGACCGGCATGCTGATCTCCAACGTCACCTGGACGCTGGGGTACGAGTTGTTTTTCTACCTGGCCCTGCCACTGGCCGCCATGGTGTTCATTTATCGCGGCGGCTGGATGCAGACGGTGCTGTGCCTGATCGGCATCTATACCCTGTACCAGGTTGTCGGCTGGGAACACTCGCTGAAGAAGCACTTCCTGGCCAGCTTCCTCGGCGGTATCGCTGCGGCGTACTGGATTCGCCGTCCACAATGCGTCGCCTGGAGCCTGTCTCCACTGGCGGGCATCGTCGCCCTGCTCGCGCTGGCGATCGCCTTTACGGCGTTCAACCGGGCATTCAACCTGGGGGCGCTGCTGCTGCTTTCACTGTTCTTTGTGATCGTGGCGTCCGGCAATACCTTGTTCGGCGCCCTGAGACCACGCAGCATCCGCTGGCTGGGGGAAATCAGCTACAGCACGTATCTGCTGCACGGTTTCGTGCTCTGGGTACTGGTGCAGCGACTACCGCCGATTTTGCACCTTGATGTCCGGCAAGCCTGGGTCTTCCTGCCGTTGCTGGCCGTGTGCAGTTGCCTGCTGATCATCATCAGCAGCCTGGCTTACCTGTACATCGAAAAGCCCGGTATCAATGCCGGCAAGAAAACCCTGCACTGGTTGCGCCAGAACAGGAAGCCGAGGAAAGAACTTCCAGAGGAAACAGCTCAACAACGTTGAGCCGTTTCCGGGGCATGCCTCCGAGGACAATGCCCCGCCTTCCCCCCCTTGAATCCAGCCTCCGGCTCAGTCTTTCTCCAGCCGTGAGAAATACATCCGGCCCAGTCCACGCCAGGTTTTCTTGTTCCAGGCCTTGAACGGAATCTGCGCCAGCAACTCCCGCGCCAGCTTGCGATCACGGTTGGCGGTCTTGAGGAACATGGAATTGAGGAACTTGTAGCGCACCTCGTCATACAGCGGGTGATCGCTGAAGAGCGCGTAGGTGCGCAGGATGCTATCGATCATGAAACGGTGGTTCTTGTAGGAGTTGGTGGCGTGCTTGCGATAGCGCGCCATCAACACATTCAGACCATCGATGAAGTAACCGGCATGGGTCACCTTCAGCTCGATCAGCAAGTCTTCCAGGCGAATGGTCGGGTCGAAACCGCCCACCTTGTCCAGCGCTTCGCGGCGGATCATCAGGGTAGGCGCCGGAGGATAGGGCTTGCGCTCAAGGAACATGTCGTCGAAATCCAGACGACGGAACGGCACATCCCGACGCTGGCGCTTCTCGGGGTAGAGATTGCCGTCGGCATCGATCAGTTCGATGTTACCGGCGCAAATGCCGACCTCGGGCTTGCCCTCCATATGCGCGACCTGAGTGGCGATTCGCTCCGGCAGCATGATGTCATCCGAACCGAACGGCACGATCAGGCTGCCCTTGGCCCGGGCAATTGCACCGTTGAGGGTGTTGGTCAGCCCCTGGTTTTCCTGAACCCGGAAGTCGAAGCCATGGATGGCCTGCAATGCCTTGATCCGCTCGACGCTGTCATCCTTCGAGCCGTCGTCGACCACCAGCAACTCGATGTTCCGATAGGTCTGGTTGAGGACGCTGAGAATGCTTTCCTCGATGTAAGGAGCGTGGTTGTACGACGCGATGATGACCGTGACGATGGGTTGCGCGTCGTTCATGGCTGCTCCTTGCGGGCCTGTTCCAGGCCGGAATCGATCAGATTGAGGTATTCGCGACGGAACTCCTCAATGTCATGGTGTTGCTGCAGATAACGGAAGGACTGCTCGCCCTTGGCCTTGAGCTCGTCATCCGAAAGGCCAAGGTAAGTGTCCAGCGCCGCCTGCAGCGTCGGCACATCCTTCGGCGTAATCGCCAGGCCACCGGCCCCCTCGATGAGCGGCAACATGGCCGGCACGTTCGAGGCGATCACCGGCAAATGCCCGCTCATACCTTCGAGCAGCGCCAGCCCGAGGCCTTCGGCCAAAGAAGGCATGGTCCAGATGTCGAAAGCTCGAATGTACTGCAGGGCAATTTCCTTGAACCCCAGCAAATGGGCGCGACCGCTGAGGCCGAGGCGGTCGATTTCCGCGGCCAGGCGCGACTCTTCTCGGCCGGCACCAATGATCGCCAGTTGAGTATTGGGGTATTTGTCCTTGAGTGCCGCGAAGGCCTGCAGCAAATAGATATGACCCTTGACCGGCACCAGTCGCCCCAACGCACCGATCAGCCGCACCGACGGATCGATGCCCAGCATTTCACGGGCCTTTTCACGACTGTGTTGCAGACCTTCGGCCTGCTCGATGTCGATGGCATTGGTGATGGCATAGGTATTCTGATCGGTGAAGCCACAGTCACAGTCCAGCAGATACTGTTTCACCGCTGGCGACACGCCGACGAAGCGCCAGTGACGATCAATCAGGCGCTGGGTCTGGCGGCGCCGGTAAAAACGGTCGTACTCGCCAAAGCCGTGGGAAATACCGATGCACAGCGGCACTTTCAACCAGCGGTTGAGCGCCAGCATCATGTTCACCGGCTTGAAGCGGTTGCAGATCACTACATCGAATTTTTCCCGACGGCAGAACTTGTACAGCTGCCACATGGCCCGCAGGCGCATGCCCTTGAGGGATTTGTCGGAAAATTCGAAGTACACCGAACGGTCGGCTCGGCTCACTGCTTCGCCCGGCCCGGGTTTGCCGCGCAGAAACGCGGCGGTCACTTCATAGCGATCACTGGGTAGGGCCTTGACGATTTGCTCCGCGAGGTCGGCGAAATCATGGGCTTTGACGTTGTAGTCAGGCTGCAGCTGCAGGACCTTTGACCGCTGACTCATAACTCTCCCCGCTGAGAAACATTGCCTGGTGTGTGCTTGATGGACCACAAAAGCTCGTGGCGCCGGACTGCCTTACGAAAGAATTCGTTCTGACCATAGGTGGACGGCAACCGGCCGGCCAACAAACGTTGTATCAACCGACGCAAGCGACGCTTGAACGGCATCGCCGATTGCAGGTCGTGCATCATGCCCAACGCCATGGCCTTGTCTCGCTGCTGCTCCAGCGGCAAGGGCAGGCAATAAGGCTGCATCGGCTGGGCCGGATCGAAGGCCGGCGGCAAGGCGATGCCATCACCGGTATCACCCATCGGCCAGCGGTCGTTGTCGTGCAGGTGGTTGGCATAGCCCAATAGCGTGGTCGGCTGCCAGTCCAGGCCTTGCAAGGCTTCGAGAACTGCCGCCTGGGCGCAGACATGGTCGGGATGCGGATCGAGGGTCGGATGCGGCAGGACGATGACCTCGGGGCGGGCCCGCAGCAGCAACTCACGCAGATCCGCCAGCAGATTGTTCCAGGTCGGCGCGCCATCGGCATCGCCCGGCAGCGTGAAAGGATTCAACTGACGGAACAGCCGGGTATCGTCCAGGTCCGCTTCCCGCGATCCCGCGGCCACCGCAGGCGCGGCCTGCATGCTCGCCAGTTGCAGACAGAAATAACCCAGTTGTACGCAGCGGGCCTCGGGTACACCGGCCCAACGTGGCACGGTGATGCTGTCCCAGGTGCGCAGGCGGCCTTTCAAGCGGGCCGCATCGACCTTGTTCAGTCCCATCTGCCGGTAGTGTTCGGCTTCGATTTCGCCCGCTGTCAGCGTGACGATCCAGGTTTCGTCGGCCTGGCTGTACAAACCGTAGGCTGCCAGCTCGGCATCATCGGCGTGGGGCGCGATGACCATCACCCGTTGACGCCGATAATCCGGATGTTCCAGTGCCCACAGCACAGGCTCACCGAACACACGACAGAAACGCCCGCGCAAGCGCAGCTCGCCACGCGACAGCGCCTGAGCCTGACCACTGAGATTGAGATAACGCAGGCCGTTTACGCCTCGTTCGAAGGTTTGTCGGTCAGGGTTTTCGCCCCCCACCAACTCGACCACTGGATCGATAAAACGTCCCAGCCATGTGCTTTTCACCCGCAGGGCCAGCACCAGCGTCGCATCGTCGACCAGCATCACGCCCTCGTCCAGCCGCAAATGTTCACCGTTCAGGTGCACTTTGGGCTGGGGCGTGTAGGGCGGAAAGCTGTACTGGTAATCGTCTTTCGGTGAGTAGAACAGGTGGTCGGCAAACCAGGCTTCGTGGGCAACCCAACCCAGAACCGCCAGCACCAGCGGCAACCACCAGGCCACCAGCACACCCATGACGATCAACAGCACCAGCGCAATCAGCAGGCCGATACGTTTATTGCGCCGATGGCGCTTGAGCAGTTGCTGTTTGCGGTTCATGGTTTGGCTCATACGGTGAAGACCGGCACGGGGTTGCACCAGCGATCCTTGTATTCACGGTCGGCGCGACCGAAGGAAAAGCGCAACGGTTTGTCCTGCGCCCGGGCATGCTCCCAGGCGCTTTGCGTATTGATGAAGCTCAATACGCTACCGGGGCTGAATTCGCGGGTTTCGGGATCAACGCCGCCGTTGATGTACTCGACGCTGATCCATTCCGGTGCTTCGACGCGGTACACCAGTTGAATCGCAATCGGCGCATCGTTGAGGAAGATCACCGAACCGATCAGCAACTCGCGCAGCAGTTCGAGGACTTCGGCCATGCGCGCAGCGCCGGTAGCCGGGAACCCCCAACGACGCTGGAACAGATCACAGTAGATCGCCGCCAATTCAGCGCTGGAAAATTCGCCGACCGGACGCACCACACCGCCCGCCTCTTCCAGCAGACGCAATTCGCGGCGCTGGTTGTAGCGAAACTTCTTCGACAGCTCTTCCGGGGTACGGGCCATGGCCAGTTGTTCTGTCTGCAACTTCATGCCGCTGAAGCGGGTTTCGTTGAGTGCCGACAAGTAGCGTGCACGATGGCGCAGAGGGGCCTGAACATCAGCGGCGGCCGGCAAAATCAGCTCGGCATTGCCGAGATCGAACAGGCCTTTTTTGCCGTTGCGCTTGAGCACATCCTTGGACAGCGCCACATCGCGGCCCCAGGTCGGGATCGCGGCCTTGACTTCGCCCTGTTGCTCCCAGGCCAGGTATCGCACCGGGATGCCGGCAAGATCCGCCAGACGTTCCACCACCAGAGGGTGAGTCGCGACGCTTCCGCCAAATTGCTGCCAGGCTTTTGCGTAGGTAGAGGCGTCAACGGGCGACCAGCCACGTTCGCGCCAGCCTTGAAGTCGGTTGAGCATCAGCCCCTCGGTGCCAGATCGGTAACTTGCGGCAGACGCCAGAAGGTGTCGCGCACCGCACGGTCGGAGAAACGCTCACGCAAGCGTTCGAGCATCATCTCGGCGCATTGACGGCGCTGTTGATCATCCATACCCGCCAAATGTTGCAGGCCTTGTGCAAGGTGTTCAGCATCGCTGAGCGGGAACAGAATGCCCACGCCTTCGACCACTTCCTTCGCCCCGCCACACGCTGTGGCGAGCAAGGGTACGCCAGCGGCCATTGCCTCCAGCAGCACCATGCCGAACGGTTCGTGATCGGAACTCAGGGCAAATACATCAAAGGCGCGGAAATAATTGCGCGCGTCCGGCACCTGACCGAGGAACAGCACCCGATCACCGATACCCAGCTCCCGAGCCAGCTCCTTGAGATCCTGCTCCAGACGCCCCTTGCCGAGAATCACCAGTTGGCTGTTACCCGGAAGCCCCGGCAACGCCGCAGCAAAACCGTGCAGCAGAGTAGCCTGATCCTTGTCCGGGTGCAGTCGGCCAACGTTGCCGACAATCCACGCATCAGCCGAGAGACCGAGGGTTTCCCGAGCTTCGCGAGCGGAAACCTGACTGGCTTGCAGCGCAGGCACGTCAATGCGGTTGTAAAGGGTTTGAATACGCGTCGCCGGCCACTTCGGCAGGCATTGGCGCATGTCGTCGCGCACCGCATCGGACACCCCGAGCAGGCTCAGACGCTTGCGGAAAATATGCGCGAACAGCTTGCGCGTGCCGCGTTTGTAATCGTCAAACGCGTGGTGCACGCCAATCACCGGCAACGAAGTGCCGAGCAAGGCGATGTAGATCGGCTTGAAGCGATGGGCGATGCAGAAACTGAAGTTGCGCGACGCGGCGATCTTGCGCAGATCGCCGATGGCACCCAGCTTCAGGCCACGAATGGCCTTGGAGCTGTATTCCATGAACAACACTTCATCGGAAGCACACGCTGCGGCCACCTCGCTATCGGCAGCCCCGGTCAGAAAGACCGTGGTCACCCGATAACCGGTGCCCGCGAACAGGCTGGCGTACTGCCGTGCGCAGTCCAGGAACGGCCCGTCATAGCCGTGGCAGAACTGCAGCACATGGCGTTCAGCCGAGCGAGTCATAAGCGTTTGCGCCCTCTTTGACCACCAGGATGTCTTCCATGATCAGGTACTGCAGATCCGAGCCGAAGAACATATTCAGCGCATCGGTCGGCGAGCAGATCATCGGTTCGCCGCGACGGTTGAGCGAAGTGTTGAGCGACACGCCGTTGCCGGTGAGCACTTCCAGCGCTTTCATCATGTCGTAGTAGCGCGGGTTGTATTCGCGCTTGAGCACTTGGGCGCGGGAGGTGCCGTCTTCGTGGACGACTTCCGGCACGCGGGTTTTCCACTCTTCAGCCACTTCGAAGGTGAAGGTCATGAACGGAGCCGGGTGATCGATCTTGATCATCTGCGGCGCCACAGTGTCGAGCATCGACGGGCAGAAAGGCCTCCAGCGCTCGCGGAACTTGATCTGGTGGTTGATGCGGTCGGCCACGCCCGGCACGCTTGGGCAACCGATGATCGAACGCCCGCCCAGTGCACGCGGACCGAACTCCATGCGGCCCTGGAACCAGGCCACCGGGTTGCCATCGACCATGATTTTGGCGATCTGCTCCGGCATGTTGTCGAGCTTGCGCCACGTCGGCTTGTTGGCGTGACGGGCGCAGGCTGCGATCACGTCTTCGTTGCTGTACGACGGGCCGAGGTAGACGTGTTCCATCTTCTCGACCGGCACGCCGCGGGCGTGGGACACATAGGCTGCCGCGCCGACTGCGGTACCGGCATCGCCGGACGCCGGCTGTACGAACAGCTCTTTGACGTCGTCGCGGGCGATGATTTTCTGGTTCAGCTTGACGTTCAACGCACAGCCACCGGCATAGGCCAGTTTGCCGGTTTCCTTGAGCACGTCGCCCAGGTAATGGTCGATCATCTGCAGCGCAATCTTTTCGAACAGCGCTTGAATGCTGGCGGCGTAGTGGATGTAAGGCTCGTCGGCGATGTCGCCTTCGCGCTTTGGACCCAGCCACTCGATCAGCTTCGGCGAGAAGTAGTAACCCTTGCCCTTTTCTTTGTAGCGACGCAGGCCGATGACGTTGGCGTAGTCGGTGTTGATCACCAGTTCGCCGTTTTCGAACGAAGCCAGGCGCGAGAAATCATATTTGCTGGCGTCGCCGTACGGCGCCATGCCCATGACCTTGAACTCACCGTCGAGCATATCGAAACCGAGGAACTCGGTGATCGCGCCATACAGGCCGCCGAGGGAGTCCGGATCGAAGAATTCCTTGATCTTGTGGATCTTGCCATTTTCGCCATAACCGAAGAAGGTCGTGGCGTACTCGCCCTTGCCGTCGATGCCCAGGATCGCGGTTTTCTCTTTGAAACCGGAACAGTGATAAGCGCTGGAGGCGTGGGCAAGGTGGTGCTCGACCGGCTCGATCTTGATCTTCTTCGGATCAAAACCCAGCTGCTCCAGGCACCAGACGATCTTGTTGCGATAGCGCTTGTAGCGACGATTGCCCATCAGGATCGCGTCGAGTGCACGGTCCGGGGCGTACCAGTAACGCTTGGCGTACTGCCAGCGGGCCTTGCCGAACAGACTGATCGGTGCGAATGGGATCGCGACCACGTCAACGTCGGACGGCTTGATACCGGCCTGTTCCAGGCAGAATTTCGCCGATTCGTAGGGCATGCGGTTCTTTGCATGTTTATCGCGTACGAAGCGCTCCTCTTCAGCCGCCGCGACCAGCTTGCCGTCGATATACAGGGCTGCGGAAGGATCATGGCTAAGGGCGCCGGACAGGCCAAGAATCGTCAATGCCACAGGGGTCTAGCCTCTTTAGTCTGCATGCAGGCGCAAGCGCCTCAAAAATTAATGTGCCCTCGCAATGAGCGAGAGACAGCTAAAGGGCGGGATTATAGCGTAAAAGCGGCGGCAAACCTCTAGCAGCAAGCGGCATGCAACCACGGCCGGGACCTCACGGCATTTTTTATCCGCGCGCAGGCCGCCAATAGATGGAGATACTGCCGTCCACGCTTTGCCGGTAAATCGTGTACGGCAAGACAACGGTATCCAGCGCGCCAGACACGGCCAGGTCCACCAATACGAGCGGCACAAGGACACCCGTAGGGTCTGGCGGTGCATTCAAGACACAGAAGTCGTAGGCGAGGCCGCTGTAGACCCGTGGAATGGATTGGCAATAGGTCTTTTGCCGACGCAGCCCCTGCGCGGCTTGGGCTTCATCCTGCAGGACGGTGGCGGCGGTCCCGCAACCCGTTAGCGACACTGATAAAACACCCGCTGAAACTGCCATTTTGATCGTCACTGCCTGCCCTCCGAGAACGTCAGGCAAACTAGCATCCGGGCGATTTGGGCCACAGTTCATGACTTCCCAAGATCGCGTAGGACGGTTCACAAGAACTTGTCTGCTTTCCCGGTTGGCAGTACCGGCCTCATCGCGAGCAAGCTCGCTCCCACAGTGGTTCTCGGTCGCACACAAAATATGTGCCCGACAAAGATTCAGTGTGGGAGCGAGCTTGCTCGCGGTAGCGGTTTAAGCCGCGCTGGAGATGTCCTTGGGAAGACGCTGATCGATGACCTGATAAAGGGCACTGCCTTCAGGCCAATTGCGCATGAACCGCGCGCGATCCCTTGCATACGCCGGGGAGAAACTGCCGAGGGAGCCGTGCTGGCACATCGAATCGAGGTCGATCAACGCCCAGCGACCCTGCTGCCAGAACAGGTTATGCCCCTTGAAGTCGCCATGGCTGATGCGTAGACGAATCAACTCGGCGAACAGATGATCCAGTGCCGCCAGCTCGGCTTCCGGCGCATCACCACGCTCCACATACGGCGCAAAACGCTCGATGATGTCCGGCCCCGGCAGGTACTCGGTGATCAGGTAAGCCCGGCTACGCAGCCACAGGAAACGCTTTTCCAGCAACGCCAGCGGCTTGGGCGTGGCAATCCCGAGGAACGCCAGGCGGTTGCCTTCGCGCCATGAATGCCAGGCTCGGCTCGGACGCCAGAAGCGCTTGAGCCAGTGGGCAAAACCCTTGATGTTGTAGCGCTTGATCACCAGCGTGCGGCCATCCACCTCGACCTTGCCGACGCTCGCCGCACCGCCGGTCTTGTACAGGTGCCCCTGATCGAGCAAGGCATCGGCCTGCTCCAGTACAGGCACCATCGACGGCACTTCCTCGCGGCGAATCGCCCGTAACCCGAAGGCTCCGCGCTGGACGCTGAACAGCGTGCACTCGCGGCCGACCTTGATCAGGAAGTCCTTGAGGCGCCAACTGCGGACCTTGTCGATCTGCTTCTGCAACGCCTCCATGGGTAAGGCGTGTTCGCCGTTGCTAAGCAGGTAATACACCAGCAACTCTTCAATGAAGGGTTCAATCGACTTCGGCAACTGGGCGAAGAACACCCCGAGGTTTTCCAGGACCTTCTGCCGGGACAGCGGCTGGCCAGGTGTCTCGCAGCAGATACCTGCGCCATCGATCAGGTACAGGCGACCGCCCTGGCGCAGCAAATTGTCCAGGTGCAGGTCTTCCTGCCACAGGCCCTTGCGATGCATCTGGCCGATCGCGCCCAACGCCTCGGCCAGCACCGCCCCTTGCCCATCGGACAGTACGGGCTGCTGCTCCACCTGTTTCCAGGTGTCGCCCAGGCTTTCGGCATGCTCAAGGAAATCAAACAGCAGCCAGCCACCCTCGCCGTCCTTCAGGCCATCGGCCAACAGCTGCGGCGTGGTCAGCCCCTGGGCAGAGAGCAGGCGCACGCCATCCAGTTCGCGCTGAAAATGCCGTGCAGCCTTGCTGCCGACCAGCAATTTGGCCAACACCGGCCGGCCACGCCAGACGCCGGCACCGACATAACGCTGCCCCGGCAACACCCGCAACAGGCTCAGCAGTTGCAGCTCGGCAGGGCCGGCGGCGTCGGCCAGCGAAATGCTCAGCGGCAAAACGGGATTGCGGCCTGCGGTCTTCAGTTCGGATAAACGCATCAGCGCGGCCTCTTTTGGCTGCGCCGCGCAGTCAATCGCTGCAGCCAGCTATCGATCAGCGAGCTGTCCTGCGGCTGATCCAGATAGGCGGCCAGCAATTGCCGCAGTTGCGACTCGCCCCACTCGGGCGCACGGCGCGTCAGCGGCTCCAGGTCCTTGATTCGGTCACGCTGCCCGTACAGCAGCGGCCGGGTCTTTTCCAGGTCGATCAATTGAGCCTGATAGCCGTTGCCGGTGGCGCGCATGAAAATGTGCTTGGGATAGAAGCACCCATGCACCTGGCGTGCGGCGTGCAGCTGCCGGGCCAGTTCGCCACTGGCCTTGAGGATTTCCGAGTGCTGCTCAGGGCTCAATTGAGTCCAGCGCTGCAACAGCGAGTCGAGGTCGTCCCAACCGTCCAGCGCACGGGTCAGCAGGATCGCGCGGACCTCGCCATTGACCTTGCGCTCCCCGTAGAACACCGCTTCGAGCGCCGGAATGCCCATCTTCCGGTAACGGGAGATGTTGCGAAACTCGCGAGCGAAACTCGGCTCGCCGAACGGTGCGCGCAAGGTGCGGGTCAGGTAGTTGCTTTGACGCTTGAGGTAGAAACCATGACCTTCCAGGTCCAGCCGAAACACGCTGCTCCAGCCGCCGCCACCGGTGTTGGGTTCGTCCACCGCATCGAGCTGTTTGGTCCAGAGTGCCTCGAACGTGCCGAGGCCATGGCGCTCAAGCAGCGCACGGTCTTCAGCGGCCAGAAAGTCAGTCATTCGCGTCCCTCGAAAAATCTCACCACGTGCCGGATGCGTTTTTTGTCCGCAGCGTTGAGCCGGGTCCGGTTGCGGTATTGCAGGTAAAAGCGCAGGCGCTGTGTAGCCGACAATTGATATTTGGCGACCTTGTCCAGGCACGCCAGATCCTTGGTAATACGGTACTTGAGCCAGAAACCGCGCCAGAAATCGCCGTTGGGGCAATCGATCAAAAACACTCGAGCCTGATCGTCGATCAGTAGGTTGCGCCACTTCAAATCATTATGGGTGAAGCGGTGGTCGTGCATGGTCCGGGTGTATTGGGCCAGCTGACGACTGACGGTATCGACCCAGGCGCGGTCCGACAGCTTCGGGTCGTGGCGCTCGGCCAGTGCCGACAAGTCCTCGGTACCCGGCAGCTCCCGGGTAATCATCGCGCCGCGAGCGTAGGCCGCACCGCGCCGCTCCAGCCCCCAGGCCACCACTTCGGCAGTGGGGATACCCCACTTGGCAAAGCGCTTGAGGTTCTGCCATTCCATCTTCACCCGAGGCTTGCCCAGGTAACGCCGCAAGCCTTTGCCGGCGCCCACATACCGTTTGACGTAATAGTTGACGCCATTGCGCTCGACACGGATGACCTCCGAGAGCGCGTCACGGGTCAAACGCTCGCCTTGCAGCGCAAACACAGCCTCAAGGCTGCCGAAGTCATCGGCCAGCTCGCTGTAGGCCGGTTCCAGCTTCCAACCCGACATCAGAGCGCATCCCCGTATCGCTGTTTACGCTCGTAGAGCTTGTTGGCCTTGCCGTCGAGCCATGCCAGCAAAGCTGCCTCTTCACACAGGATCTGTCGTAGCGGTAGCTGGAAATAGCCTTTGAGGAAACGCAGCTTGTCGCGGCGGGTCAGGCCGATGTCCAGCGCGGAAAAGTACAGGGCAGCCAGGTCCTTGTTGCGCCAGCGCAAGGTGATCGCCGGGCGGGTCTGGGCACGGTGCAAGTCGATCACCGAAAGCTTGAAGTCGTCGGCGGTCACCGGTTTGTCGGTGTGCAGCAGGAAATGGCAGATGTAGCAGTCGCGGTGGTTGACCCCGGCGCGGTGCATCATGCCGGTCATGCGCGCGACTTCGGCGACCAGTGCGCGCTTGAGTTTTGGCTCCGGTGGCTGCCGGGTCCAGTTGATGCTGAAATCTTCCAGGCTGACCGTTGGCGCCAGCTCTTCGGTGACGATGAACGAATGTTGATCGGCCGGGTTACGGCCCTTCTCGCCATATGCGACAGCGGTCATGGTCGGCACGCCCACTTCCTGCAGGCGCTGAATCGCCTTCCACTCCTGACCGGCACCCAGTACAGGAAGCTTGGCCGTCAGCAGGTTCTTGAATATTTCGCCCCAGCCGATGCCACGGTGGATTTTCACGAAAAACCCGTTGCCGTCGACTTCCGTGCGTAATGTCCGGCGTGCTTCCAGCTCGCGGTACACCTCGCCCTTGAGCCCCTCGACTTCGGCGAACGGGTCGCGTCCGGCCCAGAGGCTCTTGAACGGTTCAGCCAGCATCAACTTCATTTAAGCGTGCTCCGCCAGAATCACATCCGCCGCGTGCTGCGGCATGCTGTAGAGGTCGGCCGTTTCGGCGAAGGCCAGACCATTGCGGCTCCAGGCCGCCCTTGCTTGAGCGTCGTTCAACATGCCGGTCAGGTACTGCGTCAGCTGTGCCTGATCGAACGGTTCGTCCAGCACCAGGCCAGCATCGGCCTCGGCGATGTAATGGGCGTAACCGCACACCGCGCTCACCAGCACCGGCAAGCCGGCCACCAGGGCTTCGAGCAGCACGGTGCCGGTATTTTCGTTGTACGCCGGGTGGATCAACAGATCGGCACCCAACAGGAAACGCGGAATGTCACTGCGCCCTTTGAGGAACGTGACGTTGTCACCCAGCCCCAAGGTCGCGCTCTGCATCTGGAATAACTTGGGGTCATCCTGGCCAATTACAAACAGCCGGGTGCGCTTCTTAAGATCAGCGGGCAATGCCGCCAACGCCTTGAGGCTGCGATCGACGCCCTTGGTCTTGAACCCGGAGCCGATCTGCACCAGCAGCAGTTCGTCGTCCTTGAGATTGAATTCAGCGCGGAACCCGGCACGAATTTCATCGGCATCGGCCGGCCGACGACGATCCTGGGCGATACCCGGTGGCAGCAGGTGAAAGCGCTCCAGCGGCGTGTCGTAATGCTTGATGAACAGCGGTTGCTGGACCTCGGAAATCATCAGCACTTCGGTCTTCGCCTCTTTGGCAAACACCGCCCGCTCGTATTCGGCGAAGTGGCGATAGCGGCCCCAACGGCGATACAGCGAGTTACGCAGGTTCTGCGCCTTGTCTTCGAAACAGCCGTCGGCGGCGTAGTAGACGTCCAGGCCCGGCATCTTGTTGAAGCCGATCAGGCGGTCGACCGGGCGCTTGGCCAAGTCCGCTTCCATCCATTCGCTGAGCTTTTCGTTGCGCCGATGGTTGAAGAACGCCTTGACCGGCGCCACCAGCACTTCGAAACCCGGCGGTACGTCGCCTTCCCAAATCAGCGTGTAGACGCGAATCTGATGGCCGCGCTTCTGGCACTCCAGGGCGATTCGCATGAAATCGCGCTGCAAGCCGCCAAATGGAAAATACTTGTACAAGACAAATGCCAATTGCATCAGCGCAGCTCCTCAGCCATTAACAACGTGCTCAGTCGGCTCGCGACACGCTCGGGATTCAGACGCGTGAAGCACAACGGCCACTCGCGTTTCAGGTCAAACTGACGGGCATCTTCAGCCGTCGGTTGATAAGTGCATTTCTTTTGCAGGCACGGCGCACAAGGGAAGTCGCTGGCCAGGTGAATCTGCACCTTGCCATAGGCGCCGGTCAGGCCCGGATTGGTCGGGCCGAACAGCGACAGCGTCGGCACATCCAGCGCGGCGGCCAGATGACCCAGGCCGGTGTCCACCGCCACGCAGGCTTGCGCGCCCGCCAGTACCTTGCCGACACCGGCCAGGTTCAGTTTGGGCAACACCTCGGCGTGTTTGAAACCGGCTGCGATGCGCTCGGCCCGGGCTTTCTCCAGCGCATTGCCCCACGGCAGTTTCACCCCTACGCCCAGGTAGCCGACCCGCTCGGTCAGCTCACGCCAATAGGCTTCGGGCCAGTGCTTGGTGTCCCAGGTGGTGCCGTGCAGAAACACCACGTACGGATTCTTGCGCGGCAATTCCACCAGGCGCTCGATATTCAGGCCGTAGTCGCCCAAGCCTTTGGGCAAGTCATAACCCAACGCGATGGCGAACAACTGACGCACTCGCTCCACCGCGTGCTGCCCACGGGCAACGGCCAGGCGTCGATCGTAAAAGCGCGCAGCGATGGGTTCGCGTGCAGAGTTTTTATCGAGGCCGGCCACCGGCGCCTTGACGTAACGGGTCAGCCAGGCGCTTTTCAGCAGGCCCTGAGCGTCGATCACCAAGTCATATTTCGTGGCGCGAACGCTTTGCTTGAAGCGCTTCCACTCACCGCTCTTGATGGTCTGCCAGATGTTTTTGCGCCAGCGACGTATCGCCACCGGAATCACCTTGCCCACCGCCGGATGCCAGGTCGGGATCTCGGCAAAGCCTTCTTCCACCACCCAGTCGAATTTGATGCCGGGGATCGCCCGCGCCGCGTCGGTCAACGCCGGCAACGCATGAATGACGTCGCCCAGCGAAGAAGTCTTGATCAACAGAACCCGCAAGCTATTTGACCTCGACCGGAGTGCCTTGCAACCGCTGCAGGGCTTCGTTCACCGCTTGCGGCATGAGTTGGCGCAAGCAGTTGTAATGGCCGAAACGGCAGGTGCGGTCGAAGCATGGACTGCACTCGATGCCCAGGCGAACGACTTCGACGTGCTCGGCCAACGGTGGCGTGAAACCTGGCGACGTCGAGCCGTAGACCGCCACCAATGGGCGATTCAGGGCGGCGGCAACGTGCATCAGGCCGGAGTCGTTGGACACCACCGCATCGGCGCAGGACATCAGGTCGATGGCTTCGGCCAGCGAGGTGCCGCCGCTGAGGTTGACCGATTCTTCACGCAGGCCGGGAATCAGCCGCGCGCGGATGTCTTCGCCCACGGCGTGGTCGTTTTTCGAACCGAACAGCCAGACTTGCCAGCCTTCGCGGATCTTCGCTTCGGCAACCTTGGCGTAATGCTCGGACGGCCAACGCTTGGACTCACCAAACTCGGCGCCGGGGCACAGGGCCAACACCGGGCGGTCGAGGGTCAGGCCGAACTTGGCAAGCGCCGCTTCGCGGGTAACCGGGTCGATCTGCAGGCTCGGACGTGGATACGGCTTTGGCAACTCAAAGCCCGGCTCATAAGCCAGGGCCATGAAGCGCTCAATCATCAGCGGATAACGATCCTTGTCCAGCGTGCGCACGTCATTGAGCAGGCCATAGCGAAACTCGCCACGCCAGCCGGTGCGCTTCGGGATGCCGGCAAAGAACGGCACCAGCGCCGACTTCAGGGAATTGGGTAACAGGATCGCCTGGTCGTACTGGCCAGCCAGGGATTTGCCGATGCGCCGACGCGTTGCCAGTTCCAGGACACCGTGACCGAGCGGAAAGCTCAAGGCCTGGCGAACTTCGGGCATGCGTTCAAGAATCGGCCGGCTCCACTCGGGGGCCAGCACGTCGATTTCGCATTGCGGGTGGCGTTGTTTCAGACACTGGAAAAGTGTCTGCGCCATCACCATGTCACCGACCCAACTGGGCCCAACGATCAGAATTTTCATGTGGTTTCCATAAACGAACCGGGGAGGCCTACGCCTCCCCGCCTCGAAAATTCTACAGAACAACGCAAATCTACTGTAGGAGCGAGCTTGCTCGCGATGAACCTGAGAACTCCGCGGGGTGTCAGGCTTGCCGCGTTATCGTTAACGACCATCGCGAGCAAGCTCGCTCCTACAGGGAATATTGGCGTATCAAATATCCCGTTTCAGCTTAGCCCCAGCTCACGCCAGATCCGCATGACCTGCCGCCGTTCGTCCGCGAACTGATCGCCCGGAATCACCCCGGGGTCCTTCTGCAAGGCCTGCCGGTGGGCGGCGGAACGGTACGCTTTATACGCTTCACGCAACAGGCTGGCATCTTCGACGGGCATCAACCCTTCATGCTCCAACTCTTCCAGAATGCGGATGTTGTCCGTCCAGCGTAGCAATGGCGGGTGTGTTTCGGACCACGCCAGGGCCGCGTATTGCACCATAAATTCAATATCGACGATACCTCCGGCGTCCTGCTTGATATCGAACGGCGCCGTGGCTTCGAAGGCATTTGCCCCGGTGCCGGCCGCGGTGCTCTTGCTGCCGAGGTTATCGCGCATCTTGGCACGCATCTCGCTGACTTCCTGGCGCAGGGTCGGCAGATCACGTGTTTTGCCCAATATCGTGGCACGGACTTTCTCGAAGGCCTGGCCGACATCCTGACTGCCCACCAACACCCGCGCGCGCACCAATGCCTGATGCTCCCAGGTCCAGGCCTCGTTTTCCTGATAGCGGGCAAACGCACCCAGGGAACTCACCAGCAAGCCCGACACGCCGGACGGTCGCAGACGCATGTCCACTTCATACAACTGCCCGGAGTTGGTCTGCGCCGTCAGCAAGTGAATGATCCGCTGCCCCAATCGGGTGAAAAATTGCGCGCCATCGATGGGTTTGGCTCCATCGGTTTCAGTTTGTGGATCGCCATCGTGGATGAACACCAGGTCCAGGTCCGAACCATGCCCGAGTTCCAGGCCGCCGACTTTCCCATAACCGACAATGATGAAGCCGGGATCGCACAAGGTGCCATCGGTGCGCAGCGGCGTGCCGTACTTGGCCACGGTTTGCCGCCAGGCCAGTGCCAGCACTTGCTCCAGGATCGCCTCGGCGAGCCAGGTCAGGTAATCGCTGACTTTCATCAGCGGCAGGCTGCCGGCGATTTCCGAGGCGGCCACTCGCAAGCGGTGCGCCAGCTTGAAATGGCGCAGAGCTTCCATTTGCTGTTCGAGGTCGTCCTCGGGAATCCGTGTCAGGCGCTCGCGCAACTCTGCCGCCAGTTCTGGCGCCAGTGGCGGCTTGAACAGCCGGCCTTCGTTGAGCAATTCGTCGAGCAGCAGCGGGAAGCGGGTGATTTGCTCGGCGATCCAAGGGCTCGCCGCGCACAGCGTCAGCAAACGCCGCAACGCACTGGGGTTCTCGGTCAACAGCACCAGGTACGCGGAACGACGGGCCACGGCTTCGACCAGCGGCAGCACCCGTTCCAGTACCAGATCCGGATTGTCATGTTCCACGGCCTGTGCCAGCAAACGCGGAATAAAAGCATCGAGACGTTCGCGACCCAGACGCTGCATCGCCCTCAATTGCGGGCTGCCGCGCAAGCCAGCCAGGGCTTTCAAGGCTTTTGGGGCATCCTTGAAACCACCCTCTTCCAGTTGACGGCAGGCGGCCTCATCGTCCTGGGCCTCTTCCCACAGCGGCAACCACTCACCGCCGACCACCACTTCGCTTTCGGCGCCCTGCTCTTCATCGGGATCGGCGATCACCTGCCCGAAGTGCCAGGCCACTCGGCCGCGCCAATACATCAGTTGTTCGTGGAACGCCGTCCAGTTCGCGAAGCCCAGCATAAAGGCAATGCGCGCCTGATCCTGCTCGCCATCGGGCAACATTTGCGTCTGGCGATCGGCAATCGCCTGAATCGCGTGTTCGGTGTAACGCAGGAATTCGTAACCTTCACGCAGCTCGCTGATCACGTTCGGCGGCAGGTACCCCTGACCTTCCAGCGTGCTCAGCACCTTTAATAGTGGGCGCTGCTGCAAGCTCAGATCGCGGCCGCCGTGGATCAACTGGAACGCCTGGGCAATAAACTCGACTTCGCGAATACCGCCGGAACCGAGCTTGATGTTGTCGGCCATGCCCTTGCGCCGCACTTCCTGCTGGATCAGCTGCTTCATGGTGCGCAGCGCTTCGATGGCGGAAAAGTCGAGGTAACGCCGGTAAACGAATGGCCGCAGCATCTCTTGCAGTTGCGCGCCGGCCACTTGATCCCCGGCCACCACCCGCGACTTGATCATCGCGTAGCGTTCCCAGTCGCGCCCCTGGTCCTGGTAATACTGCTCCAGCGCGTTGAAGCTCAGCACCAGCGCGCCCGCCGAACCGTAAGGGCGCAAACGCATGTCGACGCGAAATACAAAGCCGTCGACGGTCATCGGGTCCAGGGCCTTGATCAGCCGCTGGCCCAGACGGATGAAGAACTCCTGGTTATCCAGCGGGCGTTTGGCGCCAACTGTTTCGCCACCCTCGGGATAGGCAAATATCAGGTCGATGTCCGATGACAGGTTCAGCTCCACGGCACCGAGCTTGCCCATGCCGAGAATGACCATCTGCTGCGGCTCGCCGCTGCGCCGCCCGGTCGGCACGCCGAACTGCTGGCAATGCCGCACGTACAACCATTGATAGGCCTGATCGATGCTGGCATCGGCCATGTCCGAAAGGTCGCGGCAGGTCTGGATCAAATCGGCCTGGCGGGTCAGGTCGCGCCAGATGATCCGCACCTGATGGCGTGCACGCTGGCGGCGCAAGGCGCGGCCAAGCTGATCATCGGTCTCGGCCACGTTCGCGGCGGCCGCGATCTGCCCGCACAACTCACCGGGAGCGAAGCCGCGGTCCAGTTCGCCGGACTGCACCAGCCCCAGCAACATCAAAGGGTCACGAACACACTGTTCAATCACGAAATCGCTGGCGGCGGTGACGCGGGAAAATTGCGCCCAGCGTTCCGGCGTCCAGGCGGACAGCCCGTGGTCATCGTCCAGAGCGGCGACGGCAGCCCGGAACGACTGCTCGGCACGGGTGACAAACGGCAGGAGAATGGCGGGCAGTTCGGCAAGCGAGGGGAGGCTCATGGTCTATCCTTGATCGGCGTGCAACGGGCTGCATGTAGTGGTTTTCGAAAACCCACTACCTGAGGGAGTGTCGAACAAAAGTTAGAAATAGCTGAAATTTCTTTTATTTTGGCAGCCAGCATCAAGCTTTTACCTTTTGTAGTTGGAAAAAGACCAACCTTAACGATTATTCTCACAACGCAGCCGGGGGCCACAAGCCGCTCTTCTGTAGTTTTACTACTCGTATATACATTAGACGGGCTGAAATGCCGGATGATTTGTAGTAAAACTACACGCCGCCGGAACAACCTGTCGGCAATCCAAGAATTCATAACGTCTGCCCACAAGGCCAGTCGCTAACTCAGGCAACCGATTCTGGTAGCCTTTCCGCCCTGGAGCAAGCCATGCAAGACCTCGATCCCGTCGAAACCCAGGAATGGCTGGACGCCCTGGAATCGGTTCTCGACAAAGAAGGCGAAGACCGTGCTCACTATTTGATGACCCGTATGGGTGAACTGGCGACCCGCAGCGGTTCGCAGTTGCCTTACGCCATCACCACGCCTTACCGCAACACCATCCCGGTAACCCACGAAGCACGCATGCCTGGCGACCTGTTCATGGAACGCCGCATTCGCTCGCTGGTACGCTGGAACGCGATGGCCATGGTAATGCGTACGAACCTGAAGGATTCTGACCTCGGCGGTCACATCTCCAGCTTCGCCTCCAGTGCGACCCTGTATGACATCGGCTTCAACTACTTCTTCCAGGCCCCGACCGAAGAACACGGCGGCGACCTGATCTACTTCCAGGGCCACACCTCCCCAGGCGTTTACGCCCGCGCATTCATGGAAGGCCGCATCACCGAAGACCAGATGAACAACTTCCGCCAGGAAGTCGACGGTCAGGGCCTGTCGTCCTACCCGCACCCTTGGCTGATGCCTGACTTCTGGCAGTTCCCGACCGTATCCATGGGTCTGGGCCCGATCCAGGCGATCTACCAGGCACGCTTCATGAAGTACCTGGAGCACCGTGGTTTCATCCAGCCAGGCAAACAGAAAGTCTGGTGCTTCCTGGGCGACGGCGAGTGCGACGAGCCGGAATCCCTGGGCGCTATCTCCCTGGCCGGCCGCGAGAAGCTGGACAACCTGATCTTCGTCATCAACTGCAACCTGCAGCGCCTCGACGGCCCGGTTCGCGGCAACGGCAAGATCATTCAGGAACTCGAAGGCGTGTTCCGCGGTGCTCAGTGGAACGTGACCAAAGTCATCTGGGGCCGTTTCTGGGACCCACTGCTGGCCAAGGACGTCGACGGCATCCTGCAACGCCGCATGGACGAAGTCATCGACGGCGAGTACCAGAACTACAAAGCCAAAGACGGCGCGTTCGTACGTGAACACTTCTTCAACACGCCAGAACTCAAGGCGATGGTCGAAGATCTGTCCGACGACGAGATCTGGAAACTCAACCGTGGCGGCCACGACCCGTACAAGGTCTACGCGGCGTACCACGAAGCGGTCAACCACAAAGAACAACCGACCGTCATCCTGGCCAAGACCATCAAGGGTTATGGCACCGGTGCCGGCGAAGCGAAGAACACTGCGCACAACACCAAGAAAGTCGACGTCGACAGCCTGAAGTTGTTCCGCGACCGCTTCGACATCCCGGTCAAGGACGATGAACTGGAAAACCTGCCATTCTTCAAACCGGAAGAAGGCAGCGCCGAAGCCCGTTACCTGAGCGAGCGCCGTACCGCACTGGGCGGCTTCGTACCTCAGCGTCGCGCCAAGAGCTTCAACATCCCGACCCCGCCACTGGAAACCCTCAAGGCGATCCTGGACGGCTCGGGCGACCGCGAAATCTCCACCACCATGGCCTTCGTGCGGATCCTCGCGCAACTGGTCAAGGACAAGGAAATCGGTCCACGCATCGTACCGATCATCCCGGACGAAGCCCGTACCTTCGGTATGGAAGGCATGTTCCGTCAGCTGGGCATCTACTCCTCCGTCGGCCAGCTCTACGAGCCAGTCGATAAAGACCAGGTGATGTTCTACAAGGAAGACCAGAAGGGCCAGATCCTCGAAGAAGGCATCAACGAAGCGGGCGCCATGAGCTCCTTCATCGCTGCCGGTACTTCGTACTCCAGCCACAACCAGCCGATGCTGCCGTTCTACATCTTCTACTCGATGTTCGGCTTCCAGCGTATCGGCGACCTGGCCTGGGCCGCTGGCGACAGCCGCACCCGTGGCTTCCTGATTGGCGGCACCGCCGGCCGTACCACCCTGAACGGTGAAGGCCTGCAACACGAAGACGGTCACAGCCACCTGCTGGCCGCGACCATCCCGAACTGCCGCACCTACGATCCAACCTACGGCTACGAGCTGGCGGTGATCATTCAGGACGGCATGAAGAAGATGACCGAAGAGCAACAGGACGTCTTCTACTACATCACCGTGATGAACGAGTCGTACCAGCAGCCAGCCATGCCGGCCGGTGCCGAAGAAGGCATCAAGAAAGGCATGTACCTGCTCGAAGAAGACAACCGCGAAGCGGCGCACCACGTTCAGCTGATGGGCTCCGGCACCATCCTGCGTGAAGTCCGTGAAGCAGCGAAGATCCTGCGTGAACAGTTCAACGTCGGCGCCGACGTGTGGAGCGTTACCAGCTTCAACGAACTGCGTCGCGACGGCCTGGCCGTTGAGCGCACCAACCGTCTGCACCCTGGCCAGAAGCCTAAGCTGAGCTATGTGGAAGAGTGCCTGAACGGCCGTCAAGGTCCGGTCATTGCCTCTACCGACTACATGAAACTGTTCGCCGAGCAGATCCGTCAGTGGGTACCGTCCAAGGAATTCAAAGTCCTGGGCACCGACGGTTTCGGCCGCAGCGACAGCCGCAAGAAACTGCGTCATTTCTTCGAAGTCGACCGTCATTTCGTGGTGTTGGCAGCCCTGGAAGCACTGGCTGACCGTGGCGATATCGAACCTAAAGTGGTGGCTGAAGCCATCGCCAAGTTCGGGATCGACCCGGAAAAACGCAACCCACTGGACTGCTGAGGAGAGATTCTGTGAGCGAACTCATTCGCGTACCTGACATCGGCAGCGGTGAAGGTGAAGTAATTGAACTGTTTGTGAAGGTCGGCGACCGTATCGAAGCCGACCAGAGCATCCTGACACTTGAGTCGGACAAGGCGAGCATGGAAGTGCCTGCGCCGAAGGCCGGTATCATCAAGAGCCTGAAAGTGAAGCTGGGCGATCGCCTGAAAGAAGGCGACGAACTGCTGGAGCTGGAAGTCGAAGGTGCCGCTACTGCGGCTCCTGCGGCTGCCGCACCGGCGGCCAAGGCTGAAGCCAAACCGGCTGCTGCACCTGCCGCCGCTCCTGCTCCTGCTCCTGCTGCGCCGGCTGCTGCCAGCGTTCAGCAAGTGCACGTGCCGGACATCGGTTCGTCGGGCAAGGCCCAGATCATCGAGATCCAGGTCAAGGTCGGCGACACCGTCGCGGCTGATCAGTCGCTGATCACCCTGGAGTCCGACAAGGCGAGCATGGAAATCCCGTCGCCTGCCGCTGGCGTGGTCAAGGCCATCAGCGTCAAGCTCAACGACGAAGTCGGCACCGGCGACCTGATCCTGGATCTGGAAGTGGCGGGTGCTGCTGCACCGGCTGCTGCTCCGGCCCAGGCTGCCGCTCCGGCACCCGCCGCTGCACCTGCTGCCGCAGCCCCGGCCGCTCCAGTGGCCGACAGCGTTCAGGACATCCATGTTCCGGACATCGGTTCGGCGGGCAAGGCCAAGATCATCGAAGTCCTGGTCAAGGCCGGCGACACCGTTGTGGCCGACCAGTCGCTGATCACCCTGGAATCCGACAAGGCGAGCATGGAAATCCCGTCGCCAGCCGCTGGCGTGGTGGAAAGCGTTTCCATCAAGCTCGACGACGAAGTCGGAACCGGCGACCTGATCCTGAAACTGAAAGTCAAAGGCGCCGCTCCTGCTGCACCTGTTGCTGCGACCGCACCTGCCGCTGCTGCTCCGAGCGCTCCGGCTCCAGTCGCTGCTGCTCCGGCTGCCGCTGCTCCTGCTGCTGCCCCGGTTGCTGCTCCAGCCAAGCCAGGCGCCAAAGTTCACGCCGGCCCTGCCGTGCGTCAACTGGCCCGCGAATTCGGCGTCGAGCTGAGCGCCGTTGGCGCCAGCGGCCCGCACGGTCGCATCCTGAAGGAAGACGTGCAGGTTTACGTCAAAGCCATGATGCAGAAGGCCAAGGAAGCACCGGCCGCTGCTGCTGGCGCAACCGGTGGCGCGGGCATCCCGCCGATTCCGGTCGTGGACTTCAGCCGCTTCGGTGAAATCGAAGAAGTGCCGATGACCCGTCTGATGCAGGTCGGCGCCGCCAACCTGCATCGCAGCTGGCTGAACGTACCGCACGTGACGCAATTCGACTCGGCGGATATCACCGAGCTCGAAGCGTTCCGTGTTGCCCAGAAAGCCGTTGCAGAGAAGGCCGGCGTCAAGCTGACCATCCTGCCGTTGCTGCTCAAGACCTGCGCGCACCTGCTCAAGGAACTGCCGGACTTCAACAGCTCGCTGGCGCCAAGCGGCAAAGCGATCATCCGCAAGAAATACGTGAACATCGGCTTCGCCGTCGACACCCCGGATGGCCTGCTGGTACCGGTCATCAAGAACGTCGACCAAAAGAGCCTGCTGCAATTGGCCGCCGAGGCTGCTTCCCTGGCTGAAAAAGCCCGGACCAAGAAGCTCTCGTCGGACGAGATGCAAGGCGCCTGCTTCACCATTTCCAGCCTCGGCCACATTGGCGGCACCGGCTTCACGCCGATCGTCAACGCGCCGGAAGTGGCGATCCTCGGTGTTTCCAAGGCAACCATCCAGCCAGTCTGGGACGGCAAAGCCTTCCAGCCGAAACTGATGCTGCCGCTGTCGCTGTCCTACGATCACCGTGTGATCAACGGCGCCGCTGCTGCACGCTTCACCAAGCGTCTGAGCGATCTGCTGGGCGACATCCGCACCATGCTCCTGTAACACCGACCGGCCCTCCTTCTCCGGAGGGCCTGTTGCGTTCCACGTTTCCGAGCGCCACGCTCGTACCTCAACCCCGCCAATTTGGCGGGGCTTTTTTTTGCCTGAAGTTATTACTTAAAACGTCTTCCTACATTTGTGGCTGATACCGCCCACAACTCGAGTCCATTTCTGCCAGATATTTTTTCGGGCCAAATAACTAGTCTTGGCTGGAAGACTACTTATTACATCCGAAACAACCATCTGACTAATTCATTAGCAGCCGAATGGACTCAAACATGTTCAAACCCACTGTCGGCCCGATTATTGGCCACACCACAACTAATCACGCCCGTATTTTTTTACGCGGCGAACACAATAAAGACACCTTGGTATTTGCTGGAATTCGCTATAGACGACAAGGTGAAGATCACTGGTCAAAAGGTAACTTTGCGAAACTCGAACCCGAGCACGACATGTGCGAAGTCATCGTGCTGAACAACCTGTCCGCCGACTCCGACTATGAATATCAGGCCGGGTGGTTCAGCCTGACCAGCCCGGCGCACACCGTCGACACGGTGAAGGAACTGCCGCTGCAATGGTCACGGCAGGTTTATCACTTGCGTACCCGTTCCAGCCAGTCCAGCCTGCCAAGGGCCTACATTGTCGGCTCTTGCCGATACCTGCGCATGACCGCAGGCATAGCATCCGCCCCTCACCTGGGCGACAGAGTCTTTGCTTCGATTTCACGTTTGGTGGAGCAAGCCAATCCTCCCGTCAGCGCGCTGGTGATGACGGGAGACCAAATCTATGTCGATGACTTGAACATTATTGCCCCTGATCGGGAACTCAAGGAAATCCTCCATAAATATCGCGTGGCGTTTTCGCAGATAAATATCGCCAGGTTAATGTCCAATCTGCCCACTTACATGATCCTTGACGACCATGAAATAGAGGACAACTGGCCGGCCAACAAGAGCAAGTCCGATGAGTACTTATATGCAAACGCAATCAGGGCCTATGAGTTGTATCAGGCCAGCCATAGTCCGGCCCACGCACTAACTGATGATGGACTGACAAATAAACGACTGGACAAATACTGGTATCAATTTACTGAAGGTGATATCGAATGGTTTGTTACCGACAGTCGAACCCGACGCAATCTGTCGGCCACTGACCGACGCATTCTCGACGCAGCCCAGGAACAAGCCTTGTCCGACTGGCTGATCCACAGCCCGGCACGGGTCAAATTCGTGGTCACCAGTGTCATGCTCTACCCTGACCGCAAACGCACGGATGATGACGCTTGGCAGGCCTTTCCAGAACAACGGCTACGGTTGCTGGAGACCATTCGCACACACCGCATCAAGAATGTCTTCTTCATTTCCGGCGATGTCCACGGCTCGCTGACCAGTCGACTGAGCCACAGTGAGGATCCAGACTTCGAGGTCCACACCATCGTCTCGTCACCGCTGTGCAACAGCAAAATGCTGCCCTATGCCACGACGGCCACATTCGTCCTCGATCACCCCCTGGTCCGCACCGCCGCAGGCGACTATCGACATGAACTGACCAGCAAGGTGATCAGCCAGGATAATTTTGCACACCTGGTCGTCGATGCCGGGCAGCTTCAGGTGAATTTCCACGACCGGGAGGGCAAGCATTTGCAGTCCATTGGCATCCCGATTCGCTGACCCGGAAACAGATCGCAGTCACTGGCAATACTTGCAAAACTGCGATTTTTCAGCGACTGGCAATACTTTCTGCCACGGACTGAAGAAAACTTGTCGTCTGCCGACATATTCTTATAGCACTTGGCCTTCATCTCTCTTGTCAGTCGGTGTCGCAATGATGCAACCTTGCCGCAGGCAACAGTAAAGAGGGCGAGAGCCCAGCGCGTTCAGCATATTCGAAGCGAGTTTCCCTCCATGAAAAGCCAGCCCGATGCCGCCAGCCGTATGGTGGCCGAGGTAGTGACGCAGTTGCCTGTGCCCTCGCGGCTCGGCATGCTGCGTTTCGAACGGCTTAATGAACCCAGCTGGGCGCTGCTGTTTCTCGATCCCAATTGCGAACGCCAGTTCGGCCTGCCAGCCGTGGAACTGTGTGCGCTGGTTGGCTCGCCCTACGCCAGCCTGATGGAGCCGCTAGCGCGCTATCAACTGCACGACGCAGTCCAGCAACAGCTGACTGAAAGCCCGCACTACCTGATCCGCTATACCCTGCACACCGCCGCTGGCTCCCTGACTCTGCTGGAGCTGGGCGAAGCCTACAAACAACACAATCGACACCTGTTGCGCGGCTACCTGCTGGTCATCGACGGCCTGTTCGAGGATGACCCGCTGCAACCGGCCATGGACCTTGAAACCCAGAACTCGCGCCTGCAAATCGCCCTGGAACTCAATCAGCGCGCCCAGCAGGAGCAACTGCTGCATCTGGAGCGGGTGCGGGCCCAGCAGGATCTGATCCTGCTGCTCACCCGTCAACGCTACAGCAGCAACAACTCCTTGCGCGAAGCCGCCGAGCTGATCACCCGCAGCGCCTGCGACATCTACGAAATCGACAGTGCCAGCCTGTGGCACCTCGAAGGCTCGATGCTGGTGCCGATCTCGGCCTATCACCGCACGAATCAGGAATACCTGCTGCCGCAACCGATCGACGTCAGTCTTTTCCCCGATTACCTCGACGCCCTGCACACCGGCCGCGCCATCGACGCCCATAACGCCATGCGCGACCCACGCACCCGGGAGATGGCCGAAAGCCTGCGCCCGCGGGACGTCAACGCAATGCTCGACGCCAGTATCCGCGTCGATGGCCAGGTGGTCGGCGTTTTGTGCCTGGAGCAAACCGGGGCAACCCGCGCCTGGCAGTCGGATGAAATCGCGTTCGCCGGAGAACTGGCGGACCAGTTTGCCCAGGTCATCAGCAACCACAACCGGCGAACCGCCACCAGCGCCCTGCACCTGTTCCAGCGTGCGGTCGAACAAAGTGCCAACGCCTTTTTGCTGGTCAACTGCGATGGTGTGGTGGAATACGTCAACCCGAGCTTCACCGCGATCACCCAATATTCCACCGAAGAAGTGCACGGTCAGCGGCTGTCAGAACTACCGGCCCTGGAGAACCTCAGCGAACTGCTGTTCGATGCACCTTCGGCGCTGGCCAAGAGCAACAGTTGGCAAGGTGAATTCAAGAGCCGCCGGAAAAACCTCGAACCCTACTGGGGCCAATTGTCGATCTCCAAGGTTTACGGCGACAACCGCGAGCTGACCCACTACATCGGCATCTACGAAGACATCACCCAGACCAAGCTCGCCCAACAACGTATCGAGCGCCTGGCCTACACCGACAACCTGACCAACCTCGGCAACCGCCCGGCGTTCATCCGCAACCTCGATGAACGCTTCGCCCGGGACAGCGACGCGCCGATCAGCCTGTTGCTGGTGGACATCGACAACTTCAAGCGGATCAACGACAGCCTCGGCCACCAGACCGGCGACAAACTGCTGATCAGCCTGGCCCGGCGCCTGCGCAACAGCCTGATCCCGAGCGGCAGCCTGGCACGCTTCGCCAGTAACGAATTCGCCGTATTGCTGGACAACAGCGACCTCACGACGGGCCAGCAAGTGGCCAACCAGTTGCTGGCGACCCTCGACAAACCGATGTTCGTCGACAACCAGTTGATCAGTGTCACCGGCTCCGTGGGCCTGGCCTGCGCGCCACTGCACGGGCGCGACCCGCAAACCCTGATGCGCAATGCCGGGCTGGCGCTGCACAAGGCCAAGGCCAACGGCAAACATCAGGTGCAGGTGTTCACCGAAGCGCTGAACGCCGAGGCCAGCTACAAGCTGTTCGTCGAAAACAACCTGCGCCGCGCCCTGACCCAGAACGAACTCGACGTGTTCTACCAGCCCAAGCTGTGCCTGCGCAGCGGTCGCCTGCTGGGGATGGAAGCCCTGCTGCGCTGGGACCATCCGGAAAAGGGCATGATCCGCCCGGATCAGTTCATCAGCGTCGCCGAGGAAACCGGGCTGATCATTCCGATCGGCAAGTGGATCGCCCGCCAGGCCTGCCGCATGAGCAAAGCGCTGACCGCCGCCGGCCTGGGCAACCTGCAAGTGGCGATCAACCTGTCGCCCAAGCAGTTTTCCGACCCGGACCTGGTGGCCTCCATTGCCAACATCCTCAAGGAAGAAGCCCTGCCGGCGCATTTGCTGGAGCTGGAGCTGACCGAAGGCCTGCTGCTGGAGGCTACCGAAGACACCCACTTGCAGCTCGACCAGCTCAAGCGCCTGGGCCTGACCCTGGCCATGGACGACTTCGGCACCGGTTACTCGTCACTCAGTTACTTGAAAAAATTCCCCATCGACATCATCAAGATCGATCGAAGCTTTATCCACGAAATCCCGGACAACCAGGACGACATGGAAATCACCTCCGCGGTGATCGCCATGGCCCACAACCTGAAACTCAAGGTCGTGGCTGAAGGCATCGAAACCGCCGAGCAGTTGTCGTTCCTGCGCCGTCACCGCTGCGACGTCGGCCAGGGCTACCTGTTCGACCGTCCGATCCCGGGCAATGAGCTGATCGACAAGCTCAAACGCTACCCGCGTGGCCCAATCGCCTGACAAACACAGAACCTGTGGCAGACATAAACTCTGTGGCAGGCAAAAAACCTGTGGGAGCGAGCTTGCTCGCGATAGCGGTGCACCGGTCAGCACCCATGACACCGACACACTGCTATCGCGAGCAGGCTCACCCCTACAGGGGTAGTGCGTATCGGGCAGGTATTGGGCACACTGACGGTCTGTTTATTTACAACCCAACCTGACTGAGAGGACTGATCATGGTTCTGCGCTCGGAAATTCTGGTGAACAAAAACGTGCTCCCTACTAAAGAACAAGCTCTGCCTGGCCGCGAAACCGCGATGACCCTGCCTGAAAAGCACTTTGTGTTTAAAGACACCCCCTTGCTCGGCCCGTTCTTCGAAGATGTCGACTTCGCAATCTTCGGCCTTGGCTGCTTTTGGGGCGCGGAACGCCGCTTCTGGCAGCGTGAAGGCGTGGTCAGCACCGTGGTCGGCTACGCCGGCGGTTTCACACCGAACCCGACCTACGAAGAAGTCTGCTCGGGCCTGACCGGTCACGCCGAAGTGGTGCTGGTGGTGTATGACAAGGCCAAGGTCAGCTACGAAGGACTGCTGGCGATGTTCTGGGAACTGCACAACCCGACGCAGGGCATGCGCCAGGGCAATGACATCGGCACCCAATACCGTTCGGTGATCTACGCCACTAGCCCGGAACAACTGGACGCGGCGCTCAAGAGCAAGGAAACCTACCAGGCCGAGCTGTCCAAGGCCGGTCTCGGTGAAATCAGCACCGAAATCGACCAGGCCCCGACCGTCTACTTTGCCGAGACGTATCACCAGCAGTACCTGGCGAAAAATCCGGAAGGCTACTGCGGAATTGGCGGCACAGGCGTGACCTGCCCGATCTGACAACTGACTGTAGAAGCGAGCCCGCTCGCGAAAAACCAAAGGACGCCGCTGGGCATCCGGTTTTACGCGTTAACGTTCACGACCTTCGCGAGCAAGCTCGCTCCTACAGATCAACTCTCGGCAATCAACCAATCCATCCGCCACCCACCCTGGGTCTGCCCAAGCTTCTCGGACAACCAAGGCAGCAGCTCACGCAATTCTTCCTCCAGCCCCCACGGCGGATTGGCGATCGCCAGCCCGGAACCGTTCAGGCTGTTGGGCGTATCCAGCGGATGCACCAGCAACTCCACCCGCAACAACTTCGGCGCACCGGTACCGGCCAGGTCCTGATAGAAGCGGCGCAGCGCGCGCTGATCCTTCACCGGGTACCAGATTGCCGCCACGGTCTGACGCATCCGGCCAATCGCTTCCTTCAACGACGCGGCACAGCGCTGCATCTCGTCGAGCTTCTCGAACGGCGGATCGATCAACATCACCGCACGCTTCTCCGGCACCGGCAGCAAGGCCCGGGACACGTGCCAGCCTTCACCCAGGTGTACCTTGACCCGGCGATCACCGGCCATGTTGTCCTTGAGCAGCACGCCATCTTCCGGGTGCTTCTCGTTGAGCAACACGCGATCCTGCGGACGGGTCAGGCGCCGCGCCAACTCCGGCGACCCCGGGTAATAGCGCAACTGGCCATCCGGGTTCATCTCGTGCAGCACCTGCATGTAATCAGCGGTCAGGATCGGCAGATCCGGCTGATCCCACAAACGCGCAATGCCTTCCAGGTACTCACCGGTACGATTGGCCTGATCACCCTGAAGGTCATACAGACCGATGCCGGCGTGGGTATCGAGATAGGCAAACGGCTGCTCCTTGCGCGACATCAGGGCGATGAGGCGGGTCAAGGTCAGGTGTTTGAACACATCGGCGTGATTGCCGGCATGGAAGGCGTGACGATAATTCATGGCTGCTCCTGCGAAGGCCGGGAAGTTTACCTTTTACCGGGCGGCAAGTCAGGGGTTGGCGGCTGAGCGGGTCAGCCGCGGAGAACACTGCAGTGAAAATGCAAAAAAAATGGCCCGCGTCCAAAAGGACGCGGGCCATTTTTTTCAAGTCATCGGGTCAGCGCATGCACTCATCCCGATCACTTGTTCAAACGATAGTCCGCCTCAGCAGCAGCAAAACGCTGGAACATGCCAGCAGTCGGCGTGCCCATTTTGCTGACGAAGTAGATCGCCAGGCTGGCGAAGATGAAACCAGGGATGATTTCGTACAGGCCCAGCAGTTCGAAGTGTTTCCAGACGATCACGGTGATCGCGCCGACCAGGATACCGGCCAGTGCGCCGTTGCGGGTCATGTCTTTCCAGATCACGGAGATCAGCACGACCGGACCGAATGCGGCACCGAAACCGGCCCAGGCGTAGCTCACCAGACCCAGTACACGGTTTTCCGGGTTGGACGCCAGCGCGATCGCCACCAGGGCAACCAACAACACCATGGCACGGCCGACCCACACCAGTTCCAGCTGCGAAGCGGATTTACGCAGGAAGGTCTTGTAGAAGTCTTCGGTCAGGGCGCTCGAGCACACCAGCAACTGGCAGCTCAGGGTGCTCATGACGGCAGCCAGAATGGCCGACAGCAGGATACCCGCGATCCATGGGTTGAACAGGATCTTGGCCAGTTCGATGAACACACGCTCGTGGTTCTCGGTGACTGCGCCAGCCACGTCCGGGTGCGCCGAGAAGTAGGCGATACCGAAGAAGCCGACTGCCACGGTGCCGCCCAGGCACAGGATCATCCAGGTCATGGAAATGCGACGGGCGTTGGCGATCGATTTAACCGAATCGGCAGCCATGAAACGCGCCAGGATATGCGGCTGGCCGAAGTAGCCCAGACCCCAGCCCATCAGCGAGATGATGCCGATGAAAGTGGTGCCCTTGAGCATGTCGAAGTTGCTTGGATCTTGCGCTTCGATGGCCAGGAAAGTGGTGTCGACGCCGCCGGTGGCCAGCAACACGATAACCGGCGTCAGGATCAACGCGAAGATCATCAGGGTGGCTTGTACGGTATCGGTCCAGCTCACGGCCAGGAAACCACCGATAAAGGTGTAGGCAATCGTCGCCGCAGCACCGGCCCACAGCGCAGTCTCGTAGGACATGCCGAAGGTGCTTTCGAACAGACGGGCGCCGGCTACGATGCCGGAAGCACAGTAGATGGTGAAGAACACCAGGATCACGACCGCGGAGATGATCCGCAGCAGGCCGCTTTTGTCTTCGAAACGGCTGGCGAAGTAGTCCGGCAGGGTCAGTGCATCACCGTTGTGCTCGGTCTGCACACGCAGACGGCCGGCGACGAACAGCCAGTTCAGGTAGGCGCCGACGATCAGGCCGATGGCGATCCAGCTTTCGGACAGACCGGACATGTAGATCGCGCCGGGCAAGCCCATCAACAACCAGCCGCTCATGTCGGAGGCACCGGCGGACAGTGCGGTCACGACGCTGCCCAGGCTACGACCGCCCAGAATGTAGTCGGAAAGGTTGTTGGTGGAGCGATAGGCCATCAAGCCGATCAGCACCATTGCTGCGATGTAGATCACGAACGTGATCAGGGTTGGATTGCTTACGCTCATTAAGTTACGCCCTGGCTTTGTTTTTATGTAGCTGCGGCTGGTGAACCGCTCGCAAACGCATACGTTTGACAGACGATCCGGATTCCCGCGCATTTATGACTGATGTTTCCCCAGGAAAGCCATCAGCCGGAGCACCCGGGTTTCGACCGGGTTGCACCTTGGGCGCGAATGCTATTCAACAAAGCAAATAAGGTGCAACCAGTTTCTTGAGAATAAGTTGCACCCAGTCGGAAATAAATTTCAAACCCGGTTTTTTGCTCCTTTTCGGAGCAAGAACTCGGGCCAACCACCCTAAAAAGCACCAAGCAAAGGCAGCACCGCCGTACCAGAATTTATTTCCTGACGAGCTGCGTAATATTCCGACAAAAAAAGGGTTGCACCCGGTTGCACCTCAACAGTCGCACGGCTAATCTTGCCGCCAGCTGATGCCACGCAGTCGTGGCAAACATGAGGATAAAAACATGGCTACCACCACCCTTGGGGTCAAACTTGACGACCCGACCCGCGAACGCCTCAAGGCCGCCGCGACCTCGATTGATCGCACGCCGCACTGGCTGATCAAGCAGGCAATCTTCAATTACCTGGAAAAACTCGAGGGTGGTGCAACCCTGTCCGAGCTGAACGGTTCGACCAAGGATTCCGACGACTCCGTCGACGCGCCTCTGGATCACGCCCACCAGTGTTTCCTCGAATTCGCCGAAAGCATCCTGCCGCAATCGGTACTGCGCGCCTCGATCACCGCCGCCTACCGTCGCCCTGAGCCGGAAGTCGTGCCGATGCTGATCGAGCAGGCTCGCCTGCCGGCACCGATGGCCGAAGCCACCAACAAACTCGCCGCCTCGATTGCTGAAAAACTGCGCAACCAGAAGAGCGCCGGCGGCCGTGCCGGCATCGTCCAGGGCCTGTTGCAGGAGTTCTCCCTGTCGTCCCAGGAAGGTGTGGCGCTGATGTGCCTGGCCGAAGCGCTGCTGCGCATCCCGGACAAAGGCACCCGCGACGCCCTGATCCGCGACAAGATCAGCACCGGCAACTGGCAGCCGCACCTGGGCAACAGCCCGTCGCTGTTCGTCAACGCCGCCACCTGGGGTTTGCTGCTGACCGGCAAACTGGTGTCGACCCACAACGAAGCCGGCCTGACTTCGTCCCTGAGCCGCATCATCGGCAAGAGCGGCGAGCCGATGATCCGCAAGGGCGTCGACATGGCCATGCGCCTGATGGGCGAGCAGTTCGTGACCGGCGAAACCATCGCCGAAGCCCTGGCCAACGCCAGCAAGTTCGAAACCAAAGGTTTCCGCTATTCCTACGACATGCTGGGTGAAGCCGCACTCACCGAGCACGACGCGCAGAAGTACCTGGCCTCGTACGAACAAGCCATCCACTCGATCGGCAAAGCCTCCCACGGTCGCGGGATTTATGAAGGCCCGGGCATCTCGATCAAGCTGTCCGCCCTGCACCCGCGTTACAGCCGCGCCCAGTACGAGCGCGTGATGGACGAGCTGTACCCGCGCCTGCTGTCGCTGACCCTGCTGGCCAAGCAATATGACATCGGCCTGAACATCGACGCCGAAGAGGCCGATCGCCTGGAGCTGTCACTGGATCTGCTCGAGCGCCTGTGCTTCGAGCCGCAACTGACTGGCTGGAACGGCATTGGTTTCGTGATCCAGGCTTACCAGAAGCGTTGCCCGTACGTGATCGACTACGTGATCGACCTCGCTCGCCGCAGCCGTCATCGCCTGATGATCCGCCTGGTAAAAGGCGCGTACTGGGACAGCGAAATCAAGCGCGCCCAGGTCGAAGGCCTGGAAGGCTACCCGGTCTACACCCGCAAGGTGTACACCGACGTGTCCTACATCGCTTGCGCCCGCAAGCTGCTGTCGGTGCCGGAAGTCATCTACCCGCAGTTCGCCACGCACAACGCCCACACCCTGTCGGCCATTTATCACATCGCCGGTCAGAACTATTACCCGGGCCAGTACGAGTTCCAGTGCCTGCACGGCATGGGTGAACCGCTGTACGAACAGGTTGTAGGCAAAGTTTCCGAAGGCAAGCTGAACCGTCCGTGCCGCGTGTACGCTCCAGTCGGCACCCACGAAACCCTGCTGGCCTACCTGGTGCGTCGCCTGCTGGAAAACGGCGCGAACACTTCGTTCGTCAACCGTATTGCCGACCAGTCGATTTCGATCCAGGAACTGGTGGCCGATCCGGTAGCCAGCATCGAGCAAATGGCGACCGTGGAAGGTGGTTTCGGCCTGCCGCACCCGCGCATTCCGCTGCCGCGTGACCTGTATGGTTCCGAGCGCGCCAACTCCAGCGGCATCGACATGGCCAACGAACATCGTTTGGCATCCCTGTCCTGCGCGCTTCTCGCAACCGCACACAACCACTGGAAAGCGGCGCCGATGCTCGGTTGCGCTTCCAGCAGCGAAGCCCCGGCACCGGTCTTGAACCCGTCCGATCTGCGTGACGTGGTCGGTCATGTGCAGGAAGCGACCGTCGAAGACGTCGACAACGCGATCCAGTGCGCCCTCAACGCTGCACCGATCTGGCAGGCCACGCCGCCCGCCGAGCGCGCCGCGATCCTGGAACGTGCCGCCGATCTGATGGAAGCCGAGATCCAGCCGCTGATGGGCCTGCTGGCCCGCGAAGCCGGCAAGACTTTCGCCAACGCCATCGCCGAAGTGCGTGAAGCCGTGGATTTCCTGCGTTATTACGCGGTGCAGGCACGCAACGATTTCACCAACGACGCTCACCGTCCGTTGGGCCCAGTCGTATGCATCAGCCCGTGGAACTTCCCGTTGGCGATCTTCAGTGGCCAGGTGGCTGCTGCGCTGGCCGCCGGTAACCCGGTATTGGCCAAGCCTGCCGAACAAACGCCGCTGGTCGCCGCTCAGGCCGTGCGCCTGATGCTCGAAGCCGGCATCCCGGAAGGCGTGCTGCAACTGCTGCCGGGCCGTGGCGAAACCGTCGGTGCCGGCCTGGTCGGCGATGATCGCGTCAAAGGCGTGATGTTCACCGGTTCCACCGAAGTCGCGCGCTTGCTGCAACGCAACATCGCCGGCCGCCTGGACAGCCAGGGTCGTCCGATTCCGCTGATCGCCGAAACCGGTGGCCAGAACGCGATGATCGTCGACTCCTCGGCTCTGACCGAACAGGTTGTGATCGACGTGGTGTCCTCGGCCTTCGACAGCGCCGGTCAGCGTTGCTCGGCTCTGCGTGTACTGTGCTTGCAGGAAGATTCCGCCGACCGCGTCATCGAAATGCTCAAAGGTGCCATGGCTGAAAGCCGTCTCGGCAACCCTGAGCGTCTGTCCGTGGACATCGGCCCGGTGATCGACGCCGAAGCCAAGGCCGGCATCGAGAAGCACATCCAGGCCATGCGCGACAAAGGTCGCAGCGTGTACCAGGTGGCCATCGCCGACGCCGAAGAAGTCAAACGCGGCACCTTCGTGATGCCGACACTGATCGAACTGGAAAGCTTCGACGAACTGCAGCGGGAGATCTTCGGCCCGGTGCTGCACGTGGTTCGCTACAAGCGCAAAGACATCGATCAACTGATCGGTCAGATCAACGCTTCCGGCTACGGCCTGACCCTGGGCGTGCACACCCGCATCGACGAGACCATTGCCAAGGTGATCGACAACGTCAACGCCGGTAACGTCTACGTCAACCGCAACATTGTTGGCGCAGTAGTAGGCGTGCAGCCATTCGGCGGCGAAGGCCTGTCGGGTACCGGCCCGAAAGCCGGCGGTCCGCTGTACCTGTACCGCCTACTGTCGACCCGCCCTGCGGATGCGATCGAACAATCCTTCGCTCGTGGCGATGCTGCCGCAGCACCGGACCTTCGTCTGCGCGACGCCATGAGCAAGCCGCTGACCGCCTTGAAAGCCTGGGCCGACAACCACAAGTTCGCCGACCTGAGCACCCTGTGCGTGCAGTTCGCCGCACAATCGCAAAGCGGCATCACCCGCCTCCTGGCCGGCCCGACCGGCGAACGCAACAGCTATGCGATCCTGCCACGGGAACACGTGCTGTGCCTGGCGGAAGTCGAAGGCGACCTGCTGACGCAACTGGCGGCGGTATTGGCTGTCGGCGGTTCGGCGGTATGGCCGGAAGCTGACATGACCAAAGCCTTGTTCGCACGCCTGCCGAAGGACATTCAGGCGCGCATCAAGCTGGTTTCCGACTGGAACAAGGACGAAGTGGTGTTTGATGCGGTTCTGCATCACGGCCATTCCGACCAGTTGCGTGCGGTGTGCCAGCAGGTTGCCAAGCGTGCCGGCGCCATCGTTGGGGTTCAGGGCCTGTCGCAGGGCGAAACCAACATTGCGCTGGAGCGTCTGGTGATTGAGCGTGCATTGAGCGTCAACACCGCTGCGGCGGGTGGTAATGCCAGTTTGATGACCATCGGCTAAAACCGATAAGCCGGGCTGCCGCATTGGCCGCCCGGTATGCAATCCCCCTGTGGGAGCGAGCTTGCTCGCGATAGCGATCCATCAGTCACCTTCCATATTGACTGATCTGCCGCCATCGCGAGCAAGCTCGCTCCCACAGTTGTTTTGTAGTTCCTGCTAAGGCTCTGCTCTGCCCCACCATCACGCTCATCAATCATGCTATTCAGCATAAATTCACAAGCCTAGACTCGGTCCACTCCAACAAAAGGTAGGCCGCCATGTCCGAGACGTTGCTCAGTTCCCGTAATCTGGCTTTCGAGCTGTATGAAGTCCTTGATGCCGAGGGCCTGACCCAGCGTGAGCGTTTCGCCGAGCACAACCGCGAAACCTTCGATGCCGCCATTGGCACCGCCCGCAACATCGCCGAGAAGTTCTTCGCCCCGCACAACCGCAAGGGCGACGAGAACGAGCCGCGCTACGAGAACGGTCAGGCGATTCTGATTCCGGAAGTGAAACCGGCGGTAGACGCCTTCCTCGAAGCCGGCTTCCTCAACGCCGCGCGCAGTTTCGACGCTGGCGGCATGCAGCTTCCTACGCTGCTGTCCCAGGCCTGCTTCGCGCACTTTCAATCGGCCAATGCTGCTTCGACGTCCTATCCGTTCCTGACCATGGGCGCGGCGAACCTGATCGAGAGCTTCGGCACTGAAGAGCAGAAGCGCCGCTTCCTGCAACCGATGATCGATGGCCGTTTCTTCGGCACCATGGCCCTGACCGAACCCCACGCGGGTTCGTCGCTGTCGGATATTCGTACACGCGCAGAACCTGCGTCTGACGGCACCTATCGCCTCAAGGGCAACAAGATTTTCATCTCTGGCGGCGATCATCCGCTGTCGGAAAACATCGTGCACATGGTGCTGGCCAAGCTGCCGGACGCACCGGCCGGGGTGAAGGGCATTTCGCTGTTCATCGTGCCCAAGTTCCTGGTCAACGATGACGGCAGCCTGGGCAAGCGCAATGACGTGCTGCTGGCTGGGCTGTTCCACAAGATGGGCTGGCGCGGCACCACCTCCACCGCACTGAATTTCGGCGATAACGGTGAGTGCGTCGGCTATCTGGTGGGCAAGCCGCACCATGGCTTGAGTTACATGTTCCAGATGATGAACGAGGCCCGGATCGGCGTCGGCATGGGCGCGGTGATGCTTGGCTACGCCGGCTATCTGTACTCGCTGGAATACGCCCGCGAGCGTCCGCAGGGCCGCGTGCCAGACAGCAAGGACCCGAACACTGCACCGGTGGCGATCATTCAGCATGCCGACGTGAAACGCATGCTGTTGACGCAAAAGGCTTACGTCGAAGGTTCGTTTGACTTGGGTCTTTATGCGGCGCGGCTGTTCGATGACACCACCACGCTTGCGACCGAAGCCGAACGCAAACAGGCCCATGAACTGCTGGATTTGCTGACACCAATCGTCAAATCCTGGCCGTCGGAGTTCTGCCTGAAGGCCAACGAACTGGCGATCCAGATCCTCGGCGGCCACGGCTATACCCGTGAGTATCCGGTGGAGCAGTACTACCGCGACAACCGCCTGAACCCGATCCACGAAGGCACCCACGGTATTCAGTCGCTGGACCTTTTGGGCCGCAAACTGGCGCAGAACGGCGGCGCGGGGCTCAAGCAACTGATCCGCCTGATCGCCGACACTGGCGAGCGAGCACAGGCGTTTGATTCATTGACGCCGCTGCGCGAGCCGCTGGAAAAACTGGTTACCCGCTTGCAAACCGTGACCATCGGCCTACTGACTGATCTGGCCCAAGGCAAGGTCAACAGCAGCCTGGCGAACTCGGCGCTGTACCTGAAAGTGTTTGGTCACACGGTGATCGGCTGGCGCTGGCTGGAACAGGCGATTCGTGCCGAGGAAGGTTTGGCCAAGGGTAATGCGGCGGATGTGGCCTTCTATAAAGGCAAGCTGCAGGCGGCGCGTTATTTCCTGACATGGGAAGTGCCGGGCTGCCACCATGAGCTGGCGATTCTTGAGGCTCGGGATGATGTGTGCCTGGGCATGCAGGATGAGTGGTTCTGATCCAACCTTTGTGGTGTAGCTGAAAACCAATCGCGAGCAAGCTCGCTCCCACAGGAATCCCTGTTGGCCACAAATCTTGTGTTCAACACACAAACCCTGTGGGAGCGAGCTTGCTCGCGATGGCGTCAGCACTATCAATACATCAACTCAGCTTGAACCCACCCATCTGCCGCGCCAGATCATCCGCCAACCGCTGCAACGTCTGACAATCCTCCCGACAGGCCCTGACCTCCCCCGCCGTCGCCCGCGCCAGGTCGGAGATGCCCTGAACGTTCCGGTTGATCTCCTCGGTCACCGCCGATTGCTCTTCCGTCGCCGTCGCCACCTGATGGTTCATGTCGCTGATGCGTTCCACTTGCCCGGTAATCGCGGTCAACGAAGCCCCGGTACGCTGGCTGGACTCGACACCCGTGCCGGTCGCGGCTTGCCCGGAATGCATCGACGACACCGCATTCTCCGCTCCCTGCTTGAGGCTGCCGATCATCTGCTGGATTTCATCGGTAGATGCCTGCGTACGCCGCGCCAAAGTCCGCACTTCATCGGCCACCACGGCAAACCCGCGCCCCATGTCCCCGGCTCGCGCAGCTTCGATAGCGGCGTTGAGCGCCAGCAGGTTGGTCTGCTCGGAAATCCCCCGAATCACCGCCAGCACCTGGTCGATCGACGCCACTTGATGGGCCAGTTCACCCACCGCTGTAGCCGCGACGCCGATTTCGTCAGACATGCTTTCGATATGGCGGATCGAGCCACCCACCACTTCCCGTGCCTGCATTGCCTCATCCCGAGCCGCTTGTGATGCGAGCGCCGCATTACCGGCGTTATGGGCGATTTCCTGAACGGTCAGGCCCATTTCATGGACAGCGGTTGCCACCATGTCGGTCATTTCCTGTTGGCGGCCGGAGCGCTCAGCGGTGTTATCCACCACCCGTGCAACCTGGCCGACAGCGGTGCGCAGTCGCTCGCTGGTGGTCAGCACCTCGCCGATCATGTCACGCTGGCTGTCGAGAAAGCGATTGAAGCCGCGCGCCAGGTCGCCCAGCTCATCGGCGCGACTGGAATCTAACCGCTGGGTCAAATCTCCACCACCGCTACCAATGGCAACCAATGCCGCTGTTACCTGACGAATCGGGCGTACCAACCCACGGGCCAGCACCACCACCAGCAACAGACACACAATCGCCACCGCCAGGCCGATACCGCTGCTCATCCACATGGCGCGCCGGGCTTCGGCGTAGATCTGCGATTGCGGCACTTCGGCCACCAGCGTCCAGCCGAGATCGCGCAAAGGCAGACTCAACGCGAGAAAGTCTTCGCCATCACGCTGGAAGCTGCTGCTGGTGGCAGTTTTTTGACCCATGACCGCTTGCGCGGCTGACTCGCCAATCTGTTCGGCCAAGGTGCGCTTGCCGCTGAATTGCGCCTCTGGGTGAACCTGGATCAAACCGTCGGAACGCACGAGATAGACCTTGCCGCGCTCTCCGAAGCTGAAATTGTGAATCAGCTCCGACAGCTCTTTCATGCTCAGGCCAAGCCCGGCAACGCCCACTACTTTGCCGGCCTGCTCGACCTTGAGGTCGATGAACAGCGCCAGTTCTCCGGTGGCCGTGTCGATGTCGATATTGAGGGTGCGCGGCTGGTTGCTGTCGAGGAACGAGTAGAACCAGGCGTCTTTGGGATTGGAACGACTGAGGGTGCGGTCCAGGCCTTTTTCGGTAATGTAATGGCTGGACGCGGTGCCGATGATCAGCGCGGTAAAGGCTTTGTGCTCGGCGCGAATGCCTTCCAGATACTGCGCGAAGCTGGCGGTCTTGGCGCTGTCCTCACCCCCGGCCAGCCAGTCGCGCACCATGCTGTTGCTGGCGATGTCCTTGGCGGCGGTAAGGGGTTGGACGAGGATCCGCTCGATGTCGTTGCGCATCGCTTCGATGCTCGACGGCAAGGCTTGCTCGACCAGATAGCTCTGGGCGAGGCGGTTGACCACCAGGGTATAAATGCCAACCACGATCAGGATACTGACCAGCAGGGCGGTGCCCATGCTCAGGATCAACTGCCATTGAATACTGCGTTGCCAGAACTGCATGGAGCACCCCCAAAGAATAAGAGGCTGAAACACTGCAACAGCCGTGCCGATTGTATACAAACCAACCGACAATCTATTCTTTGGTTGTGCGCAAAGCCGATCAGGCCTGATTGATCGTCTTGGAAATCACTTCAACCGTGGCGCTGACTTGCTCTTGGTAACGGTCAAGGTCGAGCTTGTGCTGCTTCTGCATTTCGATCTGCTGGGAGCACAGATTCATCGCCGCCAGCACCAGCAATCGGTCACCGATCAGCGTCGGGTACTTCCTCTTGGTTTCGGCCAGGGCTGCCTTCAACATCATCGCGGCGTCCAGCAGGGTCTGTTCTTCCCCGGCCGGTGCCTTGATCGAATAGTCCTCCCCCAGGATCGAGACGACTTTTACCCCTGCGGCGTTGTAACTCATGCGCTGACAGGGCCTGCGCTGACGCGCTCAACCAGGGCCTGGATGCGAGCCGCCGTGGCGCCTTGCTTCTCTTCCTGCTCCATCAGATTCAGTTGCAGGCTTTCGTTTTCATCCTTGGCCTGGGCCAGTTCTGCGGTCAGGGTCTGGTTGGTGCCGAGCAACGTCTGGTTCTGTTGCACCAGGTCACTGACCAGTTGTTCCAATTGGCTTAGGGATGCTTCCAACATTTTGATTTTCCGGGCTTTTTCAAAGGGCGCGTACGATAAAGAAAAGTCACCCTGGATGCCAGGGTTATACAGGCGCAAAGCCTTGATTTTGCTGACGAGTGACCTTTCTCGCGAACTGTAGAGACTGTGATACCCCGATCTGGTTCCTGCACTTCGTCGCCCGCCTATGCAGGAGCGAGCTTGTTCGCGATGGACGCGAACGATATCGCGCCCTGTCTGAATGATTGCATTGTCCATGCGTTTTTCGCGAGCGGGCTCACTCCTACAAGGTAACCACCCGGTCGCAGTAAAAACGCGCAAGGACTCAAGACTTCAGTCCGGCGACCGATAAGCCATCCATACAGCAGCCTCAGCCCCGCGCGGATGCGCTCTTCTCGGTGATTGCCATGTCCCTTCGTAATATGAATATCGCCCCTCGGGCGTTCCTCAGCTTTGCCCTGATTGGCGGCTTGATGATGGTTCTGGGGGTGTTTGCCTTGAATCAGATGAGCAAGATCCGCGGCGCGGCCGAGAACATCACCAACAACAGTGTGCCGAGCATCAAGAGCCTGGACGACTTCACCCAGCTCACCTTGCGCCTGCGGGTGTTGTCCTATCGCTTGCTGGTGAACCGCGAGCCTGATGTGCAGCAGAAAACCATGGAACTGCTGGAGACGCGCAACCAGCAGATTCGCACGGCCCAGGCAACCTACGAAAAGCTGATCGCCAGCCCGCAGGAACGTGCGGCCTACGATCAATACGTACAGCTGCTGGGTCAATACCGCCAGATCGAAGACCGGATGAAGACCCTGTCGCGCAACAATCAGGTCGATGAATTGCGCAGCCTGCTCAACACCGATTTGCTCAACAACTCCGAAGCGGTCAACACCGTGTTGAACCGCCTGCTGGAGATCAACACCCAGCAGAGCCACGACACCAACCAGCAGTCGGCGGATCAATACGATTCGGCGTTCAACCTGGTAATCACCCTGTTGGTGATCGCCACCGCCTTGACGCTGCTGCTCGCCTGGTTGCTGACCAACAGCATCACCCAACCGATCGCCAATGCCCTGGGCGCCGCCGAACAGATTGCCGAAGGCAACCTGACGCGCCCGATCACCGTTGACGGCCAGGATGAAGCCGGCCGTTTGCTGCTGGCCATGTCGAAGATGCAGGAAAAGCTGCGCGACACGCTGCAGCGCATTTCCGGCTCGGCCACGCAACTTGCATCCGCTGCCGAAGAACTCAACAGCGTTACCGACGAAAGCGCCCGTGGCCTGACCCGGCAGAACAACGAAATCGAACAGGCTGCCACCGCAGTCAACGAAATGACCAGCGCCGTGGAAGAAGTCGCGCGTAACGCGGTCAGCACATCCGAGGCCTCGAAGAACGCCACCACATCTGCCGGTGACGGCCGTGACCTGGTGCAGGAAACCGTCAGCGCCATCGAACGCATGAGCGCCGACGTGCAGAGCACCGCGACCCTGATCGGCGACCTGGCCAACGAGTCCCGTGACATCGGCAAGGTGCTGGATGTGATCCGTGGCCTGGCCGACCAGACCAACCTGCTGGCCTTGAACGCCGCCATCGAGGCCGCGCGCGCCGGTGAGGCCGGTCGTGGTTTTGCGGTGGTGGCCGACGAGGTACGAGCCCTGGCTCACCGCACCCAGCAGTCGACCAGCGAGATCGAACGCATGATCGGCAGCATCCAGAGCGGCACCGAGCATGCGGTGGATTCGATGCGCAACAGCACCGAACGCGCCGAATCGACCCTGAACATCGCCCGCGGCGCCGGGATGTCGCTGGACACCATCAACAGCGCCATCGTCGAAATCAACGAGCGCAACCTGGTGATCGCCAGCGCCGCTGAAGAACAGGCACAGGTGGCCCGTGAAGTGGATCGCAACCTGGTTAACATCCGTGACCTGTCGGTGCAGTCGGCCACCGGGGCGAATCAGACGAGTGCGGCGAGCAATGAGCTGTCGCGCCTGGCGGTAGACCTGAACACCCTGGTTGGGCGGTTTAGCCTGTAATCCGCCAACACCGCCCCCTGTAGGAGCGAGCTTGCTCGCGAAGGCATCAAGGACAACGCGCTGATCCAGACAGTACGCGTTATCGTTGACGTCCATCGCGAGCAGGCTCGCTCCTACAAAGCTTTTTGACAGCATCACATTTCAACAGGTTAGAATCGCTGGCACGCAGACTGCATGGTCAGTTTGCGCCCGCCTTTCAGCTTTCTGGAGTACTGCCTTTGAATGCGACGACCATCAACAGCCTGTTCTTGATCGGCGCGTTGCTGGTAGGTGCGAGCATTCTGGTGAGCTCACTTTCGTCCCGTCTCGGCATCCCGATTCTGGTGATCATCCTGGCCGTCGGCATGGCGGCCGGTGTCGATGGCGCCGGCATTCTTTTTGATAACTACCCCACGGCTTATCTGGTAGGTAACCTCGCGCTGGCGGTGATCCTGCTCGACGGCGGCTTGCGCACGCGGGTGTCGAGTTTCCGCGTGGCGTTATGGCCGGCGCTGTCGCTGGCGACGGTCGGGGTGTTGATTACCACCGGGCTGACCGGCATGGCGGCCGCGTGGCTGTTCGACTTGAACCTGATTCAAGGCCTGCTGATCGGCGCCATCGTCGGTTCTACCGACGCCGCCGCGGTGTTCTCGCTGCTGGGCGGCAAGGGCCTGAACGAACGGGTAACCGCCAGCCTCGAGATCGAATCCGGCAGCAACGACCCGATGGCAGTGTTTCTCACCGTCACCCTGATCGACATGCTCGCCAGCGGCCAGACCGGCCTGCACTGGAGCCTGCTGACCCACTTGCTGCGCGAGTTCGGCATCGGCGGCGTCATCGGCCTGGGCGGTGGCTGGCTCATGCTGCAACTGGTCAATCGCATCAACCTGGCCACCGGCCTGTATCCGATCCTGGTGATTGCCGGCGGCCTGGTGGTGTTTGCGCTGACCAACGCCCTGCACGGCAGTGGCTTCCTGGCGGTATACATCTGCGGCCTGGTGATCGGCAACCGTCCGGTGCGCAGCCGCCACGGCATCCTGCACATGCTCGACGGCATGGCCTGGCTGGCGCAGATCGGCATGTTCCTGGTGCTGGGGCTGCTGGTGACGCCCCACGACCTGCTGCCTATCGCCTTGCCGGCACTGGCCCTGGCGCTGTGGATGATTCTGTTTGCCCGGCCACTGTCGGTGATAGTTGGCCTGCTGCCGTTCAAGGCGTTCCATGGTCGCGAGAAGGCATTCATTTCCTGGGTCGGCTTGCGCGGCGCGGTCCCGATCATTCTCGCGGTGTTCCCGCTGATGGCCGGCCTGCCCAACGCTCAGCTCTACTTCAACCTCGCGTTCTTTATCGTGCTGGTATCGCTGCTGGTTCAGGGCACGAGCCTGCCGTGGGTCGCCAAGCTGCTGAAGGTGACGGTGCCCCCGGAGCCTGCACCCATCTCCCGCTCGGCCCTGGAAGTGCACGTCACCAGCGAGTGGGAACTGTTCGTCTATCGCCTGGGCGCGGAAAAATGGTGCATCGGTTCGCCCCTTCGCGAGCTGAATATGCCCGAAGGCACCCGTATCGCCGCCCTGTTTCGTGGCCAGCAATTGCTCCATCCGTCGGGTAGTACAGTGCTGGAAGTCGATGATTTGTTGTGTGTTATCGGCCATGAACACAACCTGCCGGCCCTCGGAAAACTCTTCAGCCAGGCGCCACAACGGGGCCTCGATCTGCGCTTCTTCGGCGACTTCGTACTTGAAGGAGACGCCCAGCTGGCCGCGGTTGCGGCCCTCTATGGCCTGAAGGTCGAAGGCATCGATCCGGACATGTCCCTGGGCCACTTCATTGCCCAGAAGGTTGGCGGCGCGCCGGTGGTGGGTGACCAGGTGGAATGGAACAACACCATTTGGACCGTGGCCGTCATGGACGGGAACAAGATCGGTAAAGTGGGCGTCAGATTCCCCGAAGGAAGTCGCCCGGGTCCCGGACTCTTCCTCTAAACTGCTTCCACTATCACTTGCTTGACCGGTCTTTATGCCTAATCTGCGCTCCATTTTCGCCGTCGCCCTGCTGGGCTTGAGTCTCTCTGTCAGCACCCTTGGTTTATCGCAAGCGGCGCAAGCGGCCGAACCGCCTTCCAGCGAAGCCGTGCAAGCGAGCCTGGACAAGATCGCCGACCGCAAACTGCCGGAAGCCGATCTGAAGGCCCTGCAATCGGTCCTGCAAGGTACGCTGAGCCAGCTCAACAACAAGCGTGACTACGAGCAGAAGCTGGTCGCGCTCAAGCAGCAATTGAGCAATGCGCCCAAACAGACCATCGAGAACCAGCGTGAACTGACCCGCCTCAAGGCCAGTGCCGTGGTGCCGGTGGCGCAGCGTTTCGCCAAGGAACCGATCCAGCAGCTTGAACAATTGCTCACCGAGCGCTCCACCCAGCAAAGCGACCTGCAAAAGGCCCTGGCCGATGCCAACAGCCTGATCATCACCGCCCAGACCCGCCCCGAGCGCGCCCAGGCGGAGATATCCAGCAGCCAGACGCGCATTCAGCAGATCAACACCATCCTCAAGAACGGCAAGGACGCCGGCAAGACCCTGAGCGCCGAGCAGCGCGACCAGCTCAATGCCGAGTTGGCGGCGCTGAACGCCCTGATACCGCTGCGGCGACAGGAACTGGCCGGCAATACCCAATTGCAAGACCTCGGCAACAGCCAGCATGACTTGTTGTCGGAGCGATCCGACCGCCTGGATAAGGAAATCCAGGAACTGCAAACCCTGATCAACCAGAAGCGTCTGGCGCTGTCCCAGGAAACGGTCACCCAGCAATCCATCGAAGCGCAGAAGGCCGGCGGCAGCAGCCTTTTGGCCACCGAAAGCGCGGCCAACCTGAAGCTCTCGGACTACCTGCTCAAAAGCACCGACCGCCTCAACGAAGTCACCCAGCAGAACCTGCAGACCAAGCAGCAGCTGGACAGCCTGACCCAGAGCGATGCGGCCCTGGACGAGCAAATCAACGTGCTCAAAGGCAGCCTGCTGCTCTCGAAGATTCTCTACAAACAGAAACAGGCGCTGCCGCGCCTGCGGCTCGACCGCAACCTGGCCGATCAGATCGCCGACATTCGCCTGTATCAGTTCGAAGTCAGCCAGCAACGGGAATTGCTGAGCAATCCGACCACCTACGTCGAAAACCTGCTGTCGACCCAACCCCCCGAGCAAGTCACGTCGCAGCTGCGCAAAAGCCTGATGGAACTGGCCACCACCCGCGCCGACCTGCTGGAGCGACTCAACCGCGAACTGAGCGCGGTGCTCAATGAATCCATCACCCTGCAACTGAACCAGAAGCAATTGCTCAGCACCGCGCAAAGCCTGCGGGCGACCCTCGATGAACAGATGTTCTGGATTCCCAGCAACAAGCCGCTGGACCTGGAGTGGATTCACAGTGTGCCGGATCGCCTCCAGCGGCAAGTCGATACGCTGCCGGTACTTTCAAGCCTGAGCGAACTGACCGACGGCCTGACCCAGCGCCCGCTGCTGTTCCTGCCACTGGCCTTGCTGATCGGCGCACTGCTGTGGCGGCGCAAGAGTCTATACGCGCGACTGAACAAGGTTCACCAGGACATCGGTCACTTCAAACGCGATAGCCAGTGGCATACGCCGCAGGCAATTCTGATCAACATTCTCCTGGCGATGCCGGTTTCACTGGGCCTCGCATTGTGCGGGCTGGCCCTGCAAATCGACGCCCGTGGGCAGAACGCCAATATGGGCGCGGCGCTGCTGCAAATGGCCGGGGCCTGGCTGGTGTTCTACACCGCCTACCGGATCCTCGCGCCGGGTGGCGTGGCAGAACTGCATTTCCGCTGGGAAAAGCCCCAGGTGGAATTCCTGCGCAGATGGATCCGCCGCCTCGGCATCGTGGTCATGGCACTGGTGACCGTAGTCGCCGTTGCCGAACTGCAACCGGCGGCACTGGCCGATGACGTGCTCGGCATGCCGGTGGTGCTGATCTGCTACGCCTTGATGACCTTGCTGCTCAGCCGCCTGCTCATCAGCAGCCCGACCCACGAAAACGCTTCGCTGTTCCGCAAACTGGTGGGGATCCTGTTCACCGCCCTGCCCGTCGCGTTGTTCGTGGCGGTGTGCTTCGGCTACTACTACACCGCACTGAAACTCAGCGACCGTTTGATCAACACCCTGTACCTGCTGATGTTCTGGCTGGTGATCGAAGCCACCTTCGTGCGCGGCCTCAGTGTGGCGGCCCGGCGCCTGGCCTACCAGCGCGCCCTGGCCAAACGGCTGGCCGCCAAAGAGGCCGGAGACGGCGAAGCGGTGATCGAAGAGCCGAGCATGGACATCGAGAAGGTCAACGAACAGTCCCTGCGCCTGATCCGCCTGGCGCTGCTCGGCGGCTTCATGGCGGCACTGTATTGGGTCTGGGCCGACCTGATCACGGTGTTCTCGTATCTGGACAACGTCACCCTCTACGAATACACCAGCGGTACCGGCGCCAACATGAGCATGGTACCGATCAGCATCGGCGACATGCTCGGCGCACTGATCATCATCGGCATCACCTTCGCCCTGGCGCGCAACCTGCCGGGCTTGCTCGAAGTGTTCGTGCTGTCGAAGCTCAACCTTGCCCAGGGCAGCGCCTACGCGACCACCACGTTGTTGTCCTACGTGATCGCCGGCGTCGGTTTCGTCTCGACGCTGTCGACCCTCGGCGTGAGCTGGGACAAGTTGCAATGGCTGGTGGCGGCGCTGTCGGTCGGCCTCGGTTTCGGCATGCAGGAGATCTTCGCCAACTTCATTTCCGGCATCATGATCCTGTTCGAACGTCCGGTGCGGATCGGTGACACCATCACCATCGGCAACCTGTCGGGCACCGTGAGCAAGATCCGCATCCGCGCCACGACCATCACCGACTTCGATCGCAAGGACATCATCGTCCCGAACAAGACGTTCATTACCGGACAACTGATCAACTGGTCACTGACCGACACCATCACCCGGGTGACCCTCAAGCTCGGCGTCGACTACGGCTCGGACCTGGATCTGGTGAAAGAGCTGTTGCTCAAGGCCGCACGCGAAAACCCGCGCGTACTGAAAGACCCGGAGCCCCACGTGTACTTCCTGAATTTCGGCGAAAGCACCCTCGACCACGAGTTGCGCATGCACGTGCGCGACCTCGGCGACCGCAACCCGGTGCTCGACGAGGTCAACCGCTTCATCAACCGCGAGTTCAAGAAGCAGCACATCAACATCTCGTTCCGGCAGATGGAGGTCTACCTCAAGAACCTGCACGGCCAGGAATACAAGATGGTGCCGATCGAGCCGGAAGCGAAAACCATCGTGCCGATCGTCGACGGCAGGCCCGCGCAAGAACCGCCCGCCGCCAAACTCGACTAACCGGCCTTTCCCCAGCAGAATGCTCGGACATTCTGCTGGAGCCGGCCCTTGAAAGCCCTCGACGAACTCACCTTCGATAACCGCTTCGACCGCCTGGGCGATGCGTTTTCCGCCCATGTGCTGCCCGAGCCCATCGATAATCCACGCCTGGTCGTGGCCAGCCCCGCCGCCATGGCGCTGCTGGACCTCGACCCGAGCGTGGCCGAAACCCCGGAGTTCGCCGAACTGTTCAGCGGCCACAAGCTCTGGGCCGACGCAATCCCAAGGGCGATGGTCTATTCCGGACATCAGTTCGGTTCCTACAACCCGCAATTGGGCGACGGTCGCGGCCTGTTGCTCGGCGAGGTGTACAACGAGGCCGGCGAACACTGGGACCTGCACCTCAAGGGCGCCGGCCAGACGCCATTTTCACGCATGGGTGATGGCCGGGCGGTACTGCGCTCGTCGATCCGCGAATTCCTCGCCTCCGAAGCCCTGAACGCACTGAATATCCCGACCACCCGCGCCTTGTGCGTAATCGGCTCCGACACCCCGGTGTGGCGCGAAAAGCAGGAACGCGCAGCCATGATCCTGCGCCTGGCGCCGAGCCATGTGCGCTTCGGACACTTCGAATATTTCTACTACACCAAGCGCCCCGAGCAACAGAAAGAGCTGGGTGATCACGTGCTGGCCATGCACTTCCCGCAGTGCCTGGAACAACCGGAGCCGTACCTGGCGATGTTCCGCGAAGTGGTGGAGCGCAACGCCGAACTGATCGCCAAATGGCAGGCCTATGGCTTCTGCCACGGGGTGATGAACACCGACAACATGTCGATCTTGGGCATCACCTTCGATTTCGGCCCATTTGCGTTCCTCGATGACTTCGACGCCAACTTCATCTGCAATCACTCAGACGACCAGGGCCGTTACTCCTTCAGCAACCAGGTGCCGATTGGCCAGTGGAACCTCAGCGCCCTGGCCCAGGCCCTGACACCGTTCATCAGCGTCGAGGCCCTGCGCGAAACCCTCGGCCTGTACCTGCCACTGTTCCAGGCCCATTACCTGGACCTGATGCGCCGCCGCCTCGGCCTGACCACCGCCGAGGATGACGACCAGAAACTGCTGGAGAACCTGCTACAACTGATGCAAAACAGCGGCGTCGACTACAGCCTGTTTTTCCGCCGTTTGGGTGATCAAACGCCGGAACAGGCCATCACCCGCTTGCGTGATGACTTCGTCGACCTCAAGGGCTTTGACGCCTGGGGCGAGCTCTACGTCGCCAGGGTTTCCCGTGAAGGCACGCTTGATCAAGAGCAGCGCCGCCAGCGGATGCACGCGGTCAACCCGCTGTACATCCTGCGCAACTACCTGGCGCAAAAGGCCATCGAGGCAGCGCAGAACGGCGACTACTCGGAAGTCCGTCGACTGCACGCGGTGCTGAGCAATCCGTTCGAGGAACAACCGGGGATGGAAAGCTACGCCGAGCGGCCGCCGGAATGGGGCAAGCATCTGGAGATCAGTTGTTCGTCGTGAGGCACTGCACGATTGAAAATCTGGAGTCATGTCTCCAGATATGGATCATTCGCTTTCGATTGGACGATTTGTCATGACCGACCCACTCCTCATCCCCTGCCCTCTCTGCAACGGCCTCAACCGCATCCCGGCCGAGCGCCTCAACGACCACCCGAAATGCGGGCGCTGCAAGGCCGAAGTCCTGTTGAGCAAACCGTTTGAATTGAAGCAAGGCGACTACGCCAGCCAGATCAAGGGCGATCTGCCGCTGCTGGTGGATGTGTGGGCGGACTGGTGCGGGCCGTGCAAGTCGTTCGCACCGGTGTTCGAGCAGGCAGCCGGGCAACTGGCGGGCAAGTGTCGCCTGGCCAAGCTGGACAGCGAGGCGAACCAGCAGTTGTCGGCGCAGTTGGGAATTCGCTCGATTCCGAGCCTGATCCTGTTCAAGAACGGCCGGGAAGTCGCCCGGCAGAGCGGGGCGTTCCCGTTACAGCAACTGATGAGCTGGTTGCGTAGTCAAGGCATCTGAAACAACACGGAACCATGTGGGAGCGAGCTTGCTCGCGAAGGCGGGCTGACATTCAAAAGAGGTGTCGCCTGATACACCGCTTTCGCGAGCAAGCCCGCTCCCACAGGGGTTCTGTGTTATCCGCCAGAATCAGGCGTTTTCCAGCAGATTGTGCAGCTCGACAAACTGCTGGGTCAGTTTGTGCCGCGGGTCGAGATGGATCAGCGGCGTATTGGCCTGGTGGGATTCACGCATGCGTACCGAGCTGGCCAGGTACACCGGCAGCACCGGCAGGCCTTCGGCGATCAGCTCATCGAGAATTTGCTGGGGCAGGCTGGCGCGGGCCTGGAACTGGTTGACGACGATGCCTTCGACTTCCAGGCCTTCGTTATGGTCGTCCTTCAACTCTTCGATTTCCGCCATCAGGCCGTACAGTGCCTGGCGTGAAAAACTGTCGCAATCGAAGGGAATCAGCACACGATCGGCGGCAATCAACGCTGAAACCGCATAGAAATTCAGCGCTGGCGGGGTATCGAGGTAAATCCGGTCGTAGTCTTCGCTCAGCTCTTCAAGCAACTTACGCAGCTTGTTGATCTTGTGCTTGGCTTCAAGCTTTGGCTGCAAGTCCGCCAGCTCGGCGGTGGCGGTAATGACATGGAGGTTATCGAACGGGGTTTCGTAGATGTCGACCTGATTCTTTTTGGAGAACGGCCCGGAAGACAGCGTCTGCTTGAAGAAATCGGCGATGCCCATCGGGATATCGCTACCGGTGAGCCCCGTCAGGTACTGAGTGGAGTTGGCCTGGGCATCGAGGTCCACCAACAAGGTGCGAAAACCCTCGCTGGCACTGACTGCCGCCAGATTGCAGGCAATGCTGGATTTGCCAACGCCACCTTTCTGATTGAACACCACGCGCCGCATGTCAAAACCTCCGTGTATCAAAGAATGACCGAGTGTAGTGGTCCACGGTATGGCTACGCTACCTCACCAGTGCAAGGACTACACAGTCAGTTGCCTTCTCTTGCATGAAAAGCCCTGAGCGGCCCGGCGGTTCGACGCCAGAACCGACAGACGGGGTAATAATTCTGTGAATAGTTGCCAATCATTCAATTTTTGCGAACCAGCCGCTTCATCTTCTGAGCAAAATGTAACCAGCATTTGCTACACGTTCCCGGCACCGGGATAATGCGCGCCACTCGGCGCCAAACGCCACGCAGGGTAAGTCTCGGCCCTCGGCCACTCCCCCGCGTCAAGTAAGCCCGTGAGGGTGGGATGAATGTCTGTGATCAACTTCAACATCGCCCAATGGCGCGCCTGGGCCCCGGGGCTTGATAGCGTGTCCGATTGGCAGGCCTGGTGCCGACAACCGGTCGTGCTGCCGGACAGCGATGCCGCTCCCGACGTTTCCTTTCTGCCGGCCATGCAGCGTCGACGGCTCAGCCGTCTGGCGCGCATGGCATTCAGTGTCGGCTGGCCTTTGGCCGAAGGTCGGCAGGATCTGCCATTGGTCTTTGTTTCCCGTCACGGCGAAACGCCCCGCACCGTCGATATTCTCAGTGATCTGGCCGCCGACCAGCCGCTGTCGCCGACCCGGTTCAGCTTGTCGGTGCATAACGCGATCATTGGCTTGTGGTCGATCATGCGGGGTGAAACCAGCGAAATGACCGCCCTGGCCGCCGCAGGCGATGGCCTGGAACACGGCATGCTTGAAGCTGCCGCGCTGCTGGCTGAAGGCGCTCGCGCGGTACTGCTGGTGGTCACCGAAGAGAAGCCACCCGAGGCTTACTCGACCTGGATCGACGACGTGCCGTTCCCTTATGCCGTCGGCTTGCTGATCACACCCGGTACCGACTGGCAGTTGTCCCTGAACAGCCCCTCGGATGCGTTGTCCAAACCCCGCTGGCCTCACGCGCTGAATCTGCTGTGTGCGCTGCTCGGCCAGCAAACCACCTGCCAACATGCCTGGAAAAATCGTGTATGGACCTGGCAACGCAACCCATGACCGAGAAAAACCGCGACGCCTATTACTGGCGTTTGCTGGCCACCGCCGCGAGCTTCGCCCTGTTCGGGCTGGGCGGGCTGTGCCTGCGCCTGGTGATTTTCCCTGTACTGAACTGGCTGCCGGGCGACGCCCGAACCCATCGGCTGCGGGCCCGGCAAACGGTCAGCCGCTGTTTCTGGATTTTTGTGCGTTTCATGGCCCGTACCGGGGTACTGACCTATAACATCGAGGGTGCGGAAAAACTCGGTCGCCCCGGGCAAATGATCATTGCCAATCACCCATCGCTGATCGACGTGGTGTTTCTGATCGGCCTGGTGCGTCACGCCAACTGCGTGGTCAAGCAAAGCCTCTGGGAAAACCCCTTCACCCGCGGGCCGCTGCGCTGCACCGAATACATCAGCAACGACGGCAGCATGGACATGCTCGACGCGGCTGCCGACGCGCTGAAAGACGGTCAGACCCTGATCATTTTCCCGGAAGGTACGCGCACTCAGCCCGGCCAGCCGCCGGCCTTTCATCGGGGCGGCGCGGCAATCGCCCTGCGTGGTGCGAAAATCCTCACCCCGGTCATTATCAAGGTCAGCCCGACCACATTGACCAAGGCCGAACCCTGGTATCGCATCCCCAAGCGGCGCGTGCACTTCAGTTTCCGGGTCGGGGCCGATATAGACCCAAAGACCTTCGCCACGCAGGGGCCGGCTCCGCAGGCCTCGCGCAAGCTCAACGATTATTTGCATTCTTACTTCATCAAGGAGCTCGCCGAAGATGAGCGATCTGAACACCCCTAGCCTGGTGCTGGAAATCAAAGAACTGATCATCGACGCCCTGGGCCTCGAAGACATCAGCGCCCAAGACATCGGCAACGAGCAGACGCTGTTCGGCGAAGGCCTGGGCCTGGACTCGGTGGACGCCCTGGAACTGGGCCTGGCCATCCAGAAAAAGTACGGCATCAAAATCGACGCCGATGCCAAGGACACACGCAACCACTTCAGTAACGTGGCGAGCCTTGCGGCGTTCGTCAGCGCAAAACAGGCAGCTTGAGACCGGACCATGCAAACTCGTGACGACATTTTCAACACCCTGCGCGATGCCTTGGTCGAGCTTTTCGAACTGGACCCTGAGCGTGTGAGCCTGGAATCCAACCTGTATCAGGACCTGGAAATCGACAGCATCGACGCGGTCGACCTGATTGATCACATCAAACGTCAGACCGGCAAGAAAATCGCCGCCGAAGAATTCAAATCGGTGCGTACCGTCAGTGACGTGGTCGAGGCGGTCTACCGTCTGGTTCAACCCGCCGCATGAATCGACTGATTGGCCTCGGCCTGCTGCTGGCAGGCCTTTTGTATCCCTTTGCGGTGTATTTCGGCATGGAGCATTTCGCCCCGTGGCAGTTCGGGCTGTTGCTGGGCGGGCTGTGGCTGGCCCGGGCGCTGACCGGCAAACGACGGCCTGGCAGCCTGTGGATGGCCACGGTGGCCATTGTGTTCTGCCTGTTGCTGGCACTGTTCGACAGCCCGGTGTTGTTGCGCTGGTATCCGGTGTTGATCAGCAGCTTCATGTTGGTGCTGTTCGGATCGAGCCTGACATTCGGCCCACCGATCGTTGAACGCCTGGCCCGGGTACGCGAGCCGCAATTGCCGGCCGAGGGCATTCGCTATACCCGTCAGGTGACCATCGCCTGGAGCGTTTTTTTTCTTTGCAACGGTTTGTGTGCCGCCGCCCTGACCCTCTGGGCGCCGCTGAGCTGGTGGACGCTGTACACCGGCCTGATTTCCTACGGATTGATAGGCCTGATGTTTGCCATTGAATGGCTCATACGAATAAGGGTACGAGGCCACCCATGAATTGGATAAAACTTGAGCACCTGCTGCTCAAGGCTCAGCCGGAGCGCGCCGTAACCACTGCTCCGGCACTGGATCACGCCCGACTGTGCGAACAGGCGCTGCGCCTGGCCGCCGGCCTGCAAGCCCGGGGTGTCCGGCAGATGGCCGTGCACCTTGAGGATGCCGCCGACCTGGCGATTGCCCTGTTCGGCGCCTGGCGTGCCGGGGTCAGTGTGCTGCTGCCGTCCGACCTGCAACCGCAGACCCGCCAACGCTGGTCGGGTGATGTTGATCTGTGGCTGAGCGATCAGCCCGACGATGCGCACCTTGGCGACCTCCAACAGCCGCCGCTTAGTGCCGCCGCGCTGGACCTGGATAACTGCCGACTCAGCCTGTGCACATCCGGCTCCAGCGGCGAACCCAAGCGCATCGAAAAAAACCTGCGCCAACTGGCCAATGAAGTCGAAGCCCTGGAACAGCTGTGGGGCGCCGACCTGGGCCCGGCGTGCATCATTGGCAGCGTCGCTACCCAGCACATCTACGGCCTGCTGTTTCGGGTGCTTTGGCCACTGTGCGCCGGGCGCCCGTTCCTGCGTCGGCAGTTGGCCTTTCCGGAAGACCTGCAACGCGCCAGCCGCGAATACCCGGCCTTCACCTGGGTGGCCAGCCCGGCGCTGCTCAAGCGCATGGGCGACAACCTCGACTGGCCCGCCTTGAGCGCCGTACGCCGGGTGTTTTCCTCCGGCGGCGCATTGCCGGTCGAGGCCGCACAGAGCCTGCATGAGCGTCTGGGGCAATGGCCAACGGAAATCTTCGGCAGCTCGGAAACCGGCGGCATCGCCTGGCGTCAGGGCGCGGAACTGTGGCGCCCCTTTGCCGATGTCACGCTGACACAAGACAGTGAAGGAGCGCTGCTGATCGCTTCGCCGTACTTACCCGTCGGTCAAATCGAACACACGGCCGATTCAGCACGCATCGCCATCGATGGTCGCTTCGAGTTGCTTGGGCGACTGGACCGGATCGTCAAACTGGAAGAAAAACGCATCTCGCTGCCGATGCTGGAACAGGCGTTGACGGCCCATGAATGGGTCATCGAAGCTCGGCTCGGCGTCGTTCAGGAAAACCGTGCCTCCCTGGGGGCGTTGCTGGTGCTGAGCGAGGCCGGGTTGCATGTACTGCGCAATCACGGTCGACGCAGCCTCACCGAGCAACTGCGCCAGCACCTGAGCCAACACTGCGAAGCCCTGGCCCTGCCAAGACGCTGGCGCCTGCTGCGACAACTGCCACTGAACGCTCAGGGCAAACTGCCCCAGGCCGACGTCGACGCCCTGCTGTTGGCGCCGCGCCCCAAAGCGCCCGAGGTGCTGGAGCAAGTCGAAAGCAATGGCGAGTGGAGCCTGCAACTGGCCGTGCCACCGGACCTGGCCTATTTCAGCGGTCATTTCCCCAAGGCGCCTGTGTTGCCTGGCGTGGTGCAGGTGGACTGGGCGCTGAGCCTGGGCCGGCAACTGATGAACCTGCCGAAAAAATTCGCCGGTATGGAAGTCTTGAAGTTCCAGCAACTGGTGCGCCCGGGCGACGAAATCCAGCTGCACCTGCGCTACGACCCGGCGCGCGGCAAATTGTATTTCGCCTATCGCAACGAAACCGCCACCTGCTCAAGCGGGCGGATCTTGCTGGAGGCGGAGCATGCATAGCCCCTGCGCCGTCGTCCCCGTGTACAACCACGAAAGCGCCATCACCACGGTGGTCGATGCCCTGATCGCCAGCAACCTGCCGTGCATTCTGGTGGACGATGCCAGCAGCCCGAGCTGCGCCCGGGTGCTGGATCGCCTGGCCCAGCGTGAAATGGTTTACCTGATCCGGCTGGCCGAAAACCAGGGCAAGGGTGGCGCGGTCATGACCGGTTTGCGCGAAGCTTCGCGCCTGGGTTTCAGCCATGCCTTGCAGGTGGATGCAGATGGCCAGCACGATTTGCAGGACGTCAGGCGTTTCATCGAACAATCACGCCGCTACCCACGAGCGTTGATTTGCGGCTATCCGCAATATGACGCCAGCGTGCCGAAAGGCCGTTTGTATGCGCGCTACCTGACTCACGTCATGGTCTGGATCAACACCCTGTCATTGCAGATTCGCGACTCCATGTGCGGTTTCCGGGTTTACCCATTGCCGCCGGTCCTGGCGGTGATCGAGTCAGCGAAAATCGGCAAGCGCATGGACTTCGACTCGGACATCCTGGTGCGCCTGACCTGGCGCAATCAGCCGATGCAATGGCTGCAAACCAAAGTCCATTACCCGCTGGACGGCGTTTCGCATTTTCGGATGTTCCACGACAACGTCCTGATTTCCAGCATGCACACGCGGCTGTTCTTCGGCATGTTGCTGCGCGCGCCAGTGATCCTCTGGCGACGGTGGCGGGCATGAGTTCAGACAAGCAGCATTGGGCCGACCGCGAAGAACGGGGCAGTTTCTGGCTGATGAAGCTCACCGCGTTCGGTGCCAAAGTGCTGGGCCGTCGAGTACTGAGCCCAGTGTTGTACGGCATCGTGTTGTACTTTTTCCTGTTCGGCCGCAGCGCCCGACACAGCGCCTGGCAATACCAGCAACGCCTGGCCGACTGGAGCGGTCGCAGCGAACTGCGCCCGAGCCACTGGCGAGTGTTCGGCCAGTTCATGGCTTTCGCCGATTCCATGCTCGACAAACTCGACGTATGGAACGGCAAGCTGAGCATCGAACAGATCGAAATCATCGACCCGGCGCTGCTGCGCGACCAGTTGCGCGGCGCCCGCGGGCAAATGCTGGTGGGCGCGCACCTGGGTAATCTGGAAGTCTGCCGCGCACTGGCGGAGCTCGGCGAGAAAGTCACGATGAACGTGCTGGTGCACACCAAGCACGCCGAACAGTTCAACCGTTTGCTGGGCGAAGCCGGGGCGACCAATTTGCGCCTGATCCAGGTCAGCGAACTGGACCCCGGGATCATGCTGCAACTGAGCGAGCGCCTGGAACGCGGCGAGTGGCTGGCGATTGCCGGCGACCGAGTGCCGCTGCATGGCGGGCGCTGCGTGACCGTGGACTTTCTCGGTCATCCGGCCAGGTTCCCCCAGGGCCCGTGGCTGCTGGCCGGCCTGCTGAAATGCCCGGTCAACCTGCTGCTGTGCCTGAAAAAGCCCGACGGCGACTATCGACTGACCATTGAACCCTTCGCTGACGCAATCACCTGGAAGCGCAGCGACCGTGAACAGGTCATTCATCAGTGGGCCTCCCGCTACGCCGAACGCTTGGGTCACTATTGCCTCGAAGCGCCCCAACAATGGTTCAACTTTTACCCTTTCTGGAAGACCGATGACGACGCCAACGCTTGAGCCGGTAACCTTCGGCGAACGCCCTTTGCGCATTGAAGATGTGCTGGCACTGGCCAACCGCAAGGTGCCGACGCAGTTGCAAAGCGACCCTGCCTACCGCGAGCGCATCGCCAAGGGCGCGCGTTTTCTGGACTCTCTGCTGGACAAGGAAGGCGTGATCTACGGCGTAACCACCGGCTATGGCGATTCCTGCGTGGTCGCGGTGCCGCTGCATCACGTCGAGGCGCTGCCCCGTCACCTGTACACCTTCCACGGCTGCGGCCTGGGCAAACTGCTCGACGCCCAGGCCACCCGCGCGGTACTGGCGGCGCGTTTGCAGTCGTTGTGCCACGGTGTTTCCGGGGTGCGCGTGGAGCTGCTGGAGCGCCTGCAGGCGTTCCTTGAACACGACATCCTGCCGCTGATTCCGGAGGAAGGTTCGGTGGGCGCCAGTGGTGACCTGACGCCGCTTTCGTACGTTGCCGCCACGCTGTCCGGCGAACGCGAAGTGATGTTCCGCGGCGAGCGCCGGCAGGCTGCCGATGTGCACCACGAACTCGGCTGGCAGCCACTGGTGTTGCGTCCGAAAGAAGCCCTGGCGCTGATGAACGGCACCGCGGTGATGACCGGTCTGGCCTGCCTGGCGTACGCCCGCGCCGATTACCTGCTGCATCTGGCCACGCGCATCACCGCGCTGAACGTGGTCGCCCTGCAAGGCAACCCGGAGCACTTCGACGAGCGCCTGTTCGCGACCAAGCCACACCCGGGGCAGATGCAGGTCGCCGCGTGGTTGCGCAAAGACCTGGCCATCGACGCGCCGACCGCACCACTGCATCGCCTGCAAGACCGTTATTCCCTGCGCTGCGCACCCCATGTGCTGGGCGTACTGGCCGACAGCCTGAACTGGCTGCGCTCGTTCATCGAGATCGAGCTCAACAGCGCCAACGACAACCCGATCATCGACGCCGAGGCCGAGCGCGTGCTGCACGGTGGGCACTTCTACGGCGGGCACATCGCGTTCGCCATGGACAGCCTGAAAAACCTCGTGGCCAACGTCGCCGACCTGCTGGATCGGCAACTCGCGCTGCTGGTGGACGAGCGCTACAACCATGGCTTGCCGAGCAACCTGTCGGGCGCCACGGCCGACCGCGCCATGCTCAACCACGGCTTCAAGGCGGTGCAGATCGGCACCAGCGCCTGGACTGCCGAAGCGCTGAAGAACACCATGCCGGCCAGCGTCTTCTCGCGCTCCACCGAATGCCACAACCAGGACAAAGTGAGCATGGGCACCATCGCCGCCCGGGATGCGATCCGCGTGCTGGAACTCACCGAACAGGTGGCGGCAGCTACACTGCTGGCGGCCAATCAGGGCGTCTGGCTGCGCGGCCAGGCCGAAGATGCACGCCCCCTGCCACCCGCGTTGGCCACCATGCATGAAGCCTTGGCCAAGGACTTCCCACCGGTCATCGAAGACCGCGCACTGGAAGGCGAATTGCGCCTGTGCCTGCAACGCATCGCCGAACAACACTGGAGGCTGCATGCGTAGCAAGGGATTTCTCTACACCGACACGGAAATCGTCGTACCGTTCTTTGACGTCGACAGCATGCACGTGGTCTGGCACGGCCATTACGTCAAATACCTGGAAGTCGCCCGCTGTGCGCTGCTGGACAAGATCGGCCACAACTACACGGCGATGAACGAATCCGGCTATGCGTGGCCGGTGATCGACCTGCAACTGCGCTACGTGCGCGGGGCGGTGTTCGGCCAGAAACTCAACGTGCGCGCCAACCTGGTGGAGTGGGAGAACCGCTTGAAGATCAACTACCTGATCAGCGACCTGCAAACCGGTGAGCGCCTGACCCGGGCCATGTCGGTACAGGTCGCCGTCGACATTGCCAGCCGCGAGATGCAACTGGCCTCGCCGAAGGTCTTCACCGACGCTGTCGAGAAGGCCCTGCCATGATGTTCTGCCATCCCCGTTCCCCTGTAGGAGCGAGCCTGCTCGCGATGGTCGTTAACGATAATGCTGGGTATCTGACACCCCGTGGCGCTCTCAGGTTTTTCGCGAGCAAGCTCGCTCCTACAGTGTTCTGCGTGCTACTGGGTATTCCAGGGCTGGCCAGCGCCTTCGATCTGCAACAGCTCAGCGATCAACTGGCCAGACCCGAGGTGATCCACGGCAGTTTCATCCAGGAAAAACACCTGCGCGCCCTGCCCCAGCCGCTGACCAGCAAGGGCACGTTCGTGCTGGCAAAAAACCACGGCCTGTTATGGCTGTTGAAAACGCCCTTGCAACAGGACTATCGCATCACCGCCAAAGGCATTGCCCGACGTGACGGCAGTGTTTGGCAAATGCTGCCGGGCAAAAGCGCCGGTGCCGAGCAGAACCGTTTGTTCCTCGCCGTGCTGCAAGGCGATAGCAGTGGCCTGCAACGGGATTTCGAGCTGTCCCTGAGCGGCGACGCGCAGAACTGGAAGCTCACGCTGCTGCCACGCTCGATGCTGCTCAAGCAGGTGTTCAACCAGATCAACATTACCGGCGCAGAACTGGTACACAGCATTGAGCTGCTCGAGACCCAGGGCGACAGCACGTTGTTGCGCATGCAGGACAGCACCAGCACCCAACCGTTGAGCGACGCGGAGCAGCATGACTTTGCCGAGTGAACGGTGGTTGCCACGGCTGTTTCTGATCCTGCTGCTGGCAGTACTGGCGCTCGCCGGTTGGCAATGGCGTGACGGCGCGCCGCTGTCGGCCAACCTGATGGATCTGGTGCCCGGCACAGCGCCCGATGCCCTGGAACTGCGCGCCGAACAACGCATGCAAGAACCGCTGAACCGCGAAATGCTGGTGCTGGTCGGCCACAGCGATCGCCAGCGGGCCGTCGCCATGGCGCAGACACTCGGCGAACAATGGCAGGCCAGCGGCTTGTTCGAAAAGGTCCAATGGACCCTGCAAGCCGACTTGCCGGCGCTGCGCACGCAGTTGCTGCAAGGTCGCCTGGCGATGCTCCAGGCGGCGGACCGACAACTTCTGATCGAGCACCCCGACACTTTTATCCAGCAGCGGGTGCAGGCGTTGTTCGACCCGTTCAACGGTTACAGCCTGGTGCCGAGCCAGGACGACTGGCTGGGCCTGACCGGGCGCATCCAGAACAGCCAGCCGCAACGTGGTTCGGTGCAACTGGACATCGGCAGCGGCGCCCTGGTCGCCGATGCCGATGGCAAGAGCTGGGTGCTGCTGCGCGCGCGCACCACCGGCAACGCCTTCGACATGAACCTGCCGCTGCAAGTGGCCGACCTGCTCAAGCACAGCCGCGAAGAAGCCGCCCGGCACGACGTGCAACTGCTCGCCGCCAGCGGCCTGTTGTACGCAGCCAGCGGGCAGCAGCAGGCCGCCCGGGAGATGACCTGGGTCGGCGGCGGTGCCACCGTGGGGATTTTGTTGCTGCTGCTGTTGGCCTTCCGGCGCTGGCGCGTTTTGCTGGCCTTCGTGCCGGTGCTGGTGGGCATGCTCTTCGGTGCGGTGGCCTGCGTTGCGTTGTTCGGCCATATGCACGTGATGACCCTGGTGCTGGGTTCGAGCCTGATTGGTGTCGCGGTCGACTACCCCCTGCATTACCTGTCCAAGAGCTGGAGCCTCAAACCCTGGCGCAGCTGGCCAGCCCTGCGCCTGACCCTGCCGGGCTTGACCCTGAGCCTGATCACCAGCGGCATCGGTTACCTGGCCCTGGCCTGGACACCCTTCCCGGCACTGACCCAGATTGCCGCGTTCTCTGCCGCAGGGTTGCTCGGCGCCTATTTGTCCGCCGTGTGCCTGCTGCCGGCATTGCTCAAGGGCGTAGACCTGCGCCCGGCGCAGTGGCCATTGCGCGTTTGCGAGTTTTTGCTGGGTTGTCGTGAAGCGCTGCTCAAACAGCTGAAAACGCCAGTCTTGCTGGCGCTGCTGGTCGCCTTTTGCGTGGGCGGCCTGTTGGAGCTGAGCAGCAAAAACGACATCCGCCAGTGGATCAGCGCACCGCAACAATTGACCGACGAAGCCCAGGCCATTGCCCGAATCACCGGTTATCAACCCACCAGCCAGTTCTTCCTGATACGCGCCGCCAATCAGCAGCAACTGCTCGAACGCCAGACCGCTCTGAGAGAACGACTGGATCAATTGACAGGCCTGGAAAAGCTCCAGGGTTATCTGTCGCTCAATCAACTGGTCAGCCCGCCGAACGAACAGCAACAGGTGCGCGCAGCGTTGAGCAAACTGTCTTCGTTCTGGCAACCCTTGCTCGAAATCGGCGTACCGGTCGAGGCGCTGCAAGCCGAGCTGACAAAGCTTCAGGCATTGCCGACCGTGGACATCGAAGCAGCGCTCAGCGGCCCGTTGGCAGAACCCTACCGGGCCCTGTGGCTGGGGTCGACCGAAGACGGCGTGGCGGCAATGGTCAGCCTGCAAGGCATCAACAACACGGCCCTGCTGCGGCTCCAGGGCGAGGATTTACCCGGCGTGACACTGGTGGATCGACTGGGTGAATTGAACAACGTCTTCGCGGCCACCCAAATCAGTGCCGCGGAACTGAAACTCGCCTCCTGTGTGTTGATCGTGCTGGTGCTGATCCTGCCATTCGGCCTCGGCGGCGCGTTGCGCATCGTGTCCCTGCCCCTGCTGGCGGCGTTGTGCAGCCTGGCCAGCCTCGGCTGGCTGGGGCAGCCGTTGACCCTGTTCAGCCTGTTCGGCCTGCTGCTGGTGACGGCGATCAGCGTCGATTACGCGATCCTGATGCGCGAACAGGTCGGCGGCGCAGCCGTGAGCCTGCTGGGCACCCTGCTGGCGGCATTGACCACCTGGCTGTCGTTCGGCCTGCTGGCGGTATCGAGCACCCCGGCGGTGAGCAACTTCGGACTGTCGGTGAGCCTGGGCCTGATCTTCAGCTTCCTGCTCGCACCGTGGGCCGGTCGCCAGGTGCATGAGCCCACGGCCGTGGAGCGGGCAACATGATGGTCGTTCTGTTCTGGGCGATGGCACTGGTGTTGTTCGCCTTGGCGACCCGTGTCGGCCGGCATTTCGGCCTGATTCCCATCGTCAGCCAGTTGTTGCTGGCGACCCTCGGCTTGCCGCTGTTGATGTATTTCTGGATCGAGCCCCAATGGCAATTGAGCGGTGCGCAGCTGGTGTCGCCGGGCTGGCTGAAGAACCTCTACAGCCTGAGCTTTGCCCTGTTGCTGGGCTACATCCTCAGCGATGTGATCGACCTGCAACTGGATCGCCAAAGCCTGAAAATCGCCCTGCCCAGCTTTTGCATTCCGTTTGCCTGCGGCCTGGTCACGGCCGTCTGGTTGTTGCCGCCGCAACCGTGGATCAGTTCGCTGGCCGTCGGCCTGTTGTTCGCCATCACCGCGATTCCGGTGTTGTACCTGTACCTGCGGCACATCGATTACCCGCCCACCGCCACCCGGCGACTGGTGCAAACCGCGATCCTCATCGACCTCGCCTGCTGGACCCTGTTCGGTATCGCCCAGGGCAGCCTGCACCTGAGCAGCCTGTTGCTGCCCCTGGCCGGCGCGTGCCTCCCGGTGCTGCTGCGGCTGCTGGGCCTGCGCCAGACGTGGCTTTACAGCCTGAGCTTTTTCGCCCTGCTGGTCGTCGCCGAACACTTCAAGCTCAATGCACTGATTTTCGGTATCGGCTATGTGTTGATCATGGCCGCGCTGAAAGCCCCACTGGTCCTGCCGTTGCCGGCCATCTGGATGAGCCGCTTGCAGACATACATCGCCATCCCGCTGATCCTCACGTTCGGCATCGTGCAGATCAACGTGCACAGCGCGATGGACAGCCTCGGCTGGATGCAACTGGTCGCCCTGCTGCTGTTGCCGATGCTGAGCAAACTGCTGGGCAACTGGCTCGGCCTCGGCTGGGCCGGGGCCTCGTTCCAGGGTGCCAGCCGCTGGCGGGAAAGTGTGCTGCTGAACATCCGTGGCTTGAGCGAGATCGTTTTTCTCAACCTGCTGCTGCAACAGCAACTCATCAGCCCGCCGCTGTACTTTGCCCTGATGCTGATGGGCCTGATCGCTACACTGCTGCCAGCCCTGACCGGCATGCACCGTATCCCACTGAAAGCCGCTGTCCCCGCAAGGAGCCCCCATGCCAACCGTTGAGATGGAATGCCGCCAGGTCGTGATCATCGGCGCCGGACCTTCCGGCGCCATCGCCGCCGCGTTGCTCAAGCGCAAGGGACACGATGTGCTGGTGATCGAGCGGCAGCATTTTCCACGGTTTTCCATCGGCGAAAGCCTGTTGGCCCATTGCCTGGATTTCGTCGAAGAAGCGGGCATGCTCGACGCCGTCAACGCCGCCGGCTTCCAGCTGAAAACCGGTGCCGCGTTTGCCTGGGGCGAGCGCTACAGCGCCTTCGATTTCGGCGAGACGTTCAGCCACGGCAAATCGACGACGTTTCAGGTCCAGCGCGCCGATTTCGATAAGCTGCTGGCCGATCAGGCCGCGCTGCAAGGCGTGGAGATCCGCTATGGCGAAACCATCGTCAGCGTCGACATTGCCCCGGGAAAACCGCAGCTCGGCGTGCGCCGCGAAGACGGTAGCGAGTACCGCATCGAGGCTGACTTCCTGCTCGATGCGAGCGGTTACGGCCGCGTGCTGCCGCGCTTGCTCGACCTCGAGGCGCCGTCGAACTTCCCGGTGCGCCAGGCCGTGTTCACTCACGTCGAAGACCGTATCGACCACCCGGGCTTCGACCGCAGCAAGATCCTGGTGACCACTCATCCGACCCAGCGCGACGTGTGGTTCTGGACCATCCCGTTCAGCAACGGGCGCTGCTCGGTCGGCGTGGTCGCCGCAGAGGAGCGTTTCGCAGGCCGCAGCGACAATCTGGACGAGTGCCTGCGCGGCTTTATCGCCGAGACGCCAAGCCTGGCCCGCGTGTTGCAAAATGCGCAGTGGGACACCGAGGCCCGAACCATCGGCGGTTACTCGGCCAACGTCAAAACCCTGCACGGCCCGGGCTTCGCGCTGCTGGGCAATGCCGCGGAATTCCTCGACCCGGTGTTTTCCTCCGGCGTGACCATCGCCATGCGTTCGGCGAGCATGGCCGCTGGGGTATTGCACCGTCAGCTGCAAGGCGAAGCCGTCGACTGGCAAACCGAGTTCGCCGAACCGCTCAAGCGCGGCGTCGACACGTTCCGCTGCTATGTCGAAGGCTGGTACGCGGGGACATTCCAGGACGTGATTTTCCATGAGAGCAGTTCACCGGAAATCCGCGGGATGATCAGTTCCATTCTTGCCGGATATGCCTGGGACCGACGCAATCCGTTCGTCAGCGAAGCCAGGCGCCGGTTGAAGGCGATTTCAGAGTTCTGTGCAAGGGATGCGTCATGAACTACTTGAGCGACAACTACGTCGAAGAAACCCGTTTCGGTTTGTGGTTCCTGCGCAGCCAGATCTGGCAACACTATGTGCTGCGGTTGGCGATCAACGACTTGCACAACCTGTTCAGCGAAGCGCTGCCTGTCAGCCCGGTGCTGCTGGATGCCGGTTGCGGCCAGGGCAAGTCATTCCCGCTGCTGCGCCAGGCCTTTGCGCCCGGTCGCCTGATTGGCGTCGATGCTGATCCACAAAGCCTGATCCAGAGCCGCGAAGAAGCGGCCCGCCAGGGCATGGAAGTGGAGTTGATCGGCGGCGACTGCGCCAGCCTGAACCTGCCGGACGCCAGTATCGACCTGCTGTTTTGTCACCAGACCTTCCATCACCTGGTGGAGCAGGAACAGGCACTGGCCGAGTTCTACCGCGTACTCAAACCCGGCGGTTATCTGCTGTTCGCCGAATCCACCGAGGCTTACATTGATACCTGGGTGATCCGCTGGTTGTTTCGCCACCCCATGCACGTGCAGAAAAGCGCTGCGCAGTACCTGCAAATGATTCGCCAGCAAGGTTTCGAATTTACCGCGCAAAACGTGTCTTATCCGTATCTGTGGTGGAGTCGCGCCAAGGATTTCGGCCTGCTCGAATACTTGGGTGTGTGCAAGCCAAAACCCTTTGGCCAACGGGAAGAAACCCTGGTCAATGTGGTGGCGCGCAAACCGTTTGAAGGAACTGAGTGATGTTCATTGCCAACCGCTTGAAACACCAAACCTGTGGGAGCGAGCTCGCTCGCGATAGCGGTGGGTCAGTCAATATCAATGTTGAATGTATCGCCGCCATCGCGAGCAAGCTCGCTCCCACAGGGGTAACCGGCGTTATGCGATTTCTGTTACTTGCCGTAGCCCTGCTGTTGAGCGCCTGCGCCGGCCGGGCGCCGCTGCCCGAGCAAAACCCGGATCTGCCGTTGCCGCTGCAATTGCACATCCAGCGCGGGCTGGCCGACGAACGCCAGGACTGGGTGCTGGTGATCCAGCGTGAAGAGACGGGTATTCGCTGGTCGATGATGGACCTGTTGGGCATTCCCCAGGCCCGCCAGAAATTGATCGATAAAACCTGGGAGTCCGATGGTTTCCTGCCGCCCAATCCGCAAGCCCGGGAACTGTTCGCGGCGCTGCTGTTTGCGCTGACGCCGCAAGAGGAACTGGCGGCCAACTATCCCGGCGCCTGGCAGTACGGCAGACAACGGTCCCTGCCCGAGCGCTGGGACATTCGCTACGCACAACCGCAGAATTTTGAATTGAAGCTACCGCATGGTCCGAGCTATCAAGTCACGCCCCTGAGCGGTGAAACGCCATGACGGCTTACCTCAATGCCCTAGGATTGGTCTGCGCGCTGGGCCGTGACAGGCAGGAAGTCGCCCGCAACCTGTTTGCCGGCGACTGCGGCGGCATGCGCGAACAAACCGGGTGGGTGCCGCAGCGCACGCTGCCGGTCGGTGCGGTCCTGGGCAAACTGGCAAGCATTCCGGCCGACATGTCGCGCCATCACAGTCGCAACAATCAGTTGTTGCTGGAGGCCACGCTGCAAATCCGCCCGGACATCGACAGCGCGATCCAGACCTACGGCCGCGACCGCATCGGTGTCGTGCTGGGCACCAGCACCTCGGGTATCGACGAGGCCAGCCAGGGCCTGGCGCATTACCTGCGTGAAAAGCAGTTCCCTGCCGAGTACGACTATCAGCAACAGGAACTCGGGGCGCCGGCGAACTTCCTCGCCGAGTGGCTGCAATTGAGCGGGCCGACCTATGTCATTTCCACGGCCTGCACCTCCAGCGCCCGGGCCTTGATGAGCGCCCAGCGCCTGTTGGACCTGGGCATGTGCGACGCGGTGCTGTGTGGCGGTGTCGACACCTTGTGCAAGCTGACACTCAACGGTTTCTCGGCGCTCGAAGCGGTCTCGGAACAACGCTGCAATCCGTTTTCGGTGAACCGCAATGGCATCAACATTGGCGAAGCGGCGGTGCTGTTCCTGATGACCAGACGTGCAGCCGACAGCCAGGCGATTGCCTTGCTCGGCAGCGGCGCCAGTTCCGATGCGCATCACATCTCCGCCCCAGAGCCGACTGGTCGTGGCGCCCTGCAAGCGATGCGCAAAGCCCTGGGCCGCGCCAACCTGCAACCGGAACAGATCGCTTATCTGAACCTGCACGGCACCGCCACCCAGCACAACGACGCCATGGAAAGCCAGGCCGTGGCGACCCTGTTCCCGGCTGGCGTACCCTGTTCGTCGAGCAAACCCATGACCGGTCACACCCTCGGTGCCGCCGGGGCGCTGGAGGCGGCGTTCTGCTGGTTGAGCCTGAGCCCGGACAATCACGAGCATGCCCTGCCGCCTCACGTCTGGGACGGACAGCCCGATCCCGAATTGCCGCCGCTGCAATGGGTGACCCCGGCCACTCGCCTGACGTCCATTGCACCCCGCTACCTGATGAGCAATTCCTTTGCCTTCGGTGGCAACAACGTCAGCCTGATTATCGGAGACGCCCCATGATTGACTGGCCGATCGCCGAACTGCTGCCCCACGCGGGTGACATGATTCTTATCGATCAGATCCTGGCGTTCGATGAAGAGCAGATTCACACGCGCCTGACCGTCAAACCCGATGGCCTGTTCAATCTCCCCGACGGCAGCCTGCCGGCCTGGGTCGGCATCGAACTGATGGCCCAGAGCGTGGCCGCCTTCGCCGGTTGCCATGCGCGCCAGCGCGGTGATGAGGTGGAATTGGGCTTCCTGCTCGGCAGCCGAAAATTCGAATGCAACGTCGAAAGTTTTCCGGCCGGCACCGAGTTGACCATCCACGGCATTCGCTCCCTGGAAGACGATAACGGCATGGGCGTGTTCGAATGCCACATCAACGCCCCCGGCATTCACGTTACCGCCCGTCTGAATGTGTTCCGCCCACCCCAGGCCGCTCAATATCTCCATGAACCCGAAGGAGTCCAGTGATGACTGAATCCGTACTGGTCACCGGTTCCAGCCGTGGTATCGGCCGCGCCATCGCCTTGCGCCTGGCCCGGGCCGGGCACGACATCGTGTTGCATTGCCGCAGCGGCCTGGCCGACGCCGAAGCCGTCAAGGCCGAAGTCGAGGCCTTGGGCCGTCGTGCGCGCATCCTGCAGTTCGACGTGGCCGACCGCGCCCGCTGCAAGGAAATTCTCGAAGCCGACGTGGAAACCCATGGCGCCTATTACGGTGTGGTACTCAATGCCGGCCTGACCCGCGACGGTGCCTTTCCCGCCCTTAGCGAGGAGGATTGGGATGTGGTGATGCGCACCAACCTCGACGGTTTCTACAACGTGCTGCACCCGGTGATGATGCCGATGATTCGTCGTCGCGCCGCCGGGCGGATTGTCTGCATCACCTCGGTGTCGGGTTTGATCGGCAACCGTGGCCAGGTCAACTACAGTGCTTCCAAGGCCGGCTTGATCGGCGCGGCCAAGGCATTGGCGATCGAGTTGGGCAAGCGCAAAATCACCGTTAACTGTGTCGCACCCGGCCTGATCGACACAGCCATGCTCGACGAGAATGTGCCGGTGGAAGAACTGATGAAAATGATCCCCGCACAACGCATGGGCACCCCTGAAGAGGTGGCTGGCGCGGTGAATTTCCTGATGTCGGCGGAAGCCTCGTACATCACCCGGCAGGTTCTGGCCGTCAACGGAGGCCTGTGCTGATGAAGCGCGTCGTCGTCACCGGCATGGCCGGCATCACCTCACTGGGCAGCGACTGGGACACCATCGCCGGCAACTTCGCGGCCAACCGCAGCGGCATCCGCCGGATGGACGAGTGGGATCGTTTTACCGAACTCAACACGCGCCTGGCTGGCCCCATCGATGACTTCAAGGTGCCAAGCCACTGGACCCGTAAGCAACTGCGCAGCATGGGCCGAGTTTCGCGGCTTGCCGTGGGTGCGGCGGAGATGGCGCTGGCCGATGCCGGGCTGTTGGGCGACGAATCGATCAAGGACGGGCGCATGGGCGTCGCCTGTGGCTCCTCCACCGGCAGCACCGACGAGATCAAGGCGTTCGGCAACATGCTGCTCAACTCAGTGGCCGAAGGCCTGAACGCCAACTCCTACGTGCGGATGATGCCGCACACCACCGCGGCCAATATCAGCATCTTCTTCGGCCTCACCGGTCGCTTGATCCCGACGTCCAGCGCCTGCACCAGCGGCAGCCAGGGCATCGGCTATGCCTACGAGGCGATCAAGTTCGGGCGCCTGCCGCTGATGCTCGCCGGCGGTGCCGAGGAACTGTGCCCGACCGAAGCCATGGTCTTCGACGCGCTCTACGCTACCAGCCTGAAAAACGACACCCCACAACGCAGCCCGCGCCCTTACGACACCGCACGCGACGGCCTGGTGATCGGCGAAGGCGGCGGCATGCTGGTGCTCGAGGAACTGGAACACGCCCTGGCCCGTGGCGCCCGCATCCATGCCGAGATTGTCGGTTTCGGCAGCAACGCCGACGGCCAGCACACCACCCGTCCCGAGCAAATAACCATGCGCCGGGCCATGGAACTGGCCCTGGAGGACGCCGGGCTGAAACCTTCGGACATCGGCTACGTCAACGGCCACGGCACCGCCACCGAACAGGGCGACATTGCCGAAACCCTGGCCACCAGCAGCCTGTTCGGCGAACACATGCCGATCAGCTCGCAAAAGAGCTTCCTCGGCCACACCCTCGGCGCCTGCGGTGCGCTGGAGTCGTGGTTCAGCATTGAAATGATGAACCGCGACCTGTACGCCCACACCTTCAACCTCGACGAAGTCGACCCGCACTGCGGCAAGCTCGACTACCTGCGCGGCGAGTTTCGGCAGATGAGCAACCGGTACGTGATGAACAACAACTTTGCGTTTGGCGGGGTTAATACGTCGCTGATTTTCAAGCGCTGGCCATAACCTGAAATATTTCCCCTGTAGGAGCGAGCCTGCTCGCGAAAAACGTCCGGGCACCGCGTTAATTCAGGCTGCCCGCGTTATCGTTGACGTCCATCGCGAGCAGGCTCGCTCCCACAAGGGTTCTCGCCTCCCCGGACGATCACGGTGGATCAAGGTTATCCAGCACCCGATTCACCGCCAGCTCCCCCAACATGATCGACTGCTGAATCCCCAACAATGTATTGCTCTGCGCTCCGTTCAGACTCCTCGCGAAATCACTTGCCATGACATTGGCTGATGCCAGCGACACGCAGGCGTATTCCAGCAGGGTGTGGTTGTCGATATCGGGGGCGATGAGGAAGAGGGTACTCGGTTGGCGTGGCGCGTCCGGATCGGTGTCCGGTGACTTTGGCGTCTTGGTCATGATTCAGCGTCCTGAAAGTGGCGGCCACACCGAATCACGACGGATCAAAAGGGTGGCAGCTGTACGCAGGTTAGTAGACCGGGCAAACCGAAAACCGGCGCGCCCGAAGGCGCCCTGCGCACAGCCACCATCAAAGGCAGGTATGGACATACCTGCCTATCAGGAACGCATATGCGCTTCGGTTTACTACGGGCTACTAAACCCGATCACTGACCATCAGTGACGCGAATCAAGTTAGCGATAGCCCTCAAAGCGCACAAGCCGGCGGATTCTGGAGTAGTTTTAGGCAGAGCCGCAAGGCGCTGTAGCCTCTCTGGGATAGTTCAGAAATGTCCCACAAACAGTGGTAAAGCTTCTGATCTTCTGTAGGAGCGAGCTCGCTCGCGATGGTCGTAAACGATGACACGTGTTTCCTGGATGCACGCGGCGCTCTTTAGTCCATCGCGAGCAGGCTCGCTCCTACAGTGACTCACCTTCCTCGGATTCAACGTTTTCAGAAACACCAGAAACGACAAAGGACGCCTTTCGGCGCCCCTTCACAAACAGGTCGGCTTGTCATCGCCCTGTACCTGCCTGGCTCTGCGATGGCTGGTTGCCCAGGATCCTCAGAGTCTCACAAGCCCCTTTCGGGAACATTGGCAGTATTGCCCGAATGGGCATCGTAGACAACAGGTGGCAACTCGCCTGTCTGTGTCAATTTCGTTGCCATCACAGTCCCAGCGCCCTGCGCACCGCGACTTTGATTGCGTGGAACTCATCTGTTTCAAGCTGTGAAATGACGTAAACACGATTTCCCCTTCGATCTCGACTCTTGATTCGGTCAAGCCTGGAGAGACTCACTGTCGCGACCATATCGCATTTTGCCCAACAGGTCGGGGACGCTCCTTGTAAATAACTGGGTAGCTCCAAATGGTGTTCAAGAATACAGTCCGGAGCGGTGGTACTCAGCGGCACGACCGTAACCAACAAGCTGTTGGTCCTGTGTTTGCGAATCACAATGACCGGTCTGATCTTGACCATTTCAGGAATCTCATAGCCCCTGAAATCACAAATCAGCACGCTGCCTTCCTTTGGTTGATATAGAAGTGGCATCCATGGCACTCGGCTAAAAAGATCGATTCTGCGCAAGTTTCCGGAAAACCACTAAGCTCGATCCATTACTTTAAATGTCCTGCGTAATGATCAGTTTCTCACGCCACCACGCCTTCAACCTTCCTCGTCAACAACTCCACAAACGCCCGCGCCATCGGCGACTTCTGATCCTTGCGCTGCACCAGCCACACCGCCGACACCGCCGCCGGATCGAGCAAGGGCCGATAGACCACACCATCAATGCGCATCCGCTGATAAGACGCCGGCAGCACCGACACACCCAACCCCGCTGCCACCAGCCCGATAATGGTCATCGCCTCGCCGGCCTCCTGGGCGAAGTGCGGGCTGAAGCCGGAGTCCCGGGCCAGGCTGAGCAGTTGTGCATACAGGCCACTGCCGTAGCTGCGCGGAAAAAACACAAAGGGCTCAAGCGCCAGGGCTGACAGGAACAAGCCTTCTTCGCTGCCCTCGACCAGCGGATGCTTGGAACTGAGCACCGCGACCAGCGGTTCGCGCATCAGTTCGACCACGCTGAGGCAGTCCGGCAGCCCGAGCGGGCGCATGATCCCGACTTCAATCGACTCGTCCACCAGCGCATCGGCCACCTGGGTGCTGCTCATTTCCCGCAGGTTCAGGTGCACCGCCGGGAAGCGCTGGCGGAAAGAGAAAATCGCCTGGGGAATGGTCGAGTTGAAGGGGGCCGACGAGGTGAAGCCGATTTTCAGCTCACCCAACTCGCCCAGTTGCGCCCGTCGCGCGACATCCGCCGCTTTGTCGACCTGCGCCAGCACCAGCCGCGCCTCCTCCAGGAACAGCCGACCGGCCTCGCTCAGCTCGACCCGACGATTGGTACGTTCGAACAACCGGGCGCCGACTTCCTGTTCCAGCGCCTGAATTTGCTGGCTCAGCGGTGGCTGGGAGATACCCAGCACTTGTGCGGCGCGGCCGAAATGCAGTTCTTCGGCGACGGCGATGAAGTAGCGCAGATGACGCAATTCCATGGAAACCCCATTAGGTCGTAAAAGCTATCAAACAGGTCGAACAATATATTGGATTGAATCATTAGCCAGCTATATGCTTTTTTCACTGCCTGACCGGCTGCGCCCTCCGAGGTCCCACGTGAAAACTGCTGTCGCCCCACTCGCCCATGAAGTTTCACCTTCAGCGCCGGACGCTATCGCCGCTGAGCTGGCGGAGATCTACATCGAAAAAGGCACCCCGGCGTTCATGCGCACGGTGCTGGCGTTGTTCTGCGGCGGCTTCGCGACTTTCGCCCTGCTCTACTGCGTGCAGCCGATGATGCCGCTGCTGTCCGACGAGTATTCCATCAACGCGGCGCAAAGCAGCCTGATCCTGTCTATCGCCACCGGCATGCTTGCCATCGGCCTGCTGATCACTGGCCCGATTTCCGACCGTATCGGGCGTAAACCGGTGATGGTGGCAGCACTGTTCGCCGCTGCGCTGTGCACCATGGCCAGTGCGATGATGCCGAGCTGGCACGGTGTGTTGCTGATGCGTGCGCTGATCGGATTGTCGTTGAGCGGTCTGGCGGCGGTCGCCATGACCTACCTGAGCGAAGAGATCCACCCACAGCACATCGGCCTCGCCATGGGTTTGTACATCGGTGGCAACGCGATTGGCGGGATGAGCGGACGCTTGATCACCGGGGTATTGATCGACTTCGTCAGCTGGCACACGGCGATGCTGGTGATCGGTGGCCTGGCGCTGATTGCCGCGGCGGTGTTCTGGAAAATCCTCCCCGAATCGCGCAACTTCCGCGCCCGCTCACTGCACCCGCGCAGCCTGCTCGACGGTTTCACCATGCACTTTCGCGACGCCGGCCTGCCGCTGCTGTTTCTAGAAGCCTTTGTGCTGATGGGCGCGTTCGTCACGCTGTTCAACTACATCGGCTACCGCCTGCTGGCCGCGCCGTACCACATGGAACAGGCCTTCGTCGGGTTGCTGTCGGTGGTGTATCTGTCGGGCATCTACAGCTCAGCGAAAATCGGCTCGCTGGCCGACAGACTCGGCCGCCGCAAAGTGCTCTGGAGCACCATCGCGCTGATGATCGGTGGTCTTGCCCTGACGATGTTTACGCCATTGCCGCTGGTGATCATCGGCATGCTGATCTTTACCTTCGGCTTCTTCGGCGCCCACTCGGTGGCCAGCAGCTGGATCGGCCGCCGCGCCACCAGGGCCAAGGGGCAAGCATCGTCCTTGTACCTGTTCAGCTACTACGCCGGGGGAAGCATCGCCGGTACGGTGGGTGGCGTGTTCTGGCACCTGGGCGGCTGGAACGGGATCGGGTTGTTCATCGGCACGCTGCTGGTGATTGCGCTGCTGATCGCGTTGAAGCTGGCGAAGCTGCCGTTGTTGCCGCAGAACACCTCGGCTACTTGAGCACCACCCGCGCCTCGAGGACGTCGTCACGCTTCTCCAGCGTCAGGGTTTGTAGCGCGACGCCATCGCGCTCGATCCCATCGAGCCACTGCATCAAGGGTTGCGCGTTGCCATTGAGGGTCACGCGCAGCAGATCGCTTTCACTCTCCATCTGACGGATTTCCAGCCCCGCCGCCGTGGCGCTTTCGCTGATGCGCAGCGATAGCGGTTTTTCGCTGTCGACGGGGACATGGCTGCGCGGTAACGCCCGCTGCAGTTGCGCGGCCAGCCCCGCCTGCTGTTGATACTGTCGCTCGACTGTTTCCAGCCGCTGCCGGGTCGGTTGCCAGATCAGGCTGAAAGCCACAACCGCCAACAAAAAAGTCCCCGATACCTGCAACAGCCGCTGTTCGCGCACGGAAATGCGCCGCCATGCCTGCTTCATGCCTCGTCCTCCACGGTGAGGGTGGCGTGCACCCGGTCAGCGGCTTTGTTCGCGCTATCGAGCCTCACGGGCATGCCTTGTTGTCGTCCGCGCTCCCGCAACTGCTCCAGCTCGGTAAAGCCGCTGGCGGTCAGCTGGATTTTCCAGCCTTCGCCTGCTCGAAACTCGATGCGCTGGACCTCGACCGGGCTGGCGCCAATCACCTGCTCAATCAACCGGACCAGCCCGGCAATGCGGGTGTTTTGCGATTCGACAGGCTGGCTTTGCAGGGCCTTGAGTTGCGCGGCCATGTCGACGATGCGGCTTTGCTCCGGGTAGAGCGTCTTGAATCGCAGTTCATTCTGGACTGCGAGGCGGCTGGCTTCGCTGTCGAGGAAGCGGATCCGCGTCTCGCTGGCCCCCCAGGTCAACAGCGCCAGCATCAACAGCGCCCACCCGCCGGCACGCCAGGGCAGACGCTTGCCTCGTGGGGCGAATGCGCCTTGCAGCAGGTTGATGGCCCGGGTCGGGCGCTGAGTCAGGCATTGGTCGATGACGGCGGGGGACTCACGCTCATCCAGCCATTGCATGTCGTTGGGCAATGACGGAGTGAGCAACGTCAGGTCGTCTTGCGACATCGCCAGGCGCGCCGACAGGCCTGCACCCAACAACCAGCGACCGAACCACCAGGCGCCGCACGGCTGATCGCCGGACAACAGATCGGCATCGACGAACACCCCGCGCACCTCAATACCCGCTTCGCGCAGCAAGTCGAGCACGGCGGCCAACCGCTCGCGGCCAATGACCATGACCGGGTAGCAGCCGTCACGATCACGAGCGCCAACGCTCAGATGCACAACTTCCAGCGCTTCACTCAGTTGATCTTCCACGGCGTAGGCCATGGCCTGGGTTTCGGGTCTGCGTCGCGAAGGCCATGGCTCGCTGCGAACCCAACTGCACAGTTCCATGGGCAGCAGCACATCAACCGCCTGCCCCTGCAATGCCGAGGCCGCCTGATTCAGTGGCATCGGCTGACGTCGACAGGTTGGCGACCACAGGACGCAGGGCCAGAGGCCGGATTGCGCGTCCTGCCCCTCGGCGGTCAGGTAAAGCCAAGTGTTCATCGCGGTCTCTCGTGGCTACTCATGGGAAGAAAACGTCGTTGCAGCACCGTCAGTTGTCGAGCCTTGGGGTCGTGTCCGACATCCGTGGCCAGGTGCAGTTCGCGCCCGTCCCGGGTCACCTGCACCCTTATCCGATACCAGCGGCTTTGGGTACCAAGTCCGTGATTGCTCAGGCCCTGCCCGGAGAGCAACGGGTCCTGGGTAAACGCCTGGACGCTCGCCCAGGGCGTGGTTGCCGCCTGACGCGCCAGCGCATCGGCGGTCGCGGCGTCCACCTCGCCGAGTGTTCTCAACAGCAGCGCCGGCGCGGTGTTGATGTTCAAGGCAGTGTCGGTGGGCAGCAGCGTCACCCAGGGCTCCAGCCGCTGCAGCAGGCGAGCGTCAATGCCAGGCAGCAAGCGCAGCTGGCTCAGTTCCCCCAGCGGCCCGACCTGGCTCAGTTGCAGAGGAGGCAGTTCAAGCAGTTCGAGCAGGCGCGCCCAACGGTTGAGGGTGACCTGATCCACCTGCCCCTGGCGTAACAACGCATTGAGATTGAAGCGCCCGGCGAGGTCATCGATATCGATTCGGATCTGCGCATCTTCAACGTCGAAACCCGGCGCCATGGCCGTCCAGCCTTGAAACCGCTCGACGGTTTTTTCAGAGTCCTGTAACGCGTCGCGCAACAGCAACAACGCCCAGGTTTCCCCGCCCGATGCGAGCTGCCGCAGCTGTATCTGCAGCAACTGTTGCCCACTGCTTTGCAGCGAAAGGTGATGGCTGCGCAACAAGCCGCCGGTGATCAGCAGCGCCAGGCTCATGACCAGCAATACACTGATCAACGCAATGCCGCGTTGGCGCCCGTTCATGGCAATGCACCCGGCATCGGCAACACCCGACGAATCGATTTGAAGCGCCCGGCCGAGATTTGCACCTCCAGCGCCATGAGCGCCTTCGTATCCTGCCCGGCCGACCAATGAGCGACCCAGCCGGACTGGCTGTCGAACAAACGCCAGCGCAACTCACGAACGCCTTCGAGCAGTCTTTGCCGTTGCACGAACTCCGTACCTTCGCCCTGGCTTTCGCGCCACAGCACGCTGCCTTCGAGTCGATAGGTCAGCATCTGGCGCTCACTGCGCGGTTGGTCCAGAGGATTGCGCCAGTGACTGCGCTGGAACTGAAAAAGCGGCGTTGCGAGCACCATCGGCTGCGCAGCGACGTGCAGCAGATCCCGCTCGATCACCGCCATCGCTCGTTGCAGGTTCCTCAGCTCTCGCTCGTGGGCCGCCGTGCCCTGTTGCACTCGCAGCACGCTATCGAACAAGCCCCAACTGGCCAGCCCCAGCACAGCGAAGATGGCCATGGCGATGACCAGCTCCAGCAAGGTGAACCCACGCTGCCTACTCATGGCTCGCGGGTATCCAGCCGCTGGCACGATGCAACGCGTGCGCACTGTTCGCCGGGCTGACCTGAATGTCGACCTGGAGTAAACGCAGATCGCGGGTGGCGCTGATGTGCTGTTGCAGCACCCAGTCGCGCTGATCCATGGACACGACCTGTTGTTGCTGGCCGGCCGCCAGGCCGGATTGCAGGCGTAGCTCGTTCAACCGGTTATCCGCCAGCCACGCCGCGAACAGCCGTGTCTCGACGGCGTTGCGCTGCTTCACCGCATATTGACTGACCGACAACACGGCTGCCGCCAGTGTCGCGAAGACCGCCAGGGCCACCATGATTTCCAGCAGCGTGAAGCCGCCCATGGACGACAAGGATGACCGGCTAGCCATCGATCGCCACCTCGCCGATGCCATCGCCGGACAGGCTCAACCAGGTCCTGTTGCCGGACTCGAATGTCAGCGTGAAGGCACTGGTTTCATCGTTGCTGAGCAACAGCAACTGCGGCGGGCCTTCTTCGGCGTCCAGCCCTACCGCATAGCCGTCCTGCTGCAAACGTACTCGCACGCTCAGGGGCCAGTCAGTCAGTTCCTTCACCGGCTCCCACCCACGAACTCCCAGATGCATCAGCCGGTAGCCACGGGCACTCAGCCGCAGGCCATATTCCTGGCCTTCGAACACCGCACGCTCACGCAACTGATGAATCACCTGAACCATCGCCTCGGCTTCCTGCCTGACTTCGCGCGCGGGACTGCCCCCACCGACAAAGCTCACCATGCCCAGCAAGACGCCAACCACGACAATCACGATCATCAGCTCCAATAACGTAAACCCCCGACAGCGGTAACCCACGGATCAATGGCCCCAATTGCCGATTTCGGCGGCAAACCCTTCGCCGCCCGCTACGCCATCGGCGCCCAGGGAATACAGGTCGTAAGTGCCGTCTACCGACCGTACACCCGGGTTGAGGTACTGATAAGGCGTGTTCCACGGGTCGACCGGCATGCTCTTGAGGTAGCCCTGAGGGTTCCAGCCACGCGCCACGGGCAGTCCGGAGGGACGCTTGACCAGCGCTTCCAGGCCTTGCTGGGTCGATGGGTAATGGGCGTTGTCGAGGCGATACATTTCCAGGGCTGTGGCGATGGCCTGGATATCGATTCTGGCGGCAGTGACCTTGGCTTGATCGGGGCGACTCATGAACTGTGGCACCACGATAGCCCCCAGCACGCCGATGATGACTACCACCACCATGATTTCGATCAGGGTAAAACCGCGTTGCGCGCGGGAAAGGTTTTTGCGGACAGGTTGCATGGATCAATTCACCAATTGGTTGAGGCTGAGAATCGGGAGCAGGATGGCCATGACGATCAGCAGCACGACGCCGCCCATCAACACCAGCATGGCCGGCTCGAAGAGGCCCACCACCAGCGCAATGCGCGCGGCGAGGCTGTTTTCCTGTTGTTCGGCGGCCCGGGCCAGCATGCGGTCGAGTTCGCCGGCACGTTCGCCGCTGGCGATCATGTGCAGCATCATCGGCGGGATGTCACCGCTCAGCTCCAGGCCACGGGTCAGCGTTGCGCCTTCGCGGACCGAGCGGGCGACATCGACCATCCGCGCTCGGATGCTCAGGTTGCCGATGACCGCGGCAGCAATTTCCAGGGCGTCCACCAACGGCACGGCACTTTTGCCGAGGATTGCCAGGGTGCTGGCAAACCGTGCGGCTTCCATGGCACGCAGCACTTCACCGAGGACTGGCGCATTCAGCACCCAACGATGCCAGCGCAGACGCCACTGCGGCTGCTGCCAACTCCAGCGCCACAGGCCGAACAGCGTCGCCAGCACGCTCATCAACAACAGGAAATGGTTGCGCAGGCCGTTGCTCACGCCAATCAGCGCCCGGGTCAGCCAGGGCAACGGCTGGCCGCTGTCGACGAAGATCTTCACCACATCCGGCACCACATATCCGAGCAGAAAACCGACGATTGCCAGGCTGGCCAACATCAGGATCAACGGGTACACCAGGGCCATCTGGATCTTTTGCCGCGAGGCCTGGCGGGCCTGGGTGTAGGCCGCCAGTTGCTCCAGCACATGGCCCAGATGCCCCGAGCGTTCCCCGGCGGCCACGGTGGCGCGAAACAACTCGGGGAAGGCCCTGGGAAACTGCCCCAATGCCGAGGCCAGTGCGTGGCCTTCCATCACCCGGCTCCTGACCGCCCAGAGCAAGCTCGCAACCTTGCGCTTCGAACTCTGCTTCGCCACCGCATCGAGCGCTTCCTCCAGGGGCAGTCCGGCCTGAACCAGCGTTGACAGTTGCAACGTCAACAACGCCAGATCAGCAGCACTCAGGCGTCCACCTCGCGACTGCTGACCCGCACCGCCGCCCCTGACCTCGGTCAAGACACGCGGCCACAAACCACGTTCACGTAACAACTGTCGCCCATGGCGGGGCCCATCGGCCTCCAGCCGTCCCTTGCAGGATCGTCCCTGGGCATCGCGGGCGCGGTAGTCGAAGGTTGGCACCGGTCAGTTCTCCTGGGTCACACGCAGCAACTCATCGAGACTGGTCAATCCTTCCAGCACCCGTTGGCGCCCGTCCTGGAACAGGCTGCGCGAGACCTTGCGCGTTTCGTCGACGAGGATTTGCTCACTGGCGCCCTGATGGATCAGCGCCGAGACGGCGGGTGTGACGCTGATCAGCTCGTAAATGCCAATGCGGCCGCGATAGCCGTGCTGGCACTGTTCACAGCCCGAGGCCTGGAACAGGGTGTGCGGCCTGCTCGTGTCGAGCCCAAGACGCTGGCAGGCCGCCGCATCGGCGAGGTACGAAACCTTGCAATGGGGGCACAAGGTGCGCAACAGACGCTGGGCCAGAACGCCCACCAGCGAGGACGCCAGCAGATAGGCATCGACGCCCATGTCTACCAGTCGCGTGACCGCGCCGGCCGCGCTGTTGGTGTGCAAGGTCGAGAGCACCAGATGCCCGGTCAAGGACGCCTGGACAGCGATTTCGGCGGTTTCGCGGTCACGGATTTCGCCAACCATCACCACGTCCGGGTCCTGGCGCAAGATCGCCCGCAGGCCCCGGGCGAAGGTCATGTCGACCTTCGGATTGACCGGCATCTGGCCGACACCCGGCAGGTGGTATTCGATCGGGTCTTCGACCGTCAGGATGTTGCGGGTCTGGTCGTTCAGGCTGCTCAGGGCGGCGTACAGGCTGGTGGTCTTGCCGGAACCGGTCGGCCCGGTCACCAGCACAATACCGTGGGGCTTGCCCAACAGATGGCGCAGGGCCGCGAGGATATCGTCCGGCATGCCCAGCCGGTGCAGGTCCAGGCGCCCGGCCTGCTTGTCGAGCAAACGCAGCACCACCCGTTCACCGTGGGCCGAAGGCAGCGTCGAGACCCGCACATCGACTTCATGCCCGGCCAGGCGCAACGCCATTCGCCCATCCTGGGGTACGCGTTTTTCCGCGATGTCCAGGCGCGCCATGACCTTGATCCGCGATACCAGCAGTGTCGCCAGTTCGCGCTTGGGCCTGAGCATTTCACGCAGTTGGCCATCCACCCGCATACGCACCGACAGGTACTGTTCGAAGGTTTCCAGGTGCACATCCGAGGCATGCTCACGCACCGCTTCACCGAGCAACGCGTTGATCAGGCGAATGATCGGCGCGTCGCCCTGTTGCTCCAGCAGGTCGGCGGTTTGCGGGACCTGATCGACCAGGCTGAGCAAGTCCAGTTCTTCGTCCAGCCCTTGGGCAACTTGCTCCACCGCACTGCGCCCCTCGCGATAGGCCGCCGCCAGGCGCGAGGCGTACTCATCGGCCCCGACGATTTGAAACGGCAACGCCCGTCCGCACACCCGGCGCGCTTCCGCCAATGCGGTGAGCGGCGCATCACTACGCAGGGCAAGGCGCAGGTCGTCGCCGTCATGCTCCAGCAACACACCAAAACGCCGGGCGAAGCCGAAGGGCAATTGCTCGCAGAGTTCGCTCATGGATTCACTGCGCCTTGCCGCGCAAATCGAACACTGGCGCGTCGGTGGCCGGTTCGAACAACCCGCGCGCCTCGGATGGCAGCAACAACGAGTTGTTTTCCCCCGCCCCTGATTTGCTCAAGTCACGCAGCGCGTTGTAACGCTGCTGGCTGACCTGGGACAGGTCTTCCTTGCTGCGCACGATGGTCGGGCGCAAGAACACCATCAGGTTGCTTTTGGTCTGGGTGTCGCGGCTCCAGCGGAAGATCGCGCCGAGGTAGGGAATGTCCCGCAACAGCGGCACGCCGCTTTTCTGGGTACGCACGCTGTCCCTGATCAGGCCGCCGATCACGATGATTTCGCCATCGTCGGCGAGGATGGTGCTCTTGAGCGCTCTCTTGTTGGTGATCAGGTCCGAGGAATCAATGCCCGACACCGAAGGCGCGATGTCCGACACCTCCTGCTCGACCTCCAGGCGTAACGTCGAGCCTTCGTTGATGTAAGGCTTGATCTTCAGGCTGATGCCGACGTCCTTGCGCTCGACGGTGGTGAACGGATTCTCCGCGCCGTTGCTGTTGGTGGCATAGGAGCCGGTCTTGAACGGCACGTTCTGGCCGACGATGATTTCGGCTTCCTGATTGTCCAGGGTCAACAGGCTTGGCGTGGACAGCAGGTTGCTGTGGGTGTTGCTGGCCAGGGCCGAAACCAGCGCACCGAAGCGGTCGCCGCCCAGTTGCAGGATCGCCCCTTCCGGCGCCGATCTTTTCTCGTCGAACTTCAACCCGCCGATGATCGGAATGTCGGTGCCGGGAAAGTTGATGAAGCCCTTGGCGTCACCCGTGTTGAGGTTCCACTGCACGCCGACGGCCTCGGCGATGTCGCCGGAGATTTCGACGATGGCGGCATGGATCAACACCTGGGCCCGTGGCTGGTCCAGCTGACGCACGATGTTTTCGATGGTCCGCACCTGCGCGGGTTCGGCGATCAGCACCAGCGCGTTCTGGCTTTCGTCGGCCTTGATCATGAAGCTTGCACCGCCAGACGTGTCCTTGGCGCTGCCGACGACGGAAGTCTGCTTTCTGCCCTGCCCCATCGACTCCAGAATCTCGGCCAACTGCTTGGCATCGCTGTGACGCAGGCGAATCACCCGGGCATTGTCGAGGGTCGTGGTGGCCGGCGTATCGAGACCTCGGGCCAGCTCGATCAAGCGCTGGCGGACGACCGGCGGACCAATGAAAATCAGGCGATTGGTCCTGGTGTCGGCCAGCACCTGTATGGCTGACTCGGCATTGCGCTTGCCCATGGTGGCCTCGATCACCGGCGCGACATCGCCCGCCTGGGCATGCTTGAGCTGAACCACCGCTTGCAGGTTGTTCTGTCCGGAGTCCAGTTCGCGGATCACCCGGGCGATGCGCTTCACATTGGCAGCGGTATCGGTCAGCACCAACGCGTTGGCCGACACCGAGGGGCCGACATAGCCATTGGCAGAGACCAATGGCCGCACCAACCCGGCAATATCGGTGGCGCTACCGGTGTTCAAGCCGATGACTTCGGTTACGAACTGCGACGCCGTGGTGGTTTTTACCGTGCCCTGGCCGGCCCGTGTCCTGGCCTCGGCAACCGGGGTGATGAGAATCCGGTCGCCCTCATCGATCACTGTGAAGTTATGGGCATCGAGCACCGAATAGAACAACCGGCGCACCCCTTCACGATCGAGGGCCTGCCGGGACATGACGGTGATTCGACCGGAGACTTTGGGATCCAGTACCACGGTGGTCCCCAGAATGTTGGAGATCTCTTCGACGATGTCGCGCAGCTCTGCGTTGTTCATCGCCAGTTGCCATTTTTCTTCCTCGGCCTGAAGTGTGCCTTGGGAAAGCGTTAGCGCCATGGCGACGAAAAAAAGCACCGGCCGCAGTGCTTGTGCACCGAGAAAGCTATTCATGAAGTTGATCACTCTGTCGGCCCGGCAAGCGGGCTAAAAAAACGCGGAGAAACGTTCGGCACTTGCGGCTTGCCGTGGGGGGCGAGCCGTTGCAGGAAACCCGTGACGGGAGGCTGGAGCGTCAACAATTCCTCTCGGCCCTTGCTCCACAACACCGCGTGATCGGGCTCAACGCGACGCAAGATGCTGCCACCGGGCAGGCGCTCGCCGACCTGGTAGATGCGCGCGCCTTGCGAGTCTGCCAGCAACACCCGGGACAAGCCGTGAGTGACGACGAAGCTTGCCTTCAAGGTCAGCGGTTCCGCGCTCGGCAGCAATTCGGCACCCGTCGTCAGACCGAGCACCGTTGCAACCGCCGTTGCGTCGAGTGCTTGACGGAGTGCGGGAGCGGTTCGCGAGGTTTCGACCGGTGCTGGCAGCACCAACTGTTCGCGATAGCGCCACTCCTGCCAGCCCAGGAACGCCCCATAGGCCAGCGGTACAACCAGCAGGCTCGCCTTGCTCAAAAGCAAGGCAAGTCCGGTCAAGCGTTCGCGCGAAAACATCACCATGGCCTCACTCAAGTCGCCCGGACCCAGGCTTGCCACACAGGCGCAAAGACATCCGTTGCAGCACCCGGTGGTTGCAGGCCTCATGCACGATGACGGCGCCGATGTGCGCGACCAGCAGCAGCGACAGCACCACACATACCCACGTGTGAACCGTGACGAACAGAGCGATCAGTTGTGGATCGCTTAACGGCTGACCGATCTCGATCACCCCGAATACATCGATCGGGCGATCCATCATCAACACGCCGGTCACCAGAACGGCACCGACGAAGAGGTAAATCAATGCGTGGGCAAACAATGCGAGCACTTCGACAAGCGACAACGACTTCATGCCCGAAAAACGGGTATGAGTGAAAAACAGAAACAGGCGCCACAGGTAAAACGGTATGAACACTGTCGTCAGCGAAACATTGAAGAACGCAACCGACTCCTTGATGTGCGCTGACACCTCGAAACCGGCCACAAGAAAACCAGACAGCAAGGTCCACAGGATCACCGCGGCAGACAACCAATGCAGCAGCACGCGCTGTCTGGAATAACCCGAAACAGTCATTTTCAACTCGATCAACGTCAGAAGAATAAAGCTTCAGGCGATCGGCTACCGATCGCCTGAAGTGCTACAAGGGGGACTTACAACTTGTTCCACGCCATGTGCCAGTGAGCACCGACACCTGGTTCAAAACCGTTGGCTGTGGGGCTGTACTGCTTGCAGTAACCCGACTCGGGGAATGGCTTGCACTCAAAGACTTCGTTGGTCTTCGGCTGCAGAACCTTGGTACCGGCGGTGTAGTCGCCGAGGCCTTCAGGGAACACGAAATCGTATTCGACGCCGGCGCCTTCGCCAGTCAGTTGGGTGGTCTGAGTGTCCTGACGGGTGGTGCGGCCATCCAGGGTGGTGCCGACCAGGGTCAGGGTGTGCGCACCCGGGTTGCTGCGTACATCCATGGACAGCCAGGTGGAGCCACTGGCCACTTGTGCCGACGTGGTGCCTACCGGTTTGTTGTTCTGGTCGAGCAAGGTCGCTTCGACGTTCATCGGACGGTTCGAGATCATGCTGAACTCGACCTTGGCCCGGCCTTTATCCAGAACGTATTCGGCTTGCTGCGAGGCCACCGACATGCGCGCTGCGGTGTCTTCCTTCATGTCCAGTTGCACTTCGTAGCGGGTTACACCGCTTTCTTTTTGTGCGTACAGCGTGTTGTTGCCCCGGATCGGCTCGATGTTGCCGTTTTCATCACGAATACCGGCGCGGATGAGCTTGTGGGTCGCGTTGATTTTTTCCGCCAGCTTGAAGGACCAGTCTTGCGGCGAGCCTTCCTCAGCGTTGTCGATGCTGATTTCGACGCTGTAATCCGGGTTCTCGCCATTGGCGGAGAATGCGCGGGCCTTGACCTTGTCGCCGACCAGCAGCTCGGTCGCGGCGGAAATACTGCCTACGGAAGACCAGCCACCCGGTAGCGCCGGTTCAGCGAGAATGTTCACGTCGGCGGCGTTATAAAACGCTGCATCGGTATCACCGACGGTCCAGATCGCCAGGATGACATGCTGGCCGGATTTATCTGCCGGGATAGTGCAGTTGTGCTTGTCGCTGTTAGACGGCATTTTATTGCCGCCATCGACGGTGCAGAACGGGGTACTTTCGAAGGTGGCGCGCTTGAGCGATTCGTTCGGATTCCAGCCGTTGCGGCTGATGAAGTACTCGTGTTTGGTGGCCGGATGAACTGCCTTGTAATGCCATTGGAAATCAATGTTGCGATCCTTGATTTCTGTCAGGTGCCAGCGAGTGGCGGACTGTGCGTCCATGGCAGAGAACAGCGAGTGACCACCGCTGGCGATCTTGCCATCGACCGGGCCTTGCAAGGGAGCACCGCCGACGCCTGCCGGAAAGCCCTTGAAGGTTTCACCGACACTCTGCGGCTCGTACTGGGCGCCACCGCAGTTGGTGTTCAAGCCTTTCTGGCAAGCCAGCGCGCGCGAAGGCGGCACTTCCAGATAGCCATGGGCGGAAACGGTTTGAGAGGCCAGCATTGCCGATAACAGGATCATCGATGAAGTGCAGGCGGTTAAGGCACTTCTCTTTTCAAACTTGATTTTCATGATGTATTCCAGACTGCTTATCGAAAACAGGGCGCCTTGTGGGCGCCCCTGTTCGCTTCGTGATTGTTCGGCGATACGCCGGACAAGGGCCTGGAACCTTACGGGGATGGAAGAAAATTCTATGTAGGAGTAATCGCCGCACGAGGCAGGAACAGTCTCTCCATTCCTCGGTCCGACAAAGAAAGAAAACATTCTTACAACAAGTGATGCTTTATCGATTGAGCTTTTGAACGGCACAAAAAAACCTGTCCGGCACGAGGCGGGACAGGCTTTGTCGAAACGGGCAATCGCTATTCGTGATACTGCGCCGACAGCTCATGTACCGCGCGCAGGAACGCGCCAGCATGTTCCGGATCGACTTCCGGCGTGATGCCATGGCCGAGGTTGAACACGTGGCCGCTGCCTTTGCCGTAGCTGGCCAGGATGCGCCCGACTTCCGCGCGAATCGCTTCCGGCTTGGCGTAGAGCACGGTCGGGTCCATGTTGCCTTGCAGGGCGACCTTGTCGCCGACACGGGCGCGGGCGCTGCCGATGTCGCAGGTCCAGTCCAGGCCCAGTGCATCAGCACCAGCGTCGGCGATGCTTTCCAGCCACAGACCGCCGCTCTTGGTGAACAGGATCACCGGCACCTTGCGGCCTTCGTGCTCGCGGATCAGGCCGCTGACGATTTTCTTCATGTAGGCCAGGGAGAACTCCTGGTACGCCGCCGCCGAGAGGGCGCCGCCCCAGCTGTCGAAGATCTGCACCGCTTGCGCACCGGCCATGATCTGGCCGTTGAGGTAGCTGGTGACCGTCTGCGCGAGCTTGTCCAGCAGCAGGTGCAGGGCTTGCGGATTGTCGTAGAGCATGGTTTTAGTCTTGCGGTAGTCTTTCGACGAACCGCCTTCGACCATGTAGGTGGCCAGTGTCCATGGGCTGCCGGAGAAGCCGATCAGCGGTACACGGCCGTTCAGTTCGCGGCGGATGGTGCTGACCGCATCCATCACATAACCCAGGTCTTTGTGCGGGTCAGGAATCGGCAAGGCTTCGATGTCGGCCAGGGTGCTGACGACTTTCTTGAAGCGCGGACCTTCGCCGGTTTCGAAGTACAGGCCCTGGCCCATGGCATCGGGGATGGTCAGGATATCGGAGAAGAGGATCGCCGCGTCCAGTTGTGGATAGCGGTCGAGCGGCTGCATCGTGACTTCGCAAGCGAACGCCGGGTTCATGCACAGGCTCATGAAATCACCGGCCTTGGCACGGCTGGCGCGGTATTCAGGCAGGTAGCGACCGGCCTGACGCATCATCCACACGGGGGTGACGTCTACGGGTTGCTTGAGCAGGGCGCGCAGGAAACGGTCGTTCTTCAGGGCAGTCATGTCGGCATCCGGAAAAAAAGTGAGGGCATTTTCTCAGAGCCGGGCGCAAAAGGCACGGTTGGAGGTCAGCCTTTTGTCTATCGGGTCAATTTGTCGCAATGTAAACGCGGTATTCGTTACACCACGAAACAACTGTGGGAGCGAGCATGCTCGCGATGGCGGTGTCACATTCAACATTTCTGTCAACTGATCCACCGCTATCGCGAGCAAGCTCGCTCCCACATTTGATCCCATTTCAAATTGAAATCGGGTTTTAGACGCCCAGGTAATCCAGGATCCCTTCAGCCGCATTGCGGCCTTCGAAGATCGCCGTCACTACCAGGTCAGAACCGCGAACCATGTCGCCACCGGCGAAGATTTTCGGGTTGCTGGTCTGGTGCTTGTACTGACCTTGCTCAGGCGCCACCACGCGGCCCTGGCTGTCGGTCTGGATTTCGAACTGTTCGAACCACGGCGCCGGACTCGGACGAAAACCGAAGGCGATAACCACGGCGTCGGCCGGGATGATCTCTTCGGAGCCCGGGATCGGCTCGGGGCTGCGACGGCCACGGGCGTCCGGCTCGCCGAGACGGGTCTCGACCACCTTCACGCCTTCGACCTTGTCTTCACCGACAATGGCGATCGGCTGGCGGTTGTAGAGGAACTTCACGCCTTCTTCCTTGGCGTTCTTCACCTCTTTGCGCGAGCCCGGCATGTTCGCTTCGTCACGACGATAGGCGCAGGTCACCGACTTGGCGCCCTGGCGGATCGACGTACGGTTGCAGTCCATCGCCGTGTCGCCGCCGCCGAGTACCACGACCTTCTTGCCTTTCATGTCGACGAAATCTTCCGGCGACTTTTCAAAGCCAAGGTTGCGGTTGACGTTGGCGATCAGGAAGTCCAGTGCGTCGTACACGCCCGGCAGGTCTTCACCGGCAAAACCGCCCTTCATGTAGGTGTAGGTGCCCATGCCCATGAATACGGCATCGTATTCTTCGAGCAGTTGCTCCATGGTCACGTCCTTGCCCACCTCGGTGTTGAGGCGGAACTCGATGCCCATGCCGCTGAAAACTTCGCGACGATTGCTCAGCACGGTCTTTTCCAGCTTGAACTCGGGGATACCGAAGGTCAGCAGACCGCCGATTTCCGGGTTCTTGTCGAACACCACCGGGGTCACGCCACCGCGCACCAGCACGTCGGCACAACCCAGGCCCGCCGGGCCCGCACCGATGATCGCGACACGCTTGCCGGTCGGCTTGACCTTGGACATGTCCGGGCGCCAGCCCATGGCGAACGCGGTGTCGGTGATGTACTTCTCCACCGAACCGATGGTCACCGCGCCGAAGCCGTCGTTGAGGGTGCAGGCACCCTCGCACAGACGGTCCTGCGGGCACACCCGGCCGCAGACTTCCGGCAGGGTGTTGGTCTGGTGCGACAGTTCGGCGGCCTGGAGGATGTTGCCCTCGGCCACCAGTTTCAGCCAGTTGGGAATGAAGTTGTGCACCGGGCACTTCCATTCGCAATACGGGTTACCGCAACCCAGGCAGCGGTGGGCCTGGTCGGCCGACTGCTGGGGTTTGAAGGGTTCGTAGATTTCCACGAACTCTTTCTTGCGTTGACGCAACAGTTTCTTCTTCGGATCCTTGCGCCCGACCTCGATGAACTGGAAGTCATTATTCAGACGTTCAGCCATTTTAAAACCTCATCAAACTCTTCAGGCGCATATCACTGCGGGTTGGCACGGGTGCTGGAAAGCAACGTTTTCAAGCTGGCAGCCTTCGGCTTGACCAACCAGAAACGGCGCAGGTAATCATCGAGGTTCTCGGCGAGTTCACGACCCCACTCGCTGTCGGTTTCCTCGACGTACTCGTTCAGCACGCGTTGCAGGTGGCTACGGTAGGCTTCCATCGCCTCGCCGCTGATCCGCTGGATTTCCACCAGTTCGTGGTTGACCCGGTCAACGAAGGTGTTGTCCTGGTCGAGCACGTAGGCGAAACCACCGGTCATGCCAGAGCCGAAGTTGTAACCGGTCTTGCCCAATACGCAGACGAAACCACCGGTCATGTACTCGCAGCAGTGATCGCCAGTGCCTTCCACGACGGTGTGGGCACCGGAGTTACGCACGGCGAAACGCTCGCCCGCGGTGCCAGCGGCAAACAGCTTGCCGCCAGTGGCGCCGTACAGGCAGGTGTTGCCAATGATGGCACTGTCCTGGGTGCGGTAGACGCTACCCTTCGGCGGCACGATCACCAGCTTGCCGCCGGTCATGCCCTTGCCGACGTAGTCGTTGGCGTCGCCTTCGAGGTACATGTGCAGGCCGCCGGCGTTCCACACGCCGAAGCTCTGCCCGGCCGTGCCTTTGAAGCGGAACGTGACCGGCGCGTTGGCCATGCCCTGGTTACCGTGCTTGCGTGCGATTTCGCCGGAGATCCGTGCGCCGATGGAACGGTCGCAGTTGCAGATATCCAGGGCGAATTCAGCGCCGCTCAGGTCGTTGATCGCCGAGGTGGCCATGTCGACCATTTTCTCGGCCAGCAGGCCCTTGTCGAACGGCGGGTTGCGTTCAACGCCACAGAACTGCGGCTTGTCCGCCGGCACGTGGTCGCTGCCCAGCAACGGAGTCAGGTCCAGGTGATGCTGCTTGGCGGTCTGGCCTTCGAGGACTTCCAGCAGATCGGTACGGCCGATCAGTTCTTCGAGGGAACGCACGCCCAGCTTGGCCAGCCACTCACGGGTTTCTTCGGCGACGTAGGTGAAGAAATTCACCACCATGTCGACGGTACCGATGTAGTGATCCTTGCGCAGCTTCTCGTTCTGGGTCGCGACGCCGGTGGCGCAGTTGTTCAGGTGGCAGATGCGCAGGTATTTGCAGCCCAGGGCAATCATTGGCGCGGTGCCGAAGCCGAAGCTTTCAGCGCCGAGGATCGCAGCCTTGATCACGTCGAGGCCGGTTTTCAGGCCGCCGTCGGTCTGTACCCGGACTTTGCCGCGCAGGTCGTTGCCACGCAGGGTCTGGTGGGTTTCGGCCAGGCCGAGTTCCCACGGAGCGCCCGCGTATTTGATCGAGGTCAGCGGCGATGCACCGGTACCGCCGTCGTAGCCGGAGATGGTGATCAAGTCCGCGTAGGCCTTGGCCACGCCGGCGGCGATGGTGCCGACGCCCGCTTCCGCTACCAGCTTCACCGAGACCAGCGCCTGCGGGTTGACTTGTTTCAGGTCGAAAATCAGCTGCGACAAGTCTTCGATCGAGTAGATGTCGTGGTGCGGCGGCGGCGAAATCAGGGTCACGCCTGGCACTGCGTAACGCAGCTTGGCGATCAGGCCGTTGACCTTGCCACCTGGCAGTTGACCGCCCTCGCCTGGCTTGGCGCCCTGGGCGACCTTGATCTGCAGCACTTCGGCATTGACCAGGTATTCCGGGGTTACACCGAAACGACCGGTGGCCACTTGCTTGATTTTCGAGCTCTTGATGGTGCCGTAGCGCGCCGGGTCTTCGCCGCCTTCGCCGGAGTTGGAACGCGCACCGAGGCGGTTCATGGCTTCGGCCAGGGCTTCGTGAGCTTCCGGCGACAGGGCGCCCAGCGAAATACCGGCGGAGTCAAAGCGCTTGAGCACCGATTCCAGCGGTTCGATCTCGCTCATATCCAATGGAGTGTCGAGGGTTTTGACTTTCAGCAAGTCGCGGATCATCGACACCGGACGGTTGTCCACCAGCGACGTGTATTCCTTGAACTTGCTGTAGTCGCCCTGCTGCACAGCGGCTTGCAGGGTGTTGACCACATCCGGGTTGTAGGCGTGGTACTCGCCACCGTGGACGAACTTCAGCAAACCACCCTGCTGGATCGGCTTGCGCGGGCTCCAGGCTTCGGTGGCCAGGGCTTTCTGCTCGGCTTCGATGTCGACGAAACGCGCACCCTTGATGCGGCTCGGCACGCCCTTGAAGCTCAGGTTGCAGACTTCCTCGGACAGGCCGATCGCTTCGAACAGTTGTGCTCCGCGATAGGAGGTGATGGTCGAGATGCCCATCTTCGACAGGATCTTGAGCAGGCCCTTGGTGATGCCTTTACGGTAGTTCTTGAACACCTCATAGAGGTCGCCCAGCACTTCACCGGTACGGATCAGGTCGCCCAGCACTTCGTAGGCCAGGAACGGGTAAACGGCAGAGGCGCCGAAACCGATCAACACGGCGAAGTGGTGCGGATCGCGAGCGGTCGCGGTTTCCACCAGGATGTTGGAGTCGCAACGCAAGCCTTTTTCGGTCAGACGGTGGTGCACCGCGCCGGTAGCCAGAGAGGCGTGGATCGGCAACTTGCCCGGGGCGATGTGACGGTCACTCAGCACAACCTGGGTACGACCGGCGCGCACAGCTTCTTCAGCCTGATCGGCCACGTTGCGGATCGCCGCTTCCAGACCGACGCTTTCGTCGTAGTTGAGGTCGATGATCGCCCGCTCGAAGCCCGGACGATCGAGATTCATCAGCGAGCGCCACTTGGCCGGGGAAATGACCGGCGAGCTGAGGATCACGCGCGAAGCGTGTTCCGGCGACTCCTGGAAGATGTTGCGCTCGGCACCGAGGCAGATTTCCAGCGACATGACGATGGCTTCGCGCAGCGGGTCGATCGGCGGGTTGGTGACCTGCGCGAACTGCTGGCGGAAATAGTCGTACGGCGTGCGCACGCGCTGGGACAGCACGGCCATCGGCGTATCGTCGCCCATCGAGCCTACGGCTTCGTAACCTTGCTCGCCGAGCGGACGCAGCACCTGGTCGCGCTCTTCGAACGTGACCTGGTACATCTTCATGTATTGCTTGAGCTGATCGACGTCGTAGAACGCCGAACCGTGGTCGTTGTCTTCCATGGTCGCCTGGATGCGCAGGGCATTCTTGCGCAGCCATTGCTTGTACGGGTGACGGGACTTCAGGCGGTTGTCGATCGCATCGGTGTCGAGGATCTGACCGGTTTCGGTGTCCACGGCAAAGATCTGGCCCGGGCCAACGCGACCCTTCGCGATCACGTCTTCAGGCTGGTAGTTCCAGACGCCGATTTCCGAGGCCAGGGTGATGAAACCGTTCTTGGTGGTGACCCAACGCGCCGGACGCAGACCATTACGGTCGAGCAGGCACACCGCGTAGCGACCGTCGGTCATTACCACGCCGGCCGGGCCGTCCCACGGTTCCATGTGCATCGAGTTGTATTCGTAGAACGCACGCAGATCCGGGTCCATGGTCTCGACGTTCTGCCACGCAGGCGGAATGATCATCCGCACGCCACGGAACAGGTCGATGCCACCGGTGACCATCAGCTCCAGCATGTTGTCCATGCTCGAGGAGTCGGAACCGACGCGGTTGACCAGCGGGCCGAGTTCTTCCAGGTCCATCAAGTCGTTGGTGAACTTGGTGCGACGAGCCACGGCCCAGTTGCGGTTGCCGGTGATGGTATTGATCTCGCCGTTGTGCGCCAGGAAGCGGAACGGTTGAGCCAGTGGCCATTTCGGCAAGGTGTTGGTGGAGAAGCGCTGGTGGAACACGCAAATCGAGGTTTGCAGGCGCTCATCGCTCAGGTCCGGATAGAAGGCGGTCAAGTCCGCCGGCATCATCAGGCCTTTGTAAATGATGGTCTTGTGGGAAAAGCTGCAGACGTAGTGGTCGGTGTCGGCGGCATTGGCCACGGACGAGCGACGACGGGAGGTGAACAGCTTGACGGCCATGTCCTGATCGCTCAGGCCTTCACCACCGATGAACACTTGCTCGATCTGCGGCAGGCGCTCAAGGGCGAGGCGACCGAGGACGCTGGTGTCGATCGGCACTTTGCGCCAGCCGACCAGTTGCAGACCGGCGGCCAGGATCTCGCGGTTCATGTTCTCGCGAGCGGCTTCGGCCTTGACCGGATCCTGGTTGAAGAAAACCATGCCCACAGCGTATTGCTTGGGCATTTCGACGCCGAAGGTTTCCTGGGCGATGGCTCGCAGGAACACGTCCGGCTTTTGAATCAGCAGACCGCAACCGTCACCGGTCTTGCCGTCGGCATTAATCCCACCGCGGTGGGTCATGCAGGTCAGGGCCTCGATGGCCGTTTGCAAAAGGGTATGACTGGGCTCGCCCTGCATATGGGCAATCAGGCCGAAACCGCAGTTATCCTTGAATTCATCTGGTTGGTACAGACCTGCTTTCATAGACACTTTCTCACCAGGCTGCTTCTCGCGAAGCAAATTTCTTTTCAATTCAACCACTTACCAACCGCGCCGAACGTACGCCAGCTTTGCGGGGGCAAAAGGGAGGTCATTGTACACACCGACACAGAGGCTCACAAATTTGACGACGAAATGTCGCAAATCTATGTCGCATTTGTGAAAGGTTTAAAGCGATCTGCTGTGCTAGTCAAAACTTTTTTTAATTCTGACCGCAACGACTCAAAGACTACTGTGACGCAGACACCACAAGGCACGCAGCCCGGAAGGTTGCGCGCACTTGTAGAAATTTTGAGGTGCTTGGAGAGGCGGCCTGGGTAAGGCCGCCGAATCTTCAGCGAGTTGTTGCCAGTTCCTGTTGGACGCTGGCGACAGTGCGAGGCCAAGGTTTACCAGCCTGAACCTTCGCTGGCAAGGCCTTGATGGCGGAAACGGCTGCATCACGATTGGCGAAGTTGCCGTAGGTGATCACATAGAGCGGCTTGCCATTGAGGACTTTCTTGAAATAACGGTACTCGCCGCCCTGCTCCTTGACGAAGCTTTGTGCGGCAGTTTCGGAGCTGGTGCCGAGGATTTGCACTACATAGTTACCCGGTGCCTGTCCGGCGTACCAGGTGCCGCCAGCGGCCTTGGCCGCCGGAGCCGGTTTCTCGGCAGGCTTGGCCGCCGCGGCAACGGCTGGCTTGGCTGGCGCTGGTGCAGGCTTGGCCACTGGAGGAGGCGCTGGTACAGGCGCTGGCTTGGCGGTGGCGACCTGAGTCGGCGCAGGCGTCGGCTTGGCCGCTGGTGTCGGCGCAGGGCCGGCAGGAACGCCCACAGGCGGCGCAGTGGTGGTCACGGTCGGCGGAGTGGCGCTGGAGCCTTCAACCGGCACCCCGTCGTCACCTTCGGTAATGCCACCTGCCGCTTCAGCCAGCGGACCGCGCATCACCGGTTGCGAGTTACCGACCAACGGCAACGGCATCGGCTGCGTGTTGCCAGCGAACTCTACGGCCGGAGCGCCGCCATTCGCTGTTGGCTGACCCTGGCCAAGCGGCAGTTGCGCCTGTTCATTGGCCGGCGCACCGGTGGTCGGTGCCTTGTTGCGACCTGGAATCAACCAGGCGGCAGCTACCGCGACCACGACCACGGCGGAAATCGCCAACACGTGTTTCTTCGGCATATTGAACCCCATTTTTGGACGCTTGACCGCTGAGCGGCTGGCGATCATGGCTTCGATCATTGCATCGCGGGCGACCTGATTGATGCTGCCAGGCCAACCTTCGGAGCTTTCGTGAATATCAGAGATCTGATCCGCGGTGAAAAGTTCGATACCGCGACCAGCGCCTTCGAGCCGCTGCTCCAGATATTCGCGGGTTTCCTCTTCGGTGTAGGGCTGCAACTCGATGACGTGGAAACGCTCTTCCTCGAGATGCAAAGCCTCAAGCTGAGCAATCAGCGAGGTCTCACCGAACAGGAACACATGCGGGCGGCCTTCAGGCGCACCGGCAGCCAGGACCATCAGAGCCTCAAGGGCGGACTCGTCGAGTTGTTCGGCGTCATCGACCAGCAGATAGACTTCTTGCCCGGTCAGTGCAAGCTGCACCACCTGGGCCAGAATAGCGTCGGCATCAGCCTGGCCGACGTTCAACGCCTGGGCCACCTGACGCAATACCCCGGCCGCATCGCCGGCGCCGCGGGCAGAAACCACCACGCTTTGGACCGATTGCTTGTTGGTGCTGGCGACCAGAGCCTGACGCAACAGGGTCTTGCCACTGCCTTCTGGGCCAGTGACCACTAGCAGCAACTGACTGTAACGGGCCAGGTGATGTAGTTGTCCCAGCACGGGTTTGCGCTGGGCCGGGAAAAATTTGAAGCCAGGCACCCGTGGAGCAAAAGGGTCATGACTCAACTGGTAATGGCCGAGGAAGGCCTCGTCGGCATGCAAACTAGTCATTGTGTTCTTATTAACCTTTAAGCTGAGCCAGGGCGCGGTAGTCTGCCCCCAGCGTGGCCTGTAGAACCTCTTTCGGATAATCGTCGGTCACCACCGCTTCACCCATGTGGCGCAGCAGCACCAGGCGTAAACGACCGTCGATCACTTTTTTGTCAATGGACATATGTTCGAGGAAATCGGCTTCTGTCATTTCTTCCGGCGGAACGACCGGCAGCCCCGCACGCTGGAACAGACGAATGCCGCGATCGCGCTCCTGCTCGCTGATCCAGCCGAGGCGCGCGGACATTTCCAGCGCCATTACGGTGCCGGCAGCCACAGCCTCACCATGAAGCCACACACCATAGCCCATGTGGGTTTCAATGGCGTGGCCAAAAGTGTGGCCCAGGTTCAGGGTGGCACGCACGCCTGTCTCTTTCTCGTCGGCACCGACCACTGCCGCCTTGGCCGCACAGGAACGCTCGATGGCATAGGTCAGGGCTTGCTGGTCCAGATTACGCAGGCGATCGACGTTGTCTTCGAGCCAGGTCAGGAACGGCTCATCGCAGATCAGCCCGTACTTGATGACTTCGGCCAGCCCGGCGGACAGCTCGCGCGCCGGCAGGGTATTGAGGCTGGCGGTATCGATCAGCACCACGTTCGGCTGATAGAAGGCGCCGACCATGTTCTTGCCCAGCGGATGGTTGATCCCGGTCTTGCCGCCCACCGAGGAGTCGACCTGCGACAGCAGCGTGGTCGGAACCTGGATGAAATCAACGCCGCGCTGGTAGCAGGCGGCGGCAAAGCCGGCCATGTCACCGATCACACCGCCGCCAAGGGCGATCACCGTGGTGCGGCGGTCATGCCGGGCGGTCAGCAGACCGTCGAAAATCAGTTGCAGGGTTTCCCAGGTCTTGAAGGCTTCGCCGTCGGGCAGTACCACGGATATCACCGAGAACTGGGCCAGGCTGCGGGTCAGACGCTCGAGATAGAGCGGCGCAACAGTCTCGTTGGAGATGATCGCTACTTGCCGTCCGCGAATGTGCGGGGCCAGCAGCTCGGGCTGATCCAACAAACCTTCGCCAATATGAATCGGGTAGCTGCGCTCGCCTAGATCGACCTTGAGTGTCTGCATGTGTCCCCACAGTGAAGATGGAATCAGGCGTACTGCCTTGAGTTAACGAATATCCACGGCCTCTGCTGGTGTGACGCCGTTCGGTAGCCATCCGCCACAACCTCGAACGGTCATGGCGGGACGCCGAGGATAGCGCATTTCGCGCGGCGCTTTAACGGGGTGGTAACTGCTGCAGACGCTCTAGAATGTCGAGTACGACCATTCGTGGCGGCCGCTCATCGGTTTCGACCACCAGGTCGGCAATTTCCCGATAAAGCGGATCGCGGATCGCCAGCAGATCCCGCAGGGTCTTGGCCGGATCGGCGGTGCGCAGCAATGGCCGATTGCGGTCGCGGGACGTGCGGCCGACCTGCTGCTCGACTGACGCATGCAGATAAACCACCCGCCCACCGGCATGCAGTGCCCGACGATTGGCTTCGCGCATGACCGCGCCCCCGCCTGTCGCCAGCACCACACCGTCGCAATCGCACAGCTCGGCAATCATTGCCTGCTCGCGATCACGAAAACCCGGTTCGCCTTCCTTATCGAAGATCCAAGGGATATTGGCGCCCGTGCGCAATTCAATTTCCTTATCGGAATCTTTGAATGGCAGGCGCAGCTCTTTGGCCAGCAACCGGCCGATGGTGCTTTTTCCAGCACCCATCGGTCCAACAAGAATCAAATTTCGCACAGAATCAATGACTCACAGCAATCGCCCGATTATTCATGATACGCGGAGTGAGGAATACCAACAGCTCGGATTTTTTCTCCGAAACCACATCACGCCGGAAAAGGCGGCCAAGATACGGCACATCGCCAAGAAATGGCACCTTATCTACAACCTTGCTCTGAGTATTTGAGAAAACACCACCAATGACGATGGTCTCGCCATCGTTGACCAGGACCTTGGCGTTGACTTCGTTTTTCTTGATGGGGGGTACATCCTGAACCTTGTTCAGGTAGTCCGGTTCGTCCTTGGTCACCTTGACTTCCATGATGATCCGGTTGTCGGGTGTGATCTGCGGTGTCACTTCCAGCGACAGCGAAGCCTCCTTGAACGACACCGAAGTCGCGCCACTGGAGCTGGCTTCCTGATAGGGAATTTCCGTGCCCTTGAGGATTTTGGCGGTTTCCTTGTCGGACGTGACCACCTTGGGCTGCGAGACGATTTCCCCGTTGCCGGTTTTCTCCATGGCCGTCAGCTCCAGGTCCAGCAAGACGTTATCGGTGATGAAGGCGATGCCGATTCCCGAGGTGTTGTTGGCTACGCCCATGTCGACGAACGGTGAGTTGGTGCTGGTACTGCCGGGCGTGCCAATGGTCGATGACCCATTGAGTCCATTGCTGACGCCGGAGGTGTTCCAGTTGCCCTTGTTCTGTATCGAACCACCCCAGCGCACCCCGAGGCTTTTGTCATAGTCGACGTTGGCTTCGACAATGCGCGCCTCGATCATCACCTGACGCACAGGAATATCCAGCTGCGTGACGATCCTGCGCAGCTCATCCAGCCGGTCCTGGGTCTGGTAGGCAATGATGTTGTTGGTGCGTTCATCGACGGTGATTGATCCCCGTTCGTCGGGTTTCGCTTCGGCACTGGTCACCGACTGGAAGAGCTTGGCGATATCCGCCGCCTTGGCGTAATTGACCTGCAACAGCTCCCGACGCAACGGCGCCAGATCGGCAATCTGCTTCTGCGATTCGAGCTCCTGACGCTCACGGGCAGCAATTTCATCGGCCGGCGCAACCAGCAGGACATTGCCGACCTTGCGCTTGTCCAGCCCCTTGGTTTTCAGCACCAGATCCAGCGCCTGATCCCACGGCACGTTCTGCAAGCGCAGGGTAATTCCCCCCTGGACCGTGTCGCTGGCCACCAGATTGAGGTTGGTGAAATCGGCGATCAGTTGCAGCACCGAGCGCACATCGATGTCCTGGAAGTTCAGCGATAGCTTCTCGCCGCTGTAGGCCTGTTGCCCGGCATTGCGTTTTTGCAGTTCGTCGACCGTCGCCGGGCGAACGCTGACCGTGAGCTTATTGTCAGTCTGATAGGTCGAGTAATCGAACGTGCCGCCGGGCTCAATGCTGATGGTGGCTCGATCGCCGCTCGCGCTGGCATTGACGAACTGCACGGGCGTGGCGAAATCCTTCACGTCCAGGCGCACGCGCAATCGCTCGGGCAATAAGGTCTTGGCAAATCCGACGATGATCCTGCCTTCGCGCTCTTGTATGTCGGGCGCAATCGATGGATCCGACAAGTCGATCACCACGCTGCCTTCGCCCTGGGTCCCCCGCTGGAAATCCACACCCCGAATGGCCTTGCCCGCCGTCGCGACGGCTCGTGCCGGAACCGGCGCTGCTACCGCCGCCGGCCTGGATATCGACGGTTTGACTCCCTGCCCGACAACAACCAGCAGATTGTTACCTTCTATTCGCGAGTCGTACGGGGCCGGCTGGGTCAGGTTGATGATCAATCGCGTACGGTCCCGGGCCTCCACCACCGTCGCACTTCGGGCATTTCCACTGCCGAGATCGTGAGTCTTGCTCGCCAGCTGACTGGCGACACCCGGCAAATCCAGGGCAATCCGGGCTGGCGAATCCGTCGTGTAGCCGTGGGGCACCGGGGGCGGCGCATCGAACAACAACTTCAACTCGACACGGTCACCCGGCAGCGCTGCGACATCCAGCGCCTTGAGATTGGCCGCTTGTACCATCGGCGACAACAACGCTATCCATAGCGAAAGGCCGACGGTGGAAAGAATCCTATTCATTATTGGAGTTCCACTATGAGTGCTCTTTCAAAGGGATGGTCCGGGGACGCTCCAGCCACGCACCCTGACCATCGGGGACAATTTCAACCATATCGACTTGAGAGCCACTGATCGCAACGATCCGTCCGTGGTTACGCCCCAGGTAATCGCCGACTTTCAGCCGGTGCACCCCACCCGCCCCGCGCAGCAGGGCATAGGAGCCCGTTGCATTGGAAAGGGTGCCGACCATTTCAAACTGCTCGATGTTGAAGCCTTCGAGGTATTGTTTGACCCGACCCGGGTCGGGCTTGACGTTACCCGAACCCCGCCGCCGGGCCGCCAGATCGGTGCTGATCTGCGGCGAAAACGGGCTGCGCAGATTCGCCGCGTTGTAAGTGAATGCAGGGTAAGACTGGAATACTGGCGTTGGTTCAATCTTCCCCGGCCCGTGCAGGCGCATTTCGTTCATGTACGCGTCCAGATCGGTGTAGTCATCCCCCCCGCCACAACCGGACAGGGCAGACAGCAATACCACCACCGAAAAACTACGTGCCGGGCTCATTGATGCTGTCCCTTGTCGTTGTAGCGGTAGGTCTTGGCGAGGATGGTCAAGCGCAGTTTCGGACCACCCTCAGGGCTGACAGGAGCCAGATCGAAATCGTGCAAGGTAACGATTCGCGGCAACCCGGCCACACCACTGACGAAGGTGGCCAGGTCGTGGTAATCCCCGGTGACCGTGATCTGGATCGGCAGCTCGATGTAGAACGGCTGGGCCACCTCCGGCAGCAACTTGATCTCTTCGAACTCCAGGCCACTGCCGAGGCCCGTACGCGTGATGTCTTCGAGCAAGCCGGGCACTTCGGTATCGCTGGGCAGTTGCCGCAACAGCACGACGAAGGTGTTCTCCATCTCTTTCAACTGCCGGGTATAGAGATCCAGGTTCGCCGCCATGCGGGCCTTGCTGGCGAACTGCTCCTTGAGTGTCGACTCTTCCTCGCGCTTGAGATCGAGCTGGCTCACAAGGTCGCGGGTGGAAAAGTTATAGCTAAAGGCCATCACCAGAAGCACGAGCAAAGCAGCCACCAGACACTTGATCGCCGGCGGCCAGGCGCCCATGTTGCTGGTATCCAGATCATTGATGTCGATCTTGCGCAGCCCTTCGAACCATTCGGACAGACTCATTTGCCCCCCTCCGGTGTTGCGGGTTGAGTCTGGCGGACGGTCAACTGGAAGACGTTTGCCTGCTCCAACTGGCCGGCAGCCATGGCCTTGACTTCGGTCAGGCTCGGCGCATCGAACCAGTCTGATGCCTCGAGGTTGCGCATCAATTCTGAAACGCGGTTGTTGGATTGCGCGGCACCGGTGATGGACAAGGTCTTTGCGGTCATTTTCACTTCGGTGAAATACACGCCGTCGGGCAGGGCTCTCGCCAACTGGTCAAATATTCGCCCGCTGATTTGGCGATTGCCTTGCAGGCCCTGGATGACAGCCATGCGCTCGACCAATTGCTGACGGCGCGCCTTGAGATCATTGATCTGGCTGATTCGCTCATCGACCACGGCGACTTGCTTGCCGATGTAATCGTTACGGGCGACTTGCTGGTCGATGGCACCGCTAATGACCTGGTTCGCAACCAGCACCGCCCCCATCGCGCCCACCATTGCCGCCACCAGGACCAGCAGGAAGCGCTTGCGGCGGACTTCACGTCGCTCCTCGCGCCAGGGTAAAAGGTTGATCCGTGCCATCAGTCGAAGCTCCTGAGGGCCAGACCGCAGGCGATCATCAACGCCGGGGCATCACTCGCCAGGGCAGCGCCATTGACCTTGCTGCCCAGAGTCATTTCGCAAAACGGGTTCGCGACCTGGGTCGGCGTGCCCAATTGCTGCTCGATCAAACGGTCCAGCCCCGGGATCGACGCCGTACCGCCGGCCAGCAGGACATGGTCGACGGCGCTGTACTGGCCGGCAGCAAGGAAGAAGTGCAACGAGCGCGACACCTGCTGCACCAGCGCCTCTCGAAATGGCTGCAAGACCTCAGCGGCATAGTCATCCGGCAACCCGCCCTTCTTTTGCGCCAGCCCCGCCTGCTCCAGCGTCAGGCCGTAGCGACGCTGGATTTCCTCGGTCAGTTGCCGACCGCCGAACAGTTGTTCGCGGGTGTAGATAATCCGCCCGTTGTGCAGCACGCTCAGGGTGGTCATGGTGGCGCCGATGTCCACCACTGCGACCGTCAAAGGTTTCTCGGAAACCGCGAATCGACTGGACAGAAGTTCGAATGAACGCTCCAGCGCGTAGGCCTCGACATCGACCACGCGGGCGGTCAGCCCCGCCAGGGCCAGGGCGGCCTCGCGGACTTCGACGTTTTCCTTGCGACAAGCGGCGAGCAGCACGTTGACGCGCTCAGGATTACGCCCGGAGGTGCCCTGGACTTCAAAGTCGATCGCGACTTCGTCCAGGGGATAAGGAATGTACTGGTCAGCCTCGATTTTCAGCTGGCTTTCCATTTCGTCTTCGCAAAGACCGGCATCCATCTCGATGGTCTTGGTGATCACCGCTGAGCCCGCCACGGCCACGGCCACGTTCTTGAGGGCGGTTCTGGCCTTGGCCAGCGCGCGAGTGATCGCCAGCCCCACACCTTCGAGCTCGGCAATATTCTTTTCGATCACCGCGCCGACCGGCAATGGCTCGACCGCATAGGCCTCGACCCGATAGCGCTCACCCTGACGGCTCAACTCAAGAAGTTTCACCGAGGTGGAACTGATGTCGATTCCCAGCAGCGTATTGGATTTTTTCTTGAAGAGTCCTGGCACTACCAATTCCCTATGACTTTCCGTGAGTTACGGACTCTGCAATGTCCATTGCGTTCAATCCACCCGTCTTGACAGCAGCGCCAGCCACGCTCCCGATCAGAAAAATGCTTATAATGCCCAGCGTTTTTTTCCGCTTTTGCTCAAGCGCGGGTCGTTCTCGTTTAGCCTGAACCCTGTTGCCCAATTCATTTTTTACCCTGGATATCCAAAAGCCTTGATTCGTCTGCTGAAGTTTTTCGGTTGGTCCATCGTCGCGGTTTTCTGCGGACTCCTTCTGGGTCTGAGCGGGGCGTACCTTTACCTTAGTCCCGGACTACCGTCCGTGGAGGCGCTGAGAAGCATCCAGTTGCAGATCCCTTTGCGGGTCTACAGCAGCGATAACAAGTTGATCGCAGAATTTGGCGAAATGCGCCGTACACCGATCCGTTTCGCCGACATTCCCCCCAATTTCATCAATGCGTTACTAAGTGCTGAAGACGACAATTTCGCCAACCACTACGGCGTCGATCCGAGCAGCCTGATGCGTGCCGCGACCCAACTGGTCAAAAGCGGACACATCCAGTCCGGCGGCAGCACGATCACCATGCAGGTGGCGAAGAACTTCTTCCTGACCAGCGAACGCAGCTTTTCACGCAAGACCACCGAGATCCTGCTGGCCCTGCAGATCGAACAGCAGCTGACCAAGGACGAGATCCTCGAGCTGTACGTCAACAAGATCTATCTGGGTAACCGCGCCTACGGCATCGAGGCGGCGGCGCAGGTCTATTACGGCAAATCGATTCGCGATGTCAGCCTGGCGCAGATGGCGATGATCGCCGGCCTGCCCAAGGCGCCGTCGCGCTTCAACCCGCTGGCCAACCCGGCGCGCAGCAAGGAGCGTCGCGACTGGATCCTGGGGCGCATGTACAAGCTCGGAAAAATCAGCGAGGCCGACTACACCGCTGCAGTCAACGAGCCACTGAACGCCAGCTATCACGTGCCGACCCCGGAAGTGAACGCCCCGTACATCGCCGAAATGGCCCGTGCCGAAATGGTCGGGCGTTACGGTAGCGACGCGTATACCGAAGGCTTCCGCGTCACGACCACGGTACCGAGCGACCTCCAGGAGCTGGCCAACACCGCGGTCCACGAAGGCCTGATGACCTACGACCAGCGTCACGGCTATCGCGGGCCAGAGTCGCGGCTGCCGGGCAAGACCCGCGAGGCCTGGGCAACCGAGCTGACCAAACAACGCATCATCAGCGGCCTGGAACCGGCCATCGTGACCCAGGTCGACAAGACCGGCCTGCAGGTGCTGACCCGCACCGGTCAGGAACACGTGAACTGGGACACCATGAAGTGGGCCCGGCCGTTCCTGAACACCAACAGCATGGGCGCCAACCCGAAACAACCCTCGGACGTGGCCCAGGTCGGCGATCTGATTCGCGTGCAGCGTCAGCCGGACAATTCGCTGAAGTTCAGCCAGATCCCGCAGGCCCAAGGCGCTCTGGTGTCCCTGGACCCACAGAACGGCGCCATTCGTTCGCTGGTCGGGGGCTTCGCCTTCGAGCAGAGCAACTACAACCGCGCATTGCAGGCCAAGCGCCAGCCGGGCTCGAGCTTCAAACCGTTCGTCTACGCCGCCGCACTGGATAGCGGCTACACCGCCTCCAGCCTGGTGAACGACGCACCGATCGTGTTCGTCGACGAGTACCTGGACAAGGTCTGGCGCCCGAAGAACGACACCAACACCTTCCTCGGCCCGATTCGCCTGCGTGAAGCGCTGTACAAGTCGCGCAACCTGGTGTCGATCCGCTTGCTGCAAGCGATGGGCGTCGGCAAGACCATCGACTACATCACGCGCTTCGGCTTCAACAAACAGGACCTGCCACCCAACCTGTCCCTGGCACTGGGCACTGCGACCCTGACGCCAATGGAAATCGCCACCGGCTGGAGCGCCTTCGCCAACGGCGGCTACAAGATCACCCCGTACATCATCGACAAGATCGAAAGCCGCAACGGCGACACGCTGTTCGTCGCCAACCCGCCGAGCGTGCCTCAGGGCGGCGCTGCCAGCGATGGCATTGCCGTGCCAGCCGCCCAAGCCTTCACGGTCAACGCAACGCCGGGCGAGGCACCGGACACTACGCCGACACCACAAGCACCCGCCGTGGCCGAACGCATCGTTGATGGGCGCACCACGTACATCCTCAACAGCATGCTTGAGGATGTGATCAAGCTCGGCACCGGTCGCCGCGCGCTCGCCCTGGGCCGCCCTGACATTGCCGGCAAGACCGGTACGACCAACGAATCCAAGGACGCCTGGTTCTCCGGCTACAACGCCGATTACGTGACGACCGTGTGGACCGGCTTCGATCAACCGGAAAGCCTGGGTCGCAAGGAATTCGGCGGCACCGTCGCGCTGCCGATCTGGATGAACTACATGGGCGCCGCGCTCAAAGGCAAACCACCGCATACTCAACCGGAGCCCGAAGGCATCCTCAGTCTGCGAGTCGATCCGATCAGCGGTCGCGCGGCTAGCCCGGGCACCCCGGGGGCCTACTTTGAACTGTTCAAGGTCGAAGATACGCCACCGTCCGGGAACGAGCTGGGCAACGGTCTGGCACCTGGCAGCCCACTGCCGGCAGATGAAGCGGCGCCGATCGATTTGTTCTGATTGCAGGACCAACATAAAGCCCCGCTCTTCTGTAGAAGGCGGGGCTTTTTTGCATCCGGGTTTCCTGTCATATCGCCATCGCGAGCAAGCTCGCTCCCACAGGGGTACGCATTCCAATGTGGGAGCGGGCTTGCTCGCGAAGAGGCCATCAGAAACCACACAAAACCTTCAGGCACAAAAAAGCCCCGACTCTCACAAGCCGGGGCTTTTCGTTGAAGCGCTACAACGGCTTAGCCGTTGAACACGTCATCCACGCTTTTGAGCGGGTAGTTCTTCGGATACGGCAGGGTCGCCACACCGGTCTCGATGGCAGCTTTGGCCACGGCATCGGAGATCAGGGTGATCAGACGGGCATCCATTGGCTTCGGAATGATGTACTCACGACCGAATTCCAGCTTGATGCCGCCGTAGGCGTCGCACACTTCCTGAGGTACCGGCAGCTTGGCCAGTTCACGCAGGGCGTTGGCCGCAGCCACTTTCATTTCTTCGTTGATGCGCTTGGCGCGAACGTCCAGGGCACCGCGGAAAATGAACGGGAAGCCCAGTACGTTGTTGACCTGGTTCGGGTAGTCGGAACGACCGGTGGCCATGATCACGTCGCTACGGGTAGCGTGCGCCAGCTCCGGGGAGATTTCCGGATCAGGGTTCGAGCAGGCGAACACGATCGGGTTAGGCGCCATCGACAGCAGGCCTTCAGCACTCAGCAGGTTCGGGCCGGACAGACCAACGAACACATCAGCGCCTTGCAGGGCGTCAGCCAGGGTGCGCTTGTCGGTCGCGTGAGCGAACACAGCCTTGTACTGGTTCAGGTCGTCACGGCCGGAGTGGATCACGCCGGTGCGGTCGACCATGTAGATGTTTTCGATGTTGGCGCCCATGCTCACCAGCAACTTCATGCAGGAGATGGCGGCAGCGCCGGCACCCAGGCAGACGATCTTGGCTTCCGGCAGGGTTTTGCCAGCGATTTCCAGGGCGTTGATCATGCCGGCGGCGGTCACGATAGCGGTGCCGTGCTGGTCATCGTGGAATACCGGAATATCGCACTGCTCGATCAGAGCGCGCTCGATTTCAAAGCACTCTGGTGCCTTGATGTCTTCCAGGTTGATGCCACCGAAGGTGATGGAGATGCGCTTGACGGTGTCGATGAAGGCTTGCGGGCTTTCGGAGTCGACTTCGATGTCGAAAACGTCGATGCCGGCGAAGCGCTTGAACAGTACGCCCTTGCCTTCCATCACTGGCTTGGAAGCCAATGGGCCGAGGTTACCCAGACCGAGAATCGCGGTGCCATCGGAAATGACTGCAACCAGGTTGCCTTTGCCGGTGTACTTGTAGGCCAGTTCAGGATCGCGGGCGATCTCGCGTACTGGTTCGGCTACGCCCGGGCTGTAGGCCAGCGACAGGTCGCGAGCGGTAGCAGTGGCCTTGGTGAGCTCGACACTCAGCTTCCCTGGACGAGGATTGGCGTGATATTCGAGAGCGGCAGTTTTCAGATCAGACATTTTGGCATTCCGCTTTTTACTGTTGGACAGACTGGTCAGCGAGGATACGCGCCTCGCAAAGTCCCCACAAGACTGACTGGTCACCCCTGTCAAGCACCCGGCCCTACGACTTTGGGCCAAGAGCCACGGCACACAAGGGTTAGACTGTTCACAATCAGCGCAAAAAATGTCTACAATTTTTTATCACTGCACGACTTGAAACATCGCCGGGTCGGTCAAGGGCAACATCCAGCGCGCCTGACCTTCTTTCAGTCCGCCACGTCGCGAACGATCCAGCACCCAACCGCGCGCCTCGATCTGCTTGCCTTCGAGCCTTTCCAGCAAGGCCGTATCAAACCGCCCCAGCAAATTGGGTGCAACGCGCAATACAACCGAATCCTGTAACTCGATCCAAACCCCGCCGCGATTGCGTTGAACCTTGCTCACACGACCGCTGAGCACGGCGAAACCGGAAGTGCTGATCTGCTCCGCCTTCAGTACAGGCGACTGGCGCCATACACCGAGCCCGGCCTGTCGAGCGCTGGTTTCTGCAGCTTGCTGACAGATGACCAGATCGACATTCGGCGCCACGGCCACCTGAAAACCCAGGCCTTCGGCGAGCATTTGCGCTTCGAGGTTGGCGCCATTGGCACCGTAGACATGAGCCAGGGTGCGGCCGTAATGGTCCTTGCCTTCTTTGCCAGGCAGCAAACCAACCTGCCCGTCGCTAGCCGCCACCAGGGCTTCGAGTCGCTTGCGCGCGACCACGGCGAACGGTTCGTCGGAACGGCCATTCTTGCCCAGCTCCGGCGTGTTCAAGCCGATCATGCGCACACTGCGGCCATCGCTCAGGCGCAGGGTGTCGCCGTCCACCACCCGCTGCACCGCGACGGGCGCCAGGCCGCTGGGTGCCGGGCAAAACGCCTGGGCGCCGGATAGCCAAATCGCGGACATAAAAAAGGCGCCCGCGAGGGACGCCTTTTTCATCAGCATGGAAAAACCGGAACGGCTTCCCAAGTTGATTGGCCTTAGGCCTTTTTCGCGCCGAAAGCACCGAAACGGTCGGCGAAGCGCTGTACGCGGCCGCCAGTGTCCAGAGTCTTCTGCTTACCGGTGTAGAACGGGTGGCATTCGTTGCAAACGTCGATCGCCAGGGCTTTGCCGAAGGTCGAACGGGTTTCGAACTTGTTGCCGCAGCTGCAGGTAACAGCAACTGCTGGGTATTCTGGATGGATATCAGCTTTCATGGTGTCTTCCTCAGGCTAGCGTGCCGCCACCCAACACTATTGTTGAATACCGCACGTAATTAGGCCGCGGATTCTACCAGACAATGCCAATCACGCAAGCTGTCCCTGAGACCGACCGTCTGCTAGGCTCCCGGCCCAATACGCGATCCCTGTGGGAGCGAGCTTGCTCGCGATGAGGGTGTGTCATTCGGCATATGCGTTGCCTGACACGGCGCTATCGCGAGCAAGCTCGCTCCCACAGGGGGACATGCAACCCCGCTTTTATCTTCCGCTGATCGAGATCCCCCGCGTGCCCGACGCCATTTTGCGCCTCGCCCTGCCTTCGCCGCTGCGCCGCCTGTTCGACTACCGCGCTCCGGCTGGCGTCCTGCGCGCCCAGTTGCACCCCGGCATGCGCCTGCGGGTACCGTTCGGCCGACGGGAGATGATCGGTATTCTGGTAGAAGTCACCGACACCAGCGAAGTGCCGGTCGAGAAACTCAAGCCGGCCCTGGCCCTGCTCGACGCTACGCCACCGCTGCCGCCCGCGCTGTTCAAGCTGTGCCTGTGGACATCCCAGTATTACCAGCACAGCCTCGGCGACACCTTGAGCTGGGCGCTGCCGGTTTTGCTGCGCCAGGGTGAATTAGCCGAAGCACGCCAGGAGCGCTTCTGGTCCGCCGCGCCGGGGGCCAGCCTCGACGATCCGCGCATCGCCCGCGCCCCGCGCCAGCGTGAAGCCCTGGCCACACTGGCCCAACATCCCCATGGCGTCGCCCATCAATTGCTGAGCAAACTGATGCTGAGCAAGGACAGCCTGGATTTGCTGCTGGCCAAGGACCTGGTGCAGGTCGAGATCCGCCGGCACGCCCCGGGCGCACGCCACGAACACTGGCTGGCGCAACCGGAACTCCCCCTAAACCCGGAGCAGCGCGCCGCCTATGAGGCGATTCGCGCCGGCTTCGACAGTTATCACGCGTTCCTGCTGGCCGGCGTCACCGGCAGCGGCAAGACCGAAGTCTATTTGCAGTTGATCCGCGAAACCCTCGAGGCCGGCAAGCAGGCGCTGGTGCTGATCCCGGAAATCAACCTCGGCCCGCAGACCCTGGCGCGCTTCGAACAGCGTTTCAATGCCCGTATCGCGCTGATCCATTCGGCGGTCAATGACCGCGAACGCCTCGAGGCCTGGCTGGCCGCGCGGGACGGTGAGGCCGACATCATTATCGGCACCCGCTCGGCCCTGTTCACACCGATGAAGAACCCCGGCCTGATCATCATCGACGAAGAGCACGACGGCTCCTATAAACAGCAGGAAGGTTTGCGCTACCACGCCCGTGATCTGGCATTGGTGCGGGCGCGACAGGAAAACATTCCGATTGTCCTCGGCTCCGCCACCCCTTCGCTGGAAAGCCTGCACAACGCCTACACCGGCCGTTACGGGCTGCTGCGCTTGAACGAGCGAGCCGGCGGCGCCAAACAGCCGCGCTTCCTGCGTCTGGACGTGAAAAGCCGCCCGCTGGACAGCGGCATTTCCGGGCCGATGCAACAAGCCATCGGCCAGACTCTGGCCGCCGGACAGCAAGTCCTGGTGTTCCTCAACCGCCGCGGCTTCGCCCCGACCCTGCTGTGTCATGACTGTGGCTGGATGTCCGAGTGCCAGCGCTGTGACGCGCGAATGACCGTGCACCAGCGTTACGGCGAGTTGCGCTGCCACCATTGCGGCTACGTCGAACGCGTGCCGCGCCAGTGCCCGAAGTGCAACAAGGTCGATCTGCGCCCCGTTGGCGCCGGCACCGAACGGGCCGAGGAGCGCCTGGCGATTCTGTTCCCGGACTATCCGGTGCTGCGGGTCGACCGCGACAGCACATCGCGCAAGGATGCGATGAACCAGTTGTTCGCGACCATTCAAAAAGGCCAGCCGTGCATCCTGATCGGCACGCAGATGCTTGCCAAAGGTCACCACTTTCCACGGGTGACGCTGGTGTCGATCCTCGACGCCGACGGCGGCCTGTTCTCCGGCGACTTCCGCGCCAGCGAGCGCATGGCTCAATTGATCGTGCAGGTCGCCGGCCGCGCAGGTCGCGCCGAGGAGCCGGGCAAGGTGATTATCCAGACGCACCTGGCCGACCATCCGCTGCTGGTGCAATTGACCGAGCAAGGCTATTTCGCCTTTGCCGAACAGGCCTTGAGCGAACGCCGCGCGGCCGGTCTGCCGCCGTTTGCGCACCTGGCGCTGCTGCGGGCCGAGGCGCATAAACCGGGTCAGGCCGAAGGCTTCCTGGATGAGGCTTGCAGCGAGGCGGAGCGTTTGCTGGCCGAGCAGAATCTGACCGGGATCGAATTATTGGGACCGGTCCCGGCACCGATGGAGCGCCGGGCCGGGCGTTACCGTGCGCAACTGTTGGTACAGGCTGCGGCGCGAGCACCCTTGCATCGATTGCTGGCCAGTTGGTTGCTGGTGCTGGAGCAGATGCCGAGCGGGCGGGCGGTGCGTTGGTCCTTGGATGTTGATCCGGTCGATTTGTATTAATTTGGAGATTGCCATCGCGAGCAAGCTCGCTCCCACAGTGGTTCTCTGGTGGAACTAAATTTTGTATCCACCTCAAAACCTGCGGGAGCGGCGGTGCGACGATTCGACTTGCTCGCGAAGAGGCCCTAATTGTCACCACACATCCACATCCTGCCTGCTAAGGTTGGCAAGCCCGTCTTCGCAACGGATAATGCCCAGTTTTTCCACCAGCGCATGATGCGCCGCCGCGCCTGCGGTCGAAAGAGAAGACCATGAAAGACACCATTCGCCAGCTGATCCAACAAGCCATCACCCAACTCGTCAACGAAGGTGTGTTGCCTGAAGGCCTGTCGCCGGCGATCCAGGTGGAAAACTCCCGCGACAAGAAGAACGGCGATTTCGCCAGCAACATCGCCATGATGCTGGCCAAGCCCGCCGGCATGAAGCCCCGCGACCTGGCGGAAAAAATCATCGCCGCCCTGCCGGCTGACGAAAATGTCGCCAAGACCGAAATCGCCGGCCCGGGCTTCCTGAACTTCTTCCAGAACACCGACGCCCTGGCCTCGCGCCTGGACGCGGCCCTGGCCGACACCCACATCGGCGTACGCAAGGCCGGCCCGGTGCAGCGCACCGTGGTCGACCTGTCGGCACCGAACCTGGCCAAGGAGATGCACGTCGGTCACCTGCGCTCGACCATCATCGGCGACGGCGTGGCCCGCGTGCTGGAGTTCCTCGGCGACACCGTGATCCGTCAGAACCACGTCGGCGACTGGGGCACCCAGTTCGGCATGCTGATGGCTTACCTGCAGGAAAACCCGATCACCAGCGACGAGCTGTCGGACCTGGAGAACTTCTACCGCGCCGCCAAGCAACGCTTCGACGAATCCGAAGAGTTCGCCGACCGTGCCCGTGGCCTGGTGGTCAAGTTGCAGGCCGGCGACGCCGATTGCCTGGCCCTGTGGACCAAGTTCAAGGACATCTCGCTGTCCCACTGTCAGAAGATCTACGAACTGCTCAACGTTAAACTGACCATGGCCGACGTGATGGGCGAAAGCGCCTACAACGACGACCTGATCAACGTGGTCAACGACTTGAAGGCCGCAGGCATGCTGGTCGAGAGCAACGGCGCCCAATGCGTGTTCCTCGACGAGTTCAAGAACGCCGACGGCGACCCGCTGCCGGTGATCATCGTCAAGGCTGACGGCGGCTACCTCTACGCCACCACCGACCTGGCGGCCGTGCGCTACCGCAGCGGCAAGCTCAAGGCCGATCGTGCGCTGTACTTCGTCGACCAGCGTCAGGCCCTGCACTTCCAGCAAGTGTTCGCCGTGGCGCGCAAGGCCGGTTTCGTGACCCATCCGATGGAAATGGAACACATGGGCTTCGGCACCATGAACGGCGCGGACGGTCGTCCGTTCAAAACCCGTGATGGCGGCACCGTGAAGCTGATCGACCTGCTGACCGAAGCCCAGGAACGCGCCTATACCCTGGTGAAAGACAAGAACCCGGAGCTGGCCGAAGCCGAGTTGCGCAACATCGCCAAGGTGGTGGGCATCGGCGCAGTGAAGTACGCCGACCTGTCCAAGCATCGCACCAGCGACTACAGCTTCAACTTCGACCTGATGCTCAACTTCGAAGGCAACACCGCGCCGTACCTGCTGTACGCCTACACCCGCGTGGCCGGTGTGTTCCGCAAGCTCGGCAAGGACTTCAGTGAAGTCGACGGCCAGATCGTCCTCGAAGCGGCGCACGAACATGAACTCGCGGCGAAGCTCGCGCAGTTTGGCGAAATCCTGAACAACGTGTCCGAAAAAGGCACCCCGCACATCCTTTGCACTTACCTGTACGACGTCGCCGGCCTGTTCTCCAGCTTCTACGAGAACTGCCCGATCCTCGCCGCCGATACCCCGGCACAAATGCAGAGCCGCCTGCGCCTCGCCGCGCTGACCGGACGCACCCTCAAGCAAGGCCTGGAACTCTTGGGCCTGGAAACTCTGGAGCGTATGTAAGTTGGCTGCCAAGAAAAAACCTGCACCCAAGCGTGGCGCCAGCCGTTACCAAGCTCCTGCAAAGCAACCGATTCCGGGTTGGTTGTGGATGGTCATCGGCCTCACGGTCGGTGCGTTCCTTGTGTTTTTGATGAAACTGGAGCCGGGCAAGGGCAGCGACACGGTCAAGCGTGAAAAGGTCGAGCAACAGCAACAGCAGAAAGCCAGCAAGATCGCCGAGGCCAACAAGACCCCGCCGAGCCCGACGCAACCGGTGAAGCCGAAGTACGACTTCTACACCTTGCTGCCGGAATCGGAAGTCATCGTGCCGCCGGATGCCGTGCCGGAAAAAACCCTGCCGACGCCGCAAGTGCCTGCCATCCCGACCACGCCGGTCACCCCGGCCGAAGCGGCGAAGATCGACACCGCACGGGCCCAGGCTGCCTTGGCCGGGATTACTCCGCCTCCTGCACCACCGGTCAAGGCTGCGCCTGTGACGAAGTTTTTCCTGCAGGCTGGCTCGTTCCGCAAAGAGACCGATGCGGACAAGGTGCGGGCGCAGATCATCCTGCTGGGCCAGGCCGTGGCGGTTGAGTCCGGGACGGTGAAGGACGAAACCTGGTATCGGGTTCTGGTCGGGCCGTTCAGCAACCGCGAGCAACTGACCACCGCGCAGAAACAATTGGCGGGCGCAGGCTTCAGCAATTTGTTGTTACAACAACGCCAGAGCCGCTGATCCCTCCCTGTGGGCACCTTGCTTGAGGTTGCCCACAAACCCTGTGGCGAGGGGGCTTGCCCCCGCTGGGGTGCGAAGCGCCCCCAAACCCGGACACCACGTTGCTTCAGACAAATCCGGGATACCGGTTTTGCGGCCGCTGCGCGACCGAACGGGGGCGAGCCCCCTCACCACAGTTATTGCACGCCATTCGTCCCCCGCCGCTTCCTTCAGTTGAAATCCACTCCAGCACCCCCATATGAATGGGCATAAGGCATTTTCGCCCCGCTGCGTGGAGACTCTTCCCTTGACCACCATCGTTTCAGTTCGCCGCCACGGCAAAGTCGTCATGGGCGGCGACGGCCAGGTTTCCCTTGGTAATACCGTGATGAAAGGCAACGCGAAAAAAGTTCGCCGCCTGTACCACGGTCAGGTCATCGCCGGTTTTGCCGGTGCCACCGCTGACGCCTTTACCCTCTTCGAACGCTTCGAAGGCCAGCTTGAAAAACACCAGGGTCACCTGGTGCGCGCCGCCGTCGAACTCGCCAAAGAATGGCGCACCGACCGTTCCCTGAGCCGTCTTGAAGCCATGCTCGCGGTCGCCAACAAGGACGCCTCCCTGATCATCACCGGCAACGGCGATGTGGTTGAGCCCGAAGACGGCCTGATCGCCATGGGTTCCGGTGGCGCCTACGCCCAGGCCGCGGCCAGCGCGCTGCTGAAAAAGACCGACCTGTCAGCCCGGGAAATCGTCGAAACCGCCCTCGGTATCGCCGGCGACATCTGTGTATTCACCAACCACACCCAGACCATTGAGGAGCAGGACTGCGCCGAGTAAGCCCGTGCAGCCATCGCACCACGGCTCATTCTTGCTTGAGGTCCACTGAATATTATGTCCATGACTCCCCGTGAAATCGTCCACGAACTCAACCGCCACATCATCGGCCAGGACGATGCCAAGCGCGCCGTCGCCATTGCCCTGCGCAACCGCTGGCGCCGCATGCAACTGCCTGAAGAGCTGCGCGTTGAAGTAACGCCAAAGAACATCCTGATGATTGGCCCGACCGGTGTCGGTAAAACCGAGATCGCCCGTCGTCTGGCCAAACTGGCCAATGCGCCGTTCATCAAGGTCGAAGCGACCAAGTTCACTGAAGTCGGCTATGTCGGCCGCGACGTCGAATCGATCATTCGTGACCTGGCCGATGCCGCGATCAAGCTGCTGCGCGAACAGGAAATCGTCAAGGTTCGCCACCGCGCCGAAGACGCCGCCGAAGAGCGCATCCTCGATGCATTGCTGCCACCGGCGCGGATGGGCTTCAGCAGCGACGACGCCCCGACTGCCGATTCCAACACCCGCCAGCTGTTCCGCAAGCGCCTGCGTGAAGGTCAGCTGGATGACAAGGAGATCGAAATCGAGGTCGCCGAAATGACCGGCGTCGATATCTCCGCGCCACCGGGCATGGAAGAAATGACCAACCAGTTGCAAAGCCTGTTTGCCAACATGGGCAAGGGCAAGAAGAAAGCCCGCAAGCTCAAGGTCAAGGAAGCGCTCAAGCTGGTGCGCGACGAAGAAGCCGGTCGCCTGGTCAACGATGAAGAGTTGAAGGCCAAGGCCCTGGAAGCGGTCGAGCAGCACGGCATCGTGTTCATCGACGAAATCGACAAGGTCGCCAAGCGTGGCAATTCCGGTGGCGTCGATGTGTCCCGCGAAGGCGTGCAGCGCGACCTGCTGCCGCTGATCGAAGGCTGCACCGTCAACACCAAGCTGGGCATGGTCAAGACCGACCACATCCTGTTCATTGCTTCGGGTGCGTTCCACCTGAGCAAGCCGAGCGACCTGGTGCCAGAGCTACAAGGCCGTCTGCCGATCCGTGTCGAACTCAAGGCCCTGACCCCTGAGGATTTCGAACGCATCCTCAGCGAGCCTCACGCCTCGCTCACCGAGCAATACTGCGCTCTGCTGAAAACCGAAGGCCTGGGCATCGAGTTCCAGCCGAGCGGCATCAAGCGCATCGCGGAGATCGCCTGGCAGGTCAACGAGAAAACCGAAAACATCGGTGCCCGTCGCCTGCACACCCTGCTCGAGCGCCTGCTCGAAGAGGTGTCGTTCAGCGCCGGCGACCTGGCCAGCGCCCATGACGACAAGGTGATCCAGATCGACGCCGACTACGTCAACAGCCACCTGGGTGAATTGGCACAGAACGAAGACCTGTCCCGTTATATCCTGTAAGCCATACTTACAGCGATAGAGATCCTGTGGGAGCGAGCCTGTGGCGAGGGGGCTTGCCCCCGTTGGGGCGCGAAGCGCACCTAAAACCAGCCACCGCGATCCTGAATCAGAATGCGGTGATCGGTTTTACGACTGCTTCGCAGTCGAACGGGGGCAAGCCCCCTCGCCACAGGCTCGCTCCCACAAGGTTCTGCACAAGACGGACATCTGGCCATGATCCCCACCGACATCAAGCTGCACAAAGCCTCGAAAACCCTGACGCTCAAATACGCGTCCGGCGAGGAGTACACCCTGCCCGCCGAGTTCTTGCGCGTGCACTCTCCTTCCGCCGAGGTCCAGGGCCACGGCAAACCCATCCTGCAATTTGGCAAGATCAACGTAGGACTGACCAAGGTAGAACCCGCCGGTCAGTACGCACTGAAATTGACCTTCGATGACGGCCACGACAGCGGCTTGTTCACCTGGGAATATCTGTACGAGCTGGGGCGACGTTATGACGCACTCTGGGAAGATTATCTGGCCGAGCTAAAAGCCGCCGGAAAAACCCGCGATCCGAACGAATCCGTCGTCAGGCTGATGCTCTAATCCGAGCCTCTTGCTCTTTAGAGGGCATTTTCTAATTTCATCTGTTTGAATGCTCCGCTCCAGGGCCGCCGATTGGCCTGCTTGCGAAAAAAATTAAACTCGGGTAACCAATGGAACTGGCAAGTTCCCTGCAGTGCTCTCTGCATTAAAAAAGCAGCGATGCAGTATTAACGGTCACCCCGAGCAGTAGTACCTGGCATTGGCTGTGTGACTACACAGCAGGACCCGGTACTCGTCTCAGGACAATGGAGCGTCGTAGATGAGTAACAAGAATAACGATGACTTGAAGAGTCAAGCCTCGGAAAACACCTTGGGGCTGAATCCTGTCGTTGGACTGCGTGGAAAGGATCTACTGGCTTCTGCTCGAATGGTGCTCAGGCAGGCCATCAAGCAACCGATACACAGCGCCAAGCATGTCGCTCATTTCGGCCTTGAACTCAAGAACGTGCTGCTCGGCAAATCCGAGCTGCTGCCGACCAGCGATGACCGTCGTTTCGCGGATCCGGCCTGGAGCCAGAACCCGCTCTACAAACGTTATCTGCAAACCTACCTGGCGTGGCGCAAGGAACTCCACGACTGGATCGACGACAGTAACCTGCCGGCCAAGGACGTCAGCCGCGGGCACTTCGTGATCAACCTCATGACCGAGGCCTTCGCCCCGACCAACACGGCGGCCAACCCGGCGGCGGTCAAGCGCTTCTTCGAAACCGGCGGCAAGAGCCTGCTCGATGGCCTCTCGCATCTGGCCAAGGACCTGGTGCATAACGGCGGCATGCCGAGCCAGGTCAACATGGGTGCATTCGAGGTCGGCAAAACCCTTGGCGTGACCGAGGGTGCGGTGATCTTTCGCAACGACGTGCTGGAGCTGATCCAGTACAAGCCGACCACCGAGCAGGTGCATGAGCGCCCACTGCTGGTGGTACCGCCGCAGATCAACAAGTTCTACGTTTTCGACCTGAGCCCGGAAAAGAGCCTGGCGCGGTTCTGCCTGCGCAACAACATGCAGACCTTCATCGTCAGCTGGCGCAACCCGACCAAGGAGCAGCGCGAGTGGGGCCTGTCGACCTACATCGAAGCGCTCAAGGAAGCGGTTGATGTGGTCACCGCCATCACCGGCAGCAAAGACGTGAACATGCTCGGTGCCTGCTCCGGCGGCATCACCTGCACCGCGCTGCTGGGCCACTACGCGGCAATCGGCGAGAACAAGGTCAACGCCCTGACCCTGCTGGTCAGCGTGCTCGACACCACCCTGGACAGCGACGTGGCCCTGTTCGTCGACGAGCAAACCCTGGAAGCCGCCAAGCGCCAGTCGTACCAGGCCGGTGTACTCGAAGGCCGCGACATGGCGAAAGTCTTCGCCTGGATGCGCCCCAACGACCTGATCTGGAACTACTGGGTCAACAACTACCTGTTGGGCAACGAGCCGCCGGTATTCGACATTCTGTTCTGGAACAACGACACCACCCGGTTGCCCGCCGCGTTCCATGGCGACCTGATCGAGATGTTCAAAAGTAACCCGTTGACCCGTGCCGATGCACTGGAAGTGTGCGGTACGCCGATCGATCTGAAGAAGGTCACCGCCGACATCTTCTCGCTGGCCGGCACCAGCGACCACATTACCCCGTGGCGCTCCTGCTACAAGTCGGCGCAACTGTTCGGGGGCAACGTTGAATTCGTGCTGTCCAGCAGCGGACACATCCAGAGCATTCTGAACCCGCCGGGCAATCCGAAATCGCGCTACATGACCAGCACTGAAATGCCCGTCAATGCCGATGACTGGCAGGAAGAGTCGACCAAGCACGCCGACTCCTGGTGGCTGCACTGGCAGGCGTGGCAGGCACAGCGTTCGGGCAACCTGAAAAAAGCTCCGCTGAAATTGGGCAACAAGGCCTATCCCGCGGGTGAAGCCGCGCCAGGCACCTATGTGCATGAGCGGTAACTGACACACCTCGACTTCCCTGTGGGAGCGAGCTTGCTCGCGATGACGGTGGCAGGTTTGGCATATGCGCTGACTGACACTCCGCCATCGCGAGCAAGCTCGCTCCCACAAAGGGGTCGAGGAAGAATTTGAGAAAGCGACCCACAGGGCCAGAAGCATGCCGCAACCCTTCATATTCCGTACCGTCGATCTGGATGGCCAGACGCTCCGCACGGCGGTACGCCCCGGCAAGCCTCACTTGACGCCCCTGCTGATTTTCAACGGCATCGGCGCCAACCTGGAGCTGGTGTTCCCGTTCATCGCGGCACTGGACCCGGACCTGGAAGTCATCGCCTTCGACGTACCCGGCGTCGGCGGTTCGTCGACACCAAACCGGCCGTATCGTTTTCCGAGCCTTGCGAAGCTCACGGCGCGGATGCTCGACTATCTCGACTACGGGCAGGTCAACGTCATCGGCGTGTCCTGGGGGGGTGCCCTGGCTCAACAGTTCGCCTACGACTATCCGGAGCGCTGCAAGAAACTCGTGCTGGCGGCAACGGCGGCGGGTGCGGTGATGGTACCGGGCAAGCCGAAAGTGCTGTGGATGATGGCCAGCCCGCGACGCTACATCCAACCGTCCCACGTGATCCGCATTGCGCCGATGATCTACGGCGGCGCTTTCCGTCGCGACCCGACGCTGGCCGCGAGCCATGCGGCCAAGGTGCGTTCAGCGGGCAAGCTCGGATACTACTGGCAGCTGTTCGCCGGCCTCGGCTGGACCAGCATCCACTGGTTGCACAAGATCCGCCAGCCGACCCTGGTACTGGCCGGCGACGATGACCCGCTGATCCCGTTGGTCAACATGCGCTTGCTGGCCTGGCGGATCCCCAACGCCCAGTTGCACATCATCGATGACGGGCATTTGTTCCTGATTACCCGGGCCGAAGCGGTGGCCCCGATCATCATGAAATTCCTGGAAGAGGAGCGCCAGCGCGCGGTGATGCATCCGCGTCCGGCGCCATTGGGCAGCTAAACCGCTGCATCAGCGGCCGGCAGGACGCCACGCCGCGCAACAACCCGTTACAGCGTCTATGGTGTTCTGGTTCGGTGTGTTTGTTTTTAGCCTGAAGACGAAGGAGTGTTGACTCATGCGCGAGAAACCAGCGAGGGATTCCTTACCGACTCCCGCCGCGTTCATCAATGCACAGAGTGCGATTACCGGCCTGCGCGGTCGGGATCTGTTATCGACCCTGCGTAGTGTGGCCGCCCATGGCTTGCGCAATCCGGTGCACAGTGCCCGACATGCCCTCAAACTCGGCGGCCAGCTTGGTCGTGTGCTGCTGGGCGAAACCCTGCACCCGACCAACCCGCAGGACACCCGCTTCACCGATCCGGCATGGAGCCTCAACCCGTTTTATCGCCGCAGCCTGCAGGCCTATCTTAGCTGGCAGAAACAGGTCAAGAGCTGGATCGACGAGAGCGACATGAGCCCGGACGACCGCGCCCGTGCCCACTTTGCGTTCACCTTGCTCAACGACGCCGTATCACCCTCCAACACCCTGCTCAATCCACTGGCGGTCAAGGAGCTCTTCAATTCCGGCGGTAACAGCCTGGTGCGTGGCATCAGCCATTTGGTGGACGATCTGCTGCACAACGACGGCCTGCCCCGGCAAGTCACCAAGCAAGCATTCGAGGTTGGCAAGACGGTCGCCACCTCCACCGGAGCCGTGGTGTTTCGCAACGAACTGCTGGAGTTGATCCAGTACAAACCGATGAGCGAAAAGCAGTATTCCAAGCCCCTGCTGGTGGTGCCGCCGCAAATCAACAAGTACTACATTTTCGACCTGAGCCCCCACAACAGCTTCGTCCAGTACGCGCTGAAAAACGGCCTGCAAACCTTCATGATCAGTTGGCGCAACCCGGATGTGCGTCACCGCGAATGGGGGCTCTCGACCTACGTGGAAGCCGTAGAAGAGGCCATGAATGTCTGCCGGGCGATCACCGGCGCACGGGAGGTCAACCTGATGGGCGCTTGCGCCGGCGGTCTGACCATTGCCGCGCTGCAAGGACACCTGCAGGCCAAACGGCAGCTGCGCAGGGTGTCCAGCGCAACTTACCTGGTGAGCCTGCTCGACAGCCAGATGGACAGCCCCGCAACGCTGTTCGCCGACGAACAGACTCTGGAAGCCGCCAAACGCCGCTCCTATCAGAAAGGTGTATTGGACGGCCGTGACATGGCCAAGGTCTTCGCCTGGATGCGCCCCAACGATTTGATCTGGAGCTACTTCGTCAACAACTACCTGTTGGGCAAGGAGCCACCGGCGTTCGACATTCTCTACTGGAACAACGACAACACGCGCCTGCCGGCCGCCCTGCATGGTGACCTGCTGGACTTCTTCAAGCACAACCCGCTGACTCACCCGGGCGGCCTGGAAGTGTGTGGCACACCGATCGACTTGCAGAAGGTCACCGTCGACAGCTTCAGCGTCGCCGGCATCAACGATCACATCACGCCGTGGGACGCGGTGTATCGCTCGACGCTGTTGCTCGGTGGCGAGCGGCGCTTCGTGCTGTCCAACAGCGGCCATGTGCAGAGCATCCTCAACCCGCCGAGCAACCCGAAAGCCAACTACGTCGAGAACGGCAAATTCAGCAGCGACCCACGGGCCTGGTACTACGACGCCAAGCGTGTCGATGGCAGTTGGTGGACCCAATGGCTTGGCTGGATTCAGGAACGCTCCGGCGCGCAGAAGGAAACCCACATGGCGCTCGGCAACCAGAACTATCCACCGATGGAGGCAGCACCCGGTACTTACGTGCGCGTGCGCTGACGTTCAACGAGCCACGGCCACTGTCGGCCGTGGCAAGACCCGATCATTAAGAAGACTGGATGAAAACCCGCGACCGGATCCTCGAATGTGCCCTGCAGTTGTTCAATCAGAAGGGCGAACCGAATGTCTCCACCATGGAAGTTGCCAATGAGATGGGCATCAGCCCGGGCAACCTCTACTACCACTTCCACGGCAAGGAGCCTCTGATTCTCGGGCTGTTCGAGCGTTTCCAGGGCGAACTGGCCCCCTTGCTCGATCCACCGGCCGATGCCGAACTGGCACCCGAAGAATACTGGCTGTTCCTGCACCTGATCGTCGAACGCCTGTCCCACTACCGGTTCCTGTTCCAGGATCTGTCGAACCTCGCCGGGCGCCTGCCGAAACTGGCCAAGGGCATTCGCAACCTGCTCAATGCACTCAAGCGCACACTGGCGTCGCTGCTGGCACGATTGAAGGCGCAAGGGCTGCTGGTCAGCGATACCCAGGCACTGGGGCAACTGGTGGAGCAGATCACCATGACGCTGCTTTTTTCACTGGACTATCAGCGGATTCTTGATCGTCAGGGCGAAGTGCGATTGGTGGTTTACCAGATCATGATGCTGGTGGCGCCGCACCTGCTGCCATCGATGAAGGCCGCGACCGAACAGATGGCGATGGAGTACCTGGAAGACCACGAATAACCCTGACACCCACCAACCCTGTGGGAGCGAGCTTGCTCGCGATGGCGGCAGATCAGCCAACATCAATGTTGAATGTGATGGCCTCATCGCGAGCAAGCTCGCTCCCACATTGGGCTTGTGTCGGTCAGAGATTCGCACACAAACAAAAACGCCCGACCTTCACAGGCCGGGCGTTTTCTTGAGCCCTGAAAATCAGGACTGACTGGTTGGCGTCGATGGAGCTGGCGCGACAGTCGGGGTGACCGCAGGGGTCGGTGCGGTAGCGGAGTTCGAAGCGCTGACCGGAGCGGCCGGCGTTGCCGGTTTGGCAGCTGCCACTGCTGGTTTTGGCGCAACGGCCTTTGGAGCTGCCGGCTTTTTCACCGCTGGTTTTTTCGCCGCAGCGGGTTTGGCCGCTGCAGTTTTCGCTGCAGGCTTGGCGGCCGGTTTAGCCGCTGGTTTGGCGGCGGCTTTTGCAGCCACCGGCTTGGCTGCAGGTTTGGCTGCGGCCGGTTTGGCGGCTGCAGTTTTAGCCGCAGGCTTGGCAGCAGGTTTAGCCGCTGCTTTTGCCAGTGGCTTGGCTGCGGTTTTGGCAGCAGGCTTGGCTGCCGCGGTTTTCGCCGCAACAGGCGCAACCTTCGCACCGGTCAGTTTTTCGATTTGCTTGGTCAGGGTTTCGACCTTGCTGTGCAGTGCCTTGACCTCGTTGCGGCTCGGTACGCCCAGACGCGAAATGGCGCTATTCAGACGCTTGTCGAAAGCACCTTCCAGCTCATCCCACTTGCCCAGTGCGCGATCTTTCACGCCGCTGATGCGCGACTTGGCCGAAGAAGCGGAGTCCTTGGCGGCGTCGACAGTCTTGCCAACAGCGCTCTTGGTGAGCTTCTCGGCTTTCTCGCCGTCCTTAACCAATGCATCGAAGAGTTTGCTGCCGTCAGTGTCGATCTTCGAGTACACGCCTAAACCAGCCAGCCAGATTTTTCGGGAGTAATCTTCAACCTTCCCGATCCACGAGCTGCCTTCTTTTTCGGTTTTCTTTTTAACAGCCATCCCGTTCTCCTTAAGATTTACGCGCGACACGTTCGAGCAATGCCGTCAGCTCATCGAGCTTAGCAGAGAGTGTCTCAACGTCATGTTTAGACGGAATACCGATACGATTCAAGGTACTTGCGACACGCGTGTCGAACGCCTTCTCGACCTTGTCGAGTTGAACCTCGACCTTGCCTTTGAAAGTGCTGACTTCACTCTTGGCTTCATCGATCTCGGCATTGGCCGCTTCAAGCTTCTCAGCGACTACCTTTTTGCCTTTCTTTTCAACAACCTGACCAGCCTTGATCAGCTCTTGAAAGTACTCGCTGCCCTCTTGGCCGACCTTGGCGTAGGCACCCAGGCCTGCCAGCCAGATCTTGCGGGCATAGGATTTGACGTCGCCCAGCGTGCCGGTCGACGGGTCGATTTTTTTCTTCAAAATAACTTTGGCCATGGTGCACCTCACGCGCAGAAGGTTTGAGGAACTGCCCGGGTAAGTGTCGGGCTCTGGCACAAAGTAGGGAGAAAAATTAGAAACGGCACCCTAACAAATGACATAAACCTTTGAGAACGCCACGCAAAAAACTGTGGGAGCGAGCTTGCTCGCGATGGCGGTGCATCAGTCGACAATGATATTGACTGACACTGCGCCATCGCGAGCAAGCTCGCTCCCACAGGGGATCTCATTACAGCTGGAAATCAGGCCAGGGCCTTGTCGAGCGCCTTTTCGATTTCCGCTTTGATCATGCCGCTCATGGCCGACATCATCAGGCCCAGTTCCACGTCGACCTTGATCGAATCTTCACTGACATGCACCGCACCCTTCACACCCGAGCGCTTGAGGTTCAAGGTGTCGCCGGACCACTGCGGCTCCAGGCCATACTGATCGGAAAGTTTCTGCGCCAGCTTGTCGGCCTTCTCGCGAGCCGCTTCCTTACCCAGGCCATGGGCACGTTCAACACTAATACGGGCCATCAAATGACTCCTGCTTTATGGATGCTTTCCCGAGGCATCTTGACCTCTGCTGCGTCAAAACGTCCCGATGGTTGCCCATCTTACCTTCAGCCTTGCCAAGACAAAGCATGCCTTGGGGATTAGAATGTCGCGCATTCTCTTTTGGTGACAGCGATATGACTGATCAGCGCAAAGGCAGCGATGCCGAACCCACCACTCACTTCGGCTTCAAAAACGTTCCGGAAAGCCAGAAAGCGGAAAAAGTCGCTGAGGTTTTCCACTCGGTAGCCGCCAAGTACGACCTGATGAACGACCTTCTGTCGGGCGGCATGCACCGTCTGTGGAAGCGTTTCGCGATCGAACTGTCGGGCGTTCGTGCCGGCAATCGCGTACTCGACATCGCCGGCGGCACTGGCGACCTGACCAAAAAATTCTCGCACCTGGTAGGCCCGACCGGCCAGGTCGTGTTGGCCGACATCAACGAATCCATGCTCAAGGTCGGTCGTGACCGCCTCCTGGACCTCGGTGTGGCCGGCAACGTCGAATTCGTCCAGGCCGACGCGGAAAAACTGCCGTTCCCGGACAACCATTTCGACTGCGTGACCATCGCCTTCGGCCTGCGCAACGTGACCCACAAGGAAGATGCCCTGCGCTCGATGCTGCGCGTGCTCAAGCCGGGCGGCCGCTTGTTGGTACTGGAGTTCTCCAAGCCGACCAACGCACTGATGTCCAAGGCCTACGATGCTTACTCGTTCGCCTTCATGCCGCTGATGGGCAAGCTGATCACCAACGACTCGGAAAGCTATCGCTACCTGGCCGAATCGATCCGCATGCACCCGAACCAGGAAACCCTGAAGTCGATGATGGTCGAGGCCGGTTTCGACCGCGTGACCTATCACAACATGACCGCAGGCATCGTTGCCCTGCACCGCGGCATCAAGCCCTGATGTTGCTCGCCGGCCTGCTCGCCAGCGTTGAACTCGGCCTGAACCGGGTGCTGCGTCTCGACAGCACGGCGCTGCCGCGGCTGGCGCATTTGACCGGCAAAGTGATTGCCGTCGATTGCCGCAGCCCGGTGCTGCAACTGTTCATCCTGCCCAGCGACGAAGGCCTGATGCTCGCCTCCCAGTGGGAAACCGGCGCCGACTGCACCTTGCGTGCACCGGCCTCGAGCCTGTTGAAACTGGCGATGAGCAAGGACAAGACCTCGGTCCTGCACGCCCCTGAAGTCGAACTCGACGGCGACAGCGGCGTGCTGCTGGAACTGGCGGCGATCCTCCAGGACCTGGAGCTGGATTGGGAGTACGAACTCTCGCGCTGGCTGGGTCCGGTGGCCACGCAACTGGTCGGCGGTCACCTGCGCAGCCGCGCCCGCTGGTATCAGCAAGGGTTCGCCAGCCTCAATCAGAACCTGGGCGAATACCTGGCCGAAGAATCGCGCACCCTCGTCGGTCAGCGCGAAGCCGAAGCCCGATTCAGTGAGCTGGACCAGATCAAGCTTGATCTTGAACGTCTCGAGGCGCGTTTCGAGCGCCTTTCCCGATCCCTCGACCCAAGCGATAACGCATGAAGCTGCTTGCCGTCCGCCGTCTGTTGCGCATCCAGCGCGTCGTGATCCGCTACCGCCTCGATGACCTGCTGTTCGCCCTGCCGCTGCCCTGGTTCTTGCGGGCGCTGCGTTACGCCTTGCCGTGGCGCTGGTTCCCGCGCAAGACCCTGGACCTGAGCCGTGGCGCGCGTTTGCGCCTGGCGTTGCAGGACCTGGGGCCGATCTTCATCAAGTTCGGGCAGATCCTGTCCACTCGCCGCGACCTGTTGCCCGAGGACATCGCCGACGAACTGATGAAGCTGCAGGACCGCGTACCGCCATTCGACTCGCAAGTGTCGGTCAAGCTGATCGAAGAACAGCTGGGCAAGAAAATCAGCGAAGTCTTCAGCCGTTTCGACGTCGAACCGCTGGCCTCGGCCTCGGTGGCGCAGGTGCACGCCGCGCAACTGAAAACCGGTGAAGAAGTGGTGGTCAAGGTGATCCGCCCGGGCCTCAAGCCGGTGATTGCCCAAGACCTGGCGTGGCTGTTCATCCTCGCCCGCGCCGCCGAAAAACTCTCGGCCGATGCACGCCTGCTGCACCCGGTGGACGTGGTCAGCGATTATGAAAAAACCATCTACGACGAACTCGACCTGCTGCGCGAGGCGGCCAACGCCAGCCAGTTGAAGCGCAACTTCGACGGCTCGCCGCTGCTGTACGTACCGCAAGTCTATTGGGACTGGTGCCGGCCGAAAGTGCTGGTGATGGAACGCATCTACGGTATTCAGGTTACCGATCTGGCGACTCTGGCCGACCAGCGCACGGACATGAAAATGCTCGCCGAGCGTGGCGTGGAGATTTTCTTCACCCAGGTGTTCCGCGACAGTTTCTTCCACGCCGACATGCACCCCGGCAACATTTTCGTCAGCACCGTGAGTCCGTGGAGCCCGCAGTACATTGCGATCGACTGCGGCATCGTCGGCAGCCTGACCCCGGAAGACCAGGATTACCTGGCGCGCAACCTGTTCGCCTTCTTCAAGCGCGATTACCGTCGCGTGGCGCAGTTGCACATCGATTCGGGCTGGGTGCCGGCGGAAACCAAGCTCAACGAATTCGAAGCGGCGATCCGTACCGTGTGCGAGCCGATCTTCGAAAAACCGTTAAAAGATATTTCCTTCGGTCAGGTGCTGATGCGCCTGTTCCAGACTGCGCGCCGCTTCAACATGGAAGTGCAGCCACAGTTGGTCCTGCTGCAAAAAACCCTGTTGAACATCGAAGGCCTGGGCCGCCAGCTGTACCCGGACCTCGATCTGTGGAATACCGCTCAGCCATTCCTCGAACGCTGGATGCGCGAGCGGGTCAGCCCCAAAGCCCTGCTCGGCAACGTGCACAGCCAGTTCGAACAGATCCCGCACCTGGCCAACATGGCCCGCGACCTGCTCGAACGCATGTCCCAACCCCACGCCTACGACCCGCCGCCACCGTGGCGTCGACGCCGTGACGACTGGTTCCTGCGCCTGCTCGGTACGGCCCATCTGGCCGGTGGCGCCGTCCTTGCCGCTGGCGGACCGCTGAACCAGTTGGCCTATTGGCCGGCGGGAATCATGATGGCGGTCGGTTTGTATCTGGTCGTGCGCCGATAGCCAGTTGTGTGAACGACTGGCACACTGTTTGAACGCCTGAGCTCGGCTATTGAAGTGTCGAGCCCGCTGTCGGAGTCGAAGATGAAAAACTGGCTGGACGAGATCAAGTGGGACGCTGACGGCCTGGTGCCGGCCATTGCCCAGGATCACAAGACCGGGCGCGTCCTGATGATGGCCTGGATGAACCGCGAAGCACTGGAACTGACCGCTGCCGAGAACCGTGCCATTTACTGGTCACGTTCCCGTGGCAAGCTGTGGCGCAAGGGCGAAGAGTCCGGCCATGTGCAAACCCTGCACGAGATGCGCCTGGACTGCGACGCCGACGTCATCATCCTGATGGTCGAGCAGATCGGCGACATCGCCTGTCATACCGGCCGCCAGAGCTGCTTCTATCGCGTCTATGAGAACGGCGACTGGACAACCGTCGACCCGGTCCTGAAAGATCCGCACGCCATCTATTCCGCAGGGCACAAACATGAGTGACACTCTCACCCGCCTCGCCGAGGTACTGGAGGAGCGCAAAGGCGCCGCCGCCGACAGCTCGTATGTCGCCAGCCTGTACCACAAGGGCTTGAACAAGATTCTGGAAAAAGTCGGCGAAGAGTCGGTCGAAACCATCATCGCCGCCAAGGACGCCGCCGTCAGCGGCGACTGCAGCGATGTGATCTACGAAACCGCCGACCTGTGGTTCCACAGCATGGTCATGCTCGCCCAATTGGGGCAGCATCCACAGGCTGTACTCGATGAACTGGACCGTCGTTTCGGTCTCTCCGGACACGCCGAGAAAGCCTCGCGCCCGTCCGCCTGAATAACTATTAGAGAGGAGCAGCAGCATGGGCATTTTTGACTGGAAACACTGGGTCGTCATCCTGGTTGTCGTGGTACTGGTGTTCGGCACCAAGAAACTGAAAAACCTCGGCACTGACGTCGGCGAGTCGATCAAGGGCTTCCGCAAAGCCATGAACGACGATGAAAAACCGGCCGACCCGAACGCGACCCCGGCCCAACCGGTTCCTCCGGTTCAGCCACAGGCATCCGTGAACCAGCCGCACACCATCGACGTGCAGGCACAGAAAGTCGAAGAGCCGATCCGCAAAGACGTGTGAGCACTGACTAATGTTTGGTATCAGCTTCTCTGAACTGCTGCTCGTCGGCCTCGTCGCCCTGCTGGTGCTGGGTCCCGAGCGCTTGCCGGGCGCTGCGCGCACCGCCGGCCTGTGGGTCGGGCGCCTGAAGCGCAGCTTCAACGCAATCAAACAGGAAGTTGAACGTGAAATCGGTGCCGACGAGATTCGTCGGCAACTGCACAACGAGCACATCCTGTCGCTTGAGCAGGAGGCGCGGAAAATCTTCACGCCGACCCAGCAGGAGCCGACGCCGGTGGAACATGTGGGTACGCAGACGATTCTTGCGCCTGCCGCGGCTGTCGACCCGACACCTGCTCCGACGGCGGAACCTGCGCCTGTTGTGGCAGCGATGCCGGTTGAACCCGTTGCTACAGCCGCCGCGCCGACAACGCCAGCGCCCAATGACACCACTTTGCCGCCGCGAGCCCCATGAGCGATCTCCCTGAAAACGACCAGCACATGCCGCTGGTTTCGCACCTCACCGAGTTGCGTACCCGTCTGCTGCGCTGCGTAGCGGCGATCTTCATCATCTTTGCCGGGCTGTTTGCCTTTACCCAGCAGATCTACACCTTCGTCTCCACGCCGCTGCGCGCGTACCTGCCCGCTGGCGCGACGATGATTGCCACTGACGTGTCGTCGCCGTTCCTGACGCCACTGAAGCTGACGATGATGGTCTCGCTGTTCCTGGCCATTCCGGTGATCCTGCACCAGATCTGGGGTTTCATCGCCCCCGGCCTGTACAAGCATGAAAAGCGCATCGCCGTGCCCTTGCTGGTCTCCAGCATCTTTCTGTTCTACGCCGGCATGGCCTTCGCCTATTTCCTGGTGTTCCCGCTGATCTTCAAGTTCTTCGCTGCCGCCACCCCGGCCGGCGTGGAAATGATGACCGACATCACCAGCTACCTCGATTTCGTCATGACGCTGTTCTTCGCCTTTGGCGTAGCGTTCGAGATTCCGGTGGCCGTGGTGCTGCTGGTGTGGATCGGCGTGGTCGATGTCAAATACCTGAAGAAAATCCGTCCGTACGTGATCATCGGCTGCTTCGTGGTCGGCATGATCCTGACACCACCGGACATCTTCTCGCAGACCCTGCTGGCCGTTCCGATGTGGCTGTTGTTCGAGATCGGCATCCTGTTCGGCAGCCTGATCAGCAAGCGCGGCGACCATCCGGAAGACCAACCGGCTGACGATCACAACGACCAGCCGCCAGCGACCCAAGCGTGAACCTGCTGCTCCTCGAAGAGGCCGATTTCATTGCGGCCGACCGCGTGATCCTGCGTGATCGCCGGTTGACCCACATGCAGGAAGTCCACCGCTGCGAAGTCGGTGACAGCATGCGCGTCGGGCGAATCGGCGGTTTGATGGGTTCGGCCGAAGTGCTGCGCCTGGACGCCGACGAAGCGGAATTGCGCGTCACCCTCGACCAGCCACCACCGGCCAAGCTGCCATTGACCCTGGTATTGGCCCTGCCACGGCCCAAGATGCTGCGCAGGGTGTTCCAGACCGTGGCGGCCATGGGTGTGCCACGGGTCGTGCTGGTCAACAGCTATCGCGTCGAGAAGAGCTTCTGGCAGACCCCGTTCCTGGAGCCAGAGGCGATTCGCGAGCAGTTAATCCTCGGCCTGGAACAGGCGCGGGACAGTGTGTTGCCGGAAGTCGTGATCGAGAAGCGCTTCAAGCCCTTCGTCGAAGACCGTCTGCCCGCGATGACCGAAGGCACCCTCGGCCTGGTGGGGCATCCGGGCAATTACCCGCCCTGCCCTCGCGCACTCAGCGAACCGGTGACCCTGGCCATCGGCCCCGAGGGTGGCTGGATTCCCTACGAGATCGACCTGCTGGGCAAATCCGGTCTGCAACCGGTGCAACTGGGCGAGCGCATCCTGCGGGTCGAAACCGCCGTGACCGCGTTGCTGGCACGCCTCTTTTAAATCCAGACACTGTCCCTGTGGGAGCGAGCTTGCTCGCGATAGCGGAGTAACAGTCGACATCCGTGTTGCCTGAAACAACGCCATCGCGAGCAAGCTCGCTCCCACAGGTCAACATTTGCCACAGATGATCACTTGCCCGTACATCGGGAGTCACCTACAGAATCCAGCCCTCCTGCCGATAAAGCCCCCATAAAACCATTGTTTGGTCCGGGGAGTTTCAGCATGTATCAATGGCTAGCCGAGAATCTGGGTAACGTCAGCGTCAAACGCAAGCTGGGGATCGGCTTCGGTCTGGTGCTGCTGCTGACCCTGCTGATCACCTTCACCGGCTGGAGCGGCCTGAGCGGCGTGACCAGCCGCGGCGATAAACTGGGGTTCATCGCCAGTCTCAACGACCTGACCAAGGACCTGCGCATTGCACGCCTGGATTACGAGATGCGTCGCGGCGAACAAGGTCCCGGCGCCGTCAACGATCTGTTGGGCAAACTCGAAAGCGGCCTGCAGACCGCCCGCGGCCTGATCGAGCAACCGGCCGATACGGCCATGGTCGATCAACAACTGGCCGCTGTCGCCGAATACCGCCGCGCCTTCAACGACATGACCCAGGCCGGCGCCCAGCGTGAAGACGCCCGCAGCAAGCTCGGCGCCACTGCCGACAATGCCGTGGCCCGCGTCGCCGAAGTGGAAAAATCCATGCTGCAAGGCGACAGCGTAGCGGCGTTCAACAGCGTGATCGACCTGAGCAAACTGATCCAGCAGGCGCGCTTCCAGGTTCGCGGCTACACCTACAGCGGTAAGAGCGAAGCCGAACAGCCAGCCCTCGACGCGATCGACAACGCCCTGAAGAACCTCGAGAGCCTGCCGATCAAACTGCCTGAAGAACACATCGCCAACCTGCAACAGGCAACTGACTCGCTGAGGGCCTATCGCGCCGCCGTCAGCCAGTTCCGCGACTCCCAGGTGGCCAGCGCCAAGGCCCTGGCACGCATGTCCACCCAAGGCGACATCCTGTTGGACATGAGCCAGAAACTCACCGTCTCGCAAACCGTCGTGCGTGACACCGACGCCGCCCATGCCAAGAACATGCTGACCCTCGCCACGGTGCTGGCCATCGCCTTCGGCCTGCTGGCCGCCTGGGCGATTACCCGACAGATCATCATTCCATTGAACCAGACCCTGATCGTGGCCCAGCGCGTCGCCAGTGGCGACCTGACGCACAACCTGACATCGCAGCGCCGTGACGAACTCGGCCAGTTGCAGCGAGCCATGCAAAGCATGACCCAAGGCCTGCGCGAACTGATCGGCGGCATCAGCGATGGCGTCACACAGATCGCCAGCGCCGCTGAAGAGCTGTCTGCCGTCACCGAGCAGACCAGCGCCGGGGTCAACAGTCAGAAGGTCGAAACCGATCAGGTCGCCACCGCCATGAACGAAATGGCCGCCACCGTGCAGGAAGTGGCGCGCAACGCCGAAGAAGCCTCCGAAGCCGCCGTCGCCGCCGACCAGCAGGCCAGGGAGGGCGACAAAGTCGTCGGCGAAGCCATCGCCCAGATCGAACGCCTGGCCGAGGAAGTCGGTCACTCCACCGAGGCCATGGGCGAACTCAAGCGCGAAAGCGACAAGATCGGCAGCGTGCTCGACGTGATCAAGTCCGTGGCCCAGCAAACCAACCTGCTGGCCCTCAACGCGGCGATTGAAGCCGCCCGCGCCGGTGAGGCCGGGCGTGGTTTTGCCGTAGTGGCAGATGAAGTCCGCAGCCTGGCCCAGCGCACACAGAAGTCCACCGAAGAGATCGAAGAGCTGATCGTCGGCCTGCAAAACGGCACCCAGCAAGTGGCGACCATCATGGACAACAGCCGCACCCTGACCGACAGCAGCGTCGAACTGACCCGCCGTGCCGGCGGTTCACTGGAAAGCATCACCCGCACGGTGTCGGCGATCCAGGCGATGAACCAGCAGATCGCCGCGGCTGCCGAACAGCAAAGCGCCGTGGCGGAGGAGATCAACCGCAGCGTGCTGAATGTGCGGGATGTGTCGGATCAGACGTCGGCGGCGAGTGAAGAGACGGCAGCGTCCAGCGTTGAGCTGGCGCGGTTGGGGACGCATTTGCAGATGCTGGTGGGGCGGTTCAGGGTTTGAAACCGCTTGCAAACTGAACAAACCACAAACGCATGATCGCCGGCGAGCGCTACGCCGGCGGCCTTCGTCTTTGCATTTCGAATCTAATCGCCAAGCCCTGACGATCAGGATTAACCCATAAGAATTAGCATAAAAATCATATAGCACAAGTATCAGCTCTGCTAGTTATGCAACTACTCAGAGCAGCGCATCCTATAGCTCCTGTTATTTTCTGGAGCACATTCATGAACAACGATTCCGAAAACTATTCGCTCCTCCCTTCAGCACCGAGCCTAGAGCCTGTCGCGCCCAAGACAAATTACAAACGCTGGATGACAGACATGTCGTCTGCCTTAGACGAACTGAAAATCCATGAACTTGCCATTCCTGGAGCCCACAACTCCGGTGTGGACATGGCCGGGACATGGGGCCCTTGGGAGTTGTGGGGAGCCTGCCAGAACAAATCTTTCCCTGAGCAACTCTCCGCTGGAACTCGCTTCTTGGACTTGCGCCTCATTGATAACAGCTATAAAAAAACTACCGGCAACCATAGCCCCACTACAAGATTCTATGAAGTTTTCGAATTTAATCATAACATTGCCAACGCTGGGCGGCGCCTAGAACATTTAATTAGGGATGTTAAAAACTTCGTTACCGAAAATCCTGGCGAAATAGTGATACTTGGCTTTCACAAGTACGATAAAGGGAGATTTTCAGATAGTCTTGAACGTTGCCTTCCATACTTCACGCCCATTAAAAACCTCCTGATACCCTATGCCGCCTCAGACCTAAAAATAGGTGAAATACGCGTACGTTATCCGAGCGGAAGAATCATATTAGCATTCGATTATGGCTCTCCGAAAAACTGGAAGAGCGAGTGGGTACAAAAAAACGAACTTTGGCCAAATATAAAACACCAGTGGAGTTCTGACTACAGTGAAGAGAGCATCAAGCAACTGGTCATTAACGCGATGGAGTCGCCACCGACTCAACAGTACTGGGCGTTAAGTGCAGCCGCCCGAAATGCAACTGGCCCGATTCACTTGAAGCATGACCACCCCATACGAACAGAGGTATTTAAAACAGGTAGACAAAACGCAAACATCGTCATGGTTGATTTCATTGAGAGAACCGACACCGTCATTGGGGTGACAGATCGCTGCATCCAACTTAACAGAGAAAGGGCAATGGAGACTCTTAAACCTGTCCCCCCCCGAAGTCTCATCGTAAAACAGGTCGAAGAACAGAATTCCCAAAACACATTGCGGTTCGAATGGATTCGTGGCGAAGACAATACCAGCATCCGAAGATTTGAAATGTATGAAGGTAACAACTATCTGTTCACCACCACTGTCGGTACGCACGCAGTAAAAAACCTGCCCCTGAAAAACTACACATTTAAAGTCAGATCGGTCAATACCGTGGGAGACGTTTCCGATTTTTCACAGCCCTTCACTTTGGTTCAAGATCAAACCCCGCCCACCGCCCCGGAAAATTTTCGATTTGCCAAAGCCGGACTTCGTCTTGCAGAGCTTGAATGGGATCCGTCATTTGACGAGGCAGGCATAGCACATTACGAAATTAGTATTGACGATCAAGCGCCAGCAGTTACCACCGAACCATACTATAAAGCCAGAGGTCTAGTAGCGAGCAAAACACACAAATTCAAAGTCCGCGCCAAGGATATAAACGGGTTTTACTCCGAGTATACAGAACTGGCACTACAACCTAGGCCAGAAAAACTAGAAAACCCCATGTTTGAAATAAAAGAAATAATCCCAGACCTACCAGCCTATACTATATCCATCACATGGGATGTAGTTGAAAATGCTCAGGATCGAATGTCCTATAATACAATCGTAAACATAATAAGCCACAAAGAACAAGTTCACGAAGATGGAATACCTCCCACCCGATCACTATTGGCGATACCCGGGATCACTACAAAAGTTCAGAGCAATATTCTTTACTTTACTGGCGAACGAACCGAAAACGAAACGTTCGAATTTATTTTCGACCCAGTCCCGCCATTACCAGTCCGTGATCTAAAAATACAATCCCGCACACCAACCAGCACCGTCATTACGTGGCTAGGCTCATTCAGCACAAACACTGAAAATTATGCGATATCGCTAAATGAAGAACCTCCAACCTTGGTGCCAAAAACCATAACCACCTATGAGTTTCAGGAGCTACCACTAGACCAGGAATTCTTGATCGAAGTCTGGGCGATTAATAATTTCACCATTCCTTCCATTGTTCGTTCTGTCACCATTGATCCCCTACCTGGTTATGTGGGCGCCCCCAAAAACTTTCGCTTTAGTCAAATCCTTCTTCCAGTACTTGAATGGGACCCACCACACCAACCTGTAAACAACTATCGCGTCATATTGATAGGCCCAGGTGGCAATGAATTGACTTATAACGTGACAGAACCAAGACTAGGAACGATTTTACTACCCAGGACGCGTTATGACGTGAGAATCACGGCCCATAATGAAATAGGAGGGTCAGCGCCATTAATCGCGGAGTTCACAACATTATAAAGGTAGCCCTTGGGTAATGCGGCCTTGGTTAATTGAATCGCCGCCGGTCTGCTTATAAAGCCGGCGAAAATAGCGCCTACGCCAGTGGTTCCTTCGTCGTATCGTAGAAGCCCGCTGGCGTAGCGTCTTCCAACAAACACCTGACCAAAAAATATCAGCCGGTCCAAAAAACGAAAAAAGCCCTGCAGGCGTAAACCTGCAGGGCTTCTCGGTCAGGCTGACCATCTTATTAACCCGCTCTCGCGGGTTTTTTCATCAGGCCAACTGAGGCTGAGCGCTCACTGGCTTGAGCGGCAACAACGGTGCGTGGGGGTCGGCTTTCACCGACTTGCGCCACGCGCCCAGCCACTCTGGATGGCCTTCGTTCCAAACCTGCTCATGCAGGCGGGCCAGAGCTACCGGATCGCTCAACAACTGCACACGCTCGTTGTTGGTCAGGCCTTCAGGTCCAACCTTCATCGCGTGACGAACTCGTTCGATCCGCAGCCATTCGATCGGCTCGGACTGATTGTGCCGGGAAGTCGCCAACGAGCACGCCAGGGCGTTTTGCTGTGGATCGACCACCGAGCGGACGAAGCCGTCGTTCAGCGCGTGCCAGCGGTTTTCGTGGGTGTACTGGTCGGTCGCCAGCAGTGCCTGTGGCGGATTGTATTCCTCAGGGATCAGGAACAGGTTCTCGTCACGGGACTTCAGGCCCAGACCGACACGACTGGAGATCACCGATACCGGGATCGACAGCATCAACGAACCGACGATCGGCACCAGCCACCACAGGAAGCTCGGGTTCAGCCAGATCACCAGCAAGGCCCAGAAGAAGCCCAGCAGGGTTTGCGGGCCGTGGCGCTTGACCGCTTCGCTCCACGGCGTGGAGTCGTCGTCACGTTGTGGCGAGTTCCAGGTCGCGGCCCAGCCGAGGAACGCGGCGAGGACGAAACGGGTGTGGAAGATCATCCGTACCGGCGCCAGCAGCATGGAGAACAGCATCTCCAGGAGCATCGACAGGGTCACCTTGAACTTGCCGCCGAACTCTTTCGCGCCCTTGGCCCAGATCAGGATGATGCTCAACAGCTTCGGCAGGAACAGCAGCACGATGGTGGTCGAGAACAGGGCGATCGCCTTGTCCGGATGCCATTGTGGCCACAGCGGATAAAGCTGACGCGGTTCGAGGAAGTATTGCGGTTCCATCAGCGTGTTGACCGCCAGCAGCGCGGTCGACAGCACCAGGAAGAAGAACCACAACGGCGCCGACAGGTAGGACATCACGCCGGTCAGGAACACCGCGCGGTGCACCGGGTGCATGCCCTTGACCAGGAACAGGCGGAAGTTCATCAGGTTGCCGTGGCACCAGCGACGGTCGCGCTTGAGTTCGTCCAGCAGGTTCGGCGGTAGTTCTTCATAGCTGCCCGGCAGATCGTAGGCAATCCACACGCCCCAACCGGCACGACGCATGAGCGCGGCTTCGACGAAGTCGTGGGACAGGATCGCACCGGCGAACGCGCCTTTACCGGGCAATGGCGCCAGGGCGCAGTGCTCGATGAACGGCTTCATGCGGATGATCGCGTTGTGGCCCCAGTAGTGCGATTCGCCCAACTGCCAGAAGTGCAGGCCGGCAGTGAACAGCGGACCGTACACGCGGGTGGCGAACTGCTGCATGCGAGCATAAAGGGTGTCCATGCCCGACGCACGCGGCGCGGTCTGGATGATCCCGGCGTCCGGCGTGGCTTCCATCAGGCGTACCAGACTGGTCAGGCACTCACCGCTCATCACGGAGTCGGCGTCGAGTACGACCATGTACTTGTAGTCACCGCCCCAACGACGGCAGAAATCGTCGAGATTGCCGCTTTTGCGTTTTACGCGACGACGACGGCGGCGATAGAAAATCTTGCCGAAGCCCCCGGCTTCGCGGCAGACATCCAGCCAGGCCTGTTGCTCGGCGACGCAGATGTCGGCGTCGTTACTGTCGCTGAGGACGAAGAAGTCGAAGCGGTCCAGGTCACCCGTGGCTGCAACCGACTCGAAGGTCGCCCGCAGGCCGGCGAATACCCGTGGCACGTCTTCGTTGCAGATCGGCATCACCAGCGCGGTGCGCGCATCCTTTGGAATCGGCTCGTTACCAGCACTTTTACCGGAGATGCGGTATTTATCGTGCCCGGTTAGCAACTCGAGAAAACCCATCAGTGCGGTCCAGAAACCGGCCGAAACCCAGCAGAACAGGATCCCGAACAGGATCAGGATGCTGGTCTGCAATGCATATGGCAGCACTTGGGTGGCGGTTTGCAATAACGGTTGGTGCAACACTTCGTCGAGGTCGACGAATGACCAGCCCTGGTAAGGCATGAGGCCTTTCATGAACCAGCCGGCGACGATGGTCTGACCGAGCATCAGTACCAGCAGAATGTAGCGGCGGATCGAACCGACGGTGCGCCAGCGCGCGGCCGGCAGCACGTTCTCGTCTTTCGGCGGCTTCGGCGGATTGGTGCGACCGGTCAGACGCCGCCAGCCGCGCACCAGAATATTGGTGCGCCACGGCTCCGGCACGACCTTGGTCCGACGAATCGGTGGGGTCGCCTTAAGGCAGACGCGACCGCTGGCGTCGAGCACCAGCATTTCGGCGTCCTGCAATTCTTCGGCAGTGCTCAGGGTCAAGCGCTTGCCGACCGAAGCCTGGGCGGCCTCGGCTGGCGCGTCGAAAGTCGAGGACGACAGACGCTCATGCAGTTCACTGAAAGACCTGCAGCCCGCGAGTTCCGCGCGCTGCTGGTCGGTCATCGGCAGATGCGCCAGATACTCGGAGAGAGTTTCTGGCCGTACTTGAGAGTTACTCATCGGCAGGCAACTGATAGCTCCAGGTCTCGGTCAGGACTTCTTCAGTCGGGGCCGATTCCGGTGTGGCTGGGGCCGCGTCGGCAGCGACAGGCTGCTTGGCGTCTTTATTGGCCTTGTCCTTGGCATCTGCAACAGGCTTGGCTTCGGCCTGCTTGGCCTCCGCTTGCCTGGCTTCCTTGTCCGCTTTCTCTTGTTGCTTGGCGGCAACCTTGTCGGCCTTGGCAACCGACGAGTTCGACGACGGAATCGAAGTCTTGGCCAGGTCCGCCGGCACGATGTTCTGCACCAGCGCGGCACGCATCTCGGTGGACTTGCTCGGATCCTTGATCTTCATCCGCAAGGTCAGGCGCCAGCCTTTGGTTTCAGGATTATAGCGAACGCTGTTTTCCACCAGCTCGGCGTTGTCGCCGACGCTGACCTGGCTGCGAACGTCCGCTTCGGCCGGCAAAGCCGCCAGGGACGGGCCTTCAAAGTCCACCAGGTAGGCAACGCTGCCGTCCGGCTGACGAATCAGGTTGGACTGCTTGACGTCACCAGTGGAGCGCAGGGTTTGTTTGACCCAGGCGCTGTCCGGCGCGTGAATCGAGGCTTCATCCATGGTCCAGTGCATACGATAAGCGACATCGAGCGGCTGGCCAGGTTCCGGCAATTTTTCCGGATTCCAGAAAGCAACGATGTTGTCGTTGGTTTCGTCGGCGGTCGGAATCTCGACCAGGTCGACCGTGCCCTTGCCCCAGTCACCCTTCGGCTCGATCCAGGCGCTTGGGCGCTTGTCGTAGCGGTCGTCGAGGTCTTCGTAGTGGCTGAAGTCGCGGCCACGTTGCAGCAGACCAAAGCCGCGCGGGTTTTCAACGCTGAAGTTGCTCACGGCCAGGTGCTTCGGATTGTTCAGCGGACGCCAGATCCACTCGCCGTTGCCGGCATGGATCGCCAGGCCGCTGGAATCGTGCAGCTCGCGACGGTAGTTCAGTACTTTCGACGGCTGGTTGGCGCCGAACAGGAACATGCTGGTCAACGGGGCGATGCCCAGTTTGCCGACCTTGTCACGCAGGAACATCTGCGCCTTGACGTCGACGATGGTATCGCTGCCCGGACGCAGGGTCAGGCGGTAGGCACCGGTGGCACGAGGGGAATCCAGCAGGGCGAAGATCACCAGGTGCTTGTCGCCTGGCTTGGGCTGCTGAATCCAGAACTCGCGGAAACGCGGGAATTCTTCGCCGGACGGCAATGCGGTATCAAGCGCCATGCCGCGAGCGGACAAACCATAGACATGACCCTTGCCGACAACGCGGAAGTAGCTCGCGCCAAGCATGGTCATGATTTCGTCTTGCTTGTCGGCCTTGTTGATCGGGTACAGCACACGGAAACCGGCATAACCCAGTTGTTCGGTGGCCTTTGGATCGAACTTCATATCGCCGAAGTCGAAACGACTCGGATCGTATTTGATCTCTTCGACGGTGTTCGCGGTGATTTCGTTGATTTTCACCGGCGTATCGAAATGCATGCCCTGGTGATAGAAGGACAGCTTGAACGGCGTCTTCTGGTCAGCCCACTCGGCTTTTTCCGTCAGAAAACGAATTTTCTGATAGTCCGCGAATTTCATGTCGCGGAACTCGTTCGGCAGGTTACTGCGCGGCGCTTCGAATTTCTGCGCGGCCAGTTCTTTTGCCTTGACCGATACATCATCCAGACTGAATGCCCAAAGCTGACCGGCGCTGAGCAGGCAGAGCAGTGCAGAGCCCGCTACCAGGGCGCTGCGTAACCGTTTGGCAGACAATTTTGGTGCGTTACAGGGACTAACAATCACGAGCAACCCTCGCCGAAAACAGATCAAAAAACCAACGGCCAGTTAAAGGGCCTGCACGGTGTACGGTATGAAAAAACCGCCCTTGCAAACCACTCTTGCCAAGTTGGCGAGCATTGTTCCGACTCCGCTGTGGCGAAATGATTCCCCAATCGGATCCGGACAAGTCTCTACCTAAGTCAAAATGGACCAACGAACGCTGATCCCCGTAGCGCGGGATTATCTAGTAGGCCGCGTTACAACGCATCAGGGGTAACAAAGTATTTATCGCGAAAAAGCCCTGTTTTCAGCCGAAATGAACGTAAAAACTTGTTTCAAGCGCTTTCAGGTCTGTAACAGGAAGGTTACCGGGCCATCATTGACCAGGTGCACCTGCATATCCGCGCCGAATCTACCTGATGCCACAGTGCCATGCACCTGTTTCGCTTTGCTTAATAGATAGTCGAACAGCTCCTCGCCCAACGCCGGAGGGGCCGCGGTCGAGAAACTCGGACGCAGCCCGTTTTTTGTATCGGCAGCCAGGGTGAACTGAGAGACCAGCAGCAGCCCACCGCCCACATCCGCCAAGGACAGATTCATCTTGCCCTCAGCGTCACTGAATACCCGATAGTTAAGCAGCTTATTAAGGAGTTTGTCAGCGCTGGCCCGCGTATCGTCGGGCTCGACGGCTACCAGGACCAGTAATCCCTGATCGACGGCACCCACGATCTCGCCCGCGACCTCGACCCGCGCGCCGCGTACCCGCTGCAGCAGGCCCTTCATGCTTCTTCAGGCGGCAGGTCGAGCAGACGCCGGGCCATCTGATTGGCGGCGCGTACCAGTGCGTCGGTGATGCCAGGCTCGGAAGCGGCATGACCGGCATCGCGGATGACCTGCAGTTCGCTGTTCGGCCAGGCTTGATGCAATTCCCAGGCGTTATCCAGCGGGCAGATCACGTCGTAGCGACCATGAATGATCACGCCGGGCAAATGGGCGATCTTGCCCATGTCGCGGATCAGCTGATTCTGCTCCAGGAAGGCGTGGTTGCTGAAGTAGTGGCATTCGATGCGGGCAATCGACAACGCACGTTGAGGCTCGGAGAAACGGTCGACTACCAGAGGGTTAGGGCGCAGGGTCGCGGTGCGGCCCTCCCAGGTCGACCAGGCCTTGGCCGCGTGCATCTGGGCGATCTGGTCGTTGCCGACCAGGCGTTTGTGGAACGCAGCGAGCAAGTCGTCGCGCTCGTCCAGCGGGATCGGCGCGATGTAGTCCTGCCAGTAATCGGGGAACAGGCGGCTGGCACCGGCCTGGTAGAACCATTCGATTTCCTGCGGACGGCAGAGAAAGATCCCTCGCAGGATCAGGCCGTGTACCCGCTCAGGATGGGTTTGCGCGTAGGCCAGCGCCAGGGTCGAACCCCAGGAGCCACCAAACAGCACCCATTTGTCGATGCCCAGATGCTGGCGAATCCGCTCGAGGTCGGCGACCAGGTCCCAGGTGGTGTTGTTTTCCAGGCTGGCGTGGGGGGTCGAGCGACCACAACCGCGCTGGTCGAAGGTGACGATGCGATAAAGATTTGGATCGAAGTAGCACCGACTCTGGGCATCACATCCGGCACCGGGGCCGCCGTGGATGAACACCACCGGCAAACCTTCCGGTGAACCGCTTTCGTCGACATACAGCGTGTGGGTCTCGTCGACGGCCAGATCGTGCCGGGCGTGGGGTTTGATCTGCGGGTACAAAGTCTGCATTGCGCACTCCGTAAGGGGTCGAGGTCATCCCTGGGGGGACTTCTATTATTCTGCCGTTGGGCATCATAAACCCGAATTACGTCAATGAGCATGCCCGTGCGAAGTCAGAGTTTTTCCGCAAGATAACCAAACAGGGTTTCGCACAGCGCATCGACCTCGGCCACCTGCCCGCGGGCCCGTAAACAGCCATGGACCAAACCCTCGCCGACGTACAATGTGGCAGCAACGCCGGCAGTACTCAGTTGCTTGGCATACAGCACGCCGTCATCACGCAACGGGTCCAATTGCGCCACGGCGATCCATGCCGGTGGCAGTCTGCTGAAATCCGTGGCAAGCAATGGCATGGCGTAGGCGTTCGGATGGCAGGTGCCCTGCAGGTAAAGCGCGTGATAGCAATCTACGTCACTGCTGCTGAGTAACGGCGCGTCGATGCACTCACTGCGCGACGGCAGCCGGTGATCGCCGCCCAAGCCCGGATAGATCAGGACCTGCGCGCACGGCACCGGCTCGCCGGCATCGCGCAGCGCCAGGCACAACGCTGCCGCGAGGTTGCCACCGGCACTGTCGCCGGCCACCAGCGTACGCGCAGGGTCAAGTTTGAACGGCCCGGTGCGCAGTGCTCGCCAGACTTTGAGGCAATCGTCGAAGGCCGCCGGAAACGGATGTTCCGGCGCCAGACGGTAATCGACGGCGATCACCAACACGCCAAGCGTCGAGGCCAGTTCCGCGCAAATGAAGTCGTGGGAATCCAGATCCCCCACCACCCAGCCACCGCCATGTAGATAGACGATGCACGGCACGCCACCAGCAGAAGGTGAAACCGGCGGCTGATACGAACGAACGGCAACCCCCGCCAACTCGAAATCGACCACATACAACCCGGCGGGACGCGGCGGCGTGAATGCCCGGCACATCTCGCTGTAGGCCTGGCGCAATCCGGTGATACTGCTGTCGGTGCTGTTGAAACTCAGGGTTTTGTCGACGAATGCCGTCATTTGTTCAGAGAGCGGATAAGGAGCCATAAGACTGGTGCAAGCCTGTTCAGGTTTTTAAGACGTACTTATGACCTGTGGGAGCGAGCTTGCTCGCGATTGCGAACTGACAGGCAACATAGATGTTGAATGTGAGGGCGCCATCGCGAGCAAGCTCGCTCCCACAGGTTTTGCAAACATCTGGAAAGGTGTCAGTTCTTCAGACTGGCCTGAACCGTGGCCACGCCATCCTTGCCATCAAAACTGCTGACACCCGCCAGCCAGCGCTGGAGATCTTCCGGATGCTCGCGCAGCCATTTTTTCGCGACATCCTGAGCCGATTGGCGCTCCATGATCGGCACCATCAACTGGCTTTCCTGGGCGGCGGTGAAGGTCAGGTTTTCCAGCAGTCGATTGACGTTCGGGCAGCGCTGGGCGTAATCCGGCGCGGTTACGGTGGAAACGGTCGCTGCACCTTCATTCGGGCCGTACACGTCTTCGCTGCCGGTCAGGTAGGCGATCTTCATGTTGATGTTCATCGGGTGTGGAGTCCAACCGACGAACACCACGAACTCCTTGCGATTCACGGCGCGCTGTACGGCGGCGAGCATGCCGGCTTCACCGGACTCGATCAGTTTGAAATCCTTCAGGCCGAAGTGATTGGTTTCGATCATGGTCTTGATCGTGGTGTTGGCGCCGCTGCCCGGTTCGATGCCGTAGATCTTGCCGCCAAGCTGATCCTTGAATCTGGCGATGTCGGAGAAGGTCTTCAGGCCCGCCGCTTCTACATAGTCAGGGACTGCAAGGGTGGCCTGGGCATCAGCCAGGCTCGGCTTGTCCATGACCTTGACCTGATTGGCGGCCAGGAACGGCGCGATGTTTTTGTCCATCGCCGGTTTCCAGTAACCAAGGAAAATGTCCAGGCGCTTGTCGCGGATCCCGGCGAAGATGATTTGCTGAACGGCGCTGGTCTGTTTGCTTTCGTAGCCGAGGCCATTGAGCAACACGTCGGCCATGCCACTGGTGGCGATCACATCGGTCCAGTTGACCACGCCCATGCGCACGGTTTTGCAGGAGGCGTCGTCAGCGGCCAGGGCGCCGGTGCTCAGGAGAGCCGTGCCGCAGAGGATTGAGAGACAGCGGGCGAACAAACCTTTGGTGCTTGTCATAGAGAGCATCTCGTGCGGCAGCGATTATTGTGAGGTCGGTGTCTTTGTGCACCGTGGCCAGAACATTACGCAGCAGACGAGCGGTAAAAGCGACCTGTGGCGACCGTGTTTTGCACGGTGGCGACTGTTACGTCGCGCTTTCAAAATGAACACTTACCTGTGGGAGCGAGTTTGCTCGCGATGGCGGTGGATCAGTCGACATAGATGTAACAGACAGACCGCTATCGCGAGCAAGCTCGCTCCCACAGGGTTACGCGTCAGGCTTTAGCGCTTGTAGTGTTTTTCACCCCAGGCCAGCAAGCCTTGCAGCAACTCCTTGAGCACCAACCGCGTCGGTTCCGCCAGATCCGGGCGATAGCGGAATGGCTCGAACTCTTCCATGTAGGTGCACTGCCCCAACTCCAGTTGCACCGCGTGGATGTTCTCGGCCGGATTACCGTAATGGCGGGTGATGTGCCCGCCCTTGAAGCGCCCGTTGAGTACGTGGGTGTAGTTGTCATGAAGCGCGCAGATCGCTTCCAGTCGGGTCGCAAGCTGTGGATCGCAACTGGCGCCGTTGAAGGTGCCGAGGTTGAAGTCCGGCAACTTGCCGTCGAACAGGTGCGGGATGATCGAGCGGATCGAGTGCGCATCGAACAGCAGCGCATAGCCGAACTCGGCCTTCAGTCGCGCCAGTTCCTGCTGCAAGGTGCTGTGGTACGGCGTCCAGATCTGCTCCAGATAAGTCGCGCGCTCTTCTTTCGAAGGCTCCAGCCCTTCGCGGAACAACGGAATGCCGTCGAACAGCGTCGCCGGATACAGGCCGGTGGTCGCACCCACGTACAAAGGCTTGTCGTCGGACGGTCGGTTAAGGTCGATAACGAACCGCGAGTACTCGGCCGCCAGGGTGCTTGCACCCAGTTCCGCGGCGAAGTCGTATAGCTGCGGGATGTGCCAGTCGGTGTCCGGCAGGCTTTTCGCGTCAGGGATCAACCCGGCTTCGACCGCAGGCGTCAGGCGCACACCAGCGTGGGGCATGCTGATCAGCAGCGGTACGCGGCCTTGTTTGAAGTTCAGAACCTTATCCACAACAGATCTCCTACAGACTTGATTCGACGCCGTGGCGCACGACGCGTTTTTCCAGGTCGCCGCCCAGCCAGTAACACAGGTCGGCCGGACGATCGATTTGCCAGGCGACAAAATCCGCGACCTTGCCGACCTCCAGCGAACCATGAGTATCGGCCATGCCCAGCGCGGTGGCGGCATGAATCGTCGCGCCGGCCAGGGCTTCTTCCGGGGTCATGCGGAAGCAGGTGCAAGCCATGTTCAGCATCAGGCGCAACGACAGCGCCGGTGAGGTGCCCGGGTTGAGGTCGCTGGCGATGGCGATTTTCACGCCGTGCTTGCGCAGGGCTTCCATCGGCGGCAATTGGGTTTCACGCAGGAAGTAAAAGGCGCCGGGCAACAGCACCGCGACCGTACCGGACTTGGCCATGGCGATGGCGTCGTCCTCGGTCATGAACTCCAGGTGATCGGCGGACAACGCGTGATAGCGCGCCGCCAGGCTCGAGCCATGCAGCGACGATAACTGCTCGGCGTGCAGCTTCACTGGCAGGCCCAGTGCCTGGGCGGTAATGAACACCCGCTCGACCTGCGCCGGGGAGAACGCCAGGTACTCGCAAAACGCATCCACGGCGTCGACCAGCCCTTCGGCAGCCAGGGCCGGGAGCATGTCGGCGCAAATGTGATCGATATAGTCGTCAGCGCGATCCTTGTATTCCGGCGGCAAGGCGTGAGCCGCCAGGCAGGTGCTGCGCACGCTGACCGGCAGTTCGGCGCCGAGGCGACGGGCCACACGCAGCATCTTGCGCTCGTTGGCCAGGTCCAGGCCGTAGCCGGACTTGATTTCGATACTGGTAACGCCATCACGCATCAGGCTTTTCAGGCGCTTGGCGGCACTGGCGAACAGTTCATCTTCGCTGGCTGCGCGGGTGGCGCGTACGGTGCTGGCGATACCGCCGCCGCTGGCGGCGATTTCCGCGTAGCTGACGCCTTGCAGGCGCTGTTCGAATTCACCGCTGCGGTTACCGCCGAACACCGTGTGAGTGTGGCAGTCGATCAGGCCCGGCGTGACCCAGGCCCCGTTCAAATCATTGACGGCCGGGTACTCGCCCGCCGGCAACTCACCGCGCGGGCCGATCCACTCAATGTGCGCTCCTGACGTCACGATGGCCGCATCCTCGATGATCGAGTAGACGCCTTGTGCCATGGTTGCGACGTGACAGTGTTGCCAGAGAGTTTTCATCCTTGGCCTCCATTAGGTTATCGATGAGAAAAATTAGGATCCTGCGTCACCAGGGTTGCCTGGCCCGCCGCCGGTTTCACCCACGTCAGGTAAGCCAGCACCAGCAACACGATCCAGACCACGCCGACGATCAGCGCTGCCTGGGTGTCCGGGAAATAGCCCAGCACGCCGAAAATGAACAGCATGAAGGCAATCGCCGCCGCCGGTGCATAAGGCCAGAGCGGTACCGGGAACTTCAGTTGTGCAACCTGCTCGGCGCTCATGGACCGGCGCATGGCCACTTGGGTCACCAGAATCATCAGCCAGACCCACACGGTGGCAAAGGTCGCGACGGAAGCGATCAACAGGAACACGTTTTCCGGGATCAGGTAGTTCAGCAACACACCCAGCAACAGCGCGGCACTCATCACCACTACCGTCATCCATGGCACGCCATTGCGCGACAGGCGGGCGAAGCCTTTGGGTGCATGCCCTTGCTGGGCCAGACCGAACATCATGCGGCCAGCGCCGAAGATGTCACTGTTGATCGCCGAAATCGCCGCCGTGATCACCACGATGTTGAGGATGGTGGCCGCCGAGCTGATCCCCAGCTTGTCGAAAATCTGCACGAACGGGCTGCCCTGGCTGCCGATCTGCTGCCATGGAAAGATCGACATCAGCACCAGCATCGTCAGCACATAGAACAGCAGGATCCGCAACGGTACAGCATTGATCGCCCGGGGCAGCACGTGCTGCGGGTCTTTGGCTTCACCTGCCGTTACGCCTATGATCTCAATACCGCCAAACGCAAACATCACCACCGCGAACGAAGCGATCAGACCGCCCATGCCATTGGGCATGAAACCGCCGTGGCTCCAGAGGTTGCTGATGTCGGTCGCTTGGCCGGGGGCCGAGCTGATGCCGAACCACATGATGCCGAAACCACCCAGGATCATCGCGACGATGGCGGCGACCTTGAGCAGCGACAGCCAGAACTCCATTTCACCGAAGACTTTGACGTTGCACAGGTTCAGGCCGCCAACGATGGAAACGACACCCAGCACCCAGATCCAGCGGGAAACCTCCGGAAACCAGAAGCCCATGTAGATACCGAATGCAGTGACATCGGCCATGCCGACGATGACCATTTCGAATGCGTAGGTCCAACCGAGGATGAAGCCCGCCATCGGCCCCAGGTAGGTGCTGGCGTACTGGCCGAAAGAGCCGGCCACCGGGTTGTGCACCGCCATCTCACCGAGGGCGCGCATGACCATGAACACCGCCGCGCCACCGATCAGGTAAGCGAGCAGTACCGCAGGACCGGCCATTTGAATGGCCGAGGCAGATCCATAAAACAGCCCGGTGCCGATTGCCGACCCCAGCGCCATGAAGCGAATATGTCGGGCAGAGAGCCCGCGTTTCAAACCTTTTTCTGGCTGTTGCATTTCTCGTCCCTAATTATTGTTATCCGACGCAAAATCGAATCGCTGGCAAGCCAGCTCCTACAGGTTCAACGCAATCCATGTGGGAGCGGGCTTGCTCGCGAAGGGGCAATTACAGGCTAGGCAGCAACTTCGCCGTCACCAGTTCGTTCAGGCAACGCGAGGCCAACAGTTCAGACGCCGCATTGATGTCCGGCGCGAAGAAGCGGTCCTTCTCATAGAACGGCACTTCGTTACGCAGAATGGCGCGGGCTTTTTCCAGTTTTGGCGAAGTCTTCAGACCATTGCGCAGGTCCAGGCCCTGGGCTGCCGCCAGCCATTCCACCGCGAGAATCCCACGGGTGTTTTCGGCCATTTCCCACAGGCGCTTGCCAGCCGCCGGAGCCATCGATACGTGGTCTTCCTGGTTGGCGGAAGTCGGCAGGCTGTCCACCGAATGCGGATGGGACAACGCCTTGTTCTCACTGGCCAATGCCGCTGCGGTCACCTGGGCGATCATGAAGCCGGAGTTCACACCGCCGTTGGCCACCAGGAACGGCGGCAGTTGCGACATGTGCTTGTCCATCATCAGCGAGATACGGCGCTCGCTCAGGGAACCGATTTCAGCGATGGCCAATGCCATGTTGTCAGCGGCCATGGCCACCGGCTCGGCGTGGAAGTTGCCACCGGAGATCACGTCACCTTCAGCGGCGAAAACCAACGGATTGTCGGAAACGGCGTTGGATTCGATCGCCAGTACTTCGGCCGCTTGACGGAACTGGGTCAGGCAGGCACCCATGACTTGTGGCTGGCAACGCAGGGAGTACGGGTCTTGTACCTTCTCGCAGTTTTCATGGGAGTCGGAGACTTCGCTGCGCTCGCCCAGCAGATCGCGATAAGCGGCGGCTGCGTCGATCTGGCCTTTCTGGCCACGGGCAGCATGGATACGGGCGTCGAACGGCGAACGCGAGCCCAGGACCGCTTCAACGGTCAGGCCGCCCAGTGCCAAGGCACCAGCGAACAGGTCTTCACCTTCGAACAGGCCACGCAGGGCAAATGCGGTGGACACCTGAGTGCCGTTGAGCAGCGCCAGGCCTTCTTTCGCGGCGAGGGTCAGCGGGGTCAGACCAGCAACTTTCAGCGCTTCGGTGGCTTCCATCCACTCGCCCTTGTAGCGAGCCTTGCCTTCACCCAGCAGCACCAGCGACATGTGGGCCAGAGGCGCCAGGTCACCGGAAGCACCGACCGAGCCTTTCAATGGAATGTGCGGGTAAACCTCGGCATTGATCAGGGCGATCAGCGCGTCAATCACCACACGACGGATGCCAGAGAAACCACGACTCAGGCTGTTGACCTTGAGCACCATGATCAGACGCACCAGCTCATCGCTGATCGGCTGGCCGACACCGGCGGCGTGGGACAGCACCAGCGAGCGCTGCAGGTTTTCCAGGTCTTCGCTGGCAATGCGGGTCGAGGCCAGCAGACCGAAACCGGTGTTGATACCGTAGGCGGTGCGGTTCTCGGCGAGGATCTGTTCCACGCAGGCAACGCTGGCTTCGATCTGGGCCGAGGCGCTGTTGTCGAGGGTCAGTTTCACCGGCTGCTGATAGACGTCACGCAGTTGGGCGAGGGTCAGTTGGCCGGGAATCAGATTTAGCGCAGTCATTTTTGTGCTCCTTTTGAGAGTTAGCTATTAACTAACCAGACGCTCCGGAGATGTCCGTTGTCCGTCGCTTCCCCCTTTTTGAGGGGGTGGCGCCTTGGCACGCTGGTTTTATAGGGAAATCAATTCAGATTCGGTAAGGTTTTTTGCAGCAAAACAGGGTCTTTCAGAACACTGGCAGCGGCGGCAATGTCTGGTGCCAGCCAGCGGTCCTGGTCGTAGGCAGGAACTCGCTCACGCAGCAGACGCCAAGCGGTATCGGTGCCCGCACCAAAGCGTTGTTCCTTCAAGAATTCAAACGCCTGGGCCGCCAGCAAATACTCGATGGCGAGGATCTGCGTGCAGTTTTCCAGCGCGCGATGCAGCTTCAGCGCAGCGTTGGTGCCCAGGCTCAGGTGATCTTCCTGAAGACCGGAAGTGACGTAATTGTCGAGGACTGCCGGTTGCGCCAGTTGACGGTTCTCCGCGCACAGCGAAGCGGCCACGTATTGCACGATCATCATCCCGGAGTTCACGCCCGGGTTGGCCACCAGGAAAGCCGGCAGGCCGCTGACGTGCGGGTTGATCAAACGGTCCAGACGACGCTCGGCGATGGAGCCGATTTCCGCCATGGCGATCGCCAGCAGGTCCGCCGCCATTGCCACGGACTGGCCATGAGGGTTGGCCTGGGACACCACGCGGTAATTGTCCGCGGTGCCCAGCACCAGCGGGTTGTCGGTGGCGCCGTTGAGCTCGGTTTCGATCTGTTTGATCGCGTGCACCAGTTGATCGCGCGCAGCACCGTGCACCTGCGGGATCGAGCGAATGCTCAGGGCATCCTGGGTGCGAATGCCTTTGCTCTGGGCGATCACTTCGCTGCCGTCGAGCAAGGCCCGAAGGTTGATCCCGACCTGTTGCATGCCCGGGTGCGGCTTGAGCGCGATGATCTCCGCGTCGAACGCATCGATCTGCCCGCGCTGGGCTTCGAAGCTCATGGCGCCGATCACGTCGGCCCATTCCAGCAGGCGCGTGGCATCGGCAATCGCCAGGCAGCTCAGGCCGCTCATGCACGGCGTACCGTTGACCAGGCACAAACCGTCCTTGGCACCGAGCTTGACTGGTTGCAGACCTTCTTCGGCCAGCGCTTGCTGCGCGGAAACGATCTGCCCGCGATAGCTGACATTGCCCACGCCCAGCAGCGCGATGCCGATGTGCGCCATGTGAGTCAGATAACCCACCGAACCCTGGGACGGCACCTGCGGGGTGATGCCCCGGTTGAGCAGCGCCAGCAGCGCTTCGACGACCTGACGGTGCAGGCCGGATTTGCCGTGGCTGTAGTTGACGATGGCCGCGCACATGATCGAGCGGGTCTGCTCGTCGGTCAGCGGTGCACCCACGCCGCAAGCGTGGCTGAGCAAGGTGTTGCGCGACAACTGGCTGAGTTGTTCGTCCTGCAGCGAAACGTTGCACAGCGCGCCCAGGCCGGTGTTGATGCCGTAGGCACGTTCGCCGCTGGTGACGATGCGCTGGACGATGGCCTGTGCGTTTTCGATGCGCGCCCAGATCGGTGCCGACAGTTCAAGCTGTGCGCCATGACGAGCAACGGCGACCACATCCTGCCAACTGACCTGCGACTCGGTGATAACGATTTTTTCAGCCTGGGACATCTTCAACCTCTGCGTACAAACCTGAATATTGATGCAGCTTTTCCGGCCTCATCGCGAGCAAGCTCGCTCCCACAGGTTTTGTGAACACCGGGGATCCACTGTGGGAGCGAGCTTGCTCGCGATGGGGCCAGCACAGCCGGCACAAACCTTTTAAACCACCGCCGCCCGACGCTGCACAAAACGGTCGACATACTCATCCGCCGGCGAATGCAGGATCTCTCTTGGCGTGCCGACCTGGATCAGGCGGCCGTCCTTGAGAATCGCGATGCGGTTGCCAATGCGCACAGCCTCGTCGAGGTCGTGGGTGATGAAGACGATGGTCTTGTGCAGGGTCTTTTGCAGTTCCAGCAACTGGTCCTGCATCTCCGCGCGGATCAGCGGGTCGAGGGCGCTGAACGCTTCGTCCATCAGGATGATGTCAGTGTCCGCCGCCAGGGCGCGGGCCAGGCCCACACGCTGACGCATGCCGCCGGATAGCTGGTGCGGGTATTTGTTTTCGTAGCCCTTGAGGCCCACGGTGTTGATCCAGTGCAGCGCACGCTCAGCGCACATGGCTTTGCTTTCGCCACGGATTTTCAGGCCGTAGGCGACGTTGTCCAGCACGCTCTTGTGCGGCAACAGGCCAAAGCTCTGGAACACCATGCTGATCTTGCGCCGACGAAATTCGCGCAGGGCTTCCATGTCGTATTGCAGGATGTCCACGCCGTCCACCAGGATCGCGCCGCTGGTCGGGTCGATCAGGCGGTTGAAGTGGCGCACCAGAGTCGACTTGCCTGAGCCCGACAGGCCCATGATCACGAAGATCTCGCCGCTGCCGATGCTCAGCGACAGGTCGTTCACGCCGACCACGCAGCCGGTTTCGGCCAGGACCTGGTCCTTGGTCTTGCCCTGGCCGATCATGGCCAGCGCATCCTTGGAACGGTTGCCGAAAATCTTGAAGACGTTCTTGACTTCGATCTTGCTCACGGTTGCGTTGTTCATTTGCTCACCTCATGCCGTGCGCGACCATACGCCTGTGTAATGCGGTCGATCACCACAGCCAGAATCACGATCGCCAGACCGGCTTCAAGGCCACGCCCGACGTTGAGGGTCTGAATCCCTACCAGCACGTCTTCACCCAGGCCACGGGCACCGATCATCGAGGCGATCACCACCATCGACAGGGCCATCATGGTGGTCTGGTTGATCCCGGCCATGATGCTCGGCAGGGCCAGTGGCAGTTGCACGCCGAACAGTTGCTGCCAGCGGTTGGCACCGAAGGCGTTGATCGCTTCCATCACTTCGCCGTCGACCTGGCGAATGCCCAGATCGGTCAGACGGATCAGCGGTGGTGCGGCGTAGATCACCGTGGCGAAAATCGCCGGGACCTTGCCCAGGCCAAACAGCATCAGAACCGGGATCAGGTACACGAAGCTCGGCATGGTCTGCATGATGTCCAGCAACGGCATCAGCACCGAACGCAGGCGGTTGCTGCGCGCCGAGAGAATGCCCAGCGGAATGCCGATCAACACCGAAATGATCGTCGCCACCATCATCAGCGCCAGGGTCTGCATCAGCTTGTCCCAGAGGCCGACCGCACCCACCAGGAACAGCAAACCAACGATGACGGCAGTGGTCACGACCTTGCGGGTCGCGTGCCAGGCCACACCGGCCACGATCGCCAGCATCAGCCACCAGGGTGCAGCACGCAGCAGGCCTTCAAGATTGACGATGGCCCACAGCAAGGTGTCGGAGATGCTGCGGAAAACGTCGCCGTAGTTGGTAACCAGCGAATCGACCCAACCGTTGACCCAGTCGGCGATGGAAAAGGTAAAGCTTTCGGGAAACATAAGAGACTCTCAATCAAGGGGTTGCGATCAAGCGTCCGACTGCCGTTGCCGACAGCCGGAGAAGCCCAACCTACAAGGCCGCGTCGATTTTCTTGGCTGCGTCTTCGCTCACCCATGCGTGCCAGACTTCAGGATGTTCCTTCAGGAAGATCTTGGCCAGTTTTGGTGATTCGATCCGCTCTTTGGTCATGCGCCCAAGGTTCTGGTTCAGCAGGTCGATTGGCACGTTGACCTTTTCCAGCACGGCCACCAGTTCAGGCGCTTCGTCGTGGAACGTCTTGGACAAGCCGACCTTGATGGTCACTGTCTTGTTCACGCCTGGTTTCTCTTCGAGTTTCACCGCGTCGATCTGGCCCATCAAAGGCGTTGGCGACCAGTAGTAGAACAGGATCGGCTCGCCACGCTTGTAGCTCGACAGCACAGCAGCATCCAGCGCCGGGCCGGTGCCTGGGCGGAAGTTGGTGTAGGTGCTTTCCAGGCCGTAGCTTTTCAGCATTTCGCTGTTGTCCAGCTCACAGGTCCAGCCGGCCGGGCAGTTGTAGAAACGGCCCTTGGAAGGCTCTTCGGCGTCCTTGAACACCGCCGAGTATTTGCCCAGGTCAGCAATGTTTTTCAGGTCCGGAGCCTTGGCTTCCAGCTTACGCTTGGCGTCGCCTTCGATCACGTAGCGCGGCACGTACCAGCCTTCGATCGCGCCAACAACCGGGGCGCCGACACCGACGACTTTGCCGGCCTTCTCGGCCTTGTTCCAGACTTCGCTGCGGCCGACCCACTCTTCGGCAAACACTTGAATGTCGTTGCTGCTCAGGGCGTTTTCCATGGTGATGGAGTTGCCCGGCAGGCTGTCGGTCTTGCAGTCGTAGCCTTTCTCCAACACGACTTGCATCACGTCGGTCAGCAGCATGGCGCTTTCCCAGTTCAAACCGGCGAACTTCACCGGTTTACCCGACTCGCACCAACCCGCCGCCTGAGTGGCGCCAGCACTGGCCAGCAGGCCCATGGAAAGCAATGTGGTCAGCAGGGTCTTGTTCGATTTCATTGTAGTGACGCTCCTAATCATGAATTGGCTTACGGCAGTCAAGAGGCATCCAGCCCTGTCCACGTCCAATCAGGCCTGCGCCGCAGCGCGACCGACATTCAGCTTTTGTTCGGTGATCGCGCCCTGCTCGACCGGCAGGATCAAACGATCAGGCACTGTGCCGTGCCATTTTTTTGCACACAGGTAATACAGGGCGGCGGGAAGCACCAGGCCGATGACCCAGGAAATATCCACATCACCCAGGGCCGCCACCAGCGGACCGGTATAGAACTTAGTGGAGATGAACGGCAGCTGCACCAGCACACCGAACACATAGACGCTGATACCGAGGAGGTTCCAACGACCGTAGCGACCATTCGGATCGGCCAGAGCCGGTACGTCATAGCGCTCGCGAGTGATGCAGTAGTAGTCCACCAGATTGATCGCGCTCCAGGGGGTAAAGAACGCTAGCAAGAACAGGATGAAAGACTTGAACGCGCCGAGGAACGAGTGCTGACCGAGCAACGCCATCAGGGTCGCAGCACCGACGATGACCAGCACGAAGACCAGACGCTGCAAGTGCGTTACCTTCAGGTCACCACGGAAACCGCTGATGATGGTCGCAATGCACATGAAGCTACCGTAGGAGTTCAGCGTGGAGATGGTGACCTTGCCGAACGCGATGCTGAAGTACAGCAGCGCAGCAGTGGCACCGGTACCGCCCAGACCAACGATGTAGGCCACTTCGTGACCGGCGAATTGCCCGTTGGCCGAAGCGGCAGCGAACACGCCGAGGACCATCGCCACCTGTGCGCCAATGACCGAACCCGCACCTGCGGCGAAAAAGGTTTTCACCGAGGAGATATTGCTCGGCAGGTAGCGTGAGTAGTCAGCCACGTAAGGGCCGAACGCGATCTGCCAGGACGCCGCGAGCGACACCGCCAGCAGGAAGCTGCTCCAGCTGAAGTGGCGGATTTGCAGGAGAGCGCCGACGTCGGTCTGGCTCATCAGGCGCCAGAACAGATAAACGAAGGCAATCACACCGATGACGCTGGCAACTCGGCCGATCCAATGGATCACCCGATAACCGAGCACCGTGACCAGCACGATGACACTGGCAAAAATGAGGATACCGACGCTGTCGCTGACGCCAAACAACTGGCCCAGCGCCTGGCCGGATAACACGGTTCCCGTTGCGGTGAAGCCCAGGTACATCAGGCACACCAGCACGATCGGGATGGCCGCGCCGTACACGCCGAACTGTACCCGGCTGGAAATCATCTGCGGCAGGCCAAGCTTGGGGCCTTGCGCGGCATGCAGCGCCATTACGCCACCGCCGAGCAGTTGGCCGATCAACAGACCGATCAACGACCAGAACACATCACCGCCAAGGACCACGGCCAATGCGCCGGTGACAATCGCGGTGATTTGCAGGTTGGCACCCATCCACAGGGTGAACTGGCTAAACAGACGACCGTGTCTTTCCGCTTCCGGGATGTAGTCGATCGAACGCTTCTCGATCAACGGTTTGTTGCCTGCACGTTCGCTGTTAACAGCCATGATTCAACCTCTGTGGATTGTTATAGGTATATCGGTTGTCGGTGTTGGCTTCTGTGGGAGCGAGCTTGCTCGCGATAGCGGTTTTACAGTCAACGAAGAGGTTGAATGTGCCGCCCTCATCGCGAGCAAGCTCGCTCCCACATAAAGCCGTACAGCGTTATTTGCCGGTAATCATCGGCAGGTTCAGCCCTTGTTCCTTGGCGCAGTCGATGGCGATCTGGTAACCGGCATCGGCGTGACGCATGACGCCAGTGGCCGGGTCGTTGTGCAGCACGCGAGCGATACGCTCGGCCGCTTCGTCAGTACCGTCGCAGACAATCACCATGCCCGAATGCTGGGAGAAGCCCATGCCGACGCCGCCGCCGTGGTGCAGGGACACCCAGGTCGCACCGCTCGCGGTGTTGAGCAGAGCGTTGAGCAGTGGCCAGTCGGAAACGGCGTCGGAACCGTCCTGCATCGATTCGGTTTCGCGGTTCGGGCTCGATACCGAACCGGAGTCCAGGTGGTCGCGGCCGATCACGATTGGCGCGGACAACTCGCCGCTACGGACCATTTCGTTGAACGCCAGACCCAGCTTGGCGCGCAGGCCCAGGCCAACCCAGCAGATACGTGCCGGCAGACCCTGGAAGCTGATGCGCTCGCGGGCCATGTCCAGCCAGTTGTGCAGGTGGGCGTCGTCCGGGATCAGTTCCTTGACCTTGGCGTCGGTCTTGTAGATGTCTTCAGCGTTGCCCGACAGTGCAGCCCAACGGAACGGGCCGATGCCACGGCAGAACAGCGGACGGATGTAGGCCGGTACGAAGCCCGGGAAGTCGAATGCGTTTTCCACGCCTTCTTCTTGCGCCATCTGACGGATGTTGTTGCCGTAGTCAAAGGTCGGGATGCCTTGCTTCTGGAAGTCGAGCATCGCTTTAACGTGCACGGCCATCGATTGCTTGGCGGCTTTGATCACGGCAGCAGGTTCGGTCTTGGCGCGAGCGCGGTATTCGTCCCAGGTCCAGCCGGCTGGCAGGTAGCCATTGAGCGGGTCGTGGGCGCTGGTCTGGTCGGTGACCATGTCCGGGCGCACGCCGCGCTTGACCAGTTCAGGCAGGATTTCAGCCGCGTTGCCCAGCAGCGCGATGGAAATCGCTTTGCCTTCGGCGGTGTATTTGGCGATGCGGGCCAGTGCGTCGTCGAGGTCTTTGGCTTGCTCGTCGACGTAGCGGCTTTTCAGGCGGAAATCGATGCTGACTTGCTGGCATTCGATGTTCAGCGAGCAAGCGCCGGCCAGGGTTGCAGCCAGAGGCTGGGCGCCACCCATGCCACCCAGGCCGGCGGTCAGTACCCACTTGCCTTTGAGGTCATCGTTGTAGTGTTGGCGACCGGCTTCGACGAAGGTTTCGTAGGTGCCCTGGACGATGCCCTGGCTGCCGATGTAGATCCAGCTGCCGGCGGTCATCTGGCCGTACATGGCCAGGCCTTTGGCGTCCAGTTCGTTGAAGTGTTCCCAGCTCGCCCAGTGAGGAACCAGGTTGGAGTTGGCGATCAGTACGCGCGGGGCGTTGCTGTGGGTCTTGAACACGCCGACCGGCTTGCCGGATTGCACCAGCAGGGTCTCGTCGTCGTTCAGGTTGGTCAGGCTTTCGACGATCTTGTCGTAGCATTCCCAGTTACGTGCAGCGCGACCGATACCACCGTAAACCACCAGTTCTTTAGGGTTCTCGGCGACTTCCGGGTCGAGGTTGTTCATCAGCATGCGCAGCGGCGCTTCAGTCAGCCAGCTCTTGGCGGTCAGCTTGTTACCGCGTGCGGCACGGATTTCGACGTCGCGAAACTTGGTACGTTTATTCTCGGTCACGAAAAGAACTCCTCAGCAATCAATCCAAACCAACCCAGGCAGTGGGCGAGCAAGCCAATGGGCATCAGTGCACACCGGCGAATCAGTGGACGATGGTTGAGTCTTCGTGACTCATACGCATACGTCTTTACTTGTACATACAAGCATATGCAATCAAGCGGCCAACTTGTTGGATGAGCATTCAAGAAAAGTTCGGAAACAGCTGGAGAGCCCTTGGAACAAGGGTTTTGGCGTAGATGAAATTTTTCGAGGGGATTTTTTGGAGGATAGGCGGATTGTTACTTGAGCGTGGTTTTGCGCCACGCTGGGGCATTCGGTAACAAGTTGGTGCGCGGACGGAAACGGTCTGAGGGGTAGCACAACATCGCGGGCAAACATGGCCCCTGCAGGAGCCGAGCTTGCTCGCGATGGTCGTGAACGATAACGCGTAGAACCAGATGCCCAGCGGCGAATTTGGGTTATTCGCGAGCGAGCTCGCTCCTACAGGGATGGTGTATCAGCGTGCGACGAGTTCGATCACGCAGCAGGCGCCATTGCTGGAGACTTCCAGCAATCCGGTGTTACCGACCAGTTGCAGGCAATCATGGCGACCCAGTTGCGAAGCGCTGGTACCGACCTTCACTTCAAGCGCATCGCTGATACTGAAGACCAGCACAGTCCCCGCCTCACTGAAAAACCGCTGCTCGCCCGACAACCACTGCAACCGCGCGGCGTAACGCTGCGGTGCGTAAATGAGGTTGAAATCGCGAATCGCACCGCCGAGCAATGTGCAGGAAACCTTGCTTTCACCGCTGAAGGCAAATGGGTCCAGCGGTAACAGTGGCCGAGTATCCTGGCCATCCACCGTCAGGCTCATGCCGTCGCCCTGCAAAACAGTGATCACTCGCTCGTAACCGGCGAAGGTGGAAAACCCGCCCGATTCGCCAATGTCGGCAATCGACAGGCGCCAGCCAAAGCCATCCAGACCGGTGCCGGCATCGCGGGTGATTTCTTCGGTGCTGCCGCCGCCGTTTTTCCACGGCATGCGCGGGTAATCTTTGGCGCGTAAAACCTTTAACTGATTCATTTATGGAACCGACCTTCCAGACGATGACGGGAACCGGGGTGGATCAAGCGAGCGGCGGTCACCGGCTGACGGCCGGACCAGGTGCGGCGACGGATCAGCAGGCACGGCTCGCCTTTTTCAATCTGCAGCAATTTGCATTCGGACGACTCGGCCAGGATCGCCTCGACCACGTGCTCGCCTTCGGTCAGCGGCGCGACCTGGTTCAGGTAGGCGTAGGGCGTTTGCAGGGTGAAGTCCTGCTTGAGGTAGTCCGGCGCCACCAGTGCATTGACGAAACGGTCTTCGATTTGCACCGGAATATCGTTTTCGAAATGCACGATCAGCGAGTGGAACACCTTCTGCCCTTCGCGCATGTCCAGGGCCAGGGCGCGCTCGGAGCCGGCGGCCTCTTCTTCAAGGGTGATGACCTTGCAGGTGTGGCGATGACCGCGAGAGGCGATTTCATCGGCGATGTTGTGCACTTCGAACAAGGCAGACTGGCTTTTCGGCTCGGCGACGAATGTGCCGACGCCTTGCATGCGCACCAGCAGGCCATCGGCGGTCATCTCGCGCAGGGCGCGGTTGATGGTCATGCGGCTGAAGCCCAACTGGCTGACCAGCTCGCTTTCCGACGGCACACGATAGTGCGGCGGCCAGTTTCCACTGTCGATTTGCTGGGTGATCATTTGTTTGACGCGGGCGTACAAGGGCGCCGGACTGTCGCCCATGTTCGCGGCCAACGGAGAGACTGGAGGCGGAGTCGGCACGGTTAATCCTTGTTCGTTGAAAAGAGATTGCTAGCTTGCCGGAGTTTACCGGGCAGGCAAACGTCTGTATATGTATATACAAATAACACACGATGGGGTGCTGAACCATGTCCGCCTTCTTTGCCGAACGCGCGCTGCTGCCTAGTGGATGGGCCAACAATGTACGTCTTGAGGTCAGCGCCGACGGCGTTTTGACCCATATCCAGGCCGATTCCAACGCAGATGGCGCCGAACGGCTAAGCGGTCCGCTGCTGCCGGGTATGCCGAATTTACACTCCCACGCCTTCCAGCGGGCCATGGCCGGGCTGGCGGAAGTGGCGGGAAATCCGAACGACAGTTTCTGGACCTGGCGCGACCTGATGTATCGCCTCGTCGGAAAAATCAGCCCGGAACAACTCGGCGTCATCGCCCGTCAGCTGTACATCGAAATGCTCAAGGCCGGTTACACATCGGTGGCGGAATTTCATTACGTACACCATGACATCAGTGGCCAGCCTTACGCGGACCCGGCCGAACTGGCCCTGCGTATCAGCCAGGCCGCAGGTTCCGCCGGTATCGGCCTGACCCTGCTGCCGGTGCTCTACAGCCACTCCGGTTTCGGCGGCCAGACTCCGAACGAAGGTCAGCGTCGCTTCATCAACAGCACCGAAAATTACCTCAAGCTGCAATCGCGCCTGCAACCGCTCCTGGCGCAGCAGCCGGCGCAGGCCCTGGGCCTGTGTTTCCACTCGCTGCGCGCGGTCACGCCGCAACAGATCAGCGAAGTGCTGGCCGCCAGCGACAAACAATGCCCGGTGCACATCCACATCGCCGAGCAGCAGAAGGAAGTCGACGACTGCCTGACCTGGAGCGGTCGTCGTCCGCTGCAATGGCTGTACGAAAACGTCGAAGTCGACCAGCGCTGGTGCCTGGTCCACGCGACCCACGCCAACCCGGAAGAAGTCACGTCGATGGCCAGGAGCCGCGCCATCGCCGGCCTGTGCCTGACCACCGAAGCGAACCTGGGAGACGGGATTTTCCCGGCGGTGGATTTCCTCGCCCAGGGCGGCCGCATGGGCATCGGTTCCGACAGCCATGTGTCGTTGAGCGTGGTGGAAGAATTGCGCTGGCTGGAATACGGCCAGCGTCTGCGTGACCAGCGGCGTAATCGTTTGTACGGCGCGGATCAGCCAATGGTCGGCCGCACGCTTTTTGATGCCGCGCTGGATGGTGGTGCCCAGGCGCTGGGGCAGCCGATTGGCGCCCTGGAAGTCGGCAAACGCGCCGACTGGCTAGTGCTCGATGGCAATGACCCGTATCTGGCAACGGCGAGCGGCGACGGAATTCTCAACCGCTGGTTGTTTGCCGGCGGCGATCGCCAGGTGCGGGATGTGTTGGTCAATGGCCAGTGGGTAGTGCGTGACGGGCGGCATGCCGACGAGGAAGAAAGCAGCCGCGCCTTCACTCAAGTCCTGCGCGAACTCCTGGGCTGACACAAAACAACTGTGGGAGCGAGCTTGCTCGCGATAGGGCCATCAGATTCAACATTGATGTTGTCTGACAGTCCGCTATCGCGAGCAAGCTCGCTCCCACAGTGTTATCTGTAATCAGTTGGACGTCTCGGCCATCTGCTTTTCCGAGGCCCGCCAGATCAGCCGCGTGGTGTCGTACCCCTGCTGACGTGCCTTGCTCAGCAACTCCTCACGTACCACACCGTTCACGGTCGGCGTGCGCGACAACAGCCACAGATACTTGCGGCTCGGGTCACCGACGATGGCGGTCTTGTAGTCATCGCTGACGTACAGCACCCAGTATTCGCCCTTCGCCGAACCCGGGATCAGCCTGGAAAACCAGGTATCGAACTCGACCCACAGCTTGTCGCTCTTGCCGGGCACCTGTGGATAAGCCGTGCCCTTGACCTCTTCCCATTGCCACTGCGCCGTCAGGCAGCGGTTCAGCACTGCGAGGTTGCCGTCGGGCTTGAGCGTGTAATGGGCTTCGGACTGCGCGCAGTCGCGCTGGAAGTACATCGGCATACGAGCCAGCTCGTACCAGGTGCCCTGGTAGCGCTTGAGGTTGACGCTATTGACCGTCTTGGGGGCCAATGGGTCCTGGCCAGACGTGGCACAGCCGGCCAACACCAGGCCGGCAAAAAGGATGATCAATAACCGCTTCATTATTTTTCTCCCGTGGGCGATCGCCCCGGTTTACTTCAGGCCTTGGCCGGAAAACATCAGCACTTTGTCACCGGCGAACTGCACGCTGATAAAGCTGTTCTTGTCGCCCCAGGTGCAGCTGGACATGCCGAGCGCGCCTGAACAATCGGCGGGTTTGCCCAACAGGGTCTCCACATCGGCCTTGGCCATGCCGGCGGAGAGCTTCGAGTAGTTTTCCTGATTGACCTTGCTGCAGGCAGCGAGCAATACGCAGAATGAAAGCAGGGCGATGGAACGCAACGACATGGTGAAACTCCGGGGGCGTAGGGGATTGGCATGGCTGCCAAGCTGAAGCTTAGAAGAGAAAACCCCTGTCAGGTTCCCTGCCCGGCAGGCTATTTATCGGGCCACTCGTCTACCTTTTGCCGAAAATCAGCCACTTTGCCTGTTTACCGGGCATTTCGTCGTTTTTCAGAGAATTCGCCTAATCTTTGGCGCCGCCCAGTCGACATAAATGCAACGCAAAGCCACGTCAGTGGCATTTGCTCCCCCATTTTGTAGAACAGCCCCTCTGCGGTAGCTCATCCATGACCAGAAACATGAAGTTCAGCCACAAGATATTGCTGGCTGCCGCCCTCGTGGTGGCCGTCGCATTCGCTTGTTTCATCCTGTTCAACGACTATCGCCAACGCGAAACCTTGCGCAACAGTACCGAAGCCTCGATGCAGGAACTCGGCAGCCTGACCACCAGCAACATCCAGACCTGGCTGGAAAGCCGCATGCAATTGCTGCATTCGATGGCCCAACAGATCAACGCCGACGGCAATGCTCCCGCTGGCCTGAAACGAATCATCGACCTGCCCGCCTACACCGGCAACTTCCAGCTGAGTTACTTCGGTGGCGCCGACGGCGTGATGTTCTCGGTCCCGGCGGGCAACCGCGCGGCGGACTACGATCCGCGCGCCCGTGGCTGGTACAAGGCGGCCAATAGTGCGCAACAGACCATCGTCACCGAACCCTACATCGCCGCCTCCTCCGGCAAGCTGGTGATCACAGTCGCCACCCCGGTGCAGCACCAGGGCCAGATGATCGGTGTCGCCGGCGCCGACATCGACCTGTCCAGCGTCAGCGCGATCATCAACTCGCTGAACTTCGGCGGTCACGGCCATGCGTTCATCGTCGGTGCCGACGGCAAGATCCTGATTCACCCGGACAGTAAGCTGGTGCTCAAGAACCTGACCGAGGCCTACCCCAACGGCGCGCCGAAAGTCAGCCCGGGCATGAAGGAAGTCGAGATCGACGGCAAGCGTCAGTTCATCTCTTTCACCCACGTCAACGGCGTGCCATCGGCGGACTGGTACGTAGCGCTGGTGCTCGACCAGGAAACCGCGTTCTCGATGCTCAGCGAATTCCGCACCTCGGCGATCATCGCCATGGTAATTGCGGTGGTGATCATCATCGCCCTGCTGGGCATGCTGATCAGCCTGTTGATGCAACCGCTGCTGACCATGGGTCGCGCCATGCATGACATCGCCGAAGGCGAAGGTGACTTGACCAAACGCCTGACCATTCACGGCCACGACGAATTCGGCGCGCTGGGGCTGTCGTTCAACCGTTTCGTCGAGCGCATCCATACCTCGATCATCGAAGTATCCTCGGCCACCGGCCAGGTCAACGAAGTGGCGCTGAGGGTAGTCGCCGCCTCGAACTCGTCGATGTTCAACTCCGACCAGCAAGCCTCGCGCACCAGCAGCGTGGCCGCCGCGATCAACCAACTCGGTGCCGCCGCCCAGGAAATTGCCCAGAACGCCGCCCTCGCCTCGCAACATTCCAGCGATGCCCGCAGCCTGGCCGAAGACGGTCAACAGGTGGTGGATAAAACCATCGCGGCGATGCAGCAACTGTCGGCCAAGATCAGCGACTCGTGCGGCAACATCGAGACCCTCAACAGCAACACGGTCAACATCGGGCAGATCCTCGAAGTGATCACCAGCATCTCCCAGCAGACCAACTTGCTGGCACTCAACGCCGCCATTGAAGCGGCCCGCGCTGGCGAGGCCGGCCGTGGTTTTGCCGTGGTGGCCGATGAGGTGCGCAACCTCGCTCACCGCACCCAGGACTCGGCGCAGCAAGTGCAGACGATGATCGAAGAGCTGCAAGTCGGTGCCCGGGCAGCGGTGGGTATCATGACCGACAGCCAGCGCCAGAGCGAAAGCAGCGTCGGCATCGCCAACCAGGCGGGCGAACGCCTGGGCAGCGTGACCCAGCGCATCGGGGAGATCGATGGCATGAACCAGTCGGTGGCCACCGCGACCGAGGAACAGACCGCCGTGGTGGAGTCGATCAACGTCGACATCACCGAAATCAACACTCTGAATCAGGAAGGCGTGGAGAACCTGCAGTCGACCTTGCGTGCGTGTGCCGATCTTGAGCAGCAGGCGGCGCGGTTGAAGCAGCTGGTTGGTAGCTTCAGGATCTGAGGCAACCTCACCGGCCTCATCGCGAGCAAGCTCGCTCCCACAGGGATCTTTGTCGCACTGGAGATCTACTGTGGGAGCGAGCTTGCTCGCGATGGCGGCATCAGCAACAAAAAACTAGAACCTGGAGCCCGGCTTTGAGAGAAACGCCAACTCCTCAGCCGTCGACTCCCGCCCCAACACCGCATTGCGATGGGGAAACCGCCCAAACTGCGCAATCACCCTCTGATGCCGCTCGGCATAATCGAGGTAATCGGCAAACAGCGTTCGGTCACCTTCAGGCTGCTGCGCCACCAGTTCGATATAGCGCGAGACACCTTCGTTCTGCACCGCGAGGTTTTCGCTGTGCTCGAACACCAGATAGATGAACACCCGCTGAATCGGCTGCAACTGGCGATCGAAATCCGCCGCAATACCTTGGGCTACCAATTTCTGTGCCCGGGAATCGCCGGAGAATGCTTTGGGAGTGTCGCGAAAGATCATTCGCGGGATTTGATCGAGCAACAGCACCAAGGCCAGCCAACCTTCGGGACATTGCATCCACTCGGTCAAACCGCCGGCCAGTGCCTGCTCGGCCTGGCCCCCGAAACGCTCACGCGCTTCGAGGTCCTGGCTGTCGCGCTTGCCAAACCACAACTTGCCCTTCTGCGCCGCCACTTCCTTCGCTGACCCGAAACTTCCGAACCACCAATCAAGCAACGGCTGCCAGGGCGCGGTCATGGTTTATTCCTTGTGGTAAGCCGTAACGCGGGCAACTTCTTCTTTCGAACCGAGGAACACCGCAACACGCTGGTGCAGGCCTTCCGGCTGGATGTCGAGGATGCGCTGGTGGCCGTCGGTGGACGCGCCGCCTGCCTGTTCCACCAGGAACGACATCGGGTTGGCTTCGTACATCAGGCGCAGTTTGCCCGGCTTCGACGGCTCGCGGCTGTCGCGTGGGTACATGAACAGACCGCCACGGGTCAGGATGCGGTGCACGTCAGCCACCATCGCGGCAACCCAACGCATGTTGTAGTTCTTTTTCAGCGGGCCTTCATCGCCGGCCAGCAATTCGCTGACGTAGCGCTGTACCGGTGCTTCCCAGTGACGCTGGTTGGAAGCGTTGATGGCGAATTCCTGGGTGGCTTCAGGAATGGTGATGTTTTCGTGAGTCAGTACGAAGCTGCCCATTTCACGGTCCAGGGTGAAGCCTTTCACGCCGTCGCCCAGGGTCAGGATCAGCATGGTCTGCGGGCCGTAGATCGCATAACCGGCGGCCACTTGCTGGGTGCCTGGCTGCAGGAAAGCCTTTTCATTCAAGGGCTCGTTCTGGCTCAAGTATTCGTTCGGGCAACGCAGTACCGAGAAGATGGTGCCGACCGGGGCGTTGATGTCGATGTTCGACGAACCGTCCAGCGGGTCGAATACCAGCAGGTACGCGCCTTTCGGGTATTTGCCCGGGATCTGGTAGGCGTTATCCATTTCTTCGGACGCCATGCCGGCCAGGTGACCGCCCCATTCGTTGGCTTCGAGCAGGATCTCGTTGGAGATCACGTCGAGCTTTTTCTGCACTTCGCCCTGGACGTTTTCAGTGCCCATGCTGCCCAGAACGCCACCCAGGGCGCCTTTGGACACGGCGTGGTTGATCTCCTTGCAGGCACGCGCCACCACTTCGATCAGGAAGCGCAGATCGGCAGGAGTGTTGTTGCTGCGGGTCTGCTCAATCAAATAGCGACTCAAGGTAACGCGGGACATGGAAGGCTCCGGTGGAATGGGGGGGCTAAAAACCCGCGCAGTTTAACGCGAGTCGGGGCGCATTTCCTCCTATCAGACGTGATCGGCCAAAGAGAGTTCATGTGCGGGGATGAGCGTAGTAGGAAATGGACTGGATGTGAGCCTGGGAACTGCGGTCATTTCGGTATTTTTCAGTGACTGAACGAACGCTTTCGCGAGCAGGCTCGCGATTGGGTGCGCAGCATCCATTGTCAGGATTTGACAGAGGGCTTTCGCAGCAAACTGAACGCCATCGCCGCCAGGAACAGGACACTGAGTAACAACACCGCCCACAAGCCGAACTTCTTCCACTGGGTGTCCGTCGTCGCCAGCGTTTTCTCTGTCGATGCATTCGAGACCACCGCCCCGACATCCACAATGGCCCTGCCCAAGGTCGCGAGCTTCGCCGGGCTGTAATCCGGAATCAGCGTCGACAGCGGCAAGTTCGCCGCCTTCGCCGTCGAATTCCCCACGACCAGCGTGTAAGGCCCAGGCCCGCGCGCCAGGAACACCAGTTGTGTGGCACGCACGGCATACTTCAGCGTCGGCGCCCGATCACCCAGGCCGCCACCGCGTTCGTCCACGGTCAGCTTCAATTGCTGGACGATCTGCCCGGACAACTGCAATTCGTTTTGCACCACATCCTGACCGTTCTGGGCCAGGCGATAGAGCAAACCGCTGCCCAACGACTGCCATGGCAGACTGCTGTCGCGACGGCCGGCCAGGCGCACTGGCGCCAGACTGTTGGGCTGGCTCAACTCGACCTGCACCCGCTCGACATTCAGCCCCATCGGCAACTGCCAGGTGTATTCACCCGCCTTCACGCTGCTGCCGGTCAACCCTTGGGACCAGACCAACGGCAGCGGCAGGCTGCGGGTACTGGCGCTCTGTAGTTGCGCCGAAGTCAGTGTCGGTGCCGAATGCGGCGTGATCCACAGTAACCGCAGGTAGCGTGCCGACTGGCCCGGCAGGTTGACTTCATGCTGTTCGACCCGCTCGTCGGAAAAGGTCAGGCGCGCCACCTGCCCTTCGCCCCAGGACTGCCAATGCTGCAAATCGTTGCTGGCTTCGATGGTGAAACGCTGGAAGCCGTCGCGCTCGCTGCTCCAGTCCAGAACCAGCTGCTGCAACGGCGCCTTGATAGCCGAAGCGTCGAGCAACCAGCCACGCAGCTCTTCCTCACCCGCCTCCAGCTGACTGGAGGGCTGCACCTCGACCAATGTGCCGTTGGTGCTCGATTGCACCCGCACGCTCGGCGCGGTTTCAGTGGCGTCCACCGAGTTGTACAACGGAAACCATTTCACCTCGGTCAAGGTGCGCGCTTCATTGCTCCGCGCCGATTCCCGGGCCAGGGCATAAGCCTGAACTTCGCCCGCCGCATTGAACACACGTACATCGCTCAGGTCGGCCTGCCGTGCATTCAGTTGTACGTTCAGGGGCAGTTCAAGGCGATACCAGGGCCCTTCGCCCGTCACCGACAAAGGCACTTGGGTGGTGAAGTCCGCCGGTTTTTCCTGGGCAACCGCCGACAACACCACGCCCATGGCAACAGCACCCAACCAACCCAGGTTCAGCTTCTGACTCAAGACGACACTCCTTCGGATTCCGGGACCGGTTTCTCGATATCCGGCACTGCTTCGGCACGCTTGGGCGGCAGCGGGGCGAAATAGCCCACCACCAGCAGCAACACGCCGACACCGATAAACGACACGATCCGCGCCAGCCCGCCGCGATTACTCAATTCGACAAAGAACAGCTTAGCCACGACCACACCTATCAAGGCGGCGCCGATCAACCAGACTTCGCGGTGGCGACGCAAATGGCCACCGATCATCAGGCTCAGGGCCATCAAGGTCCAGACGATGGACAACCCGGCTTGCACCCGCATCGACGCCAGCAACAGATCCAGCGCGAACGGCACCCCGCTCCAATGGTGCGCCGTACGCATTACCAATGCCGTAAAGAACACGAACAGCGAGGCACCTGCGACCCCTTGCGTGGCGATGGCGGCGTAATCCTTGTACAGCGCCAGTTGTGTCATGGCGCTGCGGGACCAGACATAGATGCCGAACAGCGCGAACAACAGGCCCAGCTCCAGCGGGTTGATCAATGGCACGTAGGGTAGTGGCTCGGCGTTGCCGTCACTGGCGACATTCGCCAGCCAGAACCAGCCGAGCATCAGCAACGCCAGCGGCGCGGCGGCGTATACACGGTATTCCCTCGAGTACGCCGCCACCGGCCACGGCCACGCGCGAGGCGCCGCCATCAGAACCAGATACAGACTTGGCAGAATCGCCCAACCCAACCAGCGCCAAGCGTTGTATTGCTCGGACAACACCAGCAAGCCATAACGCAGCTCCAGCGCCAGCACCCCCATCAACAGCCAACAGCCGAGCACATGGGCGACACTCGTCACGCGTGCTGGCAGCATGGGCGCCAAGCGTCGCAGGGACATGAAATGCACCACGAACACGGCGGCCCACGCCAGCCAGCCGACGTCGGCCGCCGGGTGGTAACGCGAGTGCCAGGCCGCCAGCAGCACCAGCGCCGCCGCGGGAATCAACACCGTACTGAGCACCCCCAGTGACGGCCATTTCAGGCGCAGCGCCAACACCGTCCATAGCGCAACACTCACAGCTGCGATGCTTAACAACAAAGTCGCCTGCATCGGCAGCGACACAAAATGCAGCACTTCGATGACCCAGGCCAACGCCCACCAGCCGGCGCCCCACACCAGCAACGCCTGGGACAATCGCAACAGGCTCAGCCCTTCGAATGCTTCTGGCGAATGACCCATCTGCAAACGCCAGGCCCCGACCATCGCTGCCAGCCCCAACACCAGCGGCGCCCAGAATCCGGCATGAGCCAGGGGACTCAGCCCTTCACTGAACAGCGGCCCCGTCGCCAGGAACAGCGCACCACCCAACAGTTGCACAGCGAGCGCGGTGAACACGAATGTGCGCGATGGCAGGCGCAAGCCAACCAACAACGTCAACGCCCCGGCCAAGGCCCAACTGATCACCGTGCCGTGGCTGAAGAAAAACAACGGCGCCAGCAAATAGAGAAACGCCAGCCCGAGGCACGCCAGGACTGGCAGGCCTTTTAGCTCCCAAGGCCTGATCTGCTCCGGCAAGGCTTTACGCAACTGGTAGAAGCTGAACAACAACGCAATGCCCAGTAACAGCGCGCCTAGCGGTACACCACCGAGCAGGCTGCTCTCGCTGTTGTGCAGCTCGCTGAGAAACACCAGCGCCGAGCCCAGTTGCAGGAGCAAGGCAAACGCCCGGGCCAGGGGCCTTTGCTGGCGAAGGCCGAGCCAGAAGATCCCCGCGCCCTCCACCGCCCACGCCGCGGTCGTCCAGCGTGCATCGAGCCCCAGCGGAATCGCCAGGCTGGTGAAGATCACGCCCAAGGCCAGGCAGGTTTCCCCCAGTAACAGCGTGCGCCCGGCCATCAGCCAACGGGCAAGTCCCATGTAAATCATGCCCAGCGCCAAGGCACTGAATGCCGCAGCGAACTCCAAATGCTGCACCAGTGCGAACTGCAAGCCGAAACCCACCAGCGGCGGACCGAACAGCAGCGTGCCGTCGACGTAGTCGCCCTTGCGCGCCGACCATTGCAGCAGCGATTCGCGACTGCTCTCTGCCGGTGCATCGCTCATTTCCAGCAGCCTGCGACGGGCGAACAGCAGACCAATGGCCAGGTACATCAGGAAAAACAAAATCAGAAACGGCTCGGTGCTCCACAACTGCTCCGGCGAGTAGGAACGCAGGCCCCAGGCGAAACCGATGCCGAAGGTGCCGCTGAACCCGATGACATTCAACAGCCGCCAGGCCTTGAACCAGGCGATGGCGAAGATGCCGGCGTTGAGCAGGGCAAAGTAGCTGAACAGCGCGACGTGGCTGCCGGCGCCGGTGGAGGCCAGCAGCGGCGCGGCGAATCCGCCCAGTGCGGCAGCGGCGGCCAACCCCAGGGAGTCCTGGGTAATGGCGAGAATCGCCGAACAGACTGTCACCGCCACCAGCAGGCCAAACCCCGCCGTGGGATCGAGCAGCGGATGCAGGCGCATCGCGGCAAACACCGTCAGGTACAACACGGCGATCCCGGCCCCTTGCAGGATCAACGCATAACTGCTGTTGCGCGCCCGCAACCACCAGCCCAGCCCGAGCAACCCCAAGGCTGCCGCCGCAACGCCTGCGTACCGCAACTCAACCGGCACCACCACGCCTTCGGTGGCATAGCGCAGCAAAAAGGCCAGGCCGAGGAACAACAGCACCACGCCGACCCGCAACACGGTATTGCCGCCGAACAACCAGGCTCGGGAACGGCTGATGGCGCGATCGATAAGGTTCGGGCCGCGCGGAGGGACTGGTGGTTGTGCCTGACGAGCGATCGGCTCGGGCTTCCAGGCATCGGCGGGCTGCGAACGGTTGGTTTCGGTGGCCGCTGCGGCGATCGGCTCGAGTTCGGGCGGCAGCTCCCAGACCAACTCCGGGGCTGCGGCAGGCGCTTCATCGAGGATGGTTTCAGGTGAGACAAGTGGCTCGCGGGTTTCCGGCGCCTTGACGCCCGATGCTTCGAGCAGCGCCAGCCGTTGCTCGACCGCCTGCAGCGCTACCTGCGCCTGTTCCAGCAAACGCTGCTGCTCGACTGCCTGCGAGTCCATGCGAGCCATGCGAAGGGCCTGGCCGATACCCAATCCGAATAACGCGCCCAGCAGCGCATCGCTGAATGACTCGTCGAGTATCCAGCCGAGCACCAGCCCTATCAGCATGAACATCCATTGCATGGTCGATATCCCTAAGCGGCCCCATCATGAGGCAAGTCCAAGCGGTACAGCGTCTGATCAGTCTAGTGCGAAAACACCACAACCCCCTGTAGGAGCGAGCTTGCTCGCGATGAGGCCATAACATTCAGCATTAATGTTGAATGTCAGTGCGCAATCGCGAGCAAGCTCGCTCCCACAAGGGATTGTGGTGTGTTCAGAATCTGATCAACCCTACCGCCCGGTAATCCAGCGCCTAGTATATCGACCCAGCCCGTCAACAACCGGGCCTTGCTCGCAGTTCTGGCTGAAAACTACTCCAGTGCCTTCCAGATTTCCGTGGCGTACTCGCGAATGGTCCGGTCCGACGAGAACCAGCCCATCCGCCCCGTGTTCAACACCGCCGAGCGCCACCACTCCTTCGAATCGTGCCAATGGGCTTCGACGCGCATCTGGGCGTGCCAGTAGGAATCGAAATCGGCGCAGACCAGGAAGCGGTCGTAGTCCACCAGCGAATCGATCAATCCGGCGTAACGGGACGGATCGTCCGGCGAGAACACCCCACCACGAATCGCTTGCAGCACATCGTTCAGACGATGGGACGCGGCGATATCCGGCACCGCGCTGAACTCATGATTCTGTTTGCGCGCCTCCACCTGCTGCGCGCTGAGACCAAAGATAAACATGTGCTCGGTGCCGATGCGCTCGCTCATTTCCACGTTGGCCCCATCCAGGGTGCCGATAGTCAGCGCGCCGTTCAGGCCGAATTTCATGTTGCTGGTGCCAGAGGCTTCGAACCCGGCGGTGGAGATCTGCTCGGACAAATCCGCCGCCGGAATGATGCTCTCCGCCAGGCTGACGTTGTAGTTGGGCAGGAACACCACTTTGAGCAAGCCGCGCACGGTCGGGTCGTTGTTCACCACCCGGGCGATGTCGTTGGTCAGCTTGATGATCAGTTTGGCCTGGTGATAGCTCGCGGCTGCCTTGCCGGCGAAGATTTTCACCCGTGGCACCCAGTCGATTTCAGGCTCCGCGCGAATCGCCTGGTACAACGCCACGGTGTGCATCAGGTTGAGCAACTGGCGTTTGTACTCGTGGATTCGCTTGACCTGCACGTCGAACATCGCCGCCGGGTTGACCGCCACGCCCAGTCGCTCATGAATCAGGTACGCCAGGGCTTTCTTGCTGTGCAGGCGTTGCTCGGCAAACGCCTTGCGGAATGCACTTTTCTCGGCGAACGGTTCAAGGGCGAGCAAACGCTCTTCCGGGTTGTCCAGCACCTCGGGGCCAAGGGCATCGACCAGCATCGAGGTCAGCTCGGGGTTGGCCTGATACAACCAGCGGCGGAAGGTGATGCCGTTGGTTTTGTTGTTGATCCGCTCCGGGTAGAGCTTGTGCAGTTCGGAGAACACCGTTTGACGCATCAGCTGCGTATGTAGCCCGGACACACCGTTGATGCTGTGGGACCCGAGAAACGCCAGGTTGCCCATGCGCACCCGGCGACCGTTGTCTTCCTCGATCAGCGACACCGCGCGCAGTACGTCGAAGTCGTGAATGCCTTTGGCCCGCAGGGAGTCGATGTGGTGGGCGTTGATCAGGTAAATGATCTGCATGTGCCGCGGCAACATGCGTTCCATCAAGCCGACCGGCCAGGTTTCCAGCGCTTCGGGCAGCAATGTGTGGTTGGTGTAGGACAGCGTATCGACGGTGACCTGCCACGCGGCATCCCACGCCACGTCATACACGTCGACCAGTTGCCGCATCAGTTCAGCCACGGCAATCGAGGGATGAGTGTCGTTGAGCTGGATAGAGGCGTGATCGCCCAGGGTCAGCACCGAGGTGTGCATGTTGCGATGGCGGCGCAGCAAATCCTGCAATGACGCGGCGACGAAGAAGTACTCCTGGCGCAGGCGCAACTCCTGGCCGGCCTCGGTGCTGTCCGCCGGGTACAGCACCCGGGAGATGCTTTCGGCCCTGGCCACTTCGGCCACGGCGCCCAGGTGGTCACCGGCGTTGAAACGCTCCAGGTGCAGATCTTCCATGGCCCGGGCACGCCACAGGCGCAGCGTGTTGACGCTCGCCCCACGCCAGCCGACCACCGGCGTGTCGTAGGCAATCGCCCGCACGGTTTCCGCCGGGGACCAGACTTGTCGGGATTTGCCGGTGTCGTCGGTCAGGGTCTCGACACCGCCGCCGAAACCGATGGTGTAAGCCACTTCCGGCCGCTCGAACTCCCACGGGTTGCCGAAATCCAGCCAGTGTTCGGTCTGCTCCTGCTGCCAGCCATCGACAATCGCCTGGCGGAACAACCCGTGCTCATAGCGGATGCCGTAGCCATGACCGGCGATGCCGAGGGTCGACATGCTTTCCAGGAAACACGCCGCCAGACGCCCGAGGCCGCCGTTGCCCAGTGCCGCATCGGGCTCCAGCATGCGGATGCGCTCAAGGTCGACGCCGAGTTCGGTCAGGGCTTCGCGGGCCACGTCGAGCAGGCCGAGATTGCTCAGGCTGTCGAACAACAGCCGACCGATGAGAAATTCCAGGGAGAGGTAATAGACGCGCTTCTGACCTTTGCGGTAGATCTGCCGCGTATGGTCCATCCAGTGCTCGACCATGTGGTCCCGCGCGGCCAGGGCAATGGCTTCGAACCAGTCGTGGTCGAAGGCGTGATCCGGGTCTTTACCCACTGCATAAGTGAGTTTGGTCAAGACGGCGTCGCGGAATGCGGCCACCTCTGCTTCGCGAACAAGTGGTTCTTGAGTCATCGATAGGACCTCGAGCGAGCTTGGAGTTGTCTGAGCCTAGACGGTCTGACAGGCGGTAGAGGCTCTGGTTCGGCAGTATTTCCTGTAAGTGCGAATCGGGTCGGCAATACATTGTCGTGTACCTGATTCAATGCAGGGGCCGTGCCGGATTAGCGGTTTATTGGCCGGCCGTGAAAAAATCTGGCGAAAGGTTGTTCAAAAATCCACCAGTCCCGGTATGATCGCGCGCCCTGATGCACACGCTGGTAACAAACGATGATGAAGCCGAACCTGATCGCTGCCGCAGAGATCGACCGCCTCGATACCTGGGCCAAGTACTCTGCCCCGATGTGCGGCTCGTGCATGTCCAGCTGCTGCACCCTGCCCGTCGAGGTCAAGATCAAGGATCTGATCCGCATCGGCGTGGTCGATGAATTCGAGCTGGGTGATCCGCCGAAGAACATCGCCAAGCGCCTGCAAAAGGAAGGCTTGGTCGAACGCTTCAATCAGAAGTCAGGGATCTTTACCCTCCAGCGCATGAGCAACAACGATTGCCTGTACCTGGATCGTAAGAGCCGTCTGTGCACTATTTATGATAAGCGCCCGGATACTTGCCGCAATCACCCGAAAATCGGCCCGCGGCCGGGGTATTGCGCGTACAAGCCAAAAGAAGTGGAGCGCGAGCGGAATTCGCGGTCGATTGAGCGGTTCTGATATTTCCTGAAACCCGTGGCGGCTGATCGGCCGCCCTCGCGAGCAAGCTCGCTCCCACAGGGGTTCTGTGGTGTTCACACAATTTGTGGTTCACCTCGAACACTGTGGGAGCGAGCTTGCTCGCGATGAGGCCCGAACAAACACCGCATAAATCCCAGACAAACAAAAACGCCCCCGGTCTCTCGACCGGGGGCGTTTTTGTTCAGCCAGGGCTAAATCTTATGCCTTGGCTTTCTTGGCAGCGCGGGTACGCTCGCTTTCGTCCAGGATCTTCTTGCGAAGACGGATGGACTTAGGAGTTACTTCACACAGCTCGTCGTCCTGGATGAATTCCAGAGCCTGTTCCAGGGTGAAGCGAACAGGTGGAACCAGAGCGATGGTTTCGTCTTTACCCGAAGCACGCATGTTGTCGAGCTTCTTGCCCTTGGTAGGGTTAACGCCCAGGTCGTTGTCACGGCTGTTCAGACCAACGATCTGACCGTTGTAGATTTCCTGACCGTGTTCTACGAACAGCTTGCCACGCGCCTGCAGGGTTTCCAGGGAGTAGGTCAGTGCCTTGCCGGTTTCAACCGAAACCAGAACGCCGTTCTGACGGCCGGACATGTCGCCGGACTTCATCACGTCGTAACGGTCGAAGATCGAGGTCAGGATGCCAGCACCGTTGGTCAGGGTCAGGAACTGGTTACGGAAACCGATCAGACCGCGAGCAGGGATGTTGTATTCCAGACGTACACGGCCCTTGCCATCCGGCACCATGTTGGTCAGGTCGCCCTTACGCAGGCCCATCTCTTCCATCACCTTGCCCTGGGATTCTTCCGGAAGGTCGATGGTGACGTTTTCGAACGGTTCGTGCTTCACGCCGTCAACCAGACGGATGATCACTTCCGGACGGCCTACAGCCATTTCGAAGCCTTCGCGACGCATGGTTTCGATCAGTACCGAGAGGTGCAGTTCGCCACGGCCGGAAACCTTGAACTTGTCAGCCGAGTCGCCTTCTTCAACGCGCAGTGCAACGTTGTACAGCAGCTCTTTGTCCAGACGTTCCTTGATGTTACGGGAAGTCACGAACTTGCCTTCTTTACCGCAGAATGGCGAGTCGTTTACCTGGAAGGTCATGGAAACGGTTGGCTCGTCGACGGTCAGCGGCTTCATCGCTTCGACCGTGTCCGGGTGGCACAGGGTGTCGGAGATGAACAGCGAGTCCATACCGCTGATGCACACGATATCGCCTGCTGCAGCTTCTTCAACGTCGATGCGGTGCAGACCGTGGTGACCCATCAGCTTCAGGATACGACCGTTACGCTTCTTGCCGTCGGCACCGATAGCCACAACCGGGGTGTTCGGCTTGACGCGACCACGAGCGATACGGCCAACACCGATAACACCCAGGAAGCTGTTGTAGTCCAGTGCGGAGATCTGCATCTGGAACGGACCTTCACGGTCAACAGCCGGCGCCGGTACGTTGTCGACGATCGACTGGTACAGCGGGGTCATGTCTTCAGCCATTTCGGTGTGGTCCAGACCGGCAATACCGTTCAGGGCCGAGGCGTAGACGACTTTGAAGTCCAGCTGTTCTTCGGTGGCACCCAGGTTGTCGAACAGGTCGAAGATCTGGTCCAGAACCCAGTCCGGACGCGCGCCTGGACGGTCAACCTTGTTGATGCACACGATCGGACGCAGGCCGGCTTCGAAAGCCTTCTTGGTCACGAAACGGGTTTGCGGCATAGGGCCGTCTTGAGCGTCAACCAGCAGCAGAACGGAGTCGACCATCGACATTACGCGTTCAACTTCGCCGCCGAAGTCGGCGTGGCCCGGGGTGTCCACGATGTTGATGTGGTAGCCGTTCCAGTTGATGGCGGTGTTTTTCGCCAGAATGGTAATACCGCGCTCTTTCTCCTGGTCGTTGGAGTCCATCACGCGCTCGTCGTTGAGCTCGTTGCGCTCCAGGGTGCCGGATTGACGCAGGAGTTTGTCTACCAGGGTGGTCTTACCATGGTCAACGTGGGCAATGATGGCGATGTTGCGTAGATTTTCGATCACTTGTGTATCTCGATCAGAGGATTCGGTGTGCTGACAAGTCTTGGCAGCGATTAACAGTAGCGTCCGTGAAAGCCGTTACAGCTTGACGGTGGCATCGGGGGGCCGGTGACGCAGGCCACAGGCAAACAGCCCCGGGCACTTAGCTCGGTCGATAAACGCGCACATTGGCATGCCCCTCACTGAGCAAATGGTGGGCATGCAGGCGACTCATCACGCCTTTGTCGCAATACAGCAGGTACTGGCGAGTAGGGTCCAGTTCCTTGAAACGAGCGTTCACTGCATAAAACGGCATCGTTTGTACCTCGATGCCAGCGAGGTCCAGCGGGTCGTCTTCAGCGGCATCCGGGTGACGGATGTCGATGACGATCTGACCGGCCAGCGCTTCGCTGACTTCTTCAATCTGCAAGTCCTGGCCCAGTTCATCGATCACGCGATCGATCGGCACCAGCTTGGCGTTTTCGAGCGCACGCTCGAGTACCGCCATATCGAATTCTTTCTCTTCATGCTCGACGCGATAGCGCTTGGCCGCGGTCTTCGGATTGACCGAGATGACGCCGCAGTATTCCGGCATGTGCCGGGCGAAATCGGCGGTGCCGATTTCGATTGCCGTGTCGATAATGTCCTGCTTGTGACTGGCGATCAGCGGGCGCAGTACCAGCTTTTCGGTCACGCAGTCGATCACTGACAGGTTCGGCAGCGTCTGGCTCGACACCTGGGAGATCGCCTCACCGGTGACCAGTGCGTCGATGTGCAGTCGATCGGCAATTTGGGAGGAAGCGCGCAACATCATACGCTTCAATACTACGCCCATATGACTGTTATCGACTTTGCCGAGAATTTCGCCCAGCACTTCTTCGAACGGCACACTGACAAATAGCACGCGCTGGGAGCTGCCGTACTTCTTCCAGATGAAATGCGCGACTTCCATGACGCCCAGTTCGTGGGCACGTCCGCCCAGATTGAAGAAGCAGAAATGCGCCATCAGGCCGCGGCGCATGATCTGGTAGGCCGCCACGGTGGAGTCGAAGCCACCGGACATCAGCACCAGGGTCTGCTCCAGCGCGCCCAGCGGATATCCGCCGATGCCGTTGTGCTGGCTGTGGATCACGAACAACCGTTGGTCGCGAACCTCGATCCTGACTTCGATTTCCGGCGCTTTCAGGTCGATCCCGGCTGCGCCGCACTCGCGACGCAGCTTGCTGCCGACGTATTTTTCGACGTCCATCGAGCTGAACGTGTGCTTGCCCGCACGCTTGCAGCGCACCGAGAAAATTTTCCCGGCCAGCGCATCGCCGTAGTGCTGCCTGCACTTTTCGGTGATGTCGTCGAAGTCGCCCAGCGGGTACTCGTCGATCTGCAGAAAGTGCGCGATGCCCGGCATGCAGGTCAGGCGCTCACCCATCTCTTTCAAGGCTTTCGGGTCGGTAACACGGGTTTCCAGCTCGAGATTGTCCCACACGCCGTTCACCACCACGGCCGGGTCCAGATCACGGAGCACGGCGCGGATGTTTTTGGCCAACTGGCGGATAAATTTCGTCCGGACAGGTCGACTCTTGATGGTGATCTCGGGGAAGACTTTTACGATTAATTTCATGGAAACAGCGCGCGCATGGCCTGCCGAAAAAGGGGGGCGCGGATTATAGCGGAAATTGCTCAAGGTTTAACCAGTTAATGTGCAGAAGGTTTTGCATGCACCAAAACAGGTCACTTATTGGATATAGCGCCACATTACAGGGCGAGCTTTTCTGCTTTAAAGGGCAAAACGCCCTCTCAAGCGTGATTTTGGGGCAAAAAATCCATGCTGGGGCACTGGCATGCAATTTGCTCCCTTGTGAGGCAGGTTGCCTTGGCAGAGTATTCGCGCCGGCATCACAAACATTTAAGGGCATCCACTACCAGCCCTAATACACCCGGAGGACACTATGTCGAAGTCGGTTCAACTCATCAAAGATCATGACGTCAAGTGGATTGATCTGCGCTTCACGGACACCAAAGGCACTCAGCACCACGTGACCATGCCGGCTCGCGATGCGCTGGATGACGACTTCTTCGAAGTCGGCAAAATGTTCGACGGCTCCTCCATCGCCGGCTGGAAAGGCATCGAAGCCTCCGACATGATCCTGATGCCGGACGACTCCACCGCTGTTCTGGATCCGTTCACCGAAGAACCGACCCTGATCCTGGTCTGCGACATCATCGAGCCTTCGAGCATGCAAGGCTACGACCGCGACCCACGTGCGATCGCCAAGCGCGCCGAAGAGCACCTGAAAGCCACCGCTATCGGTGACACCGTATACGCAGGTCCTGAGCCAGAGTTCTTCATCTTTGACCAGGTGAAGTTCAAGTCCGACATTTCCGGTTCCATGTTCAAGATCTACTCTGAACAAGGTTCGTGGATGTCCGACCAGGACATCGAAGGCGGCAACAAAGGCCACCGTCCAGGCGTCAAAGGCGGCTATTTCCCGGTTCCGCCGTTCGACCACGACCACGAAATCCGTACCTCCATGTGCAACGCACTGGAAGAAATGGGCCTGACCGTCGAAGTTCACCACCACGAAGTGGCGACTGCCGGCCAGAACGAAATCGGCGTCAAGTTCAACACCCTGGTGAAGAAAGCCGACGAAACCCAAACCCTGAAGTACGTCGTGCACAACGTTGCCGATGCCTACGGCCGCACCGCGACCTTCATGCCTAAGCCTCTGTACGGCGACAACGGCTCGGGTATGCACGTACACATGTCCATCTGGAAAGATGGCAAGAACACCTTCGCTGGCGAAGGCTATGCCGGCCTGTCCGACACCGCCCTGTACTTCATCGGCGGCATCATCAAGCACGGTAAGGCCCTGAACGGCTTCACCAACCCGGCGACCAACTCCTACAAGCGTCTGGTTCCAGGCTTCGAAGCTCCAGTGATGCTGGCCTACTCGGCTCGCAACCGTTCCGCTTCGATCCGTATTCCTTACGTGTCGAGCCCGAAAGCCCGCCGTATCGAAGCACGCTTCCCGGATCCGGCTGCCAACCCGTACCTGTGCTTCGCCGCACTGTTGATGGCTGGCCTGGACGGCATCCAGAACAAGATCCACCCTGGCGACGCCGCTGACAAAAACCTGTACGACCTGCCGCCTGAAGAGGCCAAAGAGATCCCACAAGTTTGCGGCAGCCTGAAAGAAGCCCTGGAAGAGCTGGACAAAGGTCGTGCGTTCCTGACCAAAGGCGGCGTTTTCAGCGACGACTTCATCGACGCTTACATCGCCCTGAAAAGCGAAGAAGAAATCAAGGTACGTACCTTCGTACACCCACTGGAATACGAGCTGTACTACAGCTGCTGATCCGGTAGCGCCGCGGCACGCGGCGTGACAAAAAGAGGCCTCCTTCGGGAGGCCTTTTTTATTGCCCACGATTCAATGGCCGACAAAGTACCCTGTGGGAGCGGGCTTGCTCGCGAAAGCAATCTGTCTGACACATTGATCTTGAATGTACTGGCGCCTTCGCGAGCAAGCCCGCTCCCACAGGGGATCTGGGTTGCCGGACCTCCTTCGCAAACCATGCCCGAATGTGTCGTAGCTTGGGATAACCACCCAGCCTGGCCTATGCTGCAACCCAACGCTTTCGTTTCCGGTCGATTCCATGGGTCGTGGTTTTCTCTTCATCCTGCTGCTGGTTGTTCTGCCCGCCACGGCGCAGATCTACAAGTACACGGACGCCAACGGCGCCACCGCGTACAGCAATCAACCGCCTGATGGCATCAGCGCCCAACCGGTCGACTTGCCGCCCCTCAACAGCGTCGAACGCCAGCCTTCCGGCGAAGCCGCACCTGCTGCTGAAGCCAAAGTCGAAGCCGAAGCCGCTCACAATGAACTCCCCCACAAAACCTATGAAGTGCTGGAGCTGACAGGCCTGCCCAGCACCGAAGCCCTGCGCGCCAACAACGGCACGTTCACCGTAACAGTACTGATCACACCCCGCCTGCAAGCCACCCACCTGTTACGTCTGCTGCTGGACGGTCAGCCCTACGGCCAGCCAGGCAATGTGCCGATCCTGCAACTGGTGAACATCGATCGCGGCGAACACCGCCTCGCCGTGCAAGTGATCGATGGCGAAAACGTTGTGCAGCAGAGCCCTGCGGTGACATTCACCGTACAGCGGGTGCACATACCTTGAAGGCCTGGCTACTGATCGCCTGCCTGATCGCCCAGCCCGCCTCGGCAGAGGTCTTCATGTATGTCGATGCTCAGGGCAACCGGGTTTTCACCGACCAGCCAAAACCCGGCGACGCCCGGCGTGTACCGCTGACAAAGAGCAATCGAATAGCGGCCAACCCCACCAGCGCAGCACTGTTGATCGCCGAGAGCAGTCCTGAAGTACAGGCGCTGTTCCACTATGAGGTGCTGCGTATCCTGATCCCGGAACCCGACGCAACCATCCGCAGCAACACCGGCGAAGTCATTGTCAGCGCCACCAACGAACCGGCCCTGCAACCCGGTCACCACTACCGGTTGCTGCTCGACGGCCAGCCCACCGCCGAACCTGGCCTGAGCCCGGTGTTCCCGCTTAGCAACATCGATCGCGGCAGCCATACCCTGTCCGTGGAAATCCTCGACGAACAGGGGCGCATCGTCGAACGCACCGCCAACCAACCTTTCCACATGCAGCGCACGTCTGTCGCCCAGAAGCGCAGGATCAAACCCTGCACTCTCGAAGACTACGGCCAGCGGCCGGAATGCCCGCTCAGCGACAGACCAGGCGAAGAAAAAAATCCTTTCTTGAGACTCTTTTAACCTCGTTCAGGCTTGCGCACTATATTGGTGCAATTGTTTGCACCGTACTCACACTCCAACCCATTTTGGTTCGAAAGTACCCGCGATAGCTGGCAGAACGCCACGTAAACGAGCGTCAAACGCCTGTTTCAGGCGCTGAACGCTTCTTTTCGGAGCCTTGGTTTGGTTTTTGCATTTTGCCCGTATCAGCATTTTTTTACGCACGCTCTGCCCTAAAAGAGGTCCCGATGACCATTAGCGACGCACTCCACCGTTTGCTACTCGACAACCTCACCACTGCCACCATCCTTCTCGACGCCGAACTGCGCCTCGAGTACATGAACCCGGCGGCAGAGATGCTGCTGGCCATCAGCGGTCAGCGCAGCCATGGGCAGTTCATCAGTGAGTTGTTTACCGAATCGACCGAAGCGCTGAACTCGTTGCGCCAGGCCGTCGAGCAGGCGCACCCGTTCACCAAGCGCGAAGCCATGCTCACCGCCCTCACCGGCCAGACCCTGACCGTCGACTACGCGGTAACACCGATTCTGAGCAACGGCGACACGATGCTGCTGCTCGAAGTCCACCCCCGTGACCGCCTGCTGCGGATCACCAAAGAAGAAGCACAACTGTCGAAACAGGAAACCAGCAAGATGCTGGTGCGCGGCCTTGCCCATGAAATCAAGAACCCCTTGGGCGGGATTCGCGGCGCGGCACAATTGCTGGCCCGGGAACTGCCGGAAGAGAGCCTGCGCGACTACACCAACGTCATCATCGAAGAAGCCGACCGCCTGCGTAATCTGGTGGATCGCATGCTCGGCTCCAACAAGCTGCCGTCGCTGGCCATGTGCAATGTCCATGAAGTGCTTGAGCGTGTCTGCCATCTGGTGGAGGCTGAAAGCCAGGGCTGCATCACCTTGGTGCGCGACTACGATCCAAGCATCCCCGACGTCCTGATCGATCGCGAACAAATGATTCAGGCCGTGCTGAACATCGTGCGCAATGCGATGCAGGCCATCAGCAGCCAGAACGAACTGCGCCTGGGGCGTATCAGCCTGCGCACCCGCGCCATGCGCCAGTTCACCATCGGCCACGTACGCCATCGTCTGGTGACCAAGATCGAAATCATCGACAACGGTCCGGGCATCCCGGCAGAACTTCAGGAAACCATTTTCTTCCCCATGGTCAGCGGTCGCCCGGACGGTACCGGGCTGGGCCTGGCCATTACCCAGAACATCATCAGCCAGCACCAGGGCCTGATCGAATGTGACAGCCACCCCGGCCACACCACCTTCTCGATCTTTCTGCCACTGGAACAAGGAGCCACATCGACATGAGCCGTAGTGAAACCGTGTGGATCGTCGATGACGACCGTTCTATCCGTTGGGTCCTGGAAAAAGCCTTGCAACAGGAAGGCATGACCACGCAAAGCTTCGACAGCGCCGATGGCGTGATGAGCCGTCTGGCGCGCCAGCAGCCGGACGTGATCATTTCCGACATCCGCATGCCCGGCGCCAGCGGTCTGGAGCTTCTGGCGCGGATTCGCGAACAGCACCCGCGGCTGCCAGTGATCATCATGACCGCGCACTCCGATCTGGACAGCGCTGTCGCGTCCTATCAGGGCGGCGCCTTCGAGTACCTGCCCAAGCCGTTCGACGTCGACGAGGCGGTTTCCCTGGTCAAGCGCGCCAACCAGCACGCTCAGGAACAACAAGGCCTGGAAGTTGCCCCGACCCTGACCCGCACCCCGGAAATCATCGGCGAAGCGCCGGCGATGCAGGAAGTGTTTCGCGCCATCGGACGCTTGAGCCACTCCAACATCACCGTGCTGATCAATGGTGAATCGGGTACCGGTAAAGAACTGGTGGCCCACGCCCTGCACCGTCACAGCCCGCGGGCAGCGTCGCCGTTCATTGCGCTGAACATGGCGGCGATCCCCAAAGACCTGATGGAATCCGAACTGTTCGGCCACGAGAAAGGCGCGTTCACGGGCGCGGCCAACCTGCGTCGCGGGCGTTTCGAGCAAGCCGACGGCGGTACGCTGTTCCTCGACGAAATCGGTGACATGCCCGCTGACACCCAGACCCGCTTGCTACGGGTACTGGCCGACGGCGAGTTCTACCGCGTCGGCGGTCACGTGCCGGTGAAGGTCGATGTGCGCATCATCGCCGCGACTCACCAGAATCTGGAAACCCTGGTGCATGCCGGGAAATTCCGTGAGGACTTGTTCCATCGCCTCAACGTGATCCGCATCCATATCCCGCGCCTGTCGGATCGCCGCGAAGATATCCCGACCCTGGCCAAGCACTTCCTCGGCCGCGCTGCCCAGGAACTGGCAGTCGAACCGAAGCTGCTGAAAAGCGAAACCGAGGAATACCTGAAGAACTTGCCATGGCCCGGCAACGTGCGGCAGTTGGAGAATACCTGCCGCTGGATCACGGTGATGGCTTCGGGTCGCGAAGTGCACATCGGTGACCTGCCGCCGGAGCTGCTGAGCCTGCCTCAGGACTCGGCGCCCGTGACCAACTGGGAACAGGCCCTGCGCCAGTGGGCCGACCAGGCGCTGGCCCGTGGTCAGTCAAGCCTGCTCGACAGCGCCGTACCGGCCTTCGAGCGGATTATGATCGAGACCGCCCTCAAGCATACCGCCGGTCGCCGCCGTGATGCCGCCGTCTTGCTGGGTTGGGGACGCAACACCCTGACTCGCAAGATCAAGGAATTGGGGATGAAGGTTGATGGCGGGGATGATGATGAGGGGGATGAGGGCTAAACAGCCTTTAGTACTTCGCTGATCTTTAGGCCCAATCGCGAGCAAGCTCGCTCCTACAGTGGATTTTCGGTGTTTTCACGATCGTGCAGACACCATCGAACCCTGTGGGAGCGAGCTTGCTCGCGATGCTTTTTGGGTTATCAGTGCACCGCCGCAATGCACCGTGAACCGCAATCGCGCACAACCACTGTCCTGAAACCTCGCCATAAAACTCGATACTACCCGCCACCCAAAAACACAAAAGCCCCGGATCTCGGGGCTTTCAGCGCTTCAAAGCGATTTTTTGTTCCAAGCTGTTAAAACCTGGCATGCCCCCTGCAATAACCCTTTCAAGTGAATCAGTTCACCTACCCGGTTTCGGGGACCTTGGTACAGGCAGGCCGGGGATTCCCCTCTTTACATCGGGCTCACACCGCACCCGCGACGAGCCCAGCCGTTTTGGGGCCCTTGATACAGGCAGGTCAGGGGTTCCTTCTTTACACCAGGCTCACACCGCACTCGCGACGAGCCTCCCGTTTCGGGAACCTTGGTACAGGCAGGCCGGGGATTCCCTCTTTTATTGCTCCCGGAGATGGATCTCCAGCCGCCAGCGGTCATCAACCTCGCTACCGACCCATTCGCCCCGCAGGGGCCGGGCCGCTACCAGTGTCAGCAACAACCCTCCATCGCTCAAACGTACCCGCCAGTTCACGTCCTTGCCGCCGAGCTTGAGCTGACCTTTCTGCGCCTTGCCCTCGGCGCCAAACAGCAGCGCGACACTGCCGTCCACAATTTCGCCGTGGGTCTTGGGTTCATTGTTGAACCACACCACCAGCCCGTCGTTCGTCACTTCCACCTGCTGCAACTGACTGGGGTCTGGCGTGGTCAGGCGACCGATCATCATCCCGACCATCACCCCGACAATCGCCAGCGAGCCCATTACCCGCAGGAATAGTTTCGAACGCACGCCTTCTGGCGGCGTAGAATGCGCGTCATCTTTGCCTTCGGAGCCGTGCATGTTTCACGTCATCCTTTTCCAACCAGAAATTCCGCCGAATACCGGCAACGTTATCAGGCTGTGCGCCAACAGTGGCTGCCACCTGCATTTGATCGAACCGCTGGGCTTCGAGATGGACGACAAGCGCCTGCGCCGGGCCGGCCTCGATTACCACGAGTATGCCACCCTGCAACGCCACGCGGACCTTGCCAGCTGCCTGGAGAGCCTCGGCCATCCACGACTGTTCGCCTTCACCACCAAGGGTTCGCGGCCGTTCCACGATGCCAGCTTCGCCCCGGGCGACGCATTCCTGTTCGGCCCGGAAAGCCGTGGCTTGCCCGCCGAAGTGCTGGATGCCCTGCCCGGCGAGCAACGCCTGCGCCTGCCGATGCGCGAGGGCTGCCGCAGCCTGAATCTGTCCAATACCGTGGCGGTGGCCGTTTACGAAGCCTGGCGTCAGAACGACTTCAAGTAACCCCCAAAAAAATGTGGGAGCGAGCTTGCTCGCGATGGCGGTGCATCAGTCAACATTGATGTTGAAGCTGGTGACCTCATCGCGAGCAAGCTCGCTCCCACAGTATTGATACGCTTTTACTGAACGGTCGGAGTCTCGCCAGCAGCCTGCATGCGTTGCAGCTCTTGCGCGTACAGCGCATCGAAGTTCACCGGAGCCAGCATCAGTGCCGGGAACGAACCGCGGGTCACCAGGCTATCCAGGGTTTCGCGAGCGTACGGGAACAGGATGTTCGGGCAGAACGCACCCAGGGTGTGGCTCATCGAAGCGTCATCCAGGTTCTTGATCAGGAAGATCCCGGCCTGTTGCACTTCAGCGATGAACGCCACTTCGTCACCGTTTTTCACGGTAACCGACAGGGTCAGCACGACTTCGTGGAAGTCGGCTTCCAGCGTCTTCTGACGGGTGTTCAGATCCAGAGCGACGCTCGGCTCCCACTGCTGGCGGAAGATCGCCGGGCTTTTCGGAGCTTCGAAGGACAGGTCACGCACATAAATGCGCTGCAAGGAGAATTGCGGTGCAGTTTCTTCTTCGTTCGCAGCAGTGTTCTGTTGGTCAGTCATCGCAGATCCTTCTTGATCCAGGGTTCTTTTAGGTTTGCTTGTTTGGGGTATTGCCGTCAGGCCCTGAGCAGCGCGTCGAGCTTGCCGGCACGCTCCAGGGCGAACAGATCATCACAACCGCCCACGTGGGTGCTGCCGATCCAGATTTGCGGCACGGACGTACGCCCGGCCTTCTGGGCCATCGCAGCGCGCACCTGCGGCTTGCCATCGACCTTGATCTCTTCGAAGGCCACACCTTTGTTCTCGAGCAGATACTTGGCTCGCGAGCAGTAAGGGCAGTAATCGCTGGAATAGACGACGACGCTACTCATATCACTTCACCAGCGGCAGATTGTCGGCTTTCCAGCTGGAGATACCGCCGGACAGCTTGGCGGCGGTGAAGCCGGATTTCATCAATTCGCGGGCGTGGGTGCCGGCGGTCTGGCCCATGGCGTCGACCAGGATGATGGTCTTGGCCTTGTGCTTTTCCAGCTCACCTACACGTGCGGTCAGTTTGTCCTGAGGGATGTTCAGCGCGCCGACAATGTGACCGGCGGCGAAATCCTTGGTCGGACGAATGTCGATCACTACGCCTGCGTCCTTGTTGACCAGCCCGGTCAGTTCGCCGGTGCTCAGGCTACGGCCGCCGCCCTGCATTTGATAGGCAATCAGCAACGCCAGCAGTACGACGAAAATACCGACGAGGATGTAGTGGTTAGTGGCAAATTGAATCAGGTTAGCAACCATCGAAGGAGGTTCCAGGGCGTTAAAATGTCGGCCAGTATACACAGCCACTATGGTGGGCCAAACCCCGTCCGGCGGTGACGCGGCCGGAACTTCGCTTTAAACTGCCACTCCCTTTTCCATTGCTCCTTTTTATCTCAGCCACGAGTGGATTCCATGACTACCACGCCTAAACCTTTGGTCCTGATGATTCTCGACGGCTTCGGTCACAGTGACAGCCCTGAATCCAACGCTATCTTCGCCGCGAAGAAGCCCGTACTGGACCGCCTGTGGGCCACCGTGCCGAACGGTCTGATCTCGGGCAGCGGCATGGACGTCGGCCTGCCGGACGGCCAGATGGGCAACTCCGAAGTCGGCCACATGAACCTGGGCGCCGGTCGCGTGGTGTATCAGGACTTCACTCGCGTCACCAAATCGATCCGCGACGGCGAGTTCTTCGAGAATCCGACCATCTGCGCTGCCGTGGACAAAGCGGTCGCCGCCGGCAAAGCCGTGCACTTCATGGGCCTGCTGTCCGATGGCGGCGTACACAGCCACCAGGATCACCTGGTTGCCATGGCCGAACTGGCCTTCAAGCGCGGCGCTCAAAACATCTACCTGCACGCTTTCCTCGATGGCCGCGATACTCCGCCGAAAAGCGCGCAGTCGTCGATCGAACTGCTCGACGCGACCTTCCAGGCCCTGGGCAAAGGCCGGATCGCCAGCATCATCGGCCGCTACTACGCCATGGACCGCGACAACCGTTGGGACCGCGTGTCCCAGGCCTACAACCTGATTGTCGATGGCCAGGGCGAATTCAACGCCGCCACCGCCCAGGAAGGCCTGCAGGCGGCATACGAGCGTGGCGAGAGCGACGAATTCGTCAAGGCCACCTCCATCGGTGAGCCGGTAAAAGTCGAAGACGGTGATGCCGTGGTGTTCATGAACTTCCGCGCCGACCGTGCCCGCGAGCTGACCCGCGTGTTCGTCGAAGACAACTTCAGTGAGTTCGAGCGCGCCCGCCAGCCGAAACTGGCCGGTTTCGTCATGCTGACCCAATACGCCGCCAGCATTCCTGCGCCGTCGGCTTTCGCGGCCGGCAGCCTGGAAAACGTACTGGGCGATTACCTGGCGAAAAACGGCAAGACCCAACTGCGCATCGCCGAAACCGAAAAATATGCCCACGTGACCTTCTTCTTCTCCGGCGGCCGCGAAGAACCGTTCCCGGGCGAAGAACGCATCCTGATTCCGTCGCCAAAAGTCGCCACCTATGACTTGCAGCCGGAAATGAGCGCACCGGAAGTCACCGACCGTATCGTCGACGCCATCGAAAACCAGCGTTACGACGTGATCGTGGTCAACTACGCCAACGGCGACATGGTTGGCCACAGCGGCGTGTTCGAAGCGGCGGTCAAGGCCGTTGAATGCCTGGACCTGTGCGTGGGACGCATCGTCGATGCCTTGGAAAAAGTCGGCGGCGAAGCCTTGATCACCGCTGACCATGGCAACGTCGAGCAAATGTCCGATGAAACCACCGGCCAGGCGCACACTGCGCACACCACCGAGCCGGTACCGTTCATCTATGTCGGCAAGCGCGACCTGAAGGTGCGCGAAGGCGGCGTGCTGGCGGACGTGGCGCCGACCATGCTGAAGTTGCTGGGCCTTGAGCAACCGGCGGAAATGACAGGGACTTCGATTCTGGTGTAACCGGGATATCCCGAACACTGAAAAACCCTGTGGGAGCGAGCTTGCTCGCGATAGCAATCTGACAGCCAACATCTATGTTGAATGATCGGACGCCATCGCGAGCAAGCTCGCTCCCACAATGGTTTATGGAGTTTTCGAAATGGAATTCAGTCTGTCGCTCGCTCCAGTCATCACACAGTCAGAAATGGGCATTTTTTTTGCTGCCCATGGCGGGCATACTAGGCCGTCCCTTTCCCTGGTGCCGCCTGCCCCTATGCTTCGCGTCCTGATAGCCCTAGCTCTGACATGCCTGCTCCAACCGGCCTTTGCTGACGAGCGCGCAGATACCCAACAACAGTTGGACGCCACGCGTCAGGACATTGCCGAGCTGAAGAAGCTGCTGGGCAAGCTGCAGGAAGAAAAGTCCGGTGTGCAGAAAGAGCTCAAGGGCACCGAAACCGAAATGGGCAAGCTCGAGAAGCAGGTCGAAGCCCTGCAAAAAGAGCTGAAGAAAAGCGAAGCCGAGCTGCAGCGACTCGATGCAGAGAAAAAAAAACTCCAGAGCGCGCGCATTGAACAGCAACGACTGATCGCCATTCAGGCCCGGGCGGCCTACCAGAACGGTCGCCAGGAATACCTCAAGCTGCTGCTCAACCAGCAGAATCCTGAAAGATTTGCCCGTACCCTCACCTATTACGATTACCTGAGCCAGGCTCGCCTGGAGCAGTTGAAGAATTTCAACGAAACCCTGCGCCAACTGTCCAATGTCGAGAAAGACATCGCCATGCAGCAGGCGCAACTGCTGGTGCAGCAAAGCAGCCTCGACACCCAGCGTGATGAGCTCGAGAAAGTCCGCAAGGAGCGCCAGCAAGTCCTGGCCAAGCTCAATGACGACGTAAAGGCCCGCGATCAGAAACTGGCGGCGCGCGAGCAGGATCAGGCAGACCTGTCTAAAGTCCTTAAAACCATTGAAGAAACTCTGGCACGCCAGGCCCGTGAGGCAGAAGAAGCGCGACAAAAAGCGCTGATTGCCCAGCAGGAAGCCGAAAAAAAGCGTTTACGTGAGGCCCAGGCGCAGGCAGATGCCAGCGACGATGCCCCACGCAAACCGGTCAGATCGACACCTGGCGCACTGGTTTCCAGTTCCGGCGAAACCTTTGGCGGTCCGTTTGCGTCAACCCGCGGCAAACTTCCCTGGCCTGTCGATGGTCGACTGCTGGCGCGCTACGGTGAAAGCCGAGGCGACGATGCCCGGACCAAGTGGGATGGCGTGATGATCGGCGCGTCTGCCGGCAGTGCGGTGCGTGCCGTACACGGTGGTCGCGTGGTGTTCGCCGACTGGTTGCGCGGCGCCGGGCTGCTGGTGATCCTCGACCACGGCAATGGTTATTTGAGTCTGTACGGTCACAACCAGACGCTGCTCAAGTCTGCCGGTGACGTTGTAAAAGCCGGTGAGCCTATTTCCACTGTCGGTAGCAGTGGCGGGCAGGACACACCAGCGCTGTATTTCGCAATTCGTCAGCAGGGTCACCCGAGTGACCCTGCGCAATGGTGCCACGCGCAAGGATAGGCGTAGAGTCACCTACATTAGGAGTTCGTTCGACATGCTGCATTTGTCCCGCCTTACCTCGCTGGCCCTGACGATCGCCCTGGTGATCGGCGCGCCTCTGGCGTTTGCCGCTCAACCAGCGCCGGTGGTTGCGCCTGCGGGCACTGCCGCGACCACCAAGGCGCCGCTGCCGCTGGATGAGTTGCGCACCTTTGCCGAGGTGATGGACCGGATCAAGGCCGCTTATGTCGAACCGGTGGACGACAAGACCCTGCTGGAAAACGCCATCAAGGGCATGCTCAGCAACCTCGATCCGCATTCCGCCTACCTGGGCCCTGAAGATTTCGCCGAGCTGCAGGAAAGCACCAGCGGTGAATTCGGTGGCCTGGGCATTGAAGTCGGCGCCGAAGACGGCTTCATCAAGGTGGTGTCGCCGATTGACGACACTCCGGCCTCCAAGGCCGGCATTCAGGCCGGCGACTTCATCGTCAAGATCGACGGCCAGCCGACTCGCGGCCAGAGCATGACCGAAGCCGTGGACAAGATGCGCGGCAAGATCGGCCAGAAAATCACCCTGACGCTGGTGCGCGATGGCGGCACGCCGTTCGACGTGACCCTGACCCGCGCCGTCATCCAGGTCAAGAGCGTGAAGAGCCAACTGCTGGAGTCGGGCTACGGCTACATCCGCATCACCCAGTTCCAGGTCAAGACCGGTGAAGAGGTTTCCAAGGCCCTGGCCAAGCTGCGCAAAGACAACGGCAAGAAGCTCAAGGGCATCATTCTCGACCTGCGCAACAACCCGGGCGGGGTGTTGCAGGCGGCGGTGGAAGTGGTCGACCACTTCATCACCAAGGGCCTGATCGTTTACACCAAGGGCCGTATCGCCAACTCCGAGCTGCGTTTCTCTGCCACCGGCAAGGACGAAAGCGAAGCCGTGCCAATGGTCGTGTTGATCAACGGCGGCAGCGCCTCGGCTTCGGAAATTGTCGCCGGCGCCCTGCAGGACCAGAAACGCGCCGTGCTGATGGGCACCACCAGTTTCGGCAAGGGCTCGGTGCAAACCGTGCTGCCGCTGAACAATGAGCGCGCATTGAAGATCACCACAGCGTTGTATTACACGCCGAACGGCCGCTCCATCCAGGCCCAGGGCATCGTCCCGGACATCGAAGTGCGCAAGGCCAAGATCACCAGCGAGCAGGACAGCGATTACTTCAAGGAAGCGGACTTGCAGGGTCACCTGGGCAACGGCAACGGCGGCGTCGACAAACCGACCGGTTCCAGCGGCAAAGCCAAGCCGATGCCGCAGGACGATGATTACCAACTGGCCCAGGCCCTGAGCCTGCTCAAAGGGCTGAGCATCACGTCCGGCCGTTGAGATGTTTCTGCGGTTACTGATCGGTCTGCTGTGTTGTCTGGCGGGTGTTGTTCATGCAGAACCCGCCGGATCGACGTCCCACAAAGCCTACCTGAGCCTGATCATCGATGACCTGGGGCAGAGCCTGCCCCGGGATCGCCGCGTGCTGGCCCTGCCCGGCCCGGTGACTGCGGCGATCATGCCCGATACACCCCACGCCACCGAATTCGCCCGCGAAGCCCATCGCGCCGGCAAGATCGTCATTCTGCACATGCCCATGGATCCGGCCACCGGACCGTTCGCCTGGAATCCCGAGCTGCCCGTCGATGAGCTGGAAAAACGCCTGAACGCCGCGTTCAAAATGGTCCCGTACACCAGCGGCATCAACAACCACATGGGCAGCCGCATGACCGCACAACCAACGGCCATGGCCTGGCTGATGGCGGCCTTGCAGCGACGGCACAAGTTCTTTGTCGACAGCCGCACCAGCGCGCAGACCGTAGCCGCTGCCCAAGCGCAGAAGATCGGTTTGGCGAGCGTTTCACGGGATGTATTTCTCGACGATGAGCGTACTGAAGCAGCGATTTTGACCCAGTTGCAAACCGCGATCAGCCTCGCGCGCAAGCAGGGTTCGGCGGTGATGATCGGGCATCCGTATCCACAGACGCTGGCGGTACTGGAACGCGAACTGCCCAAACTCAAAGCTCAGGGGATCGAGTGGATTGATATCCGGCAGATGATCAGCGTACGCGGAAACCGGGCGACGGCGGCGCATGGCAAGGATGGGGTGTACCGCTGAGTCTGCGGCACCACAAAACTACTGTGGGAGCGAGCTTGCTCGCGATGGCGCCATCAAATTCAACATCTCTATCGACTGGCAGACCGTCATCGCGAGCAAGCTCGCTCCCACAGTGGTCCGGGCATGGCTAACGGGTTGGTATTGAATCCTACAGATACTGCGCCATTATCTCGTCCACCCGACCTTCCTTGCGCATCTGATCCAGCGCCGCCTGGAGCTTGGCAACCGTCTCGTCCGGCACGTCCTTGTTCAGTGCCAGGTACAGTTCGGCACTGTTGAAACGCAATACGGTTTTCAACCCGTTAACCCCTTCCTGGCGCGCCAGATAGCGCCCGGCCGGGTCACCAGTGGCCCACAGGTCGATCTGCCCGTTGACCAGTTTTTTCGCGTTGTCCTGGTCGCGCAGTACAACAATCGGATTGAGTCCCTGCTTGGCCAGCGTCTCGGCAATGGCGTCGCCCTTGTAGGCGCCGATCTTGTATTTGCGCGCGTCATTCAAGGTTTCGAGGGTGATCTTGCTGTCAGCCTTGGCCAGCATGATCCAGTCGTCCGGGCCAATCGGGCCGACCCATTTGAAGAGTTTTTCGCGATCGGGCAAGCGCGCCATGACGAATACGCCGTAACCGGGTTTTTCCAGGGTGAGTTTGTAGATTCGCTCCCAAGGGAAACGCAGCGTCAGGCTGTAGGTGATGTCGGCGCGCTTGAATATCTCGCGGACGATATCGGTGGCGATGCCATCGATGTTCTCGTCCTGAGCGAAGTTCTTGCCGTTCTTCGCCATGTTGTACGGCGGGAAGTTTTCCGTCAGCAACACCAGGTCGGTATCGGGACTGTCTTTAGCGTTTGCTCCATTGATCAACAACAGAGAAGCGCTGGCAAGGACGAGAAGAAAGCGTTTAAGCATGTCTGGCTACCGAAATCCATGGCGTACCCAAGAGTGCCTTGGGTACGCCATGGTGTCCACTGGCCTGTACCGGTTTGTTTAACGCATCACGATTCCGCGATGGGCCATATAGGCCTTGGCTTCCTGCACGGTGTATTCGCCGAAGTGGAAAATACTCGCCGCCAGTACCGCGCTGGCGTGGCCTTCGATAATGCCGTCGGCCAGGTGTTGCAGGTTACCGACACCGCCAGAGGCGATCACCGGAATGCCCAGTGCATCACTGATGGCGCGGGTGACGCCCAGGTCAAAGCCGTTTTTCATGCCGTCCTGATCCATGCTGGTCAGCAGGATTTCGCCGGCGCCCAGGCCTTCCATTTTCTTCGCCCACTCAACGGCGTCGAGACCGGTTGGTTTGCGACCGCCATGGGTGAAGATTTCCCAGCGCGGGGTTTCGCCCGGTCCGGAAACCTTCTTCGCGTCGATAGCCACCACGATGCATTGCGAACCGAAATGCTGCGCGGCTTCGCCGACAAATTCCGGGTTGAACACCGCTGCGGTGTTTATCGAGACCTTGTCCGCGCCGGCATTGAGCAGGTTGCGGATGTCCTGCACGGTGCGCACGCCGCCGCCCACGGTCAGCGGGATGAACACCTGGCTGGCCATGCGCTCGACGGTGTGCAGCGTGGTGTCGCGGCCATCGACGCTGGCGGTGATGTCGAGAAAGGTAATCTCGTCGGCGCCCTGCTCGTCGTAGCGACGAGCAATTTCCACCGGGTCACCGGCGTCGCGGATGTTTTCGAATTTCACACCCTTGACCACCCGGCCGTTGTCCACGTCCAGGCAAGGGATGATGCGTTTGGCCAGCGCCATGATCAGTCCTCAGCCTTTGTACGAATCGCAGAAAGCTTGCGCTTCAGCGACATCGAGGGTGCCTTCGTAGATCGCACGGCCTGTGATCGCACCGATGATGCCTGGCGCCTTGGCGTCGAGCAGGGTCTTGATGTCACCCAGGTTGTGGATGCCGCCGGAAGCGATCACCGGGATCTTTGTTGCAGCAGCCAGTGCCGCGGTGAACGGTACGTTGCAGCCCTGCATCATGCCGTCTTTGGCGATGTCGGTATAAACGATCGAAGACACGCCGTCGGCTTCAAACTGCTTGGCCAGGTCGATCACCTGGATGGTGCTGATTTCAGCCCAGCCGTCAGTGGCGACAAAACCGTCTTTGGCATCCAGGCCCACGATGATTTTGCCCGGGAACGCGCGGCAGGCTTCTGCAACAAAGGCCGGATCTTTCACGGCCTTGGTGCCAATGATCACGTAGCTAACGCCCGCTTTCACGTAGTGTTCGATGGTTTCCAGGGAGCGGATACCGCCGCCGATCTGGATCGGCAGGTTCGGATAACGCTTGGCGATGGCAGTGACCACTTCGCCGTTGACCGGCTGGCCTTCGAAGGCGCCGTTCAGGTCGACCAGATGCAGACGACGGCAACCGCCCTCCACCCACTTGGCAGCCATGCTCACCGGGTCATCGGAGAACACTGTGGAATCTTCCATGCGGCCCTGGCGCAGACGAACACAGGCACCGTCTTTAAGATCGATAGCGGGAATAATCAGCATCTGGCAAACCTTCAAATTCGAATGTTCAGCTTGGCTCGGAAATCAGCTTTTCTCGAGCGCCCACAGGTCGCTTTCGATGCTTTCGAACCTCTCTTTGAGGTGCGCCTGCACATCGAAAATCGCCCTGTTGTAATAGTGCGGAGCAATTTCACGGGTAAACAGCTCAAGAATCTCCGCCGCCTCGAACGAGCCGAGGTCGAGCTCAAAGCGGTCTTCCATGAAACGCTTGATCTTGCGATTGGCCTCGCTCTCCTGTTCGGGAGTGAGGGTCAGAATCGGCGGCTTCTTCTTGACGGCCATTTACCAGCGACCGTCCCACGCGGCGAAGTTCTGCAGCAACTGCAGGCCATGGGTATGGCTTTTCTCCGGGTGGAACTGCACGGCGAAACGCGAACCTTCGGCCAGCGCTGCGGCGAAATCGACACCGTAGTGACCGCCCCCCACCACCTGCCGCGCGTTGGCGGCAGCGATGTAGTAGCTGTGCACGAAGTAGAACCGCGCCAGGTCCGGAATGTCGTGCCACAGCGGGTGACTGACCTTCTGCTTCACTTCGTTCCAGCCCATGTGCGGGACTTTCAGGTGTTCCCCGTCTTCATGCAGGTCTTTGCCGAAGAACTTCACCGCGCCCGGGAACAGGCCGATGCAGTCGACACCGTCGTTCTCTTCGCTGGTGTCGAGCAAGGCTTGCATGCCCACGCAGATGCCAAGGAACGGCCGGTCCTGGCTGACTTCACGCACCAGTGAATCGAAGCCGAGGCGACGGATCTCCGCCATGCAATCGCGAATCGCGCCGACGCCGGGGAAAACCACCCGGTCGGCTTCGCGAATCACGTTGGCATCGCTGGTGATCAAAACCTTGCCGGCACCGACGTGCTCGAGGGCCTTGGCCACCGAGTGCAGGTTGCCCATGCCGTAATCGATAACCGCGACTGTCTGCATTACAGGACGCCCTTGGTCGATGGCATTTGTCCGGCCATGCGGTCATCGAGCTCGACGGCCATGCGCAGAGCGCGGCCGAAAGCCTTGAACACGGTTTCGATCTGGTGGTGGGTGTTGGTGCCACGCAGGTTGTCGATGTGCAGGCTGACCAATGCATGGTTGACGAAGCCCTGGAAGAATTCCTGGAACAGGTCAACGTCGAAGCCGCCGACGGTGGCGCGGGTGTACGGAACATGCATCTGCAGGCCTGGACGGCCGGAGAAGTCGATCACAACCCGCGACAGCGCTTCATCGAGCGGCACGTAGGCGTGGCCGTAGCGACGGATGCCTTTTTTGTCGCCGATGGCTTTGGCAAACGCCTGGCCGAGGGTGATACCGACGTCTTCCACCGTGTGGTGGTCATCGATATGCAGGTCGCCCTTGCTGACAATATCCAGGTCGATCAGCCCGTGACGGGCGATCTGGTCCAGCATGTGCTCAAGAAAAGGAACACCGATATCGAATCGGGCCTTTCCGGTGCCATCGAGGTTGATCGAGGCTTTGATCTGGGTTTCCAGAGTGTCGCGCTCGACAGACGCCTTACGTTCGGCCATCACCAGCTCCGCAAAATCATTGGGCGAAAAAGGCAGCCATTATAGGCGTGCGGGGCCGAAACAGAAACACGAGAGGTGATATCGCTGACGGAATGAATTCGGGGGTGCCGGCGATGTACATGTCCATACAAGCCATTTGGCACACCACAAAAAAATGTGGGAGCGAGCTTGCTCGCGATAGGGCCATCACATTCAACATTTTTGCTGACTGTCAGACCGCTATCGCGAGCAAGCTCGCTCCCACAGGTTTCGGGTTGAAACTGGTGTTAGTGAAACAGCACCGCCGTCTTCTGCAAGGTCACCCAGACACCCCACGCCAGCGGAATGCCCACCACCAGCCACGCCGCAACCGCCAGCGGCTTGGTGCCCGGCGCGGCTTTCCACTCCAGCACGGTGCTGCTGTCGGCGCCTTTGTCATGGCCCAGCGCCTGTTCGGCGGCCAGTTCGGCGTCGGTCATGAAGTACTTGTCCGCCACCGGACGCACCAGCAGGTTGCACAGGAAACCCAGCACCAGCAGGCCGGCGAGGATGTACAGGGTGATGTCGTAAGCCGCCGCACGCTCGACGCCGATGCTCAGTTGGTATTCACGCAGATAGTTCACCAGCACCGGACCGAGCACACCGGCAGCAGCCCACGCCGTCAACAGACGACCGTGAATCGCACCAACCATTTGCGTACCGAACAGGTCCGCCAGATACGCCGGAACAGTCGCGAAGCCACCGCCATACATCGACAGGATGATGCAGAACGCCGCCACGAACAGCGCGATGCTGCCCAGGTGACCCAGGTTCGGAATCAGTCCGTACAGGGCAAAGCCCAGGGCGAAGAACACGAAGTAAGTGTTTTTGCGGCCCAGGTAATCCGAGAACGAAGCCCAGAAGAAGCGCCCGCCGATGTTGAACAGGCTGAGCAAACCGGTGAAGCCGGCAGCGATGGCGGCGATCGAAGCCAGTTGCGAAGCGTCGAGTTGGCCGAACGCCAGGTCATTGCCCAGCAACTTGCCAGCGAACACTTCCTGCAACAGCGGCGACGCCATGCCGAGGATGCCGATACCAGCCGATACGTTCAGGCACAGCACCAGCCACACCAGACGGAACTGCGGCGTCTTCCAGGCCACATTCACGTGAACATGACGATGAGTGATCATCGCGTTCGAGGCTTTTTTCGCCGGGGCCGTCCAGCCTTCCGGCTTCCAGCCGGTTGGCGGAACGCGGTAGGACAGTGCGCCACCGATCATGAACACGAAGTAGATCGCGGCCATCACCAGGAAGCTCTGCCAGACGCCGACGCTGGTTGGCGAGGCGAAATGCCCCATCAGTGCCGCCGCCAGCGGGGCGCCGACCATTGCGCCACCGCCGAAGCCCATGATCGCCATGCCGGTCGCCATTCCGCGCTTGTCCGGGAACCATTTGATCAGGGTCGACACCGGCGAAATGTAGCCCAGGCCCAGGCCGATACCGCCAATGACCCCGGAGCCGATCCACATCAGCCAGATCTGGTGGGTATACACCCCCAGCGCCGAAATCAGCAGGCCGCCACACCAGCACAGTGCCGATACGACACCGGCCTTGCGCGGTCCGGCATGCTCCAGCCAGCCACCCCAGATGGCGGCCGAGCAACCCAGGAAGATGAAGAACAGGGTGTAGATCCAGCCGAGCATCGAGATCGGCCAGTCACACTGGGACGAAAAGACTTGTGCGATAAAACTCATGTCCGGTGCGCAGGCCACTGGAGCGGAGATGCCCAGCGCCTTGGACAGCGGCAACCAGAACACCGAAAAACCGTAGGCCATGCCGATGCACAAGTGGATGGCCAACGCGGCCGGTGGCACCAGCCAACGGTTGAAACCGGGCTTGGCGATGATCCGCTCCTTGGACAGGAACGCAGGCTGGTCGGTGCTGAAGCCGTCCGCCGTGATGCTCGTGGTCATTGTGTATCCCCCAATTATTTGTATGGTTCGCCAGCCACAGCTCACTCCCGGCCTTTATGCACGCAGGCATGACCGTTTTTTGTAGAGCACCTTGTTGTGCGACAACAGGTCGCAGAAGGACGGACGAACGGGCAAAGGTTACCATTTGCAAGTGACAGAAAAACCAAACTGACATCACCTTTTGTACGTCATCTGATCTCTATCGCTTCATGACCTCACAGGAATCACCATGCCGATCATTGTCGAGCCGCTGAACCAAGCCACTGCCCAGGATCGGCAGGATCTGCAAAAGATCTACTGCGACGCCCCGGACTGGCTGTTCGCCCCTTTTTCCGGGGCCGCGCAGTTGATCGAAGACTGTTTGCGCGACGGCACACTGATCGCCGGACGCTTCAACGATCGCCTGCTGGGCGCGGCCCGGTTGCAAAGGCACCAAGACGCCTGGCACTTGTCCCAAATATGTGTTCGAAAAATTACCCGTCGCCGTGGTGTTGCCGAGCGACTGGTTGCCGAAGCCCAGAAAATGGCCGCGCAATCGGGCATGCCCCTGCGCCTGCTGGCGCCTGCCGGGCATCTGGAGGCTCAGGCGCTGGCCGCCAAGCTGAAACTGCCACTGGATGTGCTGCCGGCGTGATCACTGACCGGTCGTCTGTTCGGGGGCGCTATACTCCTCGGCTAAATTTTGAATTCGACTAATTACAAGGACTCGCCCATGAAAGCGTTCGGCAAAATCCTGGGTCTGGTACTTCTCGGGCTGTTGCTGATCATTGTGGCGCTGGGCTTTGCCCTGACCCACCTCTTCGATCCCAACGACTACAAAGACGAGATCCGCCAGATTGCCCGCGACAAGGCCCACATCGAGCTGACGCTCAATGGCGATATCGGCTGGAGCCTGTTCCCGTGGCTGGGCCTGGAACTGCACGACGCCAGCGTCGCGACCATGGTCAAACCGACCGAACCGTTTGCCGACTTGCAGATGCTAGGCCTGTCGGTACGCGTACTGCCGCTGCTGCGCCGTGAAGTGCAGATGAGCGACGTACGTGTCGAGGGCCTGAACCTGCGCCTGAACCGTGACAAGGACGGCCACGGCAATTGGGAAGACGTCGGCAAGCTGCCGGCACCGGCCAACACCGGCGCGATCAGCACCCCGCCAGCCGCTGGCGAACCGGCGCCCGAAGCCAGCGTCGCGGCGGAAAAACCGCCTCAGCCGATCCGCCTGGACATCGACAGCCTGACCGTGAACAACGCACGGGTTGAATACACCGACGAACGAACCGGCAAGAGCTTCAGCGCCGAAAGTATTCAGTTGAGCACCGGTGCGGTTCACGACTCCGTCAACATTCCGCTCAAGCTCACGGCTTTCCTGTCCGCCAACCAGCCGGCACTGCGGGTTCGAACCGAGCTCAATGGTGAGGTGCGTATCGCACGCGCGCTGCAGCGCTATCAGCTCGAAGACATGAAATTGTCCGGTGAAGTGACCGGCGACCCGCTGCAAGGCAAGACCATGACGTTCTCCGCCCAGGGCCAGCTGGTGCTGGACAAGGCCGCCAATGTCGCCGAGTGGACCGGCATCAAGATCTCCGCCAACCAGCTGCGGGCACTGGGTGAACTGAAAGTCAACGACCTCGACAAGACTCCACAAGTCAGTGGCGGCATCTCGATCGCCCAGTTCGACTTGGCGAAATTCGTCGATAGCATCGGCCAGAAACTCCCCGCCATGGCCGAAGGCAGCCTGAGCAAGGTCGAACTGGTCAGCCGTCTGGCAGCAACACCCACCAGCCTGGCGCTCGACAACATCAACCTGAAAGTCGACGACAGCACCTTCAGCGGCCGCATTGCCGTCGAAGATTTCGCCAAGCAATCGCTGCGCGCAGCACTCAAGGCCGACACCTTCAACGTCGACCGCTACCTGCCGCCGAAATCCGCCGAGGCCAATAGCGCGACACAAGTGCGCCAGGCCGAAGTCGCCAGCACCGAAGCCGATGCCATGGCCGGCGCCGGCAGCACTCCGTTGCCACCCGCGCCGACCAAGGACGCCTGGAGCAGCGACCGCCTGTTGCCCGTGGAACGCTTGAGCAAGCTCGATGTGGACGCCGACCTGACCTTCGGCCAGTTGACCCTGCAAAAATTGCCGATTCATAACGCTGCGCTCAAGGCCACCGGCCAGGGTGGCCTGCTGACACTGGCCAACCTGCGCGGCGATCTGTACGAAGGCAACTTCGAAACCACCGGCACGCTCGATGTGCGTCAGCCAGTGCCGGCGCTGAACCTGCAGACGAAGATCAGCCGGGTACCGGCGGAAAAAATCCTCGAAAGCCAGGGCAAGAACCCGCCCGTCAAAGGCCTGGTCACGCTCAACAGCAGCCTGACCGGTAGCGGCAACAGCCAGAAAGCGTTGATCGATACCCTCAACGGCAATGCCAGTTTCATCATCAACAATGGCGTGCTGCTCAACGCCAACCTTGAACAACAGCTGTGCAAAGGCATCGCCACGCTCAACCGCAAAACCCTCAGCGGCGAGCCTCGGGGCAAGGACACTCCGTTCCAGGAGCTCAAGGGCAACCTGACCTTGCGTAACGGCGTGGCCAGCAACCCGGACCTGAAAGTGCGCATCCCGGGCATGACCGTCAACGGTGACGGTGACATCGATCTGCGAGTGTTGGGCATGGACTACCGCGTCGGCATCATCGTCGAAGGCGATACCAGCGCCATGCCGGACCCTGCTTGCCAGGTGGGCGACAAGTTTGTCGGCATCGAGTGGCCGCTGCGCTGCCGCGGCCCGCTGGAGCTGGGCGCCAAGGCTTGCCGTTTGGATAACGACCGCATGGGCCAGGTCGCGGCCAAACAGGCTGGCGACAGGATCAGCGAAAAAATCGAGGAGAAATGGGGCGACAAAGTCGACCCGAAACTGAAAGACGCGCTCAAGGAAATGTTCAAGCGATGAGAGCCGAGCAGTTTTCAACGGCGGTGCTGGACTGGTTCGACCGCCACGGCCGTCACGATTTGCCCTGGCAGCAGGACATCAACCCGTATCGGGTGTGGGTCTCGGAAATCATGTTGCAGCAGACCCAGGTCAGCACCGTGCTGAATTACTTCGACCGCTTCATGGCCTCGTTGCCGACGGTCCAGGCGCTGGCGTGCGCGCCGGAAGACGAAGTGCTGCACCTGTGGACGGGCCTTGGTTACTACACCCGCGCGCGCAATTTGCAGAAGACCGCGAAGATCGTCGTCGAGCAGTACGGCGGCGAATTTCCCCGGGACGTGGAAAAACTCACTGATCTGCCGGGGATCGGCCTGTCCACCGCCGGCGCCATTGCCAGCATCAGCATGGGCCTGCGCGCACCGATCCTCGATGGCAACGTCAAACGGGTGCTGGCGCGCTTTACCGCGCAAGAGGGCTACCCCGGCGAGCCGAAGGTCGCCAAACAGCTCTGGGCCAACGCTGAGCGCTTTACGCCGCACGATCGGGTCAACGCCTACACCCAGGCGATGATGGACCTCGGTGCCACGCTCTGCACCCGCAGTAAACCGAGCTGCCTGCTGTGTCCGCTGGAAAAGGGCTGTGAGGCGCACATGCTTGGCCTGGAAACCCGCTACCCGATCCCCAAGCCGCGCAAGACCATCCCGCAGAAGCGCACGCTGATGCCGATGCTCGCCAACGCCGAAGGCGCCATTCTGCTTTACCGTCGCCCCTCCACGGGCCTGTGGGGCGGCTTGTGGAGCCTGCCGGAACTCGACGACCTCGATGACCTGCCGCATCTGGCATCGCAGCACTCTCTGGAACTGGGCACACAACAGGCATTGCCAAGCCTGGTGCACACCTTCAGCCATTTTCAGTTATCCATCGAACCCTGGCTGGTTCAGGTCCAGGAGAGCGGCCATCACGTGGCCGAGGCTGACTGGCTCTGGTATAACCTCGCCACCCCGCCGCGCCTGGGCCTTGCCGCCCCGGTCAAAACATTGCTCGAACGCGCGGCCGCCGTATTGAACGCAGGAGAGTCGTCATGACCCGCACCATCATGTGCCGCAAGTACAAAGAAGAATTGCCAGGCCTGGAGCGCGCTCCCTTCCCGGGCGCCAAAGGCCAGGACATTTTTGACCACGTCTCGGCCAAGGCTTGGGCAGATTGGCAAAAGCACCAGACCCTGCTGATCAACGAAAAACGCCTGAACATGATGAACGCCGAAGATCGCAAATATCTTCAGGGCGAGATGGACAAGTACTTCTCCGGCGAGGATTACGCCAAGGCCGAAGGCTACGTGCCGCCATCGGAATAACCCCGATTTATCGGGGGTCGGAACGTAAGCGACGGTAATAATTAAAATTTTTTTGAAAACTTGCTTGACGACCCCCTGAAAAACCCGTTTAATGCGCCCCGTTGCCCAGATAGCTCAGTCGGTAGAGCAGGGGATTGAAAATCCCCGTGTCGGCGGTTCGATTCCGTCTCTGGGCACCACCTTTAGTTTTCAGGTGATGCCAAGCACACCTGAAAACACACAAGAAGCCCGCCCAGTGCGGGCTTTTTGTTGTCTATGCTTTCCATAACCTCCCTTGCAAGCCCAAACAAATGGGGGCTTAATCGGGGGCATCTCGGTTCGGTCGAAAAATAGGCCCCCAGAATGGACGCAAAACTAGACAGCAAGGCACCCGCAGCGCTACCGCTCAAGGCAAGACCGTACAAAACGGCAATCCGCCAACGGCGTTATCTGCTGACCACGCCGACTGGCTCCAAACTGTGGCGCTTCAAGTTTTATTTCGAGCGCTGGGAGAAAACCCCAGCCGTTGGCGCCTTCTCTGCTGTCACACTGGCGCAGGCCATCCAGGCCAGCGACGACGCCCGCGCCGCCTTTGGGGCCGGCATCAACGCCCCTACCATCTGCAAAGCCGAACGAGCCGAACACCCCACCCTGCGACCCCGCGCAAAAGCCTTTCGCCTGGTGATGACGCGAGAAAACTCACTGACCATCGAAACACCCCGCCAGATTCTGAACCTGACGCCCAAGCAGACCGCCGCCGGCCGCGCCCTCCTGCTGGCCGTTGAACCCGAGGGCACCCGCCATGCCGCTGACTGATAGCGCAATCAAGACCGCCAAGCCCAAGGAAAAGCCGTACAAGCTGGGTGACGCCCAAGGGCTGTATCTGGAGATCACGCCAAACGGCTCCAAGCTGTGGCGCCTCAAATACCGGATAGCAGGCAAAGAGAAAAAGCTGGCCCTTGGCATCTACCCTACCGTCACCCTCGCCCTAGCCCGCCAAAGACGCGAGACAGCGCGCGGGCTGCTGGCCGAAGGCATCGACCCCGGCGAGCAGAAGAAGGCCGCCAAACAGGCGCATAGGGTCACGGGACTTACCTTCGAGACGCTGGCGCGGGAGTGGTTCAGTTACAACTCACCCCGCTGGGCAGAAAGCACGGTCCGCAAAGCCAAGCTGTATTTGGAAAACGACCTGATCCCCGGTATCGGATCGCGCCCTGTGAAAGCCATCACCCGGCCTGAACTGGTGGAGTTGGTGCGTAAGGTGGAAGCGCGGGGCTCGCTGAACGCAGCCGGCAAGATTCGCCAATGGCTACACCAGATATTCCGCTTCGGCTTGGCCAGCGGCGTGGTGGACAGCAATCCGGCCACCGACCTGAGTGTGGTAGCAGCACCAGCAAAAGCCGTACGCCGGCACCCGCACATTACCTTTGCCGAAATGCCCGAACTGCTGGGCAAGATCGACAGCACCAATATCAACACACTGACCCGCTGCGCCATTCGATTGCTTGTACTCACGGCCGTGCGCCCTGGCGAATTGCGTGCCGCTCAATGGTCAGAGTTCGACCTTGATAACGACATCTGGGCGATACCAGACTCACGGATGAAAAACCGCCGCCTGCATCTGGTGCCCCTGCCGCATCAAGCTGTAAAAATCCTGCGCCAACTGCAAGAGATCACCGGGACGTATCCACTACTGTTCCCCGGTCAGCAGAAAGCAGATCGGCCAATGAGCGATAACACCATCAATAAGGCGCTGCGCCGTATGGGCTACGAAGGCCGCCAAACTGGCCATGGCTTCCGCCACCTTATAAGCACCGAGCTTAACGAGCGCGGCTATAACAAGGATTGGATTGAGCGCCAGCTGGCCCATGGCGACAAAAACGAAATCCGAGACACCTACAACCACGCCACCTATTTGCCGCAGCGAGAAATCATGATGCAAGAATTGGCCGACTCAATCGACGCCCTGTGCGCGGGCGCCAACGTGGCGGGCATTAAGCGGAAGGAGTGAGATATGGCCGACAAGTTTGATTACTCAGACTGGGGAAAAGAACAAGAGTGGCTTGCAGCAAAAGCCAAGGACATTCCAGCACTCCCCGCCGAAGACATTGCTTTTTTGGATCAAGCCATCGCCCAACAGCTAAGAGTAAAAATCGCCAAGATCGCTGCCCAACGCTGGTGGAACTTGTTCGGATCGCAAGGTCATCGCTTAGATACGATCGAGGATGAGGAGAACTTCATCGCTCACCTGGACAAGGTATTCAGCTGTCCCGCCGCCAGCGAGCTGTTAGCACCACCAAGTCATGAACGGAGGTCGTATAGCGTCCATGATGTTACGAGGCGGGGAATGCCACAGCGAGTCGAGTTCAGCGCCCCGCCCGCCTCTCGGTTAATGGAACTGATGCTATTCGGTTTTTTTGATTATGCAGGCCATTGGATATACCTATTCCGCACTGGCGATCGGACAGCAGATGACTACAAACCACCTGAGCAGTGGTGGGCCTTGCCCGATACAAAAGCCCCATCCGACCGCCTGGGGATAAGCATTCAAATTCGCGGATTCCGCCTTGATGCATCAGCATCGCCCGCCTCAGCATTCAGCGACTTATCAGGCGAACAAAGGGAAAGACTGGCGGTTGAGTTCGGCAGGGTTGGGACGCATCAAGAATGGCTGGCGGGAATTGTTGAAAATCTCATGCGCAGCAGCATTCACGAACAGTCACTCTCGATTCAATTTGCCGGAGAATATCCATCCGGCGGGATACCGCTGGCGGAACTCATAGCGAATGACGACCATATGGCAGGCAAAAAAATTGAGCCCATCAATGGAGATTTTTTTGATTGCCGCCCAGAGAATCTTAAAACCACATCAATCCGGGGCCGGAAAATGGCGTGTCGCATCTGCCAACGCCCCACCACGCCGAATAAATCTGAGCGCATCAAAAACCCACAAGGCTCAAGCATGCGCGTCTGCCATGCTTGCATTCAGGCGAGACGCTGAGCTATTTGGGAACAACCGGGAGGATTAGGGCTTGCGTGAAATGCACGGCTCGCGTAAAAAAGACCCCACTATGCGGTAAGTGCATATGAATGATAAATAACCGGCCCTAGAGCCGGTTTTTTTTATTCCCGTTTCTTCCACCTGCTGCCCATCAACCCCGCCATCGTGCGGGGTTTTTCATTTTCAGCCCGCCATCGTGCGGGCTTTTTTGTGCCCGCCATCGTGCGGGCTTTTTTGTGCCCGGAGAAATGACATGGCCGATAACGCACCCCGCCGCTTTATCAAGCTGGGCGAAGTCAAAGCCCTGACCACACTTTCCACATCCGAGATTTACCGGCGCATTGCCGCCGGCACTTTCCCCGCTCAAGTCACCCTTGGCCCGAAGTCTGTTGTATGGATCGAGGCCGAGGTACTGGCCTGGTGTGAGGCGCGTATCGTCGCCAGCCGAGGGGAGACTGCCTAATGGACAGCACCGCCACTTTTCGTGACGCCATGCAAGCCGTCTTTGGGCCGCTTGATTGGCTGCCGATACCAGACGGCGACATCCACCGCTTCCACGTGCCAGGCGACACGCCAGGCACCCGCAACGGCGCCTATGAGCTTTATTCTAATGCGATCGCCTCGGGCTGGTTTGGCACCTGGAAGGACGGTAAATGGCACAACTGGAGCAGCCGTAAACCTGCCAGCCGCCTGGAGGCGCAGTTGATCGCCCAGCGAATCAAGCGGGCACAACGTGAGCGAGAAGCCGAGCAGCACAAGCACCAACAAGCCGCCGCAGAAAAAGCCAACCGACTGTGGAGCCAGGCACAGCCAGCCGCAGATGATCATCCCTACCTATCCCGCAAACGGGTAAAGGCATACAGCCTGCGCCAGCATGGTGATGTGCTGCTCGTGCCGCTGAACTGCGACGGCCTACTGGTCAGTCTGCAGTACATCTATCCGGACGGCTCCAAGCGCTTTCTGATCGACGGCATGACCAAGGGCTGCTGTTCACTTATCGGTACGATTCAGCCAGGTCAGCCACTTTATATTTGTGAAGGTTGGGCTACCGGCGCCACGCTCCACGCCGAAACCGGCGCGGCCGTAGCCTGTGCCATGACTGCCGGCAACCTGCTTCTAGCCGCCCATCATCTGCGGCGCCAGCACCCAAACGCCGTATTGATCGTGGCCGGCGACGACGACCGCATGACCGAAGGCAACCCCGGACGTACTGCCGCCATCAAGGCAGCCACTGCCCTTGGCTGTCGCATGGTCTTCCCGCCTTGGTCGGGGGCCGAGCCGCTGACTCTTTCCGATTTTAACGACCTGGCCAATTGGAGAGCAGCGCAATGACTTCCACGCTTATTCCTGAGCCAGCCTATCCCGATCCGCAGCCTCTGCTGCCAGACGTGTCGATTGCGGCACCTTATCCCCTGCAAGCTCTGGGTGATTTGCTGGGTGGGGCTGCTGCAGCCATTATCGAGAGCGTGCAAGTGCCCGATGCCTTGGCCGGGCAAGCTGTACTGGCTGCTGCTGCAATGGCTGCCCAGCCTCACGCCAATGTACAACGCTCAGGCCAACTGATCCCGCTGTCACTGTTTGCTCTTACCGTTGCCGAGTCTGGCGACCGCAAGTCGGCAGCGGACCACTTGGCACTGCACGCTCACCACCAACACCAGCACACCCTGTTAGGTGCACATAAGACCGAATACAAGAAGTACCGCAACTACCGGGACGCCCACCAGAAAGCCCGTACAGCCATTCTCGACAGTGCCAAGGGCGATCCGGAAACCATAGCTATTGAGCTGGGTAAGTTGCTTGAGCCAATCGAGCCGCCATCGCCTTTCATCCTGGCCGAAGAACCGACGTTAGAGGGGCTGCAAAAGTCCCTGCTGCGCGGTTACTCCTCGCAAGGGCTATTCAGTGACGAAGGCGGCCAATTCTTCGGCGGATACGCTAGCAGACCGGAAAACATGCTGAAAAGCGTGGCCGGGCTGTCGAAGCTTTGGGACGGCTCACCTATCACGCGCATCCGCGCCGCCGAAGGTGAAAGCGCATCACGCAGCGGTTGCCGCTTGAGCGCACACCTGATGATTCAGCCTATCGTGGCGCAAAACGTGCTGGGCAATCCACTGTTACAGGGCCAAGGTTTTCTGGCGCGCTTCCTAATCGCTTGGCCGCAGTCACTCGCCGGGGGTCGCTTCTACCGGGATGTCGATCCCATGCGAGACGTAAGGTTGGGGCGCTACTGGCAGCGCATGGCCCATCTGCTGGCCCTTGAACCGCCGCAGAATGAGCAAGGGGAGCTGGCCCCGCCAGCACTGCCGATGGGGCCGCAGTCGCTGGCCGCCTGGGTTGCCCAGCACGACGCTATTGAGGCGGAGTTAGGCAAATGGGGCGAATTGTTCGAAATCAAACCGGCCGCTGCCAAGGGTGGCGAGAACCTGCTGCGGATTGCTGGCGTACTGGCCGTGGTCGAGAACGCCGGTACCATTACCCTGCCGATTATCGAGCGGGCCGGAATGCTGGTGCGCTGGTATCTGGACGAAGCTCTGCGACTGACCAACCCAACGAAGGTGGAGCCGCACTTGTTTAAAGCGCAAAGCTTACTGGATTGGCTCCTCAACAAAGGGTGGTACACCTTCGATTCGCGCACACTACAGCGCGCAGGGCCGTCCATAGCTCGTAAGAGCGCAAAGCAGCGCGACGATTTGCTGGGTGTTCTGGTGGAGCATCACCAGCTTCTGACCAGCGATGGGAAACATTTCACCATCAACCCGGCTGCGACAACTGCGACAATCGTGACAAAGCCCGTCCCGCAGGAGCTCCGAGCCTGCGACAGCGTTGTGACGAGCTGCGACCAGGCGCCTGTGGCGTCCGACCTGTCGCAACCTGTCACAGACCTGTCGCAAACGTCTGGGTCAATAAATTCGGGGGGTGTCGCAAAAGTCGCACATGTCGCAGTGCGCCCCGTGTTCGGGGGTGAGGTATGAGCGCCGCCGAATTACTGAGTCGTGCCAGCGCCGAAGGTGTGGCGTTGGTGCTGGAGGGCAATCGGCTGACATGGACCGCTGACCACCAGCCGCCCATCGATCTGCTGACCAGTATCAAGGCGCACCGCCTGGAAATCATTGCCGTGCTGGGGGCGGCGAAGGATTCGACAGCAGAAGCGCAATGGCTGGCCCATGTCGCCTGCCTGCTGGAGTGTTCGCCGGGCTACCTGTTGGAGCATGGCTATATCGACCAGCATGACCTGGCCGAGCAGCGCCGAATTCATCCACGCTTTGTCGTGCCGCTGATCCGCAGCAATCCCGCGTGGGGCCAGGAGCGGCCCGACACCCCAGCACCTCCCGCGTCCGAGCAGGAAAACAGCCGTGCCCGATGCGTCTTGACCGCCGTCACTGCAACGCCTGAGTGGTGCCGGGCCCATGACCGATACATCAACCACCTGATGCTTTGCCGCGCGTGCCATGCACCTACAAATCGCTACTGTGTCGCAGGGGTCGAGTTGCGGCAGCGGTACGACCAGACGCCAATGGAGTCAAGACCATGACCTGGGACATCGTAAATACCCCGGTAACCACATCGAAGCCTGGCACCACCAAACGTGGCAACCTGACCTTGCCTGTCGCCCCGGAGTAACATCTGCCAAGCAATTTGACCGCATACACAATGATAGCCGCGCAATACGCCGGTAGGCCGGCAAGCTGCGCCAGTTTCTGCCGCTCTCGGCCCAGGTCGTGGCCGAGCCGGAGCAGCAGGCCTGCGACCATCACGCTTTAGAGCTGGTCGGTTCTGCGGTGCGTGCTGGTAGCTTATGGGCAGGTGCAGCATAAGCTTAATGTCGCTGGACGTGCGATTAACTCATCGTGTCATGCTCAATCGAAGTCGCTACGTAATCGAATGTCCAGTCAGCGATCCCTTCACATCCTGATACGAGATACGTTGGATGGACAGGGATCGATGGATGCCCCATCAACATGATCCTATCCAGCAACATCTGTTTCGAAGCATCGGATAGCTGATCCCACCAAGAGATGCGGATCGCATGGTTTTCACAACATGAAACTGCAAATCTGAGCATCAGGTCTTCCAGGCGCTGGCCTTCGCGGAAGGACTCAGCTAAGGACCTCTCGAACGGTTTGCAGACAGCGTTGCTGCTCTTGTGCCAAGCAATACCGAATGCCCATCCATCCTCAAGGGGAGCCGTAAAGAAGGTGATCAATTCGAGAGGGGTCGACCAGTTTCCAAGGTTCTGCAGTCGATTCCCTCGAAAATCGAAGTCAGGATAGAGAAGCCCTGAAACTTGAATAGAGCAGGGTGACGCCGAAGTGAAATATGTGAATTCAAAATCTTGATATTGGTTATTCGATAGTGCTTGGTCATATATACGCTTGTGATGCTGAAGTCCGCTCCACCCACGATTTTGCCCCTCTAGAGCGGCATCGAAAATGGCCCCGTGGCTTCCGATCCCGAGGTGGGCCTTCATTTTCGAAAGGCTGCGTACTGCATTTTCCTTGACGAAATACTCCCGACATAAACTGCGATAGGCATAGAGCGCTATCTGCTTTCGGTCTTTCGTGAGAGGAAAGTTGTCGATTGGTTCAAAAAGCGAATTGTCATGAGTGGAACAGAAACCGTCGAATGTTGAAGCTTTACCTATTCCTACCTTTTTGAGTTGGGGCACTCCACCGCTTCTCTGCAATGTCGAAAAATCTGCGTCGGCTCGATATATATGGCCATCCTCGGCGAGTAGACCTAACTGCCCCCTACGCTGTATGGAGTGTGCGGAGATAATTTTTCCGCATCGCTTGCCATCGAAGAAATGAAGACAGCGCCCTCTGTCGTTTTCTCGCTTCATCGCAGCAATGAAGTCACCGATAAACGATTTTCCCATGATCGCTGCTCCTTCAAATATCGAGGTGACATTCGCTTAGCTTGCCCGTTTCTACCGGGCCCTCATCTAACCACGCCCCCCTCATACCGCCAACTACGGCATCATGAATACACGAAATATCCCAAAACAACCGACTATACGGTCCTTTGCCTTAAGCTGAGCGCTAGTTCCGGAGTAAATTGACGTGCTGATCCCCAACACGAGCAGTCAAAGGCGAGATGGTCGATGGTCAGCTCTTGGCCGTTTTCTGCTGGTCGCAGCAGGCAGAAATCGGCCAGGAGAAGTCACTCGCATCCGACCACTTACGCACCAAACCGAACACTAACGTTTAAGCTCAGGCTGCGGCCCTTAAGGGCCGTCGCGCCTGCAGCGAATTGTTCGGCACCAACATATCGCAGCGTATTGAAACCGATTAGTACACGCGAACGTCGTAGCCTAGCGCCCTTAACCCCTTACTGGTTCTGCCGTTACGTGGCGGGCACAACTCAGGGCGAGCCCACCCTGAAAGTTCTGCAATTTGATTATTTCCAAAATGAGGGAATCTTCTTGCTGAGCTATGCACCGCCTCAAACAGTCTTGCCGGAATTTCATTTGGGGAGCCGCCATCAAGCACAAAGGCTAAGAGATCTAAGACTGTTTCGCCCCTCTCATTTCTCTGGCTAAGCAGCAGCGCCGCGAATGCCCCGACACGCTGCGCCTCAGTAACGTCTTGCGCGCCCCTCAGGCCTAACTCCTCAAGCCTCATACGACGCACATGGTCTACGGTTGAGTGGTTGGCCTGAAGAACCTCGGAGAACTCCTCCAGTGAAAGAGACCTCACCTTGTTTTTTACTAGATACCGACGTATGACGGGAGCTCGGATGTGGCAATTCACGTCTTCACTGGACGGAGGTGCGTCCAATTCAGACCACCATTTCAGCGCAGCGATCATGCTTGCGGCTGGATCTTTCCGATTCTTCTGATAGTGCTCATCAAATGGATGCCGAACTCCATCAACTACTTTGTTGTAATAGAAGGCGTGCAAAAACTGGTCTGCTTGCCAAGCCGCAGGTACATCTTGATTGAGCCACCTTGGGCGGTAATTCTGTGCTTTATCAGCAATATCCCTCAAAACAGAAAGGCCATTGCGCCATTCCTTAATGAAGAACTCCTTGCGGATATCAAGAGCTTTATCTGAACTCGTGAACGCCGGGCCTTCCCACGTCTTTATGCTCCTCAGACGCTGCGACTCAAGCTCAATTTTCTGCTGTTCTTTTTCTCTGAACCTAAGAATTCCCTCTTGCTCCTTGATTATTTCCTCCGTCAACTGCTGGGCTGCATCGCAGGATATGAGGGACTCAAAGAACCCCTCTATCTCAGCTATGCCTCCATTAGCCTCTAGATCTTGCTCTGGGATAAATACGCCAAACTCGATATTTGAAACCCAGGCCCGCTCGGTGAGGTTTGCGGAGCCAACATATACGCCATAGTTCTTCCACCAAATTACCTTTGCGTGAAGCACATCGGGGATAAGGGTGCAGAAGATGTTTTTACCGGTGTTTCGAAGCAAAAATCTGAGGAGGCGAGGGTCTACCGGAACCGTATGGTCATATCGCATCCATATGTCGAGCCTACGCCCGTGCTCCAGGCAGTTTTCCACGAGAGTAGTTCCATCACTCCCGTAAGCAATGGCTGCGCGAACCCAATCGACTTCAACACTTTCGCCGGGAAGCACATTTCTGAGAAAGCCTCCGTTCAGTTTATTTGCGTAGAACTTCACTGTTTTTCTTCCATGGCAAGATGCCGTATGGCACCGAATGATTCGACTAGACCTACCCCGAGAGTACGAAGCCGTCGGCAGTGTGTCTACGGTCAGTAAGGGGTTTAGCGTTTGCGTCCATTAATGTCCGTTTCTGGCAGAAATCGGTCCCTTTTGAGAGTCAGCTTCTGACCTGGAGCGCCCCTCCAATTCGCCGCGCACACGGTGATTGCGTCAACAGCTCCGCCAGCCGTTCCCCTTTGTGGTCAGCCTGTCCGGAGCAATGGGCATAAACTTGGGTTGAATACTTCGTCTCGTCCATAATCCCGACTTCGAGATCAGCGCGGTAGGGTTCCCTCTACCATCGCCAAAATGGCATAATGCCACCAAGCTCATCCCCTTAATTGTTACTTTCTAGAAGAATATTATGCTGGAATTCCTCAGTACCAGTTATTTAGCCTTTGTGGTTTGGATGGACAGTCATGCTGGAGTCGCCAGCTGGGTCCAAGGCATCGGGTCTATCCTGGCTATTGTCGCAGCCATAATCATTGCTAATCGACAGAACCGAAGCCTTGTTGCTCAAACAAGGAAGCAGCACGTGCTGCAGATCAAAAAGCTCTATGACTCATTTTGGGCTGTGGCGATGAGTTGCGCGAACCATTTCGGAAGGATTGAGACAAACTTTAAGAAAAACCCAGTTGACTACTTTCGTGAAGAGTTTACAACGACCGGGATAGAGCGCGCATTGCGTACTCTTGACAGTTTCCCTTTTCATGACCTTCCAGATTACAAGTCGGTCAGAGCCGCCTTAGAAGTGAGGGACAGACAACATGCGTTGCTTGATGTCGCACAGAAACTTCAAAAAGCAGCTCAACATTACTCAGATATTGAGTTCAACGATTTAAAAACTTCATTTTCAACTCATCTTTCTGCATTCGAGACAGAGCTGAATGACTTTGAATCTCGAAAGGATTCTTACCTAGCGCGCGTACAGTAACATCGTTGGGTTGTTGGGATTAAGTTACCTTTACGCCGATGTTTTTATAGGCACATCCAAGCGACGACTTCTGGTCAATTTCTGCCAATCTCCACTGTCAGCTATCAGCCGATTCTGTTGAAAAAGTCGGCCATGGTTTGCGCATCAGAAAAGTACGCGTCCGAGATTGAAATCCTTACTTTTGGCAGAGGCATCTGGACTCGAATTTCACGTAGCAGCGTGCAAAAAAGGCGTTCTCACCAGTCAATGATCAGGGAGTCTTGGCGGACCGACTTTTCCAACAGAATCAGCCAAAAGCGCCCCCCCCCGCTCAGCGGCGGCTCAACCTAAAGCGGACACTCCTGATAGGCCCCTCGGGTGCTAGACTTGCGCTTTTGCCCCTACTCCAAGGAGTTGTTGCGTGAATACGGAAAATCATTCCCAGACGGCCGCTTTTCTCTGGTCGATTGCCGATCTGCTACGCGGTGACTTCAAGCAGTCTCAGTACGGTCGCATCATCCTGCCATTCACCCTGCTTCGGCGCATGGAGTGTGTGCTGGCGCCGACCAAGGATGCCGTGATTCGCGAGTTCTACGCTCAGGAAGGCCGTCCGGATACCGTGCGTGAGATGTATATGCTGCGCGCAGCAGGTGGCATGCAGTTCTTCAACGCCTCGCCGCTGACTCTCGGCACCCTGTCCGACACTCAGACCTCGGCCGATCTGATGAGCTACGTACAGGCCTTCAGTAAGGACGCCCGCGAGATATTCGAACACTTCCACTTTGAAGACTTTGTTCAACAGCTGGCCAGCGCCAACCTGCTCTATCAGGTGGTGCAACGGTTTGCTGCCACCGACCTAAGTCCTGAGCGCATCAGCAACTTCGGCATGGGCATCATCTTCGAAGAGCTGATCCGAAAGTTCGCCGAAAGCTCCAATGAAACCGCGGGTGAGCATTTCACCCCGCGCGATATCGTGCACCTAACCACATCGCTGGTGATCACCGATCAGGATCACAAACTCGCGCCCAACAGCATCGTCACCATCTATGACCCAACGGCGGGCACGGGTGGCTTTCTGTCCGAGGGTGATGAGTACATCCAGTCCATCAGCGAAAAGGTCAGCGTCTCCCTGCACGGCCAGGAGCTGAATCCTGAGTCCTACGCCATCTGCAAAGCTGACATGCTGATCAAGGGCCAGGACGTGGCCAGCATCAAGCTCGGCAACACGCTGTCCAACGACCAACTGGCCGACAAGCACTTCGATTTCATGCTCAGCAACCCACCGTTTGGCGTGGAATGGAAGAAGGTGCAAAAGCAGATCACCGACGAGCACAGTCAAAAGGGTTTCGATGGCCGCTTCGGCCCTGGCCTGCCACGAGTGTCTGACGGCTCGCTGCTGTTCCTGTTGCACTTGGTCAGCAAAATGCGTGACCCGCGTGAGGGTGGCTCGCGCATCGGTATCATCCTCAACGGCTCGCCGCTGTTTACCGGTGGCGCGGGTTCGGGTGAGTCGGAGATTCGCCGCTATCTGCTGCAGAACGACCTGGTCGAAGCCATTGTCGCGTTGCCGACGGACATGTTCTATAACACCGGTATTGCCACCTATGTGTGGATACTCAGCAACCACAAGGCAGCTGTACGCCAAGGCAAAGTGCAGTTGATCGACGGCAGCCAGCACTACGCCAAAATGCGCAAGTCGCTGGGCAGCAAACGCCAGTACATCACCGAAGATCAAATCAGCGAGCTGGTGCGCCTGTATGGCAGCTTCGAGCGCACCGCGCAGAGCAAAATCTTCCCCATAGACGCCTTTGGCTACCGGCGCATCAACGTCGAGCGCCCGCTGCGCCTGAACTTCCAAACCAGTGCCGAACGTCTCGGCAAGGTGCTGGAAGAAAAAGCCCTGCAAAAGCTCGACAGCGCCGCTCAGCAGCAACTAATGACGGCCCTGCAAGCCATGGACGCAAGCCAGCAGCACCGCAACCGCGAGCAGTTCACCAAACTGCTGAAAAAAACCCTAACCGCCAACAGCGTCAGCCTCAGCGCGCCGGAACTGAAAGCCTTGCTCAATGCCCTGAGCGAGCGGGACCCCGAGGCAGACATCTGTATGACCAAGGGCCAGCCGGAAGCGGATTCCGGCCTGCGCGATTACGAAAACGTGCCGATGGGCGAGGCGGTGTATGACTACTTCCAGCGCGAAGTTATCCCCCATGTACCAGATGCCTGGATCGACGAAAGCAAGACCGACGCCCAAGACGGCGAGGTTGGTATCGTCGGCTTCGAGATCCCCTTTAACCGCCACTTCTATGTGTTCCAGCCGCCGCGCGCGCTGGTCGAGATCGATCGCGACCTGAAAGCCTGCACCGACCGCATCAAGCAGATGATCGAGGGGCTGTCGGCATGACAAATTTGTCGGGGGAAAATTTGAACAAAGGCGCAGCCGTTGGCCCGCAGAGCGAGGGCATGGAAAACCCGAGTACGTTTCCGAAGTACCCTGCCTACAAAGATTCCGGGACTGAGTGGCTAGGGGAGGTGCCAGCGCACTGGTCCGTTACGCGTCTCGGTAGAGTCTCAGATATTGAGTCGGGGTATCCATTTCCAGCAGAACAGTTCGTTGACGATGGAATACCTGTAACAAGGATGTCAGATCTGAAAGAAGGACGAGTCAGCTTTGATTCAATAAAAAAAGTAGCTGAAAATAACGTTCCAATAAAAGCCATGGCCAAGGTTGACGACTTGCTAATTGGGCTTTCTGGCAGTATCTCGAATTTCGCACAGGTTATAGCTACTGATTTACCGTTGGCTGTAAATCAGCGAGTAGGAATCATCAGGTCGGGAAACCCAATCGCAGCCGCTGTCACCAAGTACTTTATCCTCTCTCGGTCGTTTATCTGTCAAATTGAGTCAGCAGTTCCAGAAACGACGATTTTGAATATATCAATGGAGCAAGTTCGCTCATGCGCACTTGCTTGGCCCCCTCGATTCGAGCTAACCCAAATCGCCCGTTTCCTTGACCACGAAACCGCCCGCATCGACGCGTTGATCGAAGAGCAGCAGCGCCTGATCGAACTGCTTAAGGAAAAGCGCCAGGCCGTGATCTCCCGCGCCGTCACCAAAGGTCTCGACCCCACAGTGCAGATGAAAGACTCCGGCGTGGAGTGGCTAGGCGAGGTACCGGTGCACTGGAAAACAAATGCGCTGAATAAACTCACAGTAAAAATCACTAATGGTTATGTTGGCCCTACAAGAGATATTTTGGTTGAGAGTGGGGTTCCTTACGTTCAGGCCACTCATATAAAAAAAGGCGTTGTCAATTTTGACGATGCTTACTTTGTGACTCCGGAGTGGAGCATGAAAATGAGAAAATCCATCCTGCAAGAAGATGATGTTCTGATTGTTCAGACCGGTGCAGGAACTGGAGATGTTGGTGTCGTATCTTCAAGAGAAAGTGGCTACAACTGTCATGCTTTGATAATTTTGCAGACAGATAAGAGCATGCTTTCTGGCACGTATCTTGGTCAGGTATTGCAGTCGCGCTTTGGGCAGTCAGTATTGTTTTCGATCAGAACCGGCGGTATGCATCCACACCTGAACTGTGGCGAAGTAAAGTTTGTGAAAGTTCCAGTCCCACCATTAAAAGAGCAAGAAGAAATATCAAATTTTATTATGGCGTTTTCTGAGCAAGCGGAAAAGCTAATTATCGAGGCGGGCGCGACAGTTGATCTGCTCCAAGAACGCCGTTCCGCTCTCATTTCCGCCGCTGTCACCGGCAAAATCGATGTACGCGGCTGGCATCCAACGGCTAGCGCACGATCCCATGAATTAGAACAAGAGGCCGTGTAATGGCGGACAGCAAGGAAGCGCAATTCCAGCAGGACATTATCGATGCCTTGGCCGCCCAAGGCTGGCTCGTCGGCACGGCCAGCGGCTACGACCGCCGCACCGCGTTGTACACCGAAGATATACTGGACTACTTCAAGGACGCCTGGCCGGAGCGGTGGGACAAGTTCGCCAAGGCCAACCCGAATGCACCAGAAGATGTGCTGGTACAGAAGCTGGTGCGCGAGCTGGAGCAGAGCGGCACCCTGGATGTGCTGCGCCATGGCTTCAAGCTGCCGTCGGTGAAGGTGGAGCTATGCAGCTTCCAGCCCGACCACGGCATGAATCCGGATACCTTGAAGCGCTACCAGTGCAACCGCCTGCGCGTGGTGCCGGAGGTGTCCTACTCGCTGCATGCGCGTGAGGCTGGCAGCAGTGGGCAGAGCTACAATCCACGGCTGGATCTGGTGCTGTTCGTCAACGGCATCCCCACCGCCACGCTAGAGCTGAAAAGCGAGTTCAAGCAGTCGGTGGAAAACGCCAAGCGCCAGTACCGTTACGACCGCCCGGTGAAAGACCCGATAACGGGCAAGCCCGAGCCGCTGCTGACTTTCAAGCGTGGCGCGCTGGTGCATTTTGCCGTAGGGCAGAATGAGGTGGCGATGACCACGAAACTCGCGGGCAAGAACACCTTCTTCCTGCCCTTTAACCTCGGCAACGAGGAGGGTGGTGCTGGAAACCCAATGCCTGCCGACGATAGCCAATACTCCACCGGCTACCTGTGGCAACGGCTGTTGCAGCCAGATGCGTGGCTCAAGGTACTGGGGCGCTATCTGCACCTGGACAAAAAAACCAGCGAAGCCTTCGACGGCACGCTGATGACCAAGGAAACGATGATCTTCCCGCGTTACCACCAATGGGAAGTGGTCAACAAGCTGGTTAACACCACCCGTGCCGAAGGACCTGGCAAGCGCTATTTAATCCAGCACAGCGCCGGCTCGGGCAAGTCCAACTCCATCGCCTGGACGGCCCATCAATTGGCCTCGCTGTACGACGACGCTGGTCAGCGTCTGTTCAACTCAGTGATCGTGGTCACCGACCGCACGGTGCTGGATAGCCAGTTGCAGAACACCATCTACCAGTTCGAGCACGCCCAAGGCGTGGTCAAACCGATCAGTCGTGATGTCGGCAACCAGAGCAAGTCCGAACAACTAGCTGAGGCGCTGGCTGAGCAGACGCGCATCATCATCGTAACCATCCAGACTTTTCCTGCATTGTTCGATGCCCTGGACAAGTACCCGAAGCTGGCTAGCGGGCGTTATGCAGTAATCGCTGACGAGGCGCATTCCTCGCAAACTGGTTCGTCGGCCAGCAAGCTTAAACAGATTCTAGGCAGCGATGCGCTGGACGCAGAGGAAATCAGTGCCGAAGAGCTGTTGGACGCCGCCGTACAGGCACGCCAACCGAATGAGCGCATCAGTTACTACGCCTTCACCGCCACGCCCAAGGCCAAGACCCTGGAGCTGTTCGGTCGCCCAGCCGACCCCACGCTGCCAGCCAGTTCCAGCAACAAGCCGGAGTCTTTTCATTTGTATTCCATGCGCCAGGCTATCGAAGAGGGTTTTATCCTCGACGTGCTGCGCAACTACACCACCTACAACACCGCCTGGAAGATCGCTCACCCGGATGGCGAAGACGACGAAGTGGACAGCAAGAAGGCGCGCATCAAGCTAGCGCGCTGGGTGCGTTTGCATCCATACAACATCAGTCAAAAGGTTGAGGTGATCGTCGAGCACTTCCGCGCCAATATCCGCAATCTGCTCAATGGTCAGGCCAAGGCCATGGTGGTGACCAGCAGCCGCCAAGAAGCGGTGCGTTACCAGTTGGCGGTGAGAGCCTATGTACAGCAGATGGGTTACAGCGATGTGCACCCGCTGGTGGCGTTCTCCGGCAGCGTGCTACCGGATGAGGTGATCCCTGAAGAGGTGACGGAAAGCAGTAGCCTGCTCAACGCCGGCCTGAATGGCCGGGACCTGGCAGTGGCGTTCGACACTCAAGACTTCAACGTGATGATCGCGGCCAACAAGTATCAGACCGGCTTCGATCAGCCCAAGCTGTGTGCCATGTACGTGGACAAGAAGCTGCAAGGCGTGGACTGCGTGCAGACCCTGTCCCGGCTGAACCGCACTTTCGGTGACAGCAAGGAAACCTTCATCCTCGACTTCTTCAACGAGCCACAGGATATTCTCGACGCCTTCTTGCCGTACTACACCAAGGCAGAGCTGACCGATGTAACCGACCCTCAGATCATCTATGACCTACAGAAGAAGCTGGATGTCGAGGGGATCTATCACTGGCAGGAGGTCGAGGCGTTCGCCATGGCCTTCTTCGACCCCAAGGCGGCAGCCAGCAAGCTCAGCTACTACTGCACTCCGGCAAAGGAGCGCTTTGCCAAACGCTACGCCTTCTCGGTGGAGTCGCGCCAACAGGCGCTGGACTTCAAGCGCACGGCCGAAGCTAATGGCGACAGTAGCGGCCTGAAAAAAGCCGAGCACGCGCTAAAAGAGGCCGGCGAGCAGATCGATCAACTCGACCTGTTCCGAAAGAATTTGCAGAGCTTCGTGCGCCTGTACGAGTTTCTCTCACAAATTGTGCCCTATGAGGACCGCGAACTGGAGCAACTCTGCGTGTACGCCAAGCACCTGCACCCGCTGCTGCGCTTGGATCGCCTGCAACAAGACGACGTGGACGTGGGAGAGCTGCAACTGAGCCATTACCGCCTGAGCAAGCGCGCCGAGCATCAGCTGCGCCTGAGCGAGGAAGAAGGCGAATACACCCTCAAACCTGGCAGTGATGTGGGCAGCGGCAAGCCCCATGATCCGGAGAAGAAGCGCTTGTCGGAAATCATCGAGGCGCTGAACGATATCTTCGGTGCCGAGGTTAGCGATGACGACCAGCTGCAGTTCCTCACCGGCATCGCCCAGCGCATCAGCCGCCAGGAAGATGTGATGGCCCAGGTGAACAACCACTCGGTGGATCAAGTGATGCACGGACTGTTCCCCAAGCGCGTTCTGGACACCGTATTAGATGCAATGACCGACCACGAGAAGCTGTCGTTGGAAGTGCTGGATAACGAGACCAAGAGCCGTGCTTTTGCCTTGGTGATTTTGAAGATGCTGAAATCGGCAGCCGCCCTCGATGAATCCGGCTTGCGCGATGCCTGAAACCATATAAATCGCATCAACGAAATACGCGCCGACATCTGCTTTTTGCCGATTTGCTGCCCGTCGTCACCGGCCGCAATGGGTCCAGGCTGTGTGAAAACGCATTCACTGTTTTGAAGTCTGCGTTGCTACGTAAAATCTGCCGATTGTTGGTTGGTCAGCAGGCCGAAAATTTACGTAGGAACGCGATTCTTGCTCCGATTCTGACTGTCAAATTTGCTCTAAAACGTTTTCACACAGCCTGGGTCGTTCTCGGCCAATCACCAAAGCAGACGCTGACCACGGATGGAAATCGCCCCTATGCAGGTAATTCGAGGTCCGGCGCAGGGCCTCATACGGCAGGGCGTGGCGGATTGGTCGTTGATCCGCAGGCAATGTAACCTGGACAGTTGGTGCTGCTCGATAAAGCCATTAGGGAGGGGGGCAGGTTAAAAGTCTGGAGCCTTCGCCTCAAAGACCGCTCCTGAAAACTCTCTCGCATAAATCCGTAGAATTTTTGGGAAAATAGAAAAAGCAGGACATAGGCGCAAGTCGGCGGCCAGAGGCTGTCTCGTCACTCTCTGGCCCCGAAGAAAGGGGGGATTCACGCCAAAGACCGCTCCGATTTTTTCTTCAGGGCTAACCGAAAAAAAACCTTGAAACGCAAACGCTCTGCCGCAAACCATATCAAGCCGCCAGTCGTGCCTATCCTCAGAGCAGCCGATCTGGTGCATTGGGAATCCATCATGCATGCGCGCGAAGCGGCCCCGTCAATGCGTCCAGAGCGGCGTCAGCGCCCCCCAATGACGACTGCAAAACTTGAGGGGCTAGGATGAAGATCAGATCGCACAGTCCTCGAACGAAAGGGAGGACCTTGCTTAATCGCCAACCCGGAAAAATATTGAGTGCGCGCGTACGCGTGTTTGAAACTACTGGCAAAGGTCAGCAGAGACTCGACCGAGGAAGGGGGCACTTTTCATTTCGGGGGCATTTTGGGGGGCATCAGCAAGCGACGACAACCATACAAACCAGTAAATACGCAGCTTGTAGCCTATGGTTCGATTCCGTCTCTGGGCACCAAATACCGAAAACCCTGAATCGCAAGATTCAGGGTTTTTTTATGCCTTGGATTTGATGAAGCACCGATCTCGTCACCCTCGAAACAACAATTCCCACCTCCTGTTACCACGCCAGCCAGTACCCGTAATGGTTGCCGGGACTAAGTCCCGAAAGCTTCAGACATTGGTTATCGGTCCTTCCTGGCAGTCTCTCGGGTCTGTCGGAACACTCCGTATGCTCTAACGGAAATGGATGACATACGCTGAAAATGAAATTGAGCAGAATCGGGGGAGGAGCTGCCGCATAACCGGGAGCAGATACACAACAGGGATATAGACAATGACTGAGGTGATTCAACCAGACGTCGAAACTGCTGAGTTTTTTACTGAACAAGAAATCAGGACTTTCAGCTTTGATATCCACCAGTCAGCATTGCTGCACAAGTTGGCCAAAGAGCTGACCGCCATCGGCGGGCCTCAAGCACCAGGAGCCAGGTCCAAAGCCTCTCTGGCAGCCACCGAATTAACGTTCCTGTTTTCGAAAGACCAATGCGAACTGCTGGATGCCTATTCCGAAGGCCTTGTTTGCGTGTTGATCTTTGAAGGGCTGCAAAAAATCTCAGACGCCATCCCTCCAGATGTACTACCAGACCAGACATCCCTGGAAAACCGATACGACGTCCTTTGCCTGGCCGCCCGTAATCAGATCTTGTTGAAACTGGTGGGTAACAGTGCCTTTGCCTACGACATGGACAATGAAGGAAAACTGGTTCGACTGGTGGCCAACTTCAAGGGCGGCGGGCTGACCAGAATCCCTGCCGAGCCGGACATCAAGGAACTGAGTTCCCATTCCGGCCTCGCGCTTGGCCCGCATACAGAGGCGCCTTACTGGTGCGCCGTGAACGCGAAAGACGGGCACTCGCCCTCTCCATCGTCGCTCATACTATCCGCCTTGTGGAACCCGAGCATTGAGCCTACGCGAGTCATTCCACTACCTCCCATACTCGAAAAAATTGGCGTCACCAACTGCCTCGCACTGACCACGGGTAACTTCCAGTTCACTCGTAGTGACTCCTTTGTCAGTGGCAAAGGGGAAGATGGCCGCAACGTTTCGATTCTGGAGTTCGACGACAAGGCAGGGTTCGCAGCCCGCTTTAACACGTATCGTTTTTCGGTCAATGACAACGCCTCGACCTTTGTGAAAGCGGCTTACACTGCCCTTTGCCAAGGTGTGGGTGAAGCAACTCCGGTCGAGTACACGCTGAACCAGGAATCGGCCATGGTCATCAATAACATCCGGGCTCTGCACTGTCGCGATGTCATCAAAGACAACAGACGGGTCTTGGTTCGTATTTTCGGACTTTCAAAATTTTCTTGCCCCATCGTTGTTTCCGAAGACCCGCTAGTGCTGCAGGGCTGATTTTTTATATCACCAGCTGTTGAACGACCAGTCATGTGATTACCGGCCAATAACCATAAAGAGAGAATGCAATGTCTTGGGATGTAATTGGCATGTTGGCGCTCGTCGCTTTTTTCGCCGGTTTTTTTGATGCGATTGCCGGTGGTGGCGGTTTGATCACCTTGCCTGCATTGTTCCTGGCAGGTGTAGATCCGATCAGTGCAATTGCCACGAACAAGTTCCAGGCCGCTTCGGCAACAGTTTCAGCAACGGTAACCTTTGCTCGCAAAGGAATGATCGAGTGGCGCGAAGGCCGTTTCCTGGTTATCTGCGGATTTGTTGGCGGCGCCAGTGGTGCCTTGCTGGTCAGCACTATTGATAAGCGCTATCTGGAAGTTTGCGTGCCTATCATGCTGATTCTGGTAGCCATCTATTTTGCGCTCTCTCCAAAGCTGGCCAATGAAGATCGACGCAAGAGAATCAGTGTTCTGTTTTTTTCGTTTAGCGTTGCGCCGATCCTGGGTTTTTACGACGGTATATTTGGCCCCGGTGTGGGCTCTTTCTTTATTGTCGGATTTGTACTGCTCTGCGGCTTGGGCATGATGCGGGCCATGAGCTTTACCAAGCTTGCCAACGCCTCATGTAATCTCGGCTCTCTGTCGGTCTTTATCACTAAAGGTGTGATTATCTGGCCGATCGCCATAGCCATGGCTTTGGCGGCCTTCATCGGCGCTCAATTGGGTGCACGGGCCGCTGTCCGGGTCGGACCACGGTTGATCAAACCCATGTTGATCGTGGTCTGCTGCGCTTTGGCCATCAAGCTGCTGAGCGTAGAAACCAACCCTTTACGCGTTGCACTCATCCAAGCGTATGCAGGTGTTAATCACGATAAACCCTGAGTCGCAGGACTCAGGGTTCAGAGCCTCTCGTTAACTCGCATCATTCCAGTGGAAAACCAGGTTACGGGCTGCACCATTGCCAACATCGGCAACGTCCTGCCGTGTTTCGCCGTTACGCGTCGCAATGACCGTATATTTACCGGCAGGCAGTTTCACGTAAACCAGCGGACCGGCGTCATTGAGCGTCAGTACGGTCTGCCCCGGGGCTTTCTGAATAACTACATTCACGTCAGAAGTGTATTCATTTCTCGTCCCGACAGAGAACGTCATGTGCAGGTTGTAGCCAGTGGTCTGCTGGATGGCCTTGGACTCATCCTCGCCGATACCGCCGGACAGGTAGGTGATGCCGTTTTGCTCCTGGCTTTGCACCTGCACCCCCTGGCTATCGATGGGCTCAAGGCTGGCGGCAGGTGTCATCGCTGGAAACATCAGCATGCCTGCAGCGGTGAGGGGCAACAGGAGTGTATGGAGGTATTTCATGATGACGACTCCCGGGTTCTGCGGAACCCAATCGTTACATCCTTTGGATTTCCAGTCGCAGGGAGGGGTTTTAGATTGATTTGGCCTGAGTACGAAACGTACTACGCCATTTGTTCCTCAGCCCTCGCCCGGATTTAGACCCGTCCTGCCGAAGAGCCCGGTATTTCCTGCCTGTTTCTCAGCAACTCCCGGCATCTTCGAAGGGGCTCTCTTGTCATTCTCTTTCGCTGTTCAACCTGCTGCGGAAGACCTCATGACGGCCCCCACCCCCAACGACACTCACGACCCCTATCTCGCATCACTGCTTGGCAACCTTGGCAAATTGATCCTTCAGGCACGCCAGAAAGTGCTTCGGGCGGCCGACACCGTGCAAGTGCAAACCTGTTGGCAGATTGGCCGGCACATCGTTGAGTTCGAACAGAACGGCGCGCGACGGGTCAGGTATGGCAAAGAGTTACCGTCGACCTTGGCCAAAACGCTAACTGCGGAGTTCGGAAAGGGATTTGACGCTTCCAACCTTCGGTACATGCGTCTGTTCTATCAAGCCTTTCCAATTCGTGACGCACTGCGTCACGAATTGAGCTGGACCCACTACCGCCACCTGCTTCGGGTCGACAACGACAGCGCTCGTCTTTGGTACATGAACGAATCAGCCACCCAAAACTGGTCAAGCCGAGCGCTGGAGCGCCAGATCAATACGTTGTATTACGAACGCCTGCTGGCGAGCCGCGATCGCGGCAGCGTCAAGCAAGAGGCCGCCACCCACATTCAAAACATGAAGGCCAGCCCTCGGGATTTCATCCGTGATCCGGTGGTACTGGAGTTTCTTGGTTTACCCAATGCCGGCAAGCTTCAGGAAAGCGAGATCGAACAAGCGCTGATCGAACAATTGCAGGGCTTCTTGCTGGAACTGGGCAAGGGTTTCGCATTCATTGCCCGCCAACAACGCATCAGCACCGACAGCAAAGACTTCTACATCGACCTGGTGTTCTACAACTACCTGCTCAAGTGCTTCGTCATCTTCGATATCAAGCGCGGTGAACTGACCCATCAGGACCTGGGGCAGATGGACATGTACGTGAGTATGTACGACGACCTGAAACGCAGCGCGCAGGACAGCCCCACCGTCGGCATCATTCTCTGTGCGCAAAAGGATGAATCCGTGGTGCATTACTCAGTGCAGGAAGGAAACGAGCAACTGCTCGCCAGCAAGTACAAGCTTGTCCTGCCGAGCGAAGAGGAACTCCGTAATGCACTGGATCGGGAGCGGATGGCACTTGAAGAACGACGGCTCGACCAACCACTGCGTTGAGGCCAATGGATTGTTCATCAACGACATCAAGACTATTGTTGGCAGCTACCCGCAAAGGTCCGACGCCGATGAATTTGCAGGAAACGCCTTCACTCGTCCCAACTCAAATCGAGTTGCCATTGCAACGCGTTGCGTCCGGTGAACCGTTCAAGGAAACCGCTGCAGACGGCTTTGTCCTCGGTGGCTTCACCTGGCGACACCCTTCTCGGGACGCCGCTCGTCCGGTCGTGATCATCAATGCCGCCACCTCGGTCCGTTGTCGCCACTACTCGCGCTTCGCCGACTACCTGTTCGTCCACGGCTTCGATGTCATCACCTATGACTACCGCGGCATCGGCGAGTCGCGGCCGGCATCGCTCAAGGGTCTTCAAGCCTCGTGGACCGATTGGGGAACGCTGGATTTCGAGGCGATGCTCAAGCGCGCACAGCGTGAGTTCCACCAACAGCCTATCGATGTGGTCGGCCACAGCTTTGGCGGCTGTGCAGCGGGTCTGGGGGCGTCCGGGCACCTGATCCGGCGCCTGGTGACGGTCGGTGCGCAATTCGCCTACTGGCGCGACTATGCGCCCGCTCATCGCTGGCGGATGTTCGGCAAGTGGCATGTGGTGATGCCGCTGGTGACGATGCTGTGCGGCTACTTTCCGGGCAAACGGCTCGGCTGGCTGGAAGACACACCCGCCGGCGTGGTCCGTGACTGGAGCCTCTCCACTGCCCGTTACGAGAAACGCTCCAGCGGCCGCACAATCAGCAAAACCGCCGGGCAGCTGCCCTTTGCCGACGTCACCGCGCAAACCCTGGCCATCAGCATCAGCGACGATCCCTACGGCACGGTCCCGGCCATCGAACGCCTGCTCGGCTACTTCACCGGCAGCACAAACTCTCACCTGCGTATCCATCCTGAAGACATCGGCGAAGAAGAAGTCGGACATTTCGCCTTTTTTCGCAGCGCATACCAAGCCACACTATGGCCCATTGCATTGGCCTGGTTGCAAAACGGCGAACTGGTCCCCGGCACACCCGGGCGAACGGTGCCACGCAGCTGAGCCACCCGCCCCTTTCAACGAATTACGGAACGACACCCATGGCCTCCGCCAACAAGCAGCAAAAACGCGCCTCCCGCGCCAAGGTCAAGGCCAAGCAGAACCGCACCCAGCGAGCTGCCGCGCCGGTGGAACTGGACCCGAACGACGATCGCATCGACTTCGAATCGGTGGACCTGACCGAACTGTTCAAGAAAATGATCGACGCCGAAAAGATCAGCCAGCAAGCCCTGTGCACGGCCTTCCTCGAAGACCCGTTGCTGGAGCTGGTGTACGAGCAGGAAGGCGAGGAAGGCGCGATGGACTTCATCCTTGCCGCGCTGATCGAATATCGCCAATGGTCGACCGAAACCGACGAAGCCGGCGCCCTGGCGTGGATCGAATCACCGGCCTTCCAGGCCGACTACGTGGCGGCGTCCGACGCCATTGCCGCGCAAACCCAACAGAAACCGAACTGAGTTCCCATGGCCTCCCTGAACAAGCAACAGAAACGCGCCAAGCGCGCAAAAGCCAAAGCCAAGCAGATCAATATCCACGGCCGCAAACCCGCAGCGCTGGACGATGATCTTGGCCACCTCGCCGAGCCGATCCCGGAATACACCCTGGCGATGTTCAGCAAAATGCGCGACGCGGAAGCCGTCAGCCGCAGCGAAATGCTCTCGGTGCTGCTGACGAACCTGGCCTTTATCATCATCGACCATCCAGAACTGCTGGACATGGAAAACGCCGACGACGAAGGCATGGCCGCCACCCACCTGGCCGCCGACATGCTGATCGACTACCGCATGTGGGCCGACGGCATGGACCGCGAGACCGCCCAGGCGTGGCTGAGCGAACCGCAGTTCATTGCTGACTTCGGTGACGCACTGGATGTCTACCGTGAGTCGCTGGAAGCGCCGGAAGAAAAAGCCGAGTAAGGGTTACGACTCAAACAAAAACGGCCGCTTGTCATCACTGACAGCGGCCGTTTTGCGATACGCGGTATGGATCAGTTCAGCACTACCGCGCCACGCTTTTCCAGTTTGCGACGGCGAGCCACCAGCAAGCCGGCCGCTACCACCAGAGCACTGAGCAAGCCGGTCGCGAGAATTTCCACACGATGGGCTTCCTGGAACAGCATGATGGTCAGGGCCGCGACGATGAAGACGATCACCGCGTAGGTCAGGCCCGGGAACAGCCACATGCTGAAGGCAATTTTCTCCCCGCGCGCTATACGCTGCTTGCGCATGCGCAGTTGCGAAATCGCAATCACCAGGTACACCAGCAATGCGATGGCGCCGGAGCTGGCCAGCAGGAATTCGAACACCGCAGCCGGAGCTACGTAGTTGGCGAATGTTGCCAGGAACGCGGCACCAGTGGACAGCATCACCGCCCAGTATGGCGTGCCACTTTTGTTGGTGCGGGTGGACATGGCCGGCGCATCGCCGCGCTTGCCCAGGGAGAACAACATCCGCGACGAGGTGTAGAGCGCCGAGTTCAGGCAGCTGGTCACAGCGACCAACACCACGATGTCGACGATCATCTTGGCGTTAGGGATGCCCATGCGCTCAAGTACAGTCTGGTAGGAGCCCAGGCTTGCCAGTACCGGGTCGTTCCAAGGCACCAGAGCCACGACGATGAAGATCGACACGAGGTAGAACAAGCCGATCCGCCAGATAACCGAGTTGGTGGCCTTGGAGATTTGCTTGCCAGGGTTCTTCGATTCCGCGGCCGCGATGGTCACGATCTCGGTGCCCATGAAGGAGAACATGGTGGTCAGGATGGCACCCAACACCGCGCCCATGCCGTTTGGCAGGAAACCCTGGGTGTCGAACAGATGGGAAACGCCGCTGACCTGGCTGCCCGGCAGGAAGCCGAAGATCGCCATGAGGCCCAGAACAATGAAACCGATGATGGCCAACACTTTGATCAGGGCAAACCAGAACTCGAATTCACCGTAGTTCTTCACGCTGAACAGGTTGGTCACGGTCAACAGCATCGTGATGACCAGGGCGAAGGCCCAGATGTCCACACCAGGGAACCAGGCATGCAAGATGGTCGCGGCAGCGTTGGCTTCCAACGGGATCACCAGAACCCAGAACCACCAGTACAACCAGCCGATGGTGAAGCCGGCCCAGTGACCGATCGCGCGGTCGGCGTAAGTCGAAAACGAACCGGTGTCCGGCGAGGCTACGGCCATTTCGCCGAGCATGCGCATCACCAGCACCACCAACATGCCGGCGGCGGCGTAAGCCAACAGAACAGCCGGACCTGCAGCGGCGATGGCGTGACCCGAGCCAACGAACAAGCCGGCGCCGATAACCCCGGCAATCGACAGCATGGTCACGTGGCGCGGTTTGAGCCCCTGTTCGAGGCCATTAGAGCTTTGGGTACTGCTCATTAAAACTACCTTTGTAAGGAGAAGCGAATGCGTGCATCCCGTTCGGCGGACCTTCTCGTAAAAAGAAGCCAACAGGGCGTTCTGGATTCTGCACGCAATAATTGCGCCAAAATATTTCAAAACCCTCTAGCCCGGCGATCTCGCCTCGACCGGACGGTCATCGCAACCCTTTGAATTTAATGGCACTTTGCCAAAGCGTTACCCTGCGACCCACTTTTGCGGATACATCAGCGCACCGGAAACACACCTGAAAAGGGCTCCGCGCACATTAAAAGTGCACAAGCGGTGCATTTGGCCGGATAGCGCTTCCAACACCCTGTCAAAGCTGGCAACATCGCGCCTTTTTTTGCGGCAGCCACCGCGCTTTTTATCGACAGGCAAGGTTCAAACGGCTGTTCGGTTGTTGATGGGGCGACAGTCTGCTGCGTCGATGCGACAACCTGCCACACACCAGCCGATTACCGTCCGTAGCGCTGTTGGCTGCCATTGAAACGCTATGCTAGGTTGGCCGCCTCGCCAGGAAGGCCGCCAACAGCAGGAGCGCAACATATATGAGGAACGCACATGGCTGAGGCCACGCCCGCGCTTGAAATCCGCAACTTGCACAAACGCTACGGTTCGCTGGAGGTGCTCAAAGGCATCTCGCTGACCGCCCGCGACGGCGATGTGATCTCGATCCTGGGTTCCTCCGGCTCCGGCAAGTCCACGTTCCTGCGGTGCATCAACCTGCTGGAGAACCCGCATCAGGGCCAGATCCTGGTCGCCGGCGAAGAACTCAAGCTCAAGGCCGCGAAGAACGGTGAACTGGTGGCCGCCGACGGCAAGCAGATCAATCGCCTGCGCAGCGAAATCGGTTTTGTATTTCAAAACTTTAATCTGTGGCCGCACATGAGTGTGCTCGACAACATCATCGAAGCCCCGCGCCGCGTGCTCGGCCAGAGCAAGGCCGAAGCCATCGAAGTGGCCGAAGCCCTGCTGGCCAAGGTCGGCATCGCCGACAAGCGCCATGCCTACCCGGCGCAGTTGTCCGGCGGCCAGCAACAACGCGCGGCCATCGCCCGCACCCTGGCCATGCAGCCCAAGGTCATCCTGTTCGACGAGCCCACCTCGGCGCTTGACCCGGAAATGGTCCAGGAAGTACTTAATGTCATCCGCGCACTGGCCGAAGAAGGCCGCACCATGCTGCTCGTGACCCACGAAATGGGCTTCGCCCGTCAGGTCTCCAGTGAAGTGGTGTTCCTCCACCAGGGCCTGGTAGAAGAGCAAGGATCGCCACAGCAGGTGTTCGAAAACCCGCTTTCGGCGCGCTGCAAACAATTCATGTCCAGCAACCGCTAACGGAGCTACCCACATGCAGAACTACAAAAAGGTCTTCCTGGCTGCCGCCGTCACCCTGGCGTTCAGCGCCGGTGCCATGGCCGAAACCCTGAAGATGGGCATCGAAGCGGCTTACCCGCCGTTCAACAATAAAGATGCCAGTGGCAATGTCGTCGGCTTCGACAAAGAGATCGGCGACGCCCTGTGCGCCAAGATGAAAGTCGAGTGCACCGTCGTGACCTCCGACTGGGACGGCATCATCCCGGCCCTGAACGCCAAGAAGTTCGACTTCCTGATCTCCTCGATGTCGATCACCGACGAGCGCAAGCAAGCGGTGGACTTCACCGACCCGTACTACTCCAACAAGCTGCAGTTCATCGCCAAGAAAGACATCGACTTCAAAACCGACAAGGCCGCGCTCAAAGGCAAGATCATCGGCGCCCAGCGCGCGACGCTGGCCGGCACCTTCCTGGAAGACAACTATGGTGACGACATCACCATCAAGCTCTACGACACCCAGGAAAACGCCTACCTCGACCTGACTTCCGGCCGCCTGGACGGCATCCTGGCCGACAAGTACGTCAACTACGAATGGCTGAAAAGCGACGCTGGCCGTAGCTACGAGTTCAAGGGTGACCCAGTGGAAGAGAGCGACAAGATCGGTATTGCCGTGCGCAAGAAAGACCCGATCCGCGAGAAGCTGAACACCGCGCTGAAAGAAATCGTCGCTGACGGCACCTACAAGAAGATCAACGACAAGTACTTCCCGTTCAGCATCTATTGATACTGACCTGCCTGACCGGCGCCTGATGGCGCCGGTTCTCGGCCTTGCCTGCCGCGATTTGAAAAGAAATCCATGATTATCGACCTCTACGGATTCGGCCCGGCGCTCGCCGCTGGCGCGCTGATGACTGTGAAACTGGCACTCTCGGCCCTGTGCCTGGGGCTGGTACTCGGTCTGCTCGGCGCCTTGGCCAAGACTTCCCCGTACAAGCCGTTGCAATGGCTTGGCGGCACTTATTCGACTCTGGTTCGCGGTATCCCGGAATTGCTCTGGGTGCTGTTGATCTACTTCGGCACGGTCAACCTGATGCGTGCCCTGGGCGAGTTCTTCGGCAACCCCGACCTTGAACTCAACGCCTTCGCCGCTGGCGTGATTGCGTTGGGCCTGTGCTTCGGCGCCTACGCCACGGAAGTGTTTCGCGGCGCGATCCTCGCCATCCCCAAAGGCCATCGTGAAGCCGGCGTGGCCCTGGGCCTGTCGAAATGGCGCATCTTCACCAAGCTGATCATGCCGCAGATGTGGCGCATCGCCCTGCCCGGCCTGGGCAACCTGTTCATGATCCTGATGAAGGACACCGCGCTGGTGTCGGTGATCGGCCTGGAAGAAATCATGCGTCATGCGCAAATCGGCGTGACCGTCTCCAAGCAACCGTTCACCTTCTATATGGTGGCCGCGTTCATGTACCTGAGCCTGACGGTGCTGGCGATGACCGGCATGCACTTCCTGGAAAAACGTGCCGCTCGCGGCTTCGCGAGGAGCACCCAATGAACTGGGAAGTCATCATCAAGTGGCTGCCGAAACTGGCCCAGGGCGCAACCCTGACCCTGGAACTGGTGGCCATCGCCGTGATCGCCGGTTTGCTGCTGGCCATTCCACTGGGCATCGCCCGCTCGTCGCGCCTGTGGTGGGTGCGGGCATTTCCCTACGGCTACATTTTCTTTTTCCGTGGCACGCCGTTGCTGGTTCAGCTGTTCCTGGTCTACTACGGCTTGGCGCAGTTCGACGCGATCCGTAACAGTTCGATGTGGCCGTACCTGCGCGATCCGTTCTGGTGCGCCACGGCGACCATGACCTTGCACACCGCGGCCTACATTGCGGAAATCCTGCGGGGCGCCATCCAGGCGATTCCACCGGGCGAGATCGAGGCGGCACGGGCACTGGGCATGTCCAAACCAAAAGCGCTGTTCTACATCATGCTGCCGCGCGCCGCGCGCATCGGCCTGCCGGCCTACAGCAACGAAGTGATCCTGATGCTCAAGGCCAGCGCCCTGGCCAGCACCGTGACCCTGCTGGAATTGACCGGCATGGCCCGCACCATCATTGCCCGGACCTACCTCCCGGTGGAGATCTTCTTCGCCGCGGGCATGTTCTATCTGGTAATGGCTTACGTGCTGGTGCGTGGCTTCAAGCTGCTGGAGCGCTGGTTGCGCGTCGATGCCTGCCAAGGGCGTTGATAGCGGCGTGTTGACGGGCGAGGCCCTACTCGCCCGTTTCACTGCGCTGGATGCTTTTCTGACAGAGCATCAGGCACTGTGGAAACCCCGACCGTTCACTCATCGGCATCTTCCCTGGGAAACGTACTACCCTGCTCTGGCCGAATGGCTACGCAAGCGGTCGCTGGAAGACGCGGAAAACGCTCACAACCAACCTGCCCTTCTGAATGCACCGGAGCCCTTTGCTTCCCTGGCAACAATGTCCGTTGCCTTGAGTGCCGTGGATGAGTTGCCGGCTCGCACACTCGAAGCGGCGGGCCATCGGTTGAACGTCGATGTACCGGGGCGCAAATGGCAACAGATCGAAGCCTTCGCCAGTCGGTTGCAGTTTTCCGAAGCACCGCAGCATTGGATGGACTGGTGTTCGGGTAAGGGACATCTGGGCCGCCGCCTGCTGCAACCGGGGCAACAACTGACGTGCCTGGAATACGACCCGGCACTGGTAACCAGCGGCCAGGCACTCAGCCAGCGCCATCACCTGCATGCGCTGCATATCGAACAGGATGTGCTCGCGGCAGACGCAGCTTGTTTACTGGGTACGTATCACACGCCCGTCGCGCTTCACGCCTGCGGTGATTTACATGTGCGGCTGATTCAACTCGCCAGCGTCACAGGCTGCAAACAGCTCGCCATCGCGCCGTGTTGCTACAACCGGATCAGTCTTGCCCAATACTCGCCGATTTCCTCGACCGCCCAAGGCTCCGGCTTACAGCTTTCCCTCGACGACCTCGCGTTGCCCATGAGCGAAACCGTTACCGCCGGCGCCCGCGTGCGACGTCAACGCGACACCTCCATGGCCCGGCGTCTGGGCTTCGACTTGCTGCAACGGCAACTGCGCGGAATGGACGAGTACCTGCCAACCCCCTCCCTGCCCAGCGCCTGGCTGGACAAACCCTTCGCCGATTACTGTCATCATCTGGCCACTCTCAAAGAGTTATCCACAATCGGCCCGCAAGATTGGCCAGCTCTCGAAGCCGCCGGTTGGCAGCGACTGGCCGAAGTGCGCAACCTTGAACTACTACGCGGACTTTTCCGACGCCCACTGGAGATTTGGCTGGTCCTTGACCGGGCACTTTTCCTCACCGAGCAGGGCTACAGCGTCCGCGTCGGCACCTTCTGCGAAACTCCGCTCACGCCGCGTAATTTCCTGCTCCTGGCCGAACGCGCTTAAATACATCCGACCTGTGGATAACTCTGTTGATGAAATAATCGTGGATCCAATATCCACGCCTGTTTCAGGGCTAAATCCACACTGTTCATTTTTTATACACTCGCATAAAAAATCGAAAAAACAGGTATTTGCGAACAAACGAGAACGGATCCACAATTTCGACCTAAACCCAGTGCGCTGCCAATGGCATTGTGCATAAGCATTTAATCAAAACGACATAAATGCCTAATCCCGGATCGCAGACAGGGGAAATTGCACCCTTTCATTACTCTTGATATACACACACGCAAGGGCGCCGGCAGCGCGGCCACGAACAAGAACATTCCTCCGACAGGATGCGCCAGTGACGTTCATTTCCTACGCACAGAATTTCGAAGACATACGCCTGTGGCGCGCCCTCAAAACCGTCGAGAACGGCTTCTACATCGACGTCGGGGCAAACGATCCCACCCATGACTCCGTCACCAAGGCGTTCTACGACAACGGCTGGACCGGCATCAACGTCGAACCGATGCCCAACTATTTCGAAGCCCTGAGCCAGCAACGCCCCAAAGACACCAACCTGCAGTGTGCGGCCGGGGAAAGTGCTGACGAACTGACCTTCTACGGCATCGCCGGCACCGGCCTTTCGACCCTGGACCCGGCCATGGCCAAACTGCACCGAGACGCCGGCATGGACGTGCGCAGCCAAACGATCAAGTCCCGCACCCTGGCCTCCATCTGCGAAGAACACGCCCAGGGCCGCGCCATTCACTTCCTGAAAATCGATGTCGAAGGCCACGAAGAAACCGTCCTGCGCGGCATGGACTTCAGCCAATGGCGGCCATGGGTGATCCTTATCGAAACCCCCTGGGCCCGCGACCAGGCCTGGGAAAACCTCGTCACCGACGCCGGCTACCACTCCATCCTGTTCGACGGCATCAACACCTACTACCTCGCCGAAGAACACCTGAACCTCAAACCCGCCTTCGACATCCCGCCGTGCAACCTGGACGAGTTCCAGTTCTGCAAAGGCCACAATTTCAGCCACCCTGTCGGCGACACCGAACACCAACTCGCCGCCGCCCTGCAACGCGCCGAACAGGCCGAAGCACAGCTGCGCGCGATGCAAAACAGTCGAACCTGGCAAGCCATCCAGAAACTCAAGAAAACCCTGCTGCGAGCCTGACCTGAAGCCCGAACAAAAATAGTCAAAATTCAGGGGTTTACAGAAGCCAACCAATCGCTATAATCGTCGCCCTGACACGCCGGTATAGCTCAGATGGTAGAGCAACTGACTTGTAATCAGTAGGTCCCGGGTTCGATTCCTGGTGCCGGCACCATACAAAACGAAGCCCTTGCAGAAATGCGAGGGCTTTGTTGTTTCTGGCATCCGGAAATCCAACTGCTACCCCCCCTGTAAATACCGCATTACCCCTTACCGACAGCCTGCACCAAAATCTACCTGCACACCTACCCGTTACAATTTCACTTCGGGATGACGTTGACGACCTTCTCCAGCTACCTATAATGCACCCCAACACACCCGCCAAGCCTAGGTTGACCCAGTCAGCAAGCTCAAATCGTGCGGGTTTTTTTTGCCTGGAGAAAACTACAATGAGGCCCTTCGACAAGCCGGCCCTCAGCGTAGAACAGCAATTGGAACTGCTAAAGCAACGAGGCCTGCACGTCGCCAACGACGATCGGGCCATGCGCTTTCTCGAAGTGGTCACGCTGTTTCGACTGAGTCCCTACATGCGCCCCTTCCAGGAGCCAGACCCTGAACACACCTTCAAACCCGGCAGCACTCTGAAAGCAGTCGTCGACATCTACCGCTTCGATGGCTCGTTGCGACGCATAACCATGGATGCCATCGAACGTGTCGAAGTCGCCGTACGAGCGACTATCAGCAATCACATGTGCCCTAAGTATGGGCCTGACTGGATAGCTGACGCGTCAGTCTTCTCCTCGTCATACCCACACCTCGAGCTGTTGCGTCCACTGCGAGAGCAATTGAACAAGGAGCGCAATAAACTCAGACGTGATATTGAGCGCATCAAAAATGGCCGACAGGCCGATGGGCTCCAGCAACAGCGGATCGAAAACCGCATGCGCGATAACTACTTCCGATACTACGGAGCGACCTATGCCCACCCTGAGCTGCCGCCCGCTTGGGCGGTCCTGGAAGAACTCAGCCTTGGGACGGTATCTACCCTCTTCAATGCCATAGGCAGAAGTGCCGATAAAAAAGCTATCGCCGCCAGATTCAATCTGCCCTTCGATGTATTGGCCTCCTGGCTACACACCCTGACTTTCATTCGAAACTGCTGCGCCCATCACTCACGGCTATGGAACCGAGAGCTCTCGATTCGACCAGCCTTACCCAAAGAATGGGTCATCCCAACTGCACCTGCCGACCGGCCTCAACCCAAGCAGCGGCTATACATCGTATTGACGATGCTGGCCTACCTAACCGACTTGATCAGTCCAGACAGCCAGTGGAAGCTTCGCTTGGCCGAAATCATGGATCAGCAAGAACCGGGTTATTTGAGACTCATGGGATTTCCAAATGACTGGAAACGTCAGCAGCAATGGTGCTTGGAACAGGGAAGCCAGAAACTGCAGGTATCGCCTCCACCATTCCCCCCAACCTAAATATCCGAAAATAAATCCGTCCCCTTTTCGCACGCACGCGAAAATAAATCCGTCCCCTTTTCGCAGTCCCTTTTCGCACGCTTTTCGCAAGTCCATAGAGCGTTATGTTGGCAGCCCTCAGGCCTTTGAACGAATCAGTGAATTTTTTGAGCATTGCAATGTGCTACAAGAAGCACCAATACTCGATTTAATCGATCACTTAATAGAGATCCCTGAGATCGATGTTGGCAAGCAGGCCCTCTTCCTCCACGCCAAAGATAATCACGATAAAAAGTTTGATTACTTCATGTTGACTGGTGACAAGAGAGCTCTGCGAGCAATCTGCGCCTATGATCAGCTTGATGCCTTTGAGTTCCTTCGAACCAAGGTGGTGTGCTTAGAATCGTGCATGATGGACATCATCGACTATGCCGGCTTCGATTACATAAACAAAAAAATCTCAGCTGCTCGCCCTCAAATTGCTGAAGAAAAATATGACAAAGTCTTGCGGGCAGCCTTTGGGAAAGAGCGAAATCAAGAGCACTGCGTTGATTGCCTTAGGCATTATTGCAGTGACATCCGTTGGTTGCTTTCTTAATTAAAGCTAATAAAACTCAACGAATACTCTCACCGAAATTGATGTTCACTTAGAACTTTGGACTTCGTAGCCTCAAATTTCACCACTTAGTTGAAATTGGCAAAATTTTCACATGTACAGAGCCAAAAAAGCCGCCTCAAGGGCGGCTTTTTCGTTGGGTGCGATTGTTACCAGTTGAAGTAGATCAGCTCATTGGCCTGCTTACCGCCTTGCTCCCCACCATATGCCGGAATGGCACTTCCTTCAGGCGAAGCCCCGAGAACACCTCCCGGATCTGCGGATGATCGTTGATTGAGATGACCATGTGGCCCTTGATCGATGCTGCCAGCTCTCCTCAAGCACCTGACACATCCAACTGGTCAGGTGGAATGCAAATGGGTGGGCGAGTCGACGGAATTATCAGCCGCACGTCGCTCCGTAGTGTCAGGGCTTCGGCAGTACCAGGATGCGATTTTCGCGTCCGCGAAAATGGAAGCTACCTCATGCTAATCACCCTGTGTGCCCCTGCTCAAAAGTTGAACGGGAACAGTTGAACACCTGGGGCAGTTTTCGGTCAGCGGCAGCACGCCAAATCATCACATAGTCAGTATTGCTCGTCATAATGACCATTAATTCGTTAAATCAACGCACTTTTCGTCTTATCGTCGCACTCGCTTGCTTCTAGACTACTTTCCCCCACGGGCTCTGCCTTCTTGTTCACCAGGAGCGCGACCTGTCGAGTGTTACTTCTTCCATAGTGTCATACGAGCTCCATAACAGTACTCATGTGTCACAAGCGCTCATGTTGGTCCTTAGGAATAAAAACAATGAAAAGAAAATTTCTGACCCTTTCTGCGTTGGCTTTGTGTGTAGCTGCCGGTTCCGCGCTGGCCAAGGAGTACAAGGAGTTGCGCTTCGGCGTTGACCCCTCTTATGCGCCGTTCGAATCCAAGGCCGCCGATGGCAGCCTGGTGGGCTTCGATATCGACCTGGGCAACGCGATCTGCGCTGAGCTGAAGGTCAAGTGCAAGTGGGTTGAAAGCGACTTCGACGGCATGATTCCCGGCCTCAAGGCCAACAAGTTCGATGGCGTGATTTCTTCCATGACCGTCACGCCGGCACGTGAGAAAGTCATCGATTTCTCGAGCGAGCTGTTCTCTGGCCCGACCGCGCTGGTATTCAAGAAAGGCGCGGCCGTCGGCACCGATCCGGCCTCCCTCAAGGGCAAGAAAGTCGGCTACGAGCAAGGCACCATCCAGGAAGCCTACGCCAAGGCCGTGCTGGACAAGGCTGGGGTAGAGACGCAGGCCTACGCCAACCAGGACCAGGTGTACGCCGACCTGATCTCCGGACGCCTCGATGCCTCGATCCAGGACATGCTGCAAGCCGAACTGGGCTTCCTGAAGTCGCCACCAGGCGCCGACTTCCAAATCAGCGAACCGGTCGAAAGCCCCCTGTTGCCAGCCAAAACCGCCGTGGGCCTCACCAAAGGCAACGCCGAGCTCCAGGCCTTGCTGAACAAAGGCATCAAGGCACTGCACGACAATGGCACCTATGCGGCCGTCCAGCAGAAGCACTTTGGCGATCTGAATCTCTACAGCGGCCAATAATGACCCTGCGCCCATTTCCGGATGGGCGCTTTCTGGATTGACGTAGGGCTGCCCAATGTTCGAAAACCTGTTGATGATCCTGGGGCTGTCAGGCTTCAGCCTCAAGGGCTTTGGCCCGCTGTTGCTGCAAGGTTCCTGGATGACTGTCAAATTATCCTTTCTGTGCTTGCTGGTGAGCGTTGGCCTGGGCCTGATCGGCGCCAGCGCCAAGCTTTCGAAATCGGCACTGCTGCGCGTCCCTGCGCAGGCCTACACCACGCTGATCCGCGGGGTGCCGGACCTGGTGCTGATGCTGTTGATCTTCTACAGCCTGCAAACCTGGCTGACCAGCCTGACCGAAGCACTGGGCTGGGACTATATCGAAATCAACCCCTTTAGCGCCGGGGTCATTACCCTGGGCTTCATCTACGGGGCGTATTTCACCGAAACCTTCCGTGGCGCCATCCTTGCCGTACCCCGAGGGCAGATGGAAGCGGCTACTGCCTACGGCCTGACCCGCGCCCAGCGCTTTCGCCTGGTGGTGTTCCCGCAAATGATGCGTTTTGCCCTGCCGGGCATCGGTAATAACTGGATGGTGATCCTCAAGGCCACCGCGCTGGTGTCGATCATTGGCCTGGCAGATCTGGTCAAGGTGGCCCAGGACGCGGGCAAGAGCTCCTATCAGCTGTTCTTCTTCCTGATACTGGCCGCCTTGATCTATCTGGTGATCACCACCGTTTCGAACTACGTCTTGCGCCGGATGGAAATCTTCTACGCCGCAGGCACCCGGGAGGCCGTGCGATGATCGAGCTACTGCAGGAATACTGGAAACCGTTCCTGTTCCAGGACGGCACTCACATCACCGGGCTGGCCATGACCCTCTGGCTGCTCAGTGCCTCGATCTTCTTCGGCTTCGTGATGTCGATCCCGCTGTCTATAGCCCGGGTCTCGACCAATGTCTGGGTGCGCTGGCCGGTGCAGTTCTACACCTACCTGTTCCGTGGCACACCGCTGTATATCCAATTGCTGATTTGCTACACGGGGATATACAGCCTGGCCGCGGTACGAGCTCAGCCAGTGCTGGATGCGTTCTTTCGCGATGCGATGAACTGCACCATCCTGGCGTTCGCCCTGAACACCTGCGCTTACACCACGGAGATCTTCGCCGGGGCGATTCGCAGCATGGCCCATGGTGAAGTCGAAGCGGCCAAGGCCTACGGCCTGACCGGCTGGAAGCTGTACACCTACGTGATCATGCCGTCCGCCCTGCGTCGCTCGCTGCCTTATTACAGCAACGAAGTGATTCTGATGCTGCACTCGACCACCGTGGCCTTCACCGCGACCATCCCGGACATTCTGAAAGTCGCGCGGGACGCCAACTCGGCGACCTTCCTGACCTTCCAGTCGTTCGGCATCGCCGCGTTGATCTACCTGGCAGTCACTTTCTCCCTGGTCGGCCTGTTCCGCCTGGCTGAACGCCGTTGGTTGTCCTTCCTCGGCCCGGCTCACTAATTCAGGATGCTTGTTCATGTACAAACTGACCGTTGAAAACCTGCACAAAAGTTACGGCAACCATGAAGTCCTCAAGGGCGTTTCGCTAAACGCCAGGACCGGCGATGTGATCAGCCTGATTGGCGCCAGTGGTTCGGGCAAGAGCACCTTTCTGCGTTGCATCAACTTCCTGGAAACGCCCAACGACGGCGCCATGAGCCTGGACAACCAGCCGATTAAAATGGTCCATGACCACCACGGCATGCGCGTGGCCGACGCCAATGAACTGCAACGCATCCGCACGCGCCTGGCGATGGTGTTCCAGCACTTCAACCTGTGGAGCCACATGACCGTGCTCGACAACATCACCATGGCCCCGCGCCGGGTGCTGGGCGTCAGCAAGAAGGACGCAGAGGATCGCGCCCGGCGCTACCTGGACAAGGTCGGTTTACCGGCACGGGTTGCCGATCAATACCCGGCGTTTCTCTCGGGCGGTCAGCAGCAACGGGTCGCCATTGCCCGTGCCCTGAGCATGGAACCGGAGATCATGCTGTTCGACGAGCCGACTTCGGCCCTGGACCCGGAACTGGTGAGCGAAGTGCTCAAGGTGATCCAGGGCCTGGCCGAAGAAGGCCGCACCATGATCATGGTGACCCACGAAATGAGCTTTGCGCGCAAAGTGTCGAACCAGGTGCTGTTCCTGCACCAGGGACGAGTCGAAGAACAGGGTGCGCCCGAGGACGTATTAGGCAACCCCAAAAGCGAGCGCCTGAAGCAGTTTCTAAGCGGCAACCTGAAGTAAGTCCAATAAGCAGACATATCGTCTCGGTCACGGTGTTCGATAGCACGTATCAGCAAGGAAAAATTGTGCCGAGCCGATATGTCTCGCTCCTTTAAAATGGTCGATCAAGCAGAAGCAACCGTGCCGCCAGAGCTGTCATCACCGCAGCGAAGCTATAGGCACCAAGGCGTTTAGAGATCATGCCTTCGCGAAAGCGCACATGCAGCTGTCCGGCGCAAAATCCGAGCAGGGAATGGAAGATCAATGCGATCAGCGCAAGCAACAAACCCAAGAACATTAATTGCGAGGTGACACTACTGGTACCTACGGTGACGAACTGCGGTAGGAATACCATGAAGAACAACAGCGCCTTGGGGTTTAACAAACTGTTGAGCGTGGCTCGGACAAAGATCTTCTTCAGCGAGGCCTGTGTGGCTTGAGACTCAGTATCCGAAGTAGAAGTCTTCAATGCCTGCCACGCCAGCAACATCAGATAACAAGCCCCGGCCCAGCGCAGCAAGTCAAACGCCGGCGCCCAACTCATCACCAACACACCGAGGCCTGCGCTAACCATGACGGTCATCAGCACATCGGCCAGGGTTATTCCCAGTGCTGCAGCGAGGCCGGCACGCCATCCATGAGCAACCGCATGGCTGCTGACGATAGCCATGTTAGGGCCAGGAACGATCAACAACAGCAAGGCGGCAACAATGAACAGGTAAAGGTTAGTGGTATCCGGCATAGAGCATAAGTCCGTGAGTGAGGAGTAATGCTAACCAGTAGTAAATAGGCAGGAGCAGATACAGTGCGGATGGATTTGGCCGCAACAGTCTGGTTTGGACAGGAAAAATAATCTGGTCGACGGCATGGTAAAGCAGGTGCGGTTGGCCGCTTCTGGCTGTGGATTCAACCGGTCGACGCAACAGATTGGCTAAATCGTTCAGCGGGTGTTTCGTAGTTTAGTGTTTTTCGAGGGCGGCTATTTAGCTGCCTTGCTACTTCATTGAGTGTGGCGTACGAATGAAAAGGCCGCATAGGCAAAAGCGTCGACAAAAAAGCGATCGCTAGCAGATTCAATCTGCCCTTCGAAGTATTGGCTTCCAGGCTCCACACCCTGACCTTCATCCGAAACTGCTGCGCCCACCACTCACGGTTATGGAACCGAGAGCTCTCAATTCGACCATCCTTACCAAAAAGAATGGGTTATTCCAAACAAAACCCTCGTAGCAATACGAGGGCTTTGTTGTTTCAGGGGTTTGAAAAAACGCTTTCAGTGTCCCGCGCTCTGACCACCGTCCACGTGCAGGATTTCGCCAGTGACGAACTTGGCGCCGTCCAGATACACGACCGCTTGCGCAATATCATCGATCTCGCCCATGTGCCCGACCGGGTGCAGATTGCCCAGTGCGGCATGGGTTTCTTCGCCATGCATGGGGGTCTTGATGATGCCGGGGCTGACCGCGTTCACCCGGATCCCGCGCTTGGCGTATTCGATGGCCAGGGATTTGGTTGCTGCGTTGAGGCCGCCCTTGGTCAGTGAAGCCAACACCGATGGCACGCCGTCGATGGCGTGGTCCACCAGGCTGGTGGTGATGTTGACGACGTGGCCGCTGCCCTGCTTTTCCATCTCGGCGATGGCGAGTTGGGTGATGTAGAAGAAGCCATTGACGTTCACCGACAACACATTGGCGTAGTCCTCTGCGGTATACGCGGTGAACGGCTTGGCGATGAAGATCCCGGCGTTGTTGACCAGGGTATCGATGCGACCGAAACGGGAGATCGCTTCACGGATGACGCGCTGGGCGGTTTCCGGCTCGCCGATGTCACCGGCCACGGTGAGAATGTCCGGATCGGTGGACGGCTTGATCGAACGCGAAGTGGCGACGATCCGGTAACCGAGTTCACGAAAAGCTTTGACCATACCGTCGCCGAGACCTTGGGACGCGCCGGTGATAACGATGACTTTTTTCGAAATGCTCATGATGAAGACCTCTGACAATTAAAAGTGGGGTAGAAATCTGTAATCAGGCTTCGGCCGGGGCGTTCACCATTTGTCTCAACATCTGTTCGTAGTACTCGACCGATTGCGAACCGGACACCAGGTGGCGACCGTTCAGCACCATGGCCGGAACCGAGTTGATGCCGTGCTGGCGGTAATACATTTCAAGCTCACGCACGTCGCTGGCGAATGCGTCGGACGCCAGCACCTCTCTCGCCCCTGTCGCATCCAGCCCCGCTTCAGTCACCAGACGCACCAGCGTCGAGTGATCGCTCGGGTTCTGGCCTTCGCTGAAATAGGCCCGTAGCAGCACCCTCTTCAGCTCGACTTGTCGCCCTTCCTGCAACGCCCACAGCAACAATCGGTGCGCATCGAAGGTGTTGTAGAAGTGCGTGCGCTTCTCCAGATCGAACTTGAAGCCAATGGCCTCGCCGCGAGCGATTTGCATGGCCTTGCCGGCGGCGACGTCGTCGGCCGTTCTCCCGTACTTGCGCATCAGGTGCTCGACCGCTTGCTCACCTTCGGCTGGCATGTCCGGGTTCAATTCGAATGGCTTGTAGGTCAGCTCGACCGGGATTTCCCCGGCCACGTTCTCGATCGCCTGCTCCAGCGCCGTCGCCCCCAGTGCGCACCAGGGGCACACCACATCGGAGATGAAATCGATGGTGACGGAGGACGTCATGACTGCCCTTCCGCCTCGGCCAGTTGCTTGCGGTACTGGGTGGTGGTGATGCCGGCGTAACCCCAGTTATCGGTGTCGACTTCTTCGATCACGATGTGGGTCAGGTCAGGGCGTTTATTGAGGACGCGCTCCAGTGTTTCAGTGATCTCGGCAATCACCTGAGCTTTCTGCTCAGTGGTAACGCCATCGCGGGTGATGCGTACGGTTACGAAAGGCATGAGGGAAACTCCAGTGACCTTCCCGTCGGGATGATGGGAGAGGCGTTGGAGCTCAATTTATGGAGTTTGCTGGAAGGGATAAAGGTGGGAGCGGGAACTTCATTCGTTACGCGGTGTAATGAGTACTGTAGGACTCTATACCGTTTTTTCTGTCATCCAATTACTTACGTGTCGCAATTTTCCACTTTTTGCGACACGTCTTCGGGACATGTCGCTGCGGACGACACGTTCGCGATGAATCGCGAATGCATTTGTTAAGGCTTACCCCGCGCGATAGAGCTGATGCGGCTCTCATTCATATCGCGAACAAACTCCAGCAAGTCCTTCTGAAACTGATTTGTTCGATATCCCCTTCTGTTACCTCCCACAGCAACCTCGATCACCTCGTCAACCGAGTCGATATTCCTGCGAATGGTTTGAGCATCAAGCATTGCGCAAGCCCGTTTCACTGCGCACACCAGCTATCCGCATTTCCGCCGAGGAATCATTACCCCCTGTTGTTTCGATCAATTTCTCCATTTTGTAATGGTCCCCATCGTAAAAAAGTCAGATGTCGATGTGCGCGACTTCGCCGATCTGACCAACACCACCACAAGGCTACCGCTCGGGTTGACACAAACATCATCTGTGACAGAGAATTTGCCCAAGAGCGCGAAACCGACTGCCTTCAGGTGGCAATAGTCGGCGTTAGGAACCCCGTTGATGACCTGAAAATCAGCGCTCGGGTGAGACCTCTTCTCCCTTGCTTGAGGGAGCACAATATCAAGCAAGCTTCTCAAAAAAAGCAGCCTACTCAGGCTGCTTTTTTTGTTTGGATAATAGGTAACGTTGATAAACCAACCCGCCGTGTCGGTGCTTGTTCAGCGCCTTTTTGTCACAGTTCATGAAGTTCCAAAGTACATACCCACGGTCAACATGGATTACTACCAACATTTGGTACTTTGTGTGGTATGCGCCAATGAAGGCGAGACGATAGGAGTCATCGCTGTAGGAAACCCGCCAGATTTCTAATGGATTCTTCAGCGTATCTACAGCAAATTCAGTGAAACGCTCTCGGGCGTTAGGGCGTTTTTCCACTATGTGACGTAGATGCTCACGCCGAACCGTCACGGGTAAATATGGCGTTTCGATCAGCACCGTGTCAGTCCCTTCATGCAATCCAAAACCTAGCGCTACCTGCCTTAGAGCGGAGCAGACATCAACGGCCCCTGGTAGCTCTCGAACCACCTTGGTTTCCAAGAGTATTGATATGTCTCGCAGATCCGGCAAACCTAGATCCTTCCAGCTTTCCTGATCAGGAGCTTCCTTTACCCCTGGAGCTTTCATTCGGTGATCTCTCACGGTAACAACTGCTATTTCAGCCTGTTGAATCGTCACGAGAAATCAGGTGGATCCTCTTTTTCCCTCAGAGACTTCCGACAATCTTGAAGGGCATCGCCATTGCCATTGAAAGAGCCGTTTGGAAAATTCCAATTAGTCACAAAAAGCCCCGAACCAGTCGGGGCTTCTTCTTTTTTCTCAGCCTTGCATCAGACCTCGAGACCACAACCCATCATCAGAAGATGTTGATCGGGTAATCCACAAACACTCGCACTTCGTTGCCGCTGACGTTGTACTCGCTCGACTTCTGCGACACACGCAGGACCGAGCTGCGCAGTTTCACGCTGAGGTCTTTGGCCGGGCCGCTTTGGACGACGTATTTGATCTGGTTGAAGATCTCGCGCTCGGTGCCGCCTTCGCTGGTGGAGGTGGTGATGTTGTCACCGCGCACATAGGCCACGTTGTAGCTCAGGCCCGGTACACCGAAGGTGCTGAAGTCCAGGCCGTAGCCCACTTGCCAGCTGCGTTCGTCTTCGGCGTTGAAGTCGGACCAGTATGAGTTCGCCAGGTAGATGGTGTTGCCACCGTCGCCGATGCGGCCTTGATCTTTCTGGTAACCGCCGTAGGCGTAGCCCAGGTTGCTGTCGCCGGTGCTGCGCTGGTGTGCGAGGGTGAACGAGTGCGGGCCGGTGATGAAGGTGGCCGCCAGGCTCCAGATCTTGTTGTCGTCGCCGGTGATTCCGTTTTCGCGGACGTAGGAGTCTTCCAGCTTGGTGCGGTAGCCGTTGAAGTCCAGGGTCAGGGACTGGTCCTTGTCGATCGGGAACACGTAGTTGGCGTTCACGTATTGCTTCTTCAGCACGTCTTCGACGTCGGAAGCGTAGAGCGCGGCCTTGAATTGCTCGGTGAACTGGTAGCTACCGCCCAAGACGTTGATCGACTTCAAGCCACCGCTGTCACGGCCTTCGGCGCTTTTGCGCGATTCGGCGGTGAAGCGGCCGGCGTCCAGTTGCAGGCCTTTGATCTCCTTGGAGGTGATCAGAGTGCCGGTGTAGCTTTCCGGCAGCAGGCGCGAATTGTCGTAGTTCAGCACCGGCAGGGCCGGCATCTGGTCGCCGTAGGTCAGGGTGGTGCTGGACAGACGGAACTTGATCGCCGCGCCGCCCTTGGACAGATCGTCAGCCGGCTGGCCGCTGTCGCCCTTTTTGAAGAAATCGATACCTTGCGCGCCGCTACGGTCTTCATTGCGCTCCAGGTTCAGTGCGTACAACCCGAAAGCGTCCACACCCACGCCCACGGTGCCTTGGGTGAAGCCGGACGAGAACGTGCCGATGGCCGCCTGGCCCCACTCGGATTTATCCGGGTTGCCGTCTTTGTAGTCACGATTGATGTAAGCATTGCGCAGCAGCACTTTGAGGCTGCTGTCTTCAACAAAACCCTTGGATTCGGCCTGGTCGTTCGCCATGACCGGTGTCGCACTCAACATCCCCAGAGCGATCAGGCTGATTCGCTTGTTCAACATTTTGTTCTTTTCCTTATTTCCGGTTGATACGCGCTGTGCCGAACGGCCGAAACGGCGCTATCGCGCTCTTTTTTCATGACGAAAACAAAAAGGCCCGCCCACGATTTCTCGCGGCGGGCCTTTTTATAATTTTTGATCGTGGCGGTTGGCCACAGGCGTTGGGCCGAATCGTAGCTGTGCCCTTAACGATGTGTCAATTTCATGAATCTTCTAAAAATAGGCGAAAACCGTCTAAGAAATTGCTTTACGCAGCAGGAATATTCAATCACTGCAGCCATCGAGGCCGCAGGCTGCTACGGAAATGGATGATCCCTGATCGGGCAGCGACTGACTCAGCCACTGCGCAAATGCTTGGGGTTTGCCCAGCCACGGCCCGATATCGATCAGGGTGAATTGATCATTGTGCTCAAGCGCCAGGGTCGGAAAGCCCTGCCCGCCGACCATGGCCAAAAGCGCCCGGCTGTTCCTGATATGGCCTTCGGTGTCGGCCGCCCTGAAGGCTCTTTCGAAGGTTTGACGGTCCAGCCCCATGCCGTGGGCCAGTTCAAACAGTACCGATTCGTCGGCGATGCGGCGCCCCTCCACGTAGTGAGCGCTTTGCAAACGCCCCAACAACTCCAGCCCGCGACCTCCCATTTGCTCGGCAGCCAGCACCGCAGCGATGGGTGGCGCCGAGTCGAACACAGCCGTGTGATCACGCAACAAACCTTCGAAATAGGCTTCACCGAACGGCTGTCCGCTGTATTCGGCGATGCGCCGGTCATGGGGCATGACGTAACTGCGCAGTTGTGGCGAAACCTTTTGCCGATTGGCCCCCGTCATCATGCCGCCGCCGTGGGCAATCACGGGCAGCACAGCCTGGGCGGCCTGCACCAGCGGTTTGGCGCCGTAGCACCAGCCGCACAATGGGTCGTAGATGTAATGCAGGATCATGGGAAGGCTCCGACAGAAACTCAGGAAAATTCGATGTCGGCAGGTTAGTGCCCCAGCGACCCCGGAAAAACGCCGGATTGGCTTTCAGTCTGTTGCTTGAATCGGTCGAATGGTTGCGCAAGTCCTCTGTATCAACTCAGACACAACTCGAAACAATCAAATGATATAGATTCTCAATTACATCTAACGGCAGCAAATGACAAGCATTACTATTCGCGCCCCTTGCACGCTTCAACCTGAAAATTCTACGGATGCGCTTTTCAATGCCTGCCCCTTTTCGCCTTGCGCCCTACAGCCTTGGGCTTTCTGCCTTGTTGTCTGCCGGTTTTTCCTACGCTGCACCGACTACCTTGCCTGCCACATCGATCAGCGCCGAAGCTGAAGCCGACGACCCGCGCGTAACCCAAACCAGTACAGCAACCCGGACCGCGACACCGGTGCGCTACGTGCCACAAGCCATCGACTCGATCAAAACCTCGAACGTCATGGATTACGGCACCAACGATCTGGGCACGGCGCTCAGTGGTATCCCCAACGTCAGCAGCGGCGCCGATACTCGTTTCGACAGCCTGCGCATCCGCGGTTTCGACGCCAGCAACGACTTCTATCTCGATGGCATCCGCGACGACAGCCAGTACGTTCGCGACCTGCACAACATCGAACGCATCGACGTTTTGAAAGGCCCCGCCGCTGTGCTGTATGGCCGTGGCAGCCAGGGCGGCATCGTCAACCGGGTGAGCAAACTGCCTGAGTTCGGTCGCCGCTCGACTATTGAAGCCCAGGGCGGTAGCGAGGACTTGCGCAGCCTCTATGCCGACCTCAGCACCGACCCGTCCGAGAACATCAGCCTGCGTCTGAACATGGGCAACATGGACGAGAACAGCTTTCGTGATGGTGTGAGTGGCAATCGCCAGTTGTTCGCGCCCTCGATGAGCTGGCAGCTGACCCCCGACCTGAACTGGTTGGTGCAGTACGAATACAGCCGCTACAACCGCACGCCGGATCGTGGCATCCCCGGTGTAAACGGTCGCCCGGCAGACGTGGGGCGCGATACAACCTACGGCAGCGAAAACGATTTCATCGACGACAAGGCACAGTCCCTGCGCTCGAAACTCACGTATGAACTGAGCGACAACTGGCAACTGCGCCAGACCCTGGGTGTGTTCAAACTCGACAGCGATTTCGACAATACTTACTTGACCGGCTATGTCCCGGCCACCAACAAGGTTACGCGCCAGCACTGGCAGCAGGACCTGAACACCCGCAATGTCTACAACAACGTCGAGCTGGAAGGTGGTTTCGATACCTTCGGCCTGGAGCACCGCTTGCTCACCGGCATCGAAATCGGCAGCCAGCGCCGCGACCCACTGCTGTACACCGCCGCCACTTCCGGACCGGGCAGTTCACCAGTGCCGGCGCTGGACCTGAACAACCCGGACCGCAATTTGCGTCATACCGGGCGCATGGTGGTGTCGAGCAACACCCACACCGAGGTCGAGAGCCGTGCGGTGTATGTGCAGGATCAATTGCGCCTGAACGATCAATGGCAATTGCTCGCCGGCCTGCGTTACGACACGTTCGATATCGAGTCGACCAACAAGGTGCGCAACATTTCCGAAGACAGTGACAGTCATAGCACCAGCCCTCGCGTTGGCGTGGTCTGGACGCCGCTGCAAAATCACTCCTTCTACGCCTCCTGGAGCAAGACGTTCTCGCCGGTCGGCGGTGGCTTGATCGGCATCACCCCGGGCGCGGCAGGTAACAGCAATGACCTGAGCCCGGAGCGGACCAGGCAGAAAGAAATCGGGGTGAAGAGCGACTGGCTCGACGATCGCCTGAGCACCACGCTGGCCATCTATGAGCTGGAGCTCTACAACCGTCGCACCAGCGACCCGAACAACCCGACCATTACCCTGCTTTCAGGGCTGCAACGCTCTCGCGGGATCGAGCTGACCGCCGCTGGCAGGATTACCGGCAACTGGTACATGCGCGGAGGCGTGGGTCTGCAGGACGCAACCATCGAAAAGGACAACAACGGCCTGGAAGGCAAGCGCATCAACAACGTCGCCAAGCACAACGGCAGCCTGTTCCTGACCTGGAAACCGGAAATGGGCTGGTACGCCGAAACCGGCTTGACCTTGGTTGGCGACCGCTATGCCGATAACCTCAACACCACTGTGTTGCCGGGTTATGGCCGCTGGGACGCCTTGGCAGGCTTCCGCCAGAAGGATTGGGATTTGCGCGCGGCGCTGAACAATATCAGCGACAAGACGTATTACTCGTCGGCGACCAGTGCCTTTCAGATCCAGCCGGGGGCACCGCGTAGTCTGGTGGTGACGGGGACCTACAGTTTCTAAACAGCATTTATCCCGGTGTGAACCAATAACACTGGTTCACACTATTCCCTTGTGGGAGCGAGCTTGTTCGCGATAGCGGTGGGTCAGTCGATATAAATGCTGACTGGCCGGGCGCCATCGCGAGCAAGCTCTCCCACAGGGGATCGTAGTGATTGCATGAATCTGCACGCAAAAAAAACGCTGCCATCCCGGCAGCGCTTTTTTTGTTCAATCCGTTGTTGTTCTTCTTATCCTTCCATCACATCCCACAACGCATCCAGTTCCGCCTCGCTGAATAAACCAGCAGGGTAACGCTCGATCATTGTCCGGCGCGGATCAGTATCGCTGATCTGACGCATTCCATTGGACTTGAACCAGTGCGCCAGGATCTGGAGCGATTCGCTATTTACTGCCAGGGGATGCAACGCCTTGTCGCTCACTACGTTCACTTCGGCGTTCATTTCAGCGCTCTCTCCCGGTTTGTGAGCGGCTAACTTATCCAAGGTTTATGACAGAACATAGAAGTCCTCCCTCCCCCGAGTTACAACAGCGGAGATACAAGAGCTGTGCCAAGGTTTCTGAAGTGTGGCCTGGCAGATACAAAAAAGCCCGCAGGCCTGTAGGGCCGCGGGCTCCGTGCATTGCGGGAGGCTGATCGACAGCCTGAGGGATTTCGTAATCAACTCAAGCTGTTACGACCTCACTCACTCCTTGTGCGGCGCGGGTTGTTGCTGGGTAAGACAGTGAATATTGCCGCCCCCCAGTAACAGTTCGCGACCAGGCACCATTACCACTTCATGCTGTGGGAACAGGTTCTGCAAGATTTCCTTTGCCGGACCATCCTGCGGGTCGTCAAAGCTCGGCGCGATGATGCCGCCGTTGACGATCAGGAAGTTCACGTAGGAACCGGCCAGACGAACAGTAGGATTACGTTCCTGCGTACCATCAACCGGATCGACACCGGCACACTCTTCCTCGGTCGCAAACAGCGGACCCGGGATCGGCATCTTGTGCACCGTGAACGGGCGCCCCTTGGCATCGGTGCTGCTTTGCAGCGCTTTCATCGCCGCCTGACAGCGCGGGTAGTTCGGGTCCTGCGGATCATCGGTCCAGGCCAGCAGCACTTCACCCGGGCGCACGTAGCAGCAGAAGTTATCCACATGGCCGTCGGTTTCGTCGTTGAACAAGCCATCCGGCAGCCAGATGATCTTATCCACAGCCAGGTTTGCACTCAGGACCGCTTCGATTTCCGCTCGATTCATGTGCGGGTTGCGATTGCGGTTGAGCAGGCATTCTTCGGTGGTGATCAGGGTGCCTTCGCCGTCGACGTGAATCGAACCGCCTTCCAGCACGAAGCCTTCGGTGCGATAGCGGGGGCTGCGCTCGATCTCGAGGATCTTGCCACCAACCTGCGAGTCACGGTTCCACGGCGAATACAGGCCGCCGTCAAAACCGCCCCAGGCATTGAAGTCCCAGTTCACGCCACGGACTTCGCCACTGTTGTTGATGACGAAGGTAGGACCGGAGTCGCGAACCCAGGCGTCGTCGCTGGACATTTCCACCACACGAATATTCGGCACGTCCAGACGGGCACGGGCGTTTTCGTACTGGCCGGCGGAAACCGCCACGGTCACCGGTTCGAAACGGGCGATAGCCTTGGCCACTGCCACGTGAGCGGCTTGTGCCGGCTTGCCACCCAGGCGCCAGTTGTCCGGGCGCTCGGGCCAGATCATCCAGGTCTGGGTTTGAGGTGCCCATTCGGCTGGCATATAGAAGCCGTCGGCGCGAGGGGTGCTGTTCAACGTGGTCATGGCTCAGGACTCCGGAGTGACATTGATACCTGATAGAAATGGAAGCGTATGTGTAAACGCGGTGGGCTGTGGCGACTTTATATCCGATAAATATCGGCTTTTAAAGCACCTTACATCCACCGTTACAAAAACAATCGATTAAAAGCCGATATCAATCGAACTAAAATTCTCCCCCCCTGTGGGAGCGAACTTGTTCGCGATAGCGGTCTTTCAGTCGAAAAATCTGTGACTGGAATGGCCTCATCGCGAGCAAGCTAGCTTCCACAGGGGGATGTGTTTACAGCCCTTCTGCGAGCACCTTCGACAGCATGTCCACGAAGAAATCCACGCTCTGGCGCGAAGTGACCATCGGCGGCTTGATCTTGAGGATGTTCAGGTAATCGCCGGTCGGTTGCATGAAGATCCCCAGCTCACGCAAGCGATCGCACAGTGCGGTGGTTTCTTCGGTGGCCGGCTCCAGGGTTTCACGGTTGCGGATCAACTCGACGCCCAGGTAGAAACCGGAACCGTGCACCGCGCCCACTAACGGATGAATATCGATCAACGCTTCGAGGCGCTCCTTGAAGTGCCCGCCAACGACCTGGGCGTTCTCCCAGAGTTTTTCCTCTTGCATCACATCCAGCACGGCCATGCCGACCTGGCAACTGACCGGGCTGCCGCCGGCGGAAGAGAAGAAATAACCCTCGGCCTCCAGCGCCTCGGCGATTTCCCGGCGGGTGATGACCGCGCCCAGTGGCTGGCCGTTGCCCATGCCCTTGGCCATGGTGATGATGTCCGGCACGACGCCCTGCTCTTCGAAGCCCCAGAAGAAATCGCCCATGCGCCCGTAGCCGACCTGCACTTCGTCGGCGATGCACACACCGCCCCTGGCCCGGACCATGGCATAGACTTGTTTCAAATAACCTGGTGGCAGCGAGATACCGCCGGCATTGCCGTACACCGGTTCGCAGATGAAACCGGCCAGCTGGCGTTTCTGCTCGGCGATTTTCGCCAGGTTGTGTTCGACGCTGCGCACATAATCCGGCGCGCTTTCCGGGCCACGGAACTCACCGCGATAGGTGTTTGGCGCGGTCACCGGGTGCACCCAGTCCGGGCGGCTGCTCAAGGCCTTGGGATTGTCGGCGATCGAGGTCGACACCGAATCCGCGCCCACCGTCCAGCCGTGATAGGCCTCCAGCACGCTGAGCATGTCGCGACCGCCGCTGTAGGCCCACGCCAGACGAATCGCCAGGTCGTTGGCCTCGCTGCCGCTGTTGACCAGGAACACCCGGTCCATGCCATCGGGGGACAGCTTCAGCAAACGTTCGGAGAACTCGGCCACGGCTGCGTAGTTGAAGCGCGAGTTGGTGTTGAGCAACGACCACTGGCGGCTGGCGACTGCCGCCATGCGTGGATGGCCGTGGCCCAATACCGCTACGTTGTTGAGCATGTCGAGGTAGGAGCGGCCCTGCATATCGATCAAATGGTTGCGCCAGCCGCGTTCGATGCGCGGTGGATCAACGTAATAGTGTTTTTGTGTGCGGGCGAAGCTGGCATCGCGCCGGGCCAGCAAGGTCGCTCCGTCGAGCTCTGTTTCGGCATCACAGGCCAGCCCCAGCAACGCGGCCGGCGACGGGCATAACGCTTGCCAGGCGGCGGCGCGCGATGGCGTGCAGAACAACGGCGCATCGATCGACGCGCCACGGCACAACTGCACGATCAATGGCCCGCTGACCGAACCCAGCACCTGGCCTTTGACCAGGGCCGCGCCGCTGTGCAGCGACGGCGTGACACCCCAAAGCCGCACACTCAGTTGCGGGCCATCCAGATGCAGCACGCCCGCCGATGGCTGGTGCACCACCCCGGCAAACGGCGCTTCGACCGCCGTGCCTTGAGGCACACGCAACTCGACGTGCAGCGGGCACGTGTCCGGTTCAGCGGCGCTGTCCGGGCGGGTGTGGGACAGGCGGTATTGCCCGTAACGACTGGCCGCCAAGCCATGTGCCGCGGCCGCTTCATCCAGCAGGCGCTGATCGACACCCTCCTGCTCCCAGTTCCCGGCCTCGAAATGCGGGCTGAGCACACCGAGGTCGATCAAGGCGAACTCACGTCCCACCAGGCTCGGTAACAGCGGGGCGAAGCCTTCGCTGCCGATGGTAGGCAGGTTCTGGCCGACGGCGGTGAGGATCGCTGCTTCCATCAGCGCCAACGGCACCGACGTGGCTACACGGAAGATTTCCCATTCATGGACAAGGTTGTCGCGGCTGTAGGCATTGCCCGGATCAATGCTGACCTGCTGTTCGCCGCTGAGCACCAACACCGCTGCGCGGGCGACGATCAGCGGCCACAACGCCAGCAGCTCTTCGTGTTGCAACGGGTTGACCGCGTGATACGCCTGGATTGCCGGCAAAATGCAGAACGGATCGCCCTCGCCATGATGCAGCAGCGCGGCACAGGTCACCGACAGATCGGTGATGCGCCAGGTGCGCACCAGGTCGCCGAAATCAATCACGCCTTGCAGTTGCCAATGGCGCTGCGCATCACGCTGCCACACCACGTTGTCGTCGGTGATGTCCATGTGAATGGCCTGCACCGGCAGTTTGTCCTGCAGTGGCTGCAAATGCCGCTCGGCTTGCCCGGACGCTTCGACGATCAGTTTGCGTTGGGCTTCATCCTTGATCACCGGCAGCAAATGCGCGATCAGGGCGTGCGCATGGCGGGCGTCCCATTGCAGGGTTCGCACCAGCCCCGGATGGTCGAAATCCGCCAGGGCCAGGTCCATTTCTCCGCACAGGCGGCCGAAGCCGGACACCACCGTCGGGTTGAAATGGCCCAGGCTCGTCAGTGGCTGGCCTTCGATGTAATCGAGCAGACGAACGTGCACCGCCTGGCCACCCACGTCCAGCGACAGCAGGTCTGCACCGTTTTTCGCCTCGATAACACGCGGCACCTGTACATCGGGGTGCTCGCCCAGATGCTTGAGCCCGGCATGTTGTGACTGAAGCTCCAGTACCGAGTAGTCGCCACGGCAGATTTTCAGGACGAAACGTCCCCGCTCGCTGTCGACGCGATAGTTCAGGTCTTGCTGGCTGCCAAGGGCCTGCAACCTGCCGCTGAACCCGTAATGTTCTTCCAGCAGCTCTAGCGCTTGCTCCGCAGACACCTGCGGGCTGGGCAAACTGGCGCGATGAATCAACGTGGCGAGCGGCATACAACAACCCCTGAAATTTTATTAGGCGCCTATATCGCCACTGGTTCGGGCGATACGCAACCCCCCCGGAACCGGTAATGGTCATTTGCAGGGGCTGGAACAGGCCGGTAGATTTTTACTTGAGCACTCGCCCCGGTCGGCGCTTTGCGCAAGAATGGCGGCCATTAAACGCACGATGCTGGAGAGCCGCCATGAATGTAGTGACCACCGACCTGCCCGGTGTTCTGATCCTCGAACCCAAGGTCTTTGGTGACGAACGTGGTTTCTTCTATGAGAGCTTCAACGCCAGGGCTTTCAAAGAGGCCACCGGACTAGACACTGAATTCGTTCAAGACAACCACTCCCGTTCGCAGAAGGGCGTGCTGCGCGGTCTGCATTACCAACTGGAAAATACCCAGGGAAAACTGGTTCGCGTCACGGTCGGTGAAGTGCTGGACGTCGCCGTAGACATCCGTCGCAGCTCACCGCACTTCGGTAAATGGGTCGCTGTGCGCCTGTCTGCCGACAATCATCGCCAACTCTGGGTTCCGGAAGGTTTCGCCCACGGGTTCGTGGTCTTGAGCGAGTTTGCCGAGTTCCTTTACAAAACCACCGACTACTACACGCCCTCTGCCGAGCGCAGCATTCGCTGGGACGACCCGGACCTGGCCATCGACTGGCAACTGCAAGGCACGCCGCAGCTGTCGGCGAAAGATCAGGCCGGGGTATTTTTCAAGAATGCCGACGTCTTTGCCTGAAAGGTCGGCTGAAGCTCGCCGATCAAGATGCAGCTGACCCAAGGCGGGCAAGCCTAGGCATAATGCGCCTGTACCCACAGGCGCATGCTGCTCATGAAACCGACCCTCCCTCCCAGACCCCGTTGGCGCAGCCTGGCCCTGCTGGCACTGTGCCTGGCGCCGTTGCTGTGGCCGCTGGAACATCTCGCCGAGCGTTACTACCGCAGCGAGCTGGCCAGTCAGAATCGTCAGACCCTCGACCTCTACGTCGCCAACCTGCTGGGTACCCTGCATCGCTATGAAGTGTTGCCGCAGATCCTCGGCGACCTGCCGGCCCTGCGCGCCGTGCTCGGCGCACCGGACGATGGCGTCACCCAAGGCAACGCCAACCGCCTGCTGAAAAACATCGCCGCCCAGACCGGTGCCGAAGTCATGTACCTGATGGACACCACCGGCAAGACCCTGGCCGCCTCCAACTGGGACAAACACGACAGTTTCGTCGGGCGCAATTTTTCCTTCCGGCCGTATTTCAGCGAAGCCATGGCCGGGCGGCTCGGGCGCTTTTTCGGCCTGGGCACGACCTCGGCCAAGCGCGGTTACTTCTTCGCCGCTGGCGTGCGCGACGGTGAAAAAATCGTTGGTGTGCTGGTGGTCAAGGTCGACCTCGACCACACCGAAAGCCTGTGGGGCAAAACCCCGGAACAACTGCTGCTGACCGACCACAACGGCGTCGTCATTCTCACCTCGCGACCGGAGTGGCGATTCCGCTCGACCCGCCCGTTGAGCGAGGACGAAAGCAAGGCCATCACTGCGATCCAGCCCTATCCAACCCGCGATCCAAAACCGCTGAAGCTCAACCCGGACGCCTGGCTGACCCAGACCCAGCAGATCGCCGAAACCGGCTGGGACGTCAGCATCCTCGCCCCGCGCACCTTGATCGACCGCCCGGTACGTACGGTGGTGGCCATCGGTGGCGCAGCGCTGCTGGTGTTGATGCTGCTGCTTGGCCTGATGATGCAGCGCCGCCGCCATTACCTCGAGCGCATTGCTTTCGAAGCCAAGGCCCGCCGCGAACTGGAAGGCCGGGTTGCCGAGCGCACCAGCGATCTCGAAGGCCTGAACCGGCGCCTGAAACAGGAAGTGCTGGAACGCGAACAGGCCCAGCAGGAACTGGTACGCGCCCAGGATGATCTGGTGCAGGCCGGTAAATTGTCGGCACTGGGCACCATGTCGGCGAGCATCAGCCACGAACTCAATCAGCCGCTGGCAGCGATTCGCAGCTACGCGGAAAACGCCGAAGTGTTGCTCGATCACCAGCGCACCGACGATGCCCGTGGCAACCTCAAGCTGATCAGCGAATTGACCGGTCGCATGGCCTCGATCATCGCCCACCTGCGCGCCTTTGCCCGGCGCGACCGGCATGCCCCGGAAAGCGTCGCCCTGCAACCGGCGCTGGACGATGCCCTGGCCTTGCTGGCCAAGCGTCGACGCAGCATGGAAGTCGAGCTGATCCGCGACTTGCCCGCCGCCACCCTGTGGGTCGAAGCCGGGGAAACCCGCCTGCGCCAGGTACTCGGCAATCTGCTGGCCAACGCCCTGGATGCCCTGACGGAAAAAGGCCCGCCACGTAAACTCTGGCTCAGTGCCCAATCCACGGCCGATGGCGTCAACCTGTACATTCGCGACAACGGCCCCGGCTTTTGCATGGAAGCCCTCGGGCGCGCCAGCGAGCCGTTCTACACCACCAAGACCCGCACCCAGGGCCTCGGTTTGGGGCTGGCGATTTGCGAAACCCTGATGCGCGCCTTCGGCGGTGAACTGTCGTTCGCCAACCACAAGGAGGGCGGCGCCCTGATTACCCTGAAGCTGCGCGCAGGCGCACCGGGCGTGAGCCTGCAACCGTCCGAGGACCGAAGTGCATGACCATCGACAACCGCATTCAGGTCGTGTTGATCGACGACGACCCTCATTTGCGCCAGGCCTTGAGCCAGACGCTGGATCTGGCCGGCCTGAAAATCCTGCCGCTGGCCGAAGCCAAGGGCCTGGCCGCGCAACTTGAACGTGATTGGCCAGGGGTGGTGGTCAGTGACATCCGCATGCCCGGCATGGACGGTCTTGAGCTGTTGAGCGAACTGCACGCCCAGGACCCTGAGCTACCGGTGCTGTTGATCACCGGCCATGGCGATGTGCCGCTGGCGGTGCAGGCCATGCGCGCCGGAGCCTATGACTTTCTGGAGAAACCCTTCGCCAGCGACGCCCTGCTCGAAAGCGTGCGCCGCGCATTGGCCCTGCGCCGGCTGGTGCTGGACAACCGCAGCCTGCGATTGGCCTTGAGCGACCGCAACGAGCTGAGCACGCGGCTGGTTGGCCACTCACCTTCAATGCTGCGACTGCGCGAGCAGATCGGTGCCCTGGCGGCGACCAGGGCCGACGTGCTGATCCTCGGCGAAACCGGCGCAGGCAAAGAAGTCGTGGCCCGGGCGCTGCACGATTTATCCAGCCGTCGCAACGGTCCGTTCGTGGCGATCAACGCCGGTGCACTGGCCGAATCAGTGGTCGAAAGCGAGTTGTTCGGCCACGAGCCCGGCGCCTTCACCGGCGCGCAGAAACGCCGCATCGGCAAGTTCGAATTCGCCAATGGCGGCACGCTGTTCCTCGATGAAATCGAAAGCATGAGCCTGGATGTGCAGGTCAAATTGCTGCGTTTGCTGCAAGAGCGGGTAGTCGAACGCCTGGGCGGCAATCAACTGATCCCGCTGGACATCCGCATCATCGCCGCCACCAAGGAAGACCTGCGCCAGGCAGCGGATCAAGGGCGTTTCCGTGCCGACCTGTATTACCGCCTGAACGTTGCGCCGCTGCGGATTCCACCGCTGCGCGAACGGGGCGAAGATGCGCTGATGCTGTTCCAGTATTTTGCCGATGAAGCCAGTGCCCGCCACGGCTTGCCGCCCCATGAACTGCAACCGGGGCAACGTGCCTTGCTGCTGCGCCACACCTGGCCCGGCAACGTGCGCGAGCTGCAAAATGCGGCCGAACGTTTTGCCCTCGGGCTGGAACTGGCCCTCGACAACAGCACGCCGGAAGGCAGCGCTGGCAACAGGGTCGAAGTCGTCAACGGCGGTTTGAGCGAGCAAGTGGAGAACTTCGAAAAATCACTCATCGCCGCCGAACTGGCACGTTCGCACAGCTCCGTGCGCAGCGTCGCCGAAGCCCTCGGCATTCCGCGCAAGACCCTGCACGACAAACTGCGCAAGCACGGTCTGAGTTTCGCCGACAGTGGCGCCTCGGCCCACCCTGACGATCTCGATTGAGCTACCGTCCAATCATCCACTTCAAGCGAGAGCCCCCTGAATGAGCCGCGACAGTCGACAACTGGAATCCATTCTCCATCACGACATTCCCCTCACCAGGGACATGGGCCTCAAAGTGCTCGACTGGCATGACCAGCAACTGCGCCTGCACTTGCCGCTGGAAGCCAACGTCAACCACAAGAGCACCATGTTCGGCGGCAGCCTGTATTGCGGCGCGGTCCTGGCCGGTTGGGGCTGGCTGCATTTGCGCCTTAAAGAAGAAGGCATTACAGACGGGCACATCGTGATTCAGGAAGGACAGATCAGCTATCCGCTGCCGGTGACGGGGGATGCCAACGCCATTTGCCAGGCGCCGGACCCGGTGATCTGGAAGAAATTCCTGACCACCTTCCAGCGATACAGCCGTGCTCGGTTGACGCTGCATACACGGGTGGTCAACGAAGGTCGTGATGAGGATGCGGTGAGGTTTGTCGGACAGTACGTGCTGCACCGCTGAATGTGAGGGTGTTGTACAACCTGTGGCCAGGGTGATTTCAGGAGCGGGCCAATTCCAGCAGTTTCTCCCGCCAGGCCGCCTTCGCCGGCAATGCCAGGAAGAACGCATTCAACAGCGACGCCCGCGCCGGATAGCTGAACGGCTCGCCGCTCAATTCCAGCACTTCCCCGCCCGAACCTTCCAACACACCTTGCGCCGCCGCCGTGTCCCACTGGGAAGTCGGTGCCAGGCGCGGATAGCAATCCGCCGCCCCTTCGGCCAGCAGGCAAAACTTCAGCGAACTGCCGATATTGGCCAGTTGCAGCTCGCCAAGGCTGGCGCTCAACCCGGCCAGCAATCGCTCTTGCTCCGGACTCGAATGACGACGGCTGGCCACCACGGTGAACGACTCGCCGGGCGCTAACGCCTCACGCACCTTGATCGCCACGGGCGTGCCACCTTTATCGCCACGCCAGGCGCCGAGTCCCGCACCACCGACGTAAAAACGCCCGTTGGTCGGCATCGACACCACACCGAACACCACCCGACCGTTTTCGATCAGGGCGATATTGACGGTGAACTCTTCGCTGCCGCTGATGAACTCCTTGGTGCCATCCAGCGGATCGACCAGCCACCAGCGCTGCCATCCGGCCCGCACGTCTTGGGGGATGTTGGCATCTTCCTCGGAAAGCACCGGGATGCTCGGATCAAGCGCCGTCAACCCGGCCAGAATCAAGTGGTGCGCAGCCAGGTCGGCAGCGGTCACCGGCGAGTCATCAGCCTTCGCCGTGACGGCCGTGCCTGTGCGCCAGAACGGCAGGATCGCCTCACCGGCCTGCAAGGCCAGCTCAATGACCGGCGCCATCAACGGATGCGGGAAATTCATGGCTGGAACGCTCCGCGCTGAGTCAACAGGTCTCGGGCCAGGTACAGCGCCGCCAAGGCGCGGCCTTCGGTAAATTGCGGGTTTTGCGCCAGCGCCGAGAGCTCACGCAAATTGACCCTGTCCACCCGCATCGGCTCTGGCTCGTCGCCTTCCAGACGCTCTTCGTAGAGGTCGGTAGCCAGCACTACTTGGATCTTCTGGCTCATGTAGCCGGGGGACAGCGACAACTCGGTCAGGTGCTCCAGTTGCCGCGCGCCAAAACCGGCCTCTTCCTTGAGCTCGCGCTCGGCCGCCGCCAGCACGTCTTCGCCCGGCTCGATCAAACCCTTGGGCAATGACATTTCATATTCATCCGTGCCGCCGCAATACTCCTCGACCAGCACCGCATGCTCGGCGTCGAGCATCGCCACGATCATCACCGCGCCGTACCCGGCACCCTTGCCGACCAGGCGTTCATACGTGCGCTCCACGCCATTGGAAAAGCGCAGCTTCAGCTCTTCCACGCAGAACAATCGACTGGTGGCGACAATTTCGCGGGCGAGTATGGTGGGTTTCTGGCGCATGCAAAGCTCCTTGGCGTGAACGCGCTACTATAACGCGGCTTTCCCGATTGTTTACGCCAGAAATCTTTCTACTGCCCGAGACGTTGCCATGCCTTCATTACCCTGGTCCGACATCGATACCGTTCTGCTGGACATGGACGGCACGCTGCTGGACCTGCATTTCGACAACCACTTCTGGATGGAGCACCTGCCCCAACGCTACGCCGAACTGCACGGGGTCAGCCGGGCCATGGCCGAGATGGAATTGCAGCCGTTGTTCGAGCGCAATGCCGGCCAGTTGCAGTGGTACTGCCTGGACTTCTGGAGCGCCGAACTGAAACTGTCGGTGCGCGACCTGAAACTGGAAACCGCGCATCTGATAGCCCTGCGCCCGGATGCCGACACCTTTCTGTCGGCGATCAAACGGGCCGGCAAGCGCGTGGTGCTGATCACCAATGCCCATCGGGACGCGCTGTCGTTGAAGCTGGAAAAAATCGAACTGGCACCCTACTTCGAGCGCTTGATCAGCTCCCATGACTACGGCTTTCCCAAGGAAAATCCGCAGTTCTGGGATGCGCTGCAAGCCGATATCGATTTCGATCCGGCGCGCAGCCTGTTCATTGACGACACCCTGCCGATCCTGCGCAGTGCACGGGACTTTGGCGTGGCGCATTTGCTGGCAGTGCGAGAGCCGGATAGCCGCAAGGGACCGAAGGATACGGCGGAGTTCGCGGCGGTTGGGGATTATCGGGATTTGATTGCAGGGCTCTAGACCGAGTTGCCTGCTATCGCGAGCAAGCTCGCTCCCACAGGATCTGCGTCGTTCGCAATCTTCGTGATCGACTCAGGTCCTGTGGGAGCGTGGCTTGCCCGCGATGGCCATCACGCGGTTTGACGACTTACTCAGGAATCCGCAATGACTGCCCCGGATAGATCTTGTCCGGGTGCGACAGCATCGGTTTGTTGGCTTCGAAAATCTTGTTGTACTTGTTGGCATCGCCGTACACGCGCTTGGAAATCGCGCTGAGGGTATCGCCCTTCACCACGGTGACAAACACTGCCGCCTTCACCACCGGTCCAGTCACGGTGATCTGATCATCCACGCTGCCCACCCCGGCGATGTTGCCCACCGCCAGCAGGATCTTTTCCTTCTCTTCCTGGCTGGCGACTTCACCGGTCACCGTGACCTTGTCGCCATCGACCGTCGCCTGCACATTCGGGTTGCCCAGGCCGACCTTGCTGATGTGCTCCTTCAACTGCTCACTGGCGTTGGCGTTACCTGGCGTCAGCAAATCCAGCAATTTTTCGCCTGCTTCCTTCACAAAGCTCAAAAGACTCATGGTGCACTCTCCTTGGGTTTCGGGTTCCAGACATCAGAGCCTAGACCACGGTCGTCACCTACGAATCCAACCCGACCAATGACCCCGCTTGCGATAGAATCCGCACCTTCCCAACCCTTGGAGCGCAGATGGACATCAAGCAGCTGAAATTCCTCATCGCGCTCGACGAAACTCGCCATTTCGGCCAGGCCGCCGCACGCTGCCACATCACCCAGCCGACCCTGTCCATGCGCCTGCGCAGCCTCGAAGAAGAACTCGACCTGCCACTGGTCAATCGCGGCCAACGCTTCGAAGGTTTCACCGCACCGGGCGAACGGGTGCTGGCCTGGGCGCGCACCGTCCTGGCGGCCTATGACGGCTTGTACGCCGAGGCAGCCGCCTGTCGCGGCAATCTGGTCGGCACCTTGCGCCTGGGCGTAGTGCCGTTGTCGAGCTTCGATCCGCTGCCACTGATGCAACGCTTGCACGCCGAACACCCGAACCTGCGCTTCGAACTCTCGGCCCTGAGTTCCGAACAGATCCTCGAGCAACTGGCGAACAATCGCCTGGATCTGGGCGTGTCATACCTGGAACGCCTGGATGCCGAACACTTCGACTCCCTGGCCTTCAGCGAAACCCGCATGGGTTTGCTCTACGATCAACGCTTCTTCACCTTTGGCGAAGCGCCATTGAGTTGGGAATCGTTGATCGAACTGCCGCTGGGCATGCTCACCAGTGGCATGCACTTTCGCCAGTCCATCGACCATAACTTCCACAGCCGTGGCTTGACCCCGCAGCCGTTGTTGCAGACCGATGCCGTGCACCAACTGTTACAAGCCGTGCACGGTGGCTTGTGTTGCGCCGTGATGCCATTGGACGGCGGCCTCGAAGGCCTGACCGAGCATTTGCGCCTGCAGCCGATCGAGAACGCCCAGACCCTTGGCCGCCTCGGGTTGATCATGCGTCGCAGCGCACCGCGCTCGGCGCTGGCAGAAGCCTGTTTTGCCCTCTATCAGCAATCGCTGATTGGCGGTTGATCGACGGCATCTATCGGCAGATCAGTATTAGCGATTAGACGCGACAAGTTGCCGCGCCTAGTCTTAAAGCTGATCAAACCGTCGGTGATGCCATGAACACCAAGCGCCCTGCATGCGCGGCGCCTGCCCTCGAAACGCCCGCGCCCGCCGCAAGCCAGACGTACAGCTATAGCAATCTCGAATACTCCGAATCGGCCAGCACCGCGCTGGCAGAGGAAGTCGCGCTGGCGATTGCCTTCAACGGCATCAGCCAGGCGGTCATGCTGGTCACGCCCACGGACCTGGAAGATTTCATCGTCGGCTTCAGCCTGGGCAGCGGCATCATCCAGGACGCCACGGACATCTACGACCTGCAACTCAGCGGCTCGGGGTCGGCGCAATACGCGCAAGTGACCATCGCCAACCGCGCGTTCTGGAACCTCAAGCAGCAGCGCCGACAACTGGCAGGCACCAGCGGTTGCGGGTTGTGCGGCGTGGAAGCGGTCGAGCAGGCGTTGCCGGACCTTCAGGTATTGCCTGGCGCCCCGTTGCCGCCGATCGAATGGCTTGATGGCCTGCGCGAGCGCATCGGCGCCTTCCAGCCCTTGGGCCAGCATTGCGGCGCGGTGCATGCCGCAGTGTTCATGAACGACAAGGGTGAGTTGTTGCTGGGCCGCGAAGACATCGGCCGGCACAACGCCCTCGACAAACTGATCGGCGGATTGATCCGCCAGAAAATCCCCACCGCTGGCGGGCTGGCGATTGTCACCAGCCGCTGCAGCCTCGAATTGATCCAGAAAGTATTGCGCGCAGGCATCCAGACCCTGGTCAGCCTGTCGTCGCCCACGGGCCTTGCCGTGCAATGGGCCCGTCGCCACAACCTCAATCTCATCCATCTGCCACAGAAGAATGCGCCGCGGGTCTACAGCCCAACGTTGGAGAATCAAGCGTGAGTCAACACCGTCAAGCCGACCAGAAACCCGTCCCTCGCTTCAAGCCCTACAAAGGCCCGGCCGGCGGCTGGGGGGCACTGATCAGCGTTGCCCAGGCCTGGTTGACCAGCGACAACGCGCTGAAGAACCTGCGCATCATGCTCAAGACCAACCAGAACGGTGGCTTCGACTGCCCGGGTTGCGCCTGGGGCGATTCTCCGGAAAAGGGCATGGTGATGTTCTGCGAGAACGGCGCCAAGGCGGTGAACTGGGAAGCGACCAAACGCCGTGTCGATGCCAAATTCTTCGCCAAACACAGCGTCACTTCGCTGCTGGAACAAAGTGACTATTGGCTCGAGTACCAGGGCCGCCTGACCGAGCCGATGAGCTACGACGCTGAGACTGATCGCTACAAGCCGATCAGTTGGGACGACGCATTCGCCCTGATCGCCAGGCATCTGAACGGCCTGTCGAGCCCCGATCAGGCCGAGTTCTACACCTCGGGCCGGGCCAGTAACGAAGCGGCGTACCTCTATCAGCTGTTCGTGCGCGCCTACGGCACCAACAACTTCCCCGACTGCTCAAACATGTGCCACGAGGCCAGCGGTGTCGCGTTGTCGCAAAGCGTCGGGGTCGGCAAAGGCACCGTGACCTTCGACGACTTCGAACACGCCGATGCAATTTTCGTCTGGGGTCAGAACCCCGGCACCAACCACCCACGGATGCTCGAACCACTGCGCGAAGCGGTGAAACGCGGCGCTCAAGTGGTGTGCATCAACCCGCTCAAGGAGCGGGGCCTGGAGCGCTTCCAGCATCCACAGCACCCGATCGAAATGCTGATAAACGGCTCCGAGCCGACCAACACCGCGTTCTTCCGCCCGGCCCTGGGCGGCGACATGGCGATCATCCGCGGCATGGCGAAATTCCTCCTGCTGTGGGAGCGCGACGCGCAGAAAACCGGCGACCCGGCGGTGTTCGACCACGACTTCCTCAACGAGCACAGCGTCAACGTGCTGGATTACCTGGCCGTCATCGACGACACCCCGTGGGAGCAGATCGTCGAGCAGTCCGGCCTGAGCCTGGTAGAAATCGAGCAAGCGGCGCGCATGTACGTCAAGGGCAAGAACGTCATCATGTGCTGGGCCATGGGCATCACCCAGCATCGTCATTCGGTGGCGACCATCCAGGAAATCGCCAACCTGATGCTGCTGCGCGGCAACATCGGCCGGCCGGGTGCGGGCCTGTGCCCGGTGCGTGGCCACAGCAACGTGCAGGGTGACCGGACCATGGGCATCAACGAACGCCCACCTGTCGCGTTCCTCGATGCCCTGGAGCGTCGCTTCCAGTTCAAGGTGCCACGCGACAACGGCCACAACGTGGTCGAAGCGATTCATGCGATGGCTGAAGGCCGGGCCAAAGTCTTCATCGGCCTGGGCGGCAACTTCGCCCAGGCCACGCCGGACAGCCCGCGCACGTTCCAGGCCCTGCAAAACTGCGACCTGACCGTGCAGATCAGCACCAAGCTCAACCGCAGCCATTTGACCCACGGCAAGGACGCGCTGATCCTGCCGTGCCTGGGCCGCACCGACATCGATATCCAGACCCAAGGCCCGCAAGCGATAACCGTCGAAGACTCGTTCAGCATGGTCCACGCCTCCAATGGCCAGCTGCAGGCGCTGTCGAACCAGATGCGCTCGGAACCGGCGATCCTGGCCGGCATCGCCGCCGCGACCCTGGGCAGCCACCCGGTGGACTGGAACTGGCTGGTGGCCGACTACAGCCGCATCCGCGACCTGATTGCCGAGACCATTCCCGGCTTCAAGGACTTCAACGAGAAGATCAAGAGCCCTGGCGGTTTCTACCTGGGCAACAGTGCCGGCGCACGCAAGTGGAACACCGCTTCGGGCCGGGCCAATTTCCGCTCGAACGCGCTGCCCAAAGACCTGGTGCACGAACGCACCCGCGCCACCGGAGTACTGCCGGACCTGATCATGCAATCGATGCGTTCCCACGATCAGTACAACACCACTATCTATGGCCTCAACGATCGTTATCGCGGTGTGAAGGGTCAGCGGGATGTGTTGTTCGTCAACGAAGCCGACCTCATTCGCCTGGGCTTCAAGCCGGGGCAAAAGGCGGACATCGTTTCGCTCTGGGACGATGGCGTTGAACGTCGGGTAAAAGGTTTCACGCTGCTGGCGTTTGATATCCCGGCCGGGCAAGCGGCGGCCTACTATCCGGAAGTGAACCCGTTGGTGCCGCTGGAAAGCACCGGCGATGACAGCCATACGCCGACGTCGAAATTCGTGGCGATCCGGTTGGAAGCGGCGAGTGAGACCGGGTTGATCATGGCCAGGTCGGCGTAACACGTTGTCTGAACTGGCCCCATCGCGAGCAAGCTCGCTCCCACAGTTTTTTTCTGCTGTTCACATAATCTGCGTTCGACTGAAATCCCTGTGGGAGCGAGCTTGCTCGCGATGAGGCCAGACCAATGACCAAAAACTCCGGATCCAGCACTTTCCAATCGCCCACAAAAAAGGCCGTTTCCTCATGAAAACGGCCTTTGCGAAGTAGTAAAAGACCGGCAAAAAAACGTTAAGTTCCGTCCAAAAAACAGTAACTTGCAATATTGTATACAGGTCGTGTTATTCGTCGGATTTCGATTGTCACGCCCATTCCAGAGCCTCAGGATCGCGCCGTCATCCCCTTGAGGTTCCTCCATGAAGTTCTCCTCGATTCTCTTGTTGTCCCTTGGCCTGGTCAGCGGTATCGCATCTGCTGGCGGCACCACCGAAGCCGGTGTAGGCGGCGCATTGGGCGGGGTTCTAGGCTCGGTCGTCGGTCAGTCGTTAGGCGGCAGCACAGGTTCCACCATCGGCGCGGCCCTGGGTGGCGCGGGTGGTAGCGCCGTCGGCGCAAACAAACACAGCCGTGGCGAAGCCGCCCTTGGCGGTGCGTTGGGCGCAGCAGGCGGTAACGTGGTCGGCCGCAGCATGGGCGGCACCACCGGTAGCCTGATCGGCGCCGCAGCAGGCGGCGGTGCCGGTGGCGCGCTGGGTAACTACATGGGCAAAGAGTACGATCATGATGACGACGACGATCGTCGTTCGTATCGCGGCCATGGTGATCGTCGTTACTACCGTGACGGCCATCCGGGCCGTGGTCATGCCTATGGCCATCGCAAGAAGCACCACAAGTACTACCGCGACTAAGGCCTCGAGCGCCTCGCTGGTAAGTACAACAAAAATCGCAGCCCGAGGGCTGCGATTTTTTTTGCCTTACTGAACCACCAGACGCTCCAGCGCCCCGCGCAACCCTGCAGGAATCGCCACAGGTTGATTCGACGCACGATCGACAAACACATGAACGAAGCGCCCCGCCGCGCAGGCCTCGTCTTCCCCTTGCTTAAACACCGCCAGTTCGTATTGCACCGAGCTGTTGCCCAACTTGCCCACCCGCAGACCGATCTCGATGCGGTCTGGGAAAGCAATGGAAGCAAAGTAATCACAGGAGGAGCTCACCACGAACCCCACCACCTCACCGTCATGGATATCCAGGCCGCCGACTTCGATCAGGTAAGTGTTCACCGCCGTATCGAAGAAGCTGTAGTAGGTAACGTTGTTGACGTGACCGTAAGTGTCGTTGTCGTGCCAGCGGGTGGTGATGGGCTGGAAGTGCGGATAGTCGGTGCGTTGGGGCATCAGCGTTGATTCCTGAGTGGGTTCGCCAGTCTAAGGCGAAAACCGCGTTATCGTTCTTCGCGAGCAAGCCCGCTCCCACATTTGATCTTCGGTGAACACAGATTTTGTGTACGACCGATATCCAATGTGGGAGCGGGCTTGCTTACGAAGGCGCCCTTGCAGGCGCCGCATCCATCACTTGTCAGCAAAGCCCTTGCCAGTCGCCGCCAGCTCCCCAATCACCCGCGCCGGATTCCAGTGATCACCCTGACGCGTCTCAAGGTCGATCAAGCGCCGATGAATGTCCGCCAACCCTTGCTGATCCGCCCAGGCCATCGGCCCGCCCTTGTCCGCCGGAAAACCGTATCCGTTGAGGTAGACCAGATCGATATCGTGAGCCGACCCGGCGATGCCTTCCTGAAGAATCTTCGCGCCTTCGTTGACCAGTGCCAGCAAGCAGCGCTCGAGAATCTCCTCCGGGCCAATCTCGCGGCGCTGGAACCCCAGCTCCTCACTGACTTGAAGCACCAGTGCGTCGACCTGCGGATCGTGTTCGGCCTGACGACTGCCCGGTTCATAGTGGTAAAAGCCGTTGCCACTCTTCTGGCCGAAACGTCCCTGCTCACACAAACGGTTATCCACCTGAACTTGCGGCGCATCCTGCCCGATGCCGGATATCTGGCGCGAGCGCCATTGCAGGTCGACGCCCACCACGTCGAACATGCGGAACGGCCCCATGGCAAAACCGAAGGCTTGCAGCGCTGCGTCCACCTGGTAGGGAAAAGCGCCTTCGAGCAGCATTTTTCGCGCTTCGAGCACATAGGTATTGAGCATGCGGTTGCCGATGAAACCGTCGCAATTGCCCGACACCACACTGACCTTGCCCATGCGTTGGCCGAGCGCCAGTGCCGCGTCGAGCACCGCCGGTGCAGTCTGCGCGCCACGGACGATTTCCAGCAGTTTCATGATATGCGCCGGGCTGAAGAAGTGCAGGCCCAGCACTTGCTGCGGCCGGCGGGTGACCTCGGCGATGGCGTCGATGTCCAGCGCCGAAGTATTGCTGGCCAGAATCGCCTCAGGTTTGAGCAGGCCATCGAGCTCGCGGAAAATTTTCTGCTTGAGCTCAAGGTTTTCGTACACCGCTTCGATGACCAGGTCGACATCGCGGATGGCCACATAACCATCCGCCGCCGTAACGCGCGCGACACGGGCATCGGCTTCGCCCTGATCAATGCGGCCCTGACGCACGTTGTGGGCATAGGTGTCCGCCACGGTGGCCAGCGCTTGCTCCAGCATTTGCGGATTGTTGTCCACCCACTGCACGGCCACTCCGGCGTTGGCCAGGCACATGACAATGCCACGGCCCATGGTGCCCGCGCCGATGACGGCGGCGCGCTGAATATTCGACGGTGTCTGGCTCATGTTTTGTTCTCTTGTTGGCGATCCGAAGACAGCCACCACCATAGTCAGCCACCGGCTTTTTTTGAAATTTATTCCTGTGATGAGCAACATTCAGCGGATGGATGTAGCCCTGCCAGGCACTGAGTTCCCTGTGGGAGCGAGCTTGCTCGCGATGGCGGTGTGTCAGTCGCCATCAATGTTGAATGTGCCAGCCTCATCGCGAGCAAGCTCGCTCCCACAGGTTTTTGGTTCAGCCGGCAAGATGTTGCTCTGCCCAACTGCGCACCCCGGCATACGGATAATCTTCCAGCGCCGCAAACCCGGGAATCGACCGCGCCTTGAGCTTGGTGAACAACGGCACGCTGATCCCGCACAGAAACCGTGTTACGCGTTCAGCCGAGGGCACGTTGCCCGTGTGCTGCTCGTGCCTGTGGATAAAACCGCCACACAGCGCCTCGAAATTCTTATCCACAAGCGCCGGCAACTCCGGTGGTGCCGGTAGCCGCGCCACTTGCCCGTGACACACCGAACAATGTCCGCATTGCTGCGGGGCATTGTGGTCGCCGAAATACTCGGCCAGGCGATAACCCAGGCAACGGTCGGTGGCGAACAGGTCCAGCATCGCGTGAATCCGCGCGATCTCGGTGCGCTCATGCCGAGTGAAATAGCCGTGCAGTTCCTCGCTCAACGCAACGTTGTCGAACCCGCTTTGCAGCACGCTGTAGACCTCGGTCATCTGCTTGCTTTCGAGCTCCACCCAGCCTTTCTCCTGGAAGTAATCCAGCGCCTTGACTACCCGACTGCGCTCAGCCTGATGCTGCTCGTACAGCGCCTCGAAATTCACTGTGGCCCAGGTCCGGGCGCGGCTGGAGGTCTGGATGATCGCAGCGACAAAATCCCTGCGCTCGCCTTCGAAACGCGCCAATAGCACCTCGGGCTCCTGCACATACTTGAAACGGTACTCGGCGTAGTACGCGTAGCGCGGGGCGATCAACCCGCGCAATTCGAGTTGCACCAGCAAGGTCTTGAGCGGCAACTGGCGAATATTGCTCTGGTCTGCCAACGGCCCCAGCAGAAACTCCCACTGCCCTTCGGTTGCAGCGGCATGCATCTCGTCAAGCACGCAACGGATGCCATCCAGTTCGGGTGTGTCGCCGTAGACGAAATTCTCCAGCACGTTGAGGCTGTCGCGGTTGGCCAACACCAGGCAGTCCGACGACTGCCCGTCACGCCCGGCGCGGCCGATTTCCTGGCTGTAGTTTTCGATGGATTTGGGCAGGTCGAAATGCACCACGTTGCGGATGTCGCTTTTGTCGATGCCCATGCCGAAAGCGATGGTGGCGACGATGCAATTGGACTGCCCGCCCATGAAGCGACGCTGGATCGCTTCCCGTTGCTCATGGGGCAACCCGGCGTGATAAGCCTCGGCCTGAATGCCGTTGCGGTTCAGGTGTTCGGCGATGTGCTCAGCGGTTTTCTGCAAAGTGACATAGACGATGCTCGGCTGGTCCGGACGCTGGCTCATCCATTCGTCCAGGCGTCGGCGCTTGTCCACTCCGCGAACCGGTTCCACCAGCAAATTGAGGTTCGGGCGATAGAAACCGGTGGTCACCACATCGTCGGCGGCGATGGCGAATTTCGCCTGCATGTCGGCGATGACCTTGGGCGTCGCCGTTGCGGTCAACAGCAACACCTGCGGGATGTTGAACTGGCGTTGATAGTCGGGAAGCTTGAGGTAGTCCGGGCGAAAGTTATGCCCCCATTCGGAAATGCAGTGCGCCTCGTCCACCACCAGCAGCGAGATCGGTACTTGCTGCAAAAAATGCCGGAAGCGCTCGTTCTTCAGGCGCTCCACGGAGATCATCAAAATCTTCAGTTCGCCGGATTTTGCCCGGGCCATGACGTCGCTGGCGTCATCGCGGCTCTGAGCCGAATCGATACTGCCCGCCGAGATGCCGTGGCGTTGCAGGAACGCCAGTTGATCCTGCATCAACGCCAGCAAGGGTGAGACCACCAGTGTCAGGTGCGGCAGCAACAACGCCGGTAATTGGTAGCAAAGGGATTTGCCGGAACCGGTGGGGAAAATCGCTGCCGCCGAGCGCCCGGCCAGCACGGCACTGACGGCCGCCTCCTGACCGGGTCGAAATTGTGGATAACCAAAAACCTGTTCCAGGGTGTTGTGCATAAGCTGTCACTCCGTTGACTGCTGCGGAGTCAAAAGCCTAGCCGGCGATCGCAGCGAGTCGAGAAAAGGTCGGGGGCAAAAACGATACCGGATGATACAGCGGATGGCTGGAAGGGCTTGAGATCGCTTTCGCGAGCCTGCTCGCGAAGAGGCCAGCACACCCACCGCAAAACTCGAAACACCCGACAGCGTCCAAAGCCCTCTCTGCCGATACTTGCTAAACAGCGACTGATAAGCCCGTAGGCATTTTTACCGGCAGCGGCTACGGCGCACAAACCTCCGAAAATGTGTAAGCCTTTTCCTCGGAACACGATAAATACCCTACAACGCCTGTCCATTTCAGCCATCTTGTCCTGCAACGCCAGGTCCTCCTATAGTTTCCGGCGCGGCTGAAAACAGTGTCTCGGCCTGCCGGGAACACTTGCCGATTTCGCACAGGACCCACTCGATGAAAAAAGCCGACACGCCGACAGCCCGCTATCACCCGCTCAAGAGCCGCTACAGCGAAACCCCAGTGCTGGTCATCGATACCGAGGCCGACCCCTACGAGATCCTCGACGCCGCCCGACAACGCATACGCGCCGCCAGCGACCTGCTCGAAACCCTTTATTGCACGTGCTTCAAACAGGCCGAAGCGAGCGACATCCCCAAAATCGTCGGCGCCCTGTACCTGCTGACCCAGGACGGCAACGACCTGCTCGACATCGCCCGGCAGCGCCTGCCGAAATTCACCGGCTGAAGCCCCACCACAACCTCCTGTGGGAGCGAGCTTGCTCGCGATGAACGATAACGCGGTGAGCCTGATGAAAAACAAAATACCCGATACCCAAGAACAGCTCGAACAAGCAGCCTACGACGCATGGTTCAAAGCCCAAGTACAAGCCGGCCTAGACGATTCCCGTCCCTGCATTCCAAATGAAGAAGCCAAACGCTTGATGGCAAACAAACGCGAAAATTTGCGCAAGAGATAAGCCCGTCAGCAACGCCCTATCAAAGCTTCGGCAAGGTCCTACAAAACAAGACACCTTGTCGCCTATCGCATCTAACAACGAAATTTTACTGTCTCCCCATCGCTGCAAAATCAGCGATCAGGTTTGGTCACCTGAGAACAACGCACACATGTGTGCCATCATTCGCGCCGCGGACATCTATGTCCTCGTAGTGCATTGCTATGGCGGCTGTGTGCGGGACGCCTTCGGGCGAGCCGAGTTGTTGTTCTCGGTTGACCAAGCCTGCGCACAGTCCGCCTCCCATCGTTTGGTCACGGTGCTGGCGGTTACTTAACAACAAACCGAGTAATTCATATGCAAACTCTGAATCCGTTTCCAAATCGCTACCGTCCACTCCAATCCAACCTCACCGATTCCCCGGCCCTGATCATCGACACAGAGGCCAACCCGCAAGACATCCTCGAAGCCGCCCTCCAGCGTATCCGGGCCTCTAGTGACCTGCTGCAAACCCTGCACTGCCAATGCTTCAAACACGGCGACCTCAAAGACATCCCGCACATCACCCACGCCCTCTACCTGCTGACCCAGGACGGCTGCGACCTGCTCAAAGTCGCCCAGCAACGCATGCTGAACTGGAAAGCCCCGGCCTGACATCGAGTGAAGATCAGTTCCCATGTTCTGCATGGGAACGATGAAGTCAGTCGCTCCTTCCTCTCGCGATCGGCAACCAATAAGATCCGACCAAGCCCAACCGGACACCCCGCAATGAACCTCGCCCCCAACTTCCCGGACGATCACGCCATGCAACTGCTCATGCAGTTGCTGCACGAAGCAATCGGTCTGCCCGACCGCAAAACCATTAGCCTCAACACCTCGATCAACTTTGATCTGGGCTGCGAAGGCGCTGATGCTCGGCACCTGATGGAAGCACTGGAAGAACAGTTCGCCATCGACTTCTTCGACTACGACACCTATCGCTACTTCCAGCCTGAAGGCTTTGATGTGTTTCTCAAGCGACGGGCGAAGGGGCGTGGCGATAAGGTTCCACTGACTATCGAAATGCTTTACCAAGCGATAAAAGCGCAACGCTGGGATACGCGAAAACTGGAAGGGATCAGCTGAACGCGTAAGTGTCATTATTCTGGCCGTTTGAAGCCTTTTCAGCCGGAATAATGGTAGCTGCGCATCACATCGTCCGAATCGCACCCACAAAAAAACCGCCCCGAAGGGCGGTTTTTTCATTAGCTCAATCCAACACTTACAGCTTTGGACCAGCAGCCTTGATCGCGTCGCTCACTTCGAACTTCTTGAAGTTCTCGATGAACAGGCCGGCCAGTGCTTTGGCGGCTTCGTCGTAGGATGGCTTGTCGGCCCAGGTGTTGCGTGGGTTCAGCAGGCCAGTCTCAACGCCCGGTACGGCCACTGGCACGTCGAGGTTGATGGTGTCCAGGTGCTCGGTCTCGGTACCGATCAGCGCGCCGCTCTGGATCGCTGCGATCACGGCACGGGTGGTCGGGATGTTGAAGCGTTTGCCGACGCCGTAGCCACCGCCAGTCCAGCCGGTGTTGACCAGGTAGACCTTGGAGCCGAAGCCGCGGATGCGCTTGATCAGCAGCTCAGCGTATTCGCCGGCCGGACGCGGGAAGAACGGCGCACCGAAGCAGGTGGAGAAGGTCGACTTGATGCCGCTGCCCGAACCCATTTCGGTCGAACCGACCAGCGCGGTGTAACCGGACAGGAAGTGGTAAGCCGCTTGTTCTTCGTTGAGGATCGACACTGGCGGCAGTACGCCGGTCAGGTCGCAGGTCAGGAAGATCACAGCGTTCGGCTCGCCACCGAGGTTCTTCTCGGAGCGCTTGGCAACGTGCTCCAGCGGGTAGGCGGCGCGGCTGTTCTGGGTCAGGCTGACATCGGCGTAGTCGGCGTGCTTGGCGTCGTCGATAACGACGTTTTCCAATACCGCGCCGTGCTTGATGGCTTTCCAGATAACCGGCTCGTTCTTCTCGGACAGGTCGATGCACTTGGCATAGCAACCGCCTTCGATGTTGAACACAACGCCTTCGCCCCAGCCGTGCTCGTCGTCACCGATCAGGTAACGGCTTTCGTCGGCCGACAGGGTGGTTTTACCAGTGCCGGACAGACCGAAGAACAGGGTCACGTCGCCTTCTTCGCCGATGTTGGCGGCGCAGTGCATTGGCAGTACGTCGGCAGCCGGCAGCAGGAAGTTCTGCACCGAGAACATGGCTTTCTTCATTTCACCGGCGTAACGCATGCCGGCGATCAGCACTTTCTTCTGTGCGAAGTTGATGATCACGCAGCCGTCGGAGTTGGTGCCGTCACGCTCTGGCACGCACTCGAAGTTGGCAACGTTGAGGACCTGCCACTCGTCACGACCCGCCGGGTTGTACTGAGCCGGGTTGATGAACAGGCAACGGCCGAACAGGTTCTGCCAGGCAGTCTGGGTGGTCATCTTCACGGCCAGGTAGTGCTCGGAAGCCGCACCTACATGCACGTGGGAAACGAAATGCTCTTGCGCGTTGTTGAATGCCTCAACGCGAGCCCACAGGGCGTCGAACTTGTCGGCCGGGAACTTGCGGTTGATCGGGCCCCAGGCGATGGCAGCCTGGGTGCTTGGCTCTTCAACGATGAAACGGTCGACTGGCGAACGGCCGGTACGGTGACCGGTACGAACAACCAGTGCGCCGGTATCGGCAAGCTCGCCTTCACCGCGATTGAGGGCTTCTTTAACCAGATCATCAACACTCAGATCGGTGTACACGGCATTGTTGGCTTGCGTCATGAGGTTCCCCGTCGGCCAGTGGCCGAGTGCTCCAAACGTTTTTGTAGTAGAAAGTCGTGCACTACTACCGCGAAAAAAGTGGGCCGGATTATGCCAGAAAAGCCCAAAAAGAGTAGGCCCCTCCTGTCGTAACGGCGTTAATCCGGCGCAAGGCAGTGAATTTACCTGCGCTGAACCGTTTTAGTGACGGGTATCTGACGGCGTCTCGATACCCGCGCCTGCGAACAATTGAGTGACATCGGCCGCGTCAAACAGGTAGCGCTGGTTGCAGAACTGGCAATCGATTTCGATGTTGCCACCGTGTTCGTCCACCAATTGCTGCGCGTCTTCCATACCCAGACTGACCAGCGCATTGGCCGAACGTTCGCGCGAGCAACTGCAACGGAAGCGCAGCTTCTGCACATCGAACAGACGCACCTGCTCGTCGTGGTACAGGCGATGCAGCACGGTTTCGTTGTCCAGGCTCAACAGCTCATCGGCGGTCAGCGTACCGCCCAGGGTGGTGATGTGCTGCCAGCTGGCAGCGCGTTCGTCTTCGTCTTTCAAACGATCGGCCGGCAGTTGTTGCAGCAACAGGCCACGGGCACGACGACCATCGGCGTACAGCCAGAAACGCGTGCCGACTTGCTGGGACATGACGAAATAGTTGGTGAAGCATTCGGACAGGGTGGCGCCGTCGAGGTCGACGATGCCCTGGTAGCGCTGGCCCTGTTCCGGGTCGATGGTCAATGCCAGGACGCCTTCAGGCATCAGGTCGGCCAGGGTGGCATCGGCAGCGATGCGATCCGCGTCGTAACGGGCCAGGCCACGGATGTCGCGCTCGCTGGAGCACTCGATCATCAGCAGCGGGATCGGGCCTTCGGAGCGGGCTTGCAGAATCAGCAAGCCATCGAACTTCATCGTGCCGACCAGCAACGATGCGGCCGCCATCAGCTCGCCGAGCAGTTGCGCGACCGGCTGCGGGTAGGCGTGTTTGGCCAGGACTTCGGCGTAGCTGAGCTCCAACGAAACCAGCTCGCCACGGGTGTCGCTGTCATCGAAGATGAAGCGTTGTGTGAAGTCGTTATCCGCGTGATCGGTCATAGGTCTGGGTATCTGAAGTAGTGAAAATGGTTACAGGAAACAAGAAATTTACCTTGCGCGACCACTCGGGTGCGCAACGTTCAGCCATGAAAGGCATTTTATGAACAATCCGGGCCTGATCCAAGCAGGTGGAACAAGCGCTGATGGGTTCCGGGTCGTTTCCCGCCCTGCACTGCTGGCAATGTGGTTATGGCCTACAGATCAGAGACTGTGTGTGATTTTCGACGAGCGGCGATATCGTCCATGCGATGCACTGCTGGCGAAGCACAGATATGGATGCGCACCGGGTCAATTGCAAGTCTTGGCCTGAAGGCGCCGTGAAACCTGGCGAGTGTCGCGCACTCGACCGCGGGCAATCCACGCTCCCACAGAAATGACACAAACCCTTGTGGGAACGGGCTTGTCCGCGATAGCGGCCTGGCAGTCGCCCGAGAAATATCTGTATTAGTCGTCGTTACTGCTGCCACGAAACTTGAACAAATCCCGCCGCTGTTTCTTGCTTGGCTTACCGTCGGTGCTCACGCCCAGGGCTCCGGCCTTTCTTTGCGCTGCGGCCTCTTCGCGCTTGGCGATGCTGGTCAGGGTCTCGGCATACAAGGTCTGCGCCTGCGGCGCGCCGCGGCGAACGATCGATAACGCCTGGACCACCACTGTGCGCTCCTCGAAACCGGTGCGAATCACAAACTCATCGCCGACCCGTGGCTCTTTACCCGGCTTGCAGCGCTCGCCCCGGCAATGCACCTTGCCGCTTTCAATCGCTGCCTTGGCCAGGGCGCGGGTTTTGTAGAATCGTGCAGCCCACAACCATTTATCGAGGCGGACTTTGTCGTCCTCTTCGTTTTTTTGTGCCATGGAATTTCCTCATTCTGAAATATTGGTGAACTGTACTACCGTTTCTGACGTACCAAGAATTTCACCGTCTCGGATTACAATGCTGACATTCCATAACCTCCTTGCGAGGCTGGAAATCCGGGCCGTAGATATCTGTCGCCTTTTAATCATTATTCTGCGTGAATACCGCGAATCCGGCCGCGTGCGGCCCGAGCGGTTTCTACCGGTTGAGCACTATTGAAGACATTTGACCATTTGACCGTTGTCGGTCTGCGCGAGTGGGTGGCGCTCCCGGATTTGGGAGTCGCCGGCCTTCGGGCAAAAATCGACACCGGTGCCAGCACCTCAAGCCTCCACGCCACCGAAATCGAGCCGTTCGAGCGCGATGGTGAGCAGTGGGTGCGTTTTACCGCCCACCTGGGTTCCGTCGTACAACTGCGCCACCGACGCTGCGAAGCACCGCTGGTGACGATGAAAACCATTAAAAGCTCAAACGGTCACGCGCAGGTGCGATACGTGATCAGCACTACCCTGGCCCTTGGTGATCGGGTCTGGCGGGTCGAGTTCACGCTCGCCTGCCGCAAGTCCATGCGTTATCGCCTGCTGCTCGGCTCCAAAGCCCTGATTCACGGCCAGTTGGTGGTCAATCCGGGCATCAAGTACGTACAAGACAAGCCGGTGTTCCCGGTATCTACCTCCTCCACAGGTGTTGCATGAAGATCGCTGTGCTGTCGCGGAATCCGCGTCTGTATTCCACCCGTCGTCTGGTCGAAGCCGGTACCGAGCGTGGCCATGAAATGGTGGTGGTCGACACTTTGCGCGCCTACATGAACATCGCCAGCCACAAGCCACAGATCCACTACCGCGGCAAACCGCTGGAGGGTTTCGATGCGGTGATTCCACGGATCGGTGCATCCGTGACCTTTTATGGCTGTGCAGTGCTGCGCCAGTTCGAAATGATGGGGGTATTTCCGCTCAACGAATCGGTGGCCATTGCCCGTTCCCGGGACAAGCTGCGTTCGCTGCAATTGTTGTCCCGTCGCGGGATCGGCTTGCCGGTGACCGGGTTTGCCCACTCCCCCGATGACATTCCCGACCTGATCGAAATGGTCAACGGTGCGCCGTTGGTGATCAAGGTGCTGGAAGGCACCCAGGGCATCGGCGTGGTGCTGTGCGAAACCGCCACGGCCGCGGAATCGGTGATCGAGGCGTTCATGGGCCTCAAGCAGAACATCATGGTTCAGGAGTACATCAAGGAAGCCGGTGGTGCGGACATTCGCTGCTTCGTCGTCGGCGACAAGGTGATTGCAGCGATGAAGCGCCAGGCCAAACCCGGCGAATTTCGCTCCAACCTGCATCGCGGTGGCAGCGCGAGCCTGATCAAGATCACCCCGGAAGAACGCATGACGGCGTTGCGCGCAGCGAAGGTCATGGGGCTGGCGGTTGCAGGCGTCGACATCCTGCGCTCCAATCACGGGCCGTTGGTGATGGAAGTTAACTCGTCGCCGGGCCTGGAGGGAATTGAGACCACCACCGGGAAGAATGTGGCGGGGATCATCATTGAGCATCTGGAGAAGAATGGCGGGCCGAATATGACTCGGACCAAAGGGAAGGGTTAAACCTCAAGCCTTGTGGCGGCAGGGATGCCGCCATCGCGAGCAAGCTCGCTCCCACAGGGTTTTAGCCAAAATCACTGTGGAAGCGGGCTTGCCCGCGAAGGGGCCGTCAGCTCCACTGAAAAATCAGGCCTTAAACGGCATCCCGCGGCAGCAGCAACCCCAACGGCAACCGCACCCGAGCTTCCAGCCCACCGCCCGAGCGGTTACGCAGCTCAACGTTACCGCCATGCATCGAGGCAATCCGCTTCACGATCGCCAATCCCAACCCGGTGCCCTTGCCACCCCGGGCACGGTCACCGCGGGTGAACGGGTTGAAAATCGCCTCCAGCTCCGAAGGATCGATCCCGGCACCACGGTCCATGACACTCAGCACTACATATGGTGCGCTGGTGTCCCCGGACACATACGCCGCCACCTCCACACCGCTGCCGGCATGATGCAGCGCGTTGCCGATCAGGTTGTTCAGCAGTCGCTTCATCGATACCCGACGCAGCGGAAACGGCTGGATAGGCTCCAGGCGCAGCCGCACTTTTTCTTCGCTCTGGTTATACGGCGCGGCAACTTCACGGACCAGGTCGCTCAGGTCGACCTCTTCCACCGACTCGTCGCGCCCGTCACGAATGAACGCCAGGAACTGATCGAGAATCGCATCCATGTCTTCGATGTCACGCACCATGTCGTCGGTCAGGTCCGTGTGATCGCCCATCAACTCCAGGGACAGACGCAATCGCGTCAACGGCGTGCGTAAATCATGGGAAACCCCGGCCAGCATCAGTTCACGCTCGCGACCGGCCTGTTCGACGTCTTCAGCCATCTGGTTGAAGGCGCGGTACACCTCGGTCATCTCGCTCGGCGTATCGCTGATTGGCAGGCGCACACTGCGGCCCTGGCCAAGTTGCCGCGCGGCATACACCAGACGCTTCAAAGGTTGGTTGAGCTGGCTGACGAAGATCCAGGCCGAAGCGGTGGACAGCAGGCCAATAGCGAGGAACCAGCCCAGCACGTTCCAGATTTTCTGGCCGCGCAACGGATGAGGATAAAGCGGTACTTTCAGCCAGCCATCACCCAGGCTTGGCGCCCGGACCCACAGCGCCGGTGGCGAATGCATGCGCAGCCGGACTTCAGTGTCGGCACCCAACTCCGCCTGCATCTGCCGCTGGTAGATCTCGCTGTAAGGCCAGTGCTGTTCGCCTTCTGGCACGCCGGCACCCACCACCCGGATCAAGGTCGCGGCCTCGGCGATCTTGCCGCGGTTTTCTTCATCGGCAGCCCAATAGGCGCGCAGCGTCAGGGCGACACCGTGGCTGTACTGGCGGTCCACCAGCACGTCTTCGTTCATCAGCAGATAAACCAGGGTCAGCGCCTTGGAGAAGAGTACGACGATGAGCACCAGCCAAAGGGTGCGGGAGAAGAAGCTCTGGGGAAACCAAACGGGGGTTTTCATGGATAACCGTTAAACACTTGCAGGAGCGAGCGATGCTCGCATATTGCGGATCGCGAGTCTGCGGACAGGATCGATTGATCCGATGTCCGCGTGACCCGCTCCTACAAATCGCCAATCACTTGGTGGCGGTACCATCCGGTACAAACACGTAACCCACGCCCCAGACAGTCTGGATGTAACGCGGTTTGGACGGATCGGGCTCGATCATCCGGCGCAGACGGGAAATCTGCACATCGATGGAACGCTCCAGGGCATCCCACTCGCGGCCACGGGCCAGGTTCATCAATTTGTCGCGGGTCAGCGGTTGACGCGCGTTCATCACCAGGGCCTTGAGTACAGCGAACTCACCGGTGGTGAGCATGTGCACTTCTTCGCCGCGCTTGAGCTCGCGGGTAGCCAGGGACAATTCATAGTCACCGAAGGTCACGCTTTCGTCTTCGCTGCCTGGCGCGCCCGGCACCGGAGCCGACTGGCGACGCAGGACCGCTTTGACGCGAGCCATCAGCTCATCGGGGTTGAACGGCTTGGCCAGGTAATCGTCGGCACCCAGCTCCAGGCCCTTGATGCGGCTCAGCTCATCGCCCTTGGCGGTCAGCATGATGATCGGAATCTGGTTGTTCGCGCCGCGCAGACGGCGGCAGGCGGTCAAGCCGTCTTCACCGGGCAGCATCAGGTCGAGTACGACCAGGTTGAACACTTCGCGCGCCAGCAGGCGATCCATTTGCTCAGTGTTCGGTACGGCGCGGGCGCGGTAGCCCTTGCTGACGAAAAAACGCTCCAGCAGGCTGCTGAGCCCAGGATCGTCGTCAACAATAAGAATTTTTTCGCCTTCAGCAGTTTGTGCAGTGCTGCTCATTGGATGCTCCTTTGATCTCGGCGCGCATTATGGCGTAGCTGCCGTTATACGCACCGTGTGCATTGTTAGCAGATTTTTCCTTTAGTGCCAGAAAACCGGCCATTTCACCTGCAACCCGCGATGTCCCCGAATGCCGGAACGCTGGTTATAATGCGCGGCCTTTTGTGTCAGGCAACATCAGACAGGTACTACAGACGGACACCATTTTTTTTCATGGCGCCGGCAGTAATTGTTCGATTTCACGGGTCAACGGGATACCTTTTGATCCAGGTAGCGGCGCAGGCCAGGCCGCTCAACCAGACTCGCCCAGGCCCTATCTCTGCGCCTGCGAGCCTGCTTTCACAATTTGTCAGGTGGTTTTATGGACAGCATCAACAGCCGCATCGCCGAGGAACTCGGTGTACGCCCACAACAGGTCGAAGCGGCCGTCGCGCTACTCGATGAAGGCTCTACCGTTCCCTTCATCGCCCGTTACCGGAAAGAAGTGACCGGCAGCCTCGACGATACGCAATTGCGTCATCTGGAAGAGCGCCTGCGCTACCTGCGAGAACTCGACGAACGGCGTATCAGCATCCTCGCCAGCATCCAGGAGCAGGGCAAGCTGACCCCGCAACTTGAACGCGACATCAAGCTCGCCGACACCAAGACCCGTCTCGAAGACTTGTACCTGCCGTACAAGCAGAAGCGCCGCACCAAGGGCCAGATCGCCCTGGAAGCAGGCCTGGGCGAGCTGGCCGACGGCCTGTTCAACGACCCGTCCCTGAGCCCGGAAACCGAAGCCGCACGTTTCATCGACGCGGAAAAAGGCGTGGCCGATGTGAAGGCTGCCCTCGAAGGCGCCAAGTACATCCTGATGGAACGCTTCGCCGAAGACGCCGGCCTGCTGGACAAGCTGCGCAGCTACCTCAAGCAGGAAGCCACCCTCAGTGCCCGCGTGATTGCCGGCAAGGAAGAGGAAGGCGCCAAGTTCCGCGATTACTTCGAACACGACGAACCGCTCAAAAGCATGCCGTCGCACCGCGCGCTGGCGATTTTCCGTGGCCGTAACGAAGGCATCCTCAGCTCCGTGCTGAAAGTCGGCGACGAACTGCCGGGCACCATGCACCCGTGCGAAGGCATGATCGGCCAGCAATTCGGCATCCAGAACCAGAACCGCGCTGCCGACAAATGGCTGGGCGAAGTAGTGCGCTGGACCTGGAAGGTCAAGCTCTACACCCACCTGGAGACTGACCTGTTGGGTGAGCTGCGCGATGGCGCGGAAACCGAAGCGATCAACGTATTCGCCCACAACCTGCACGACCTGCTGCTGTCGGCCCCGGCCGGCCCGCGCGCCACCTTGGGCCTCGACCCGGGCCTGCGTACCGGTTGCAAGGTCGCCGTGGTCGACTCCACCGGCAAGCTGCTGGATCACGCCACGGTTTACCCGCACGTGCCGCACAACAAGTGGGACCAGACCCTCGCCGTGCTCGCCGCCCTGTGCGCCAAGCACTCGGTGGACCTGATCGCCATCGGCAACGGTACCGCCAGCCGCGAAACCGACAAGCTGGCCGCTGAACTGATCAAAAAATACCCGGCCATGAAAATGACCAAGGTCATGGTTTCCGAGGCCGGCGCATCGGTTTACTCCGCCTCGGAACTGGCTTCCAAGGAATTCCCGGACCTGGACGTGTCGATCCGTGGCGCCGTGTCGATTGCCCGTCGCCTGCAAGACCCGTTGGCCGAGCTGGTGAAGATCGATCCGAAATCCATCGGTGTCGGCCAGTACCAGCACGACGTGTCGCAGCTGAAACTGGCCCGCGGCCTGGATGCGGTGGTCGAGGACTGCGTGAACGCCGTCGGCGTCGACGTGAACACGGCTTCCGTGGCACTGCTGGCGCGGATCTCCGGCCTCAACGCGACCCTGGCGCAGAACATCGTCAGCCACCGCGATGAGCACGGCGCATTCAAGACTCGCGCAGCCTTGAAGAAAGTCGCGCGCCTGGGTGAAAAAACCTTCGAACAGGCCGCAGGATTCCTGCGCGTCATGAACGGCGAAAACCCGTTGGACTCGTCGGCAGTTCACCCGGAAGCCTATCCGCTGGTTCAGCGCATCGCCGCCGAAACCGACCGTGACATCCGCTCGCTCATTGGCGATGCCGCGTTCCTCAAGCGTCTCGATCCGAAGAAGTACACCGATGAAACCTTCGGTTTGCCGACCGTGACCGACATCCTCCAGGAACTGGAAAAACCCGGTCGCGACCCGCGCCCCGAGTTCAAGACCGCCGAGTTCCAGGAAGGCGTCGAAGACCTCAAGGACCTGCAACTGGGCATGATCCTCGAAGGCGTGGTGACCAACGTGACCAACTTCGGCGCCTTCGTCGATATCGGTGTGCATCAGGACGGTTTGGTGCACATCTCTGCGCTTTCGGAGAAGTTCATCAAGGATCCTCGCGAAGCGGTGAAGGCCGGTGACGTGGTGAAAGTGAAGGTCATGGAAGTCGACATCCCGCGCAAACGCGTAGGCCTGTCGATGCGCATGAGCGACACCCCGGGCGAGAAAATCGACGGTGCCCGCGGCGCACGTCCGGGTTCGGCGCCACGCCAATCCCAGAACACCGCACCGCGCAAGGAAACCACGGCAGCGGCCCCGAGCAACAACGCCATGGCTTCGCTGTTCGCCAATGCCAAGCAGCTGAAGAAACGTTGATGGACATTCCCGCCGGGCTGACCGAAAGCGCGTTTTTCAAGCTGCTGGGCTGCCGCTTGCACAGCCTGGAAACCGGGGTGGCGCAAGTCGCCCTGGGGCTGGAGCCCGAGCTGCGCAATCGCGGTGGCAAGCTGCACGGCGGGGCCTTGTTCAGCCTGGTGGACATTGCCATGGGGCTGGCCTGTTCCAGCACCCACGGCTTTGACCAGCAGAGCGCGACCATCGAGTGCAAGATCAACTACATTCGCGCCGTCTCTGACGGCGAGGTGATGTGCACGGCACGGGTGATTCATCCGGGCCGCCGCACGTTGGTGGTCGAGGCTGATGTGACGCAGGGCGACAAACTGGTCGCAAAAGCACAAGGCACGTTCGCTGTCCTGTAGCTAGTCGTCATCAAATTGAGTTAATTTCGGCGCTGTGACCACAGTGTCGGAATTTCCTGTGGGAGCGGGCTTGTGGCGAGGGGGCTTGCCCCCGTTTGAGTGCGTAGCACTCACAATATCTTGGAACATCAGAGGTTTTGGGGCTGCTTCGCAGCCCAACGGGGGCAAGCCCCCTCGCCACAGGTCCACTCCCACATCGATTGCGGCGAGATCCAAAACCAGGCGAAAACGCCAGTTTTAACTTCACCCTTGTAGACCGTCTTGCCCACCCCCATATTGGGGCGACTGACGCGTGAAGGAATCCAACTTGAGCGAACTTCTCAACCGCCGCCTGGCCCTGCTCGGCGAGCGCGCTAACCTCTCTCTGCTCGAACAGTGCCTTCACGGCATCGAACGTGAATGCCTGCGCGTGACCGATGAAGGTCGCCTGGCGCAAACGCCGCACCCGGAAGAATTGGGTTCCGCGCTGACCAATGAACAGATCACCACCGACTATTCCGAGTCGCTGCTGGAGTTCATCACCCCGGCCCTGCCCGATCCTGCCGATACGTTGGCGAGCCTGGACAGCATTCACCGCTTTGCCTACAGCAAGCTCGGCAACGAGTATCTGTGGAGCCCATCGATGCCGTGCCCGTTGCCGGCCGAGGAAGATATCCCGATCGCCTATTACGGCACGTCCAATATCGGGCAGCTCAAGTACGTCTACCGCAAGGGTCTGGCCCTGCGTTACGGCAAGACCATGCAATGCATTGCCGGCATCCACTACAACTTTTCCCTGCCGGAAAAACTCTGGCCTTTGCTCAAGCAGGCCGAAGGCTTTGTCGGCACCGACCGCGACTTCCAGTCATCGTCCTATATCGCGCTGATCCGTAACTTCCGCCGCTACAGCTGGCTGCTGATGTACCTGTTCGGCGCCTCGCCGGCACTGGACGCCGGCTTCTTGCGCGGTCGTTCGCACCAGTTGGAACAACTGGACCCGCAGACCTTGTACCTGCCGTACGCCACCAGCCTGCGCATGAGCGACCTGGGTTACCAGAGCAACGCCCAGGCCGGCCTGACGCCGTGCTACAACGATCTGAACAGCTACACCGACAGCCTGCGCAAAGCGGTGGCCACGCCGTATGCGCCATACGTCGAAGTCGGCACCCACCAGGATGGCGAGTGGGTGCAGCTCAACACCAACATCCTGCAGATCGAAAACGAGTACTACTCCAACATCCGCCCCAAACGCGTGACCTACACCGGCGAGCGCCCTATCCAGGCACTGATGGCCCGTGGCATCCAGTACGTCGAAGTACGCTGCCTGGACATCAACCCGTTCCTGCCGATGGGCATCGACCTTACCGAGTCACGCTTCCTCGATGCGTTCCTGCTGTACTGCGCGCTCAACGATAGCCCGCTGCTCACCAGCACCAGTTGTGGCAACGCGACTTCGAACTTCCTCAGCGTGGTCAAGGAAGGTCGTCGTCCGGGCCTGCAACTGCAACGGGATGGCCAGCCGGTCGACCTGAAGGAATGGGCCGGCGAGCTGCTGGAAAAAATCGCCCCTCTGGCGGCGATGCTCGACCAGAGCCATGGCGGCGATGCCCACAGCAAGGCGCTGGACGCCCAGATGGCCAAGGTCCAGGACCCGTCCCTGACGCCGTCGGCCCAGGTATTGGCGGCGATGGCCGAACACAAGGAAAGCTTTGCCCAGTTCTCCCTGCGCCAGAGCCAGGCCCATGCCGAGTTCTTCCGCAGCGAGCCGTTGCCGGCTGAGGAACAGGCGCAGTTTGAAGAGCGGGCGCGTTCGTCGCTGGCTCAGCAGGCTGAGCTGGAGCAGAACGAAGTCGGTGATTTCGATGTGTTCGTCGGAGCGTACCAAGCGAGCATTCTGGCGATCAGTAACTAACCTTCGAAGGTCCTGCGGACCTTATCGCGAGCAAGCTCGCTCCCACAGTGGATTCTCGGTGTGACCACAATCGTGCAAACACCATTAAACCCTGTGGGAGCGAGCTTGCTCGCGATGACCGCGTAGCGGTCGCTCCTCAAGTTGTCCTCTCATAAGCTAATTCGAAAAAGTTATTTATTTTCGAATTCTTAGATCATTTAGTCTCTTTCTCACGCCGACACTCGGTCGCCTGACAAGGAGCTTTCTGATGAAACTGACTTTCCCTCTACGCTTGCTGGCGGCCGCGTCCTTGGCTACCGCGAGTTTTTTTGCCCAGGCGGCCGACTTCACCGTCGCCTACCAGACCACCGTTGATCCGGCGAAAGTCGCCCAGGCTGACGGCGCCTACGAAAAGGCCACCAAGGCCGATATCAGCTGGCGCAAATTCGACAACGGTGCCGATATCATCGCCGCCATCGCCTCCGGCGACGTGCAGATCGGCTACCTCGGTTCAAGCCCCCTGACCGCCGCCATCACTCGCAAAGTCCCGGTAGAAACCTTCCTCATCGCTACCCAGATCGGCGCCGCCGAAGCCTTGGTCGCCCGCGACGGTTCCGGGATCAAGACCCCGCAAGACCTGATCGGCAAGAAAATCGCCGTGCCGTTTGTATCCACCGGCCACTACAGCCTGCTCGCCGCGCTGAAGCACTGGAACATCGATCCGTCGAAAGTCACCGTTCTCAACCTGGCTCCACCCGCGATCATTGCCGCCTGGAAACGCGGTGACATCGACGCCACGTACGTTTGGGATCCGGCCCTCGGTGTCGCCAAGGAAAACGGCAAAGTGCTGATCACTTCCGGCGAGCTGGCCAAGTTCGGCGCACCGACTTTCGATGCCTGGATCGTGCGCAAGGATTTCGCCGAGAAGCACCCAGAGATCGTCACCGCGTTCGCCAAAGTGACTCTGGACGCCTACGCCGATTACCGCAAAGACCCGCAAGCCTGGCTCGCCAATCAGGGCAACGTCGACAAGCTGGTAAAGCTGTCTGGAGCCAAGGCCAGTGACATTCCATTGCTGCTGCAAGGCAACGTCTACCCGCTGGCGGCTGACCAGGTGCTCACCCTCGGCGCGCCGACCACCAAAGCCATCACCGACACCGCGGCGTTCCTCAAGGAACAAGGCAAGGTCGAGGCCGTGCTGCCGGACTACGCGCCGTACGTCAGCGCCAAGTTCATCACCAACTGATCGGGAGTCAACGCGATGGCCTTGCTACAGCTGGAGCGCATCAGCGCACAGTACCCCGGCAACCCGGAACCGGTGTTGGCGGATATCTCCCTGAGCCTGGGGCCCCGGCAATTGCTGGTCGCCATCGGCCCGTCCGGCAGCGGCAAGACTTCGCTGTTGAACCTGATTGCCGGTTTCGTCGAACCCAGCGCCGGGCGCATCACCCTCGACGGCGCGCCCGTCAAAGGCCCGAGTGCCGAGCGCGGCGTAGTGTTCCAGGACGACGCGCTGCTGCCATGGCAAGACGTGCTGGCCAACGTCGGGTTCGGCCTGGAGCTGGCCGGTATCGCCCGGGAAAAACGCGAAGCTCGCGCCAGGGAAATGCTCGCCCTGGTCGATCTGTCCGGTTTTGAACAGCGCCGCATCTGGCAGCTTTCGGGCGGCCAGAAGCAGCGTGTCGGCCTGGCTCGCGCCCTCGCCGCCGACCCGCGCGTGTTGCTGATGGACGAACCTTTCGGCGCCCTCGACGCCTTTACCCGCGAGCAGATGCAGGAACTGTTGCTGCAAGTCTGGCAACGCACCGCCAAGCCGGTGTTCCTGATCACCCACGACATCGAAGAAGCCGTGTTCCTCGCCACCGACCTGATTTTGTTGGCGCCCAACCCGGGGCAAATCGTCGAACGCCTGAGCCTCGATTTTGGTCAGCGTTATGCCGCCGGTGAGTCGGCCCGCTCAATCAAGTCCGACCCGCGTTTTATCGAAACCCGCGAACACGTACTCGCCAAAGTGTTCTCCCAACGCAGCGCCGCCCAGCGGCAGGAGCGCGCATGAGCAGTTACGAAATTCCCGTCGCGGCGATAACGCCAGGCTCAGCCGTAATTCCGGCAAGTCGCCGTTTGAGCACTCGCTGGATCAGTGTGCTGACGCTGGTCGTTCTCGTTGCTATTTGGTGGGCCGTGACGGCGACCGGCTTGATCGAGCCGCTGTTCCTGCCACCACCTTCCGCCGTGCTGCAAAAAGGCTGGCTACTGGCGACCTCGGGTTATATGGATTCAACCCTGTGGCAGCACCTGGGCGCGAGTCTGAGCCGCATCGGCCTGGGCCTCGGCTTTGCGATTCTCACCGCCGTGCCGGTGGGAATCGCCATCGGCGCCAACCGTATCGCCCGTGGTGTGCTCGACCCGCTGATCGAGTTCTACCGGCCGATTCCACCGCTGGCCTACCTGCCACTGATCGTGATCTGGTGCGGTATCGGTGAATTGTCGAAAGTGCTGCTGATCTACCTGGCAATCTTCGCCCCGATTGCCATTGCCACCGCCACCGGTGTGCGCACGGTCGACCCGGCCAAACTGCGTGCCGCACAGTCGCTCGGCGCAACGCGCGTACAGTTGATTCGCCACGTCATTTTGCCGAGTGCCTTGCCGGACATCCTGACCGGTGTGCGCATTGGCCTCGGCGTGGGTTGGTCGACGCTGGTCGCCGCCGAACTGATCGCCGCCACCAGCGGACTGGGCTTCATGGTGCAATCGGCCGCACAGTTTTTGGTCACCGATGTGGTGGTACTCGGGATTCTGGTGATCGCACTGATCGCCTTCGCGATGGAGATGGGCCTGCGTGCCCTGCAACGCAAACTGGTGCCGTGGCATGGTCAGGCCCACTGATTACTGAATAAACCTGTGGGAGCGGGCTTGCTCGCGAAAGCGGTGTATCAAGTGACATAAATGTTGAATGACACGCCCTCTTCGCGAGCAAGCCCGCTCCCACAAAAAGCACGGCCCCCCGGATTTAAGAGAACCACCATGAGCCACCTGACCATCGTCTCCCTAAGCTCCGCCCTCGGTGCACAGATCAGCGGCATCGATATCAGTCAGCCGCTGAACGTTGAACAGCGCGATGCCATCGAACAGGCCCTGCTCAAGCATCAGGTGCTGTTCTTCCGTGACCAACCGATCACGCCACAGCAACAGGCGCGATTCGCCGCGAATTTCGGCGACCTGCACATTCACCCGATCTACCCCAATGTGCCGGAACAACCGGAAGTGCTGATCCTCGACACCGCCGTCACCGACGTGCGCGACAACGCGATCTGGCACACCGACGTGACCTTCCTGCCGACCCCGGCCATGGGCGCGGTGCTCAGTGCCAAGCTGCTGCCGGAGTTTGGTGGCGACACGTTATGGGCCAGCGGGATTGCCGCCTATGAAGCCCTGTCGACGCCGCTGAAAACCTTGCTCGAAGGTCTGACCGCCACCCATGACTTCACCCGTTCGTTTCCGCTGGAGCGCTATGGCAACACGCCCCAGGCACTGGCCCAGTGGGAAGAAGCACGGCGCAAGAATCCGCCGCTGTCGCACCCGGTGATCCGCACGCACCCGGTAAGCGGGCGCCGCTCGCTGTTCGTCAACGAAGGTTTCACTTCGAAGATCAACGAGCTGTCGGAAACCGAGAACGAGGCGATTCTGAAGTTCCTGTTCGCCCATTCAACGCGGCCGGAATTCACCATTCGCTGGCGCTGGCAGAGAGACGACATCGCATTCTGGGATAACCGCGTGACCCAGCATTACGCGGTGGATGACTACCGGCCGGCGCGGCGGGTGATGCAGCGGGCGACGGTGTTGGGGGATGTACCTTTCTTTCGGTGAACAGCCAGTTTTTGTACTGACCTTGATGGCCCCATCGCGAGCAAGCTCGCTCCCACAGGTTCGGCGGTGTTCACAGGCTTTGTGTACGACACGGACACTGTGGGAGCGAGCTTGCTCGCGATGGGGACGGAACTGACGCCGACAAGTTACTCCGCCGTCGAAGGCTTCTCCCAAAGATTGATCCCGCCCTCCTGGGCAAACCGGTCAATCTCCGCCAGTTCCTCTGCACTAAAGCTCAGGTTCTTCAACGCCCCGACGTTCTCGATGATTTGCTCCGGCCGGCTCGCGCCAATCAAGGCCGAAGTGATCCGAGGATCGCGCAGGGTCCAGGCCAGCGCCAGTTGCGCCAGGCTCTGGCCACGACGCCTGGCGATTTCGTTGAGTGCCCGCACTTGGGCGATGTTGGCCTCGGACAAGTGCGACGCCTGCAACGAACCACCCCCCGGACGATTGACCCGTGCATCCGTCGGCACGCCGTTGAGGTATTTGTCGGTCAGCAATCCCTGCGCCAGCGGCGTGAAGGCAATCACGCCAGTGCCGAGTTCGTCGGTGGTATCGAGCAGGTCTTTTTCCACCCAGCGATTGAGCAGGTTGTAGGCCGGCTGGTGAATCAGCAGCGGCACTTTCCACTCTTTGAGCAACGTCGCCATTTCGCGGGTTTTCACCCCGGAATAAGACGAAATGCCGATGTACAGCGCCTTGCCCTGCTGCACCGCAGTGGCCAGTGCGCTGGCGGTTTCTTCCAGCGGGGTGTCCGGATCGAAGCGGTGGGAATAAAAGATGTCGACGTAGTCCACGCCAAGGCGTTGCAGGCTCTGGTCGAGGCTGGCCAGCACGTACTTGCGCGAACCGCCGCCCTGACCGTAAGGGCCGGGCCACATGTCCCAACCGGCCTTGCTGGAAATGATCAGCTCGTCGCGGTACTGCTTGAAGTCTTCGCGCAGTAAACGGCCGAAGTTGATCTCGGCGCTGCCATACGGCGGGCCGTAGTTGTTGGCCAGGTCGAAATGGTTGATGCCCAGATCGAATGCCGTGCGCAACAACGCGCGCTGGGTATCGATCGGCGTGCTGTCGCCGAAGTTGTGCCACAGGCCCAACGACAGCGCCGGCAGCACCAGGCCGCTGTGGCCCACGCGGCGGTAAGGGATAGAGTCGTAGCGGTTTTCGGCAGCGGTGTAAGTCATCGAATCCTCTCTTGTCTGTCTTGAATCTGGTATCGACTGCTTTGCCAGTCGCCCAGCATACGCCCGGACAGACGCCAGAAAACCCCGGATTCGACTAATGGCTGAAACGTTTCACATGCTCCCCATTTACCAGCTACCGGGCCTGCGCAAACACCTCTCCCAACCAATCCACAAATACCCGAACCCGTGGCGACATGTGTCGATTGTGTGGATAAAGCACTGACACCGGCATTGGCGGCGGCGGTGTCTCGGTGAGGATTTCCTTCACCAGCCCCTGGGCGATCTGCGTTTCCATCCGGTAATGCGGGCACTGGATCAAGCCCAGTCCGGCGATGGCCGAGGCTGCGTAGATTTCGGCGCCGAACACCGAAACGGCGCCATCGATGGTCACTTCCCTGAGTTCGCCGTCCACCATGAATTCGAACGGGAACAACTTGGCGGTGGTGCGTGAGACGTAGTTCACCGCGCGGTGGTTCTTCAGGTCGTCGAGGCTTTTTGGCTCGCCGTTTTTACGCAGATAGGCAGGGCTGGCGCAGGTGATCTGGCGTAGGTTGGCGACACGTTTTCCGATCAGCGCGGAGTCGCTCAAAGTGCCGGCGCGCAGCACACAGTCGACGCCTTCGGCGATCAGGTCGACAAAGCGGTCAGCCTCGCTGATGGACAGCTCGATGTCGGGATAACGCGCCATGAATTGTGGCAAAGCCGGGATCACGAAGTGCTTGGCCAATGTCCCGTGCAAGTCCACCCGCAACCGCCCCTTCGGTGCCACACCGCGAAACGCCAATTCCGCTTCTTCCAGCTCTGCCAGCAGTTGCACGCAACGCAGGTAGTACGCCTCGCCATCCAGCGTCGGACGAACTTTACGCGTGCTGCGCTCCAACAAACGCGTACCCAGCCAGGCCTCAAACTGATTCAAGGTGTGGGTCAGCGTCGCGCGAGGCAGGTTCAGGTCATCGGCAGCCTGCGTGAAGCTGCTGCGCTCGTAGATCCGCACAAAAACCTTCATCGCTTTGACTTGATCCACAGCTCACTCCAGGTACTCGATTGTTGGCGATTATTGAACAGTCAAGGCAACTCTCGTGCATTTATCGCCCTGAGTAAACATGTGAAATTGGCTTCACACCCCATCAACAGGAACACCAACATGGCTCATCAGACTCCGAAAGTTGCCATCGTGACCGGCGCCTCCCGCGGCATTGGCGCGGTCATCGCCAAACAACTGGCCAGCGAAGGTTTCGCCGTTGCCATCAACTACGCCAGCAGCGCCACCGAAGCGTCGAAACTGGTGGTGGAGCTGCGTCAGGCCGGTTGCCAGGCCCTGGCGATCAAGGCCGATGTAGCCAACGCCGACGACGTACGCCGGATGTTCGACGAGGTTGAAACCCAGTTCGGCAAGGTCGATGTGTTGGTGAACAACGCCGGCATCCTCAAAGTGCTGCCGCTGGCGCAACACAGCGACGAACTGTTCGAGCAGAACTTCAACATCCACGCTCGCGGTACCTTCAATACCCTGCGTGAAGCGGCGACCCGCCTGAACAGCGGTGGCCGGATCATCAACTTCTCCAGCAGCACCGTCGGCATGAACCTGCCGGGCTACGCGGTGTACATCGCCAGCAAAGCGGCAGTGGAATCTCTGACTCGAGTGTTCGCCAAAGAGATGCGCGGCCGCAACATCACCGTCAACGCCGTGGCCCCTGGGCCCGTGGCCACCGACTTGTTCCTGCATGGCAAGAGCGAAGAACAGATCCAGACCTTCGCCAAAATGGCGCCGCTGGAGCGTCTGGGGCAGCCGGAGGACATTTCCCGTGTCGTGTCGTTTCTGGCGGGGCCGGATTCGGGTTGGGTCAATGGGCAGATTTTGCGGGTGAATGGCGGGTTGGTTTAACTGAGTTCACACTGAGACCGCAGCGTCCCCAATCGCGAGCAAGCTCGCTCCCACAGGGGATCTCCTTTGAGCACAAATTTTGTGAGCAACCAAGATCAATGTGGGAGCGAGCTTGCTCGCGATGGCTGCCTCCAAAGCAATGCACATCTGAAGGGCGGGACAGTTCATGCACACCACCATCATCATCACCTTCGGCCTGATTCTCCTGGCGCTGATGCTCTACATCGGCGAGAAAGTCGGCTTCACCCGCCAGACCCTGGCCTACGGTTTTATCCTGCTGTGGCTGGCGCTGACGCTGATCAATGGCGCAGTCGGCATAGTGCATGCCGGCCAGCCATTGAGCAGCGAACTGGTGGTCGGTAGCGCCGTGTTCGGTGTCCCGGTGGCGGCGCTGGTGTTGTTCATGGTGTTGACCACCGAAACGTGAAGGCCTTGATCAACGCACCAGATGCAGGAACTGCATGTGCCGTTCGTACTGGTCGAGGATGTCGTTGATGATCTGTTCCTTGGAGTAGCCCACCAGATCGTAATCCTGACTGCCCTCGCTCAAATGCACTTCGGCCCGGTAGTAGCGGCGATTGTTGAGTTGCTTGGAACCCATGCCGCCACGGGCAAACGATGGCGTGAAATAGCCGCGCATCTGCACCTGATAAACGAACGGATGCTGGTCGCCATGGCCGATTTCCAGGCTGACGCTGTCATTGGCCGGGTCCGGGTGTGTCGCTACGTGCAAACCCTTTTCGGTGAACACGGCAGACACTTCTTCAATCGCCGGACGCACCGTCGTATCGAGGAAACGGTAGACCTCATCCCGCGACGGGAAATGCACCGCCTGACTCAGGCGCTGGCGCCAACCGCCCCGCCGTGAACCGGACACCGGTGCCAAGGAATGCATCTGCGCAATCTGCTTCTGCGATTCCAGATAAAACGCCTTGTGCAGCCCCCACATCATCAACAGCAAGATCAGCGAGAACGGCAACGAGGTCAGGACCACCGCCGACTTCAACGCATCGATACTGCCAGAAAACAGCAGCGCGCTGGTCACCAATGCGGTCATCGCGCCCCAGAAAACCCGCAGCCATTTCGGCCCGTCTTCATCAGGATTGCCGCCCTTGGCGGACAGCGTCGACAGCACCACGGTGCCGGAGTCGGCGGAGGTGACGAAGAACACGAAGCTGATGAACACCGTGACCGCAATGACGGTTTTGCTCCACGGGTAGGTTTCCAGCAACAGGTAGAGCGTCATCGACGGATTGTCGATGGCCGACATGCCGAGCGCGCTCATGCCGTGGTTGAGCACTTGATCGATGGCGCTGTTGCCGAAGATCGACATCCACGCCAGGGTGAAGCCGAGCGGAATCAGCAGCACGCCGAAGACGAACTCGCGGATGGTGCGACCACGGGAAATCCGAGCGATGAACAGGCCCACGAACGGTGACCATGCTATCCACCAGGCCCAGTAGAACACTGTCCAGCCGCCCAGCCAGTCGCTGGGTTTGTCGTAGGCGTAGAGGTCGAAACTCTTCATCGGCAAGGCGCCGAGGTAATCGCCAAGGTTCTGGATCAGGGTGTTGAGCAGGTGCTGCGTGGGGCCGGCGAACAGCACGAACAGCAGCAGCGCACAGGCCAGCAGCATGTTGATGTCGGACATGACTCGCACACCCTTGTCGACGCCGGACACGGCAACGATGATCGCAGCGCCCATCATCAAGGTGATCAGGCCGACCTGAACCCATTGGGTGTGGGCGATGCCGAACAGGTAGTCCAGGCCCGAGTTGAGGTGCAACACACCGAAGCCCATATCGGCACCGAGGCCGAACACCGTGGCGATGATGCCGAAGCCATCCACCGCGTAGCCGATGGGGCCATTGATGCGCTTGCCGATCAGCGGATACAGCGCCGAGCGCAGGGCCAGTGGCAGGTTATGCCGGTAGGCAAAGTAGGCCAGCGCCATGCCGACAAAGGCGAACACGCCCCAGCCATGCAGGCCCCAGTGCAGAAACAGAATCTGCATCGCCTGGCGCGCAGCATCTGCCGTACCGGCCTCACCCTGGGGCGGTTGCAGCATGTGGGTCAGCGGCTCGGACACACAGAAGAAAAACAGGGTGATGCTGATCCCGGCGGCGAACAGCATGCCGGCCCAGGACAAATAACTGAATTCGGGTTCGTCGTGGTCGGCACCGAGCTTGATCTTGCCGTAGCCGGACAAGGCGGTGACCACCACGAAGACCAGATACAGGGTCATCGCCAGCAGGTAATACCAGCCAACCGTGTTGGCCGCCCAGTTTTGCGCCGCCAGCAACCAGGCACCGGCCTGCTCAGGCATGGCGATGACAACGACACCAAACAACAGAATAAAGCTTGCCGAGAACCAGAACACCGGCGGATTCATGCGGATCAGGCCGCTTGGAGGGATGGACGATGCACTCATGTTCGGTGCACCTCGAAGGGGTAAAACGTGGCTGTAGAAATCGGACTCAGCAAAGGCAAGCCTCCTGTTGTGAGCGGGCAGCGAACCGCCGGTTTAACTTGAATGAACGTTCAAGTTAAACATGGATAGGGGGCTAAGGACTAATCGCAGGGCTCGGCGGTACTGGTATTACGCTAGCTCAAGGGAGGGTTCGGCGCAGGATCAGATCAGGGCCACTGGCTCGATTCGGCTTGAAATCCAATCGCGAGCACGCTCGCTCCCACAGTTGACCGCGTCCCCCTGTGGGAGCGAGCTTGCTCGCGATGAGGCCTGAGAAATCAGTGGAGATTTAGAGGCCTACTTCTGCGCCCCATCATCATGCTGCAGATTTGCCTGGGTCAGGTTGCTGCCCGCCGGCACGCTGCGGGTCAGCCAGACGTTGCCGCCAATGGTCGAACCCTGGCCGATGGTGATCCGCCCCAGAATCGTCGCCCCGGCATAAATCACCACGTCATCCTCGACTATCGGGTGTCGTGGCTGGCCTTTCTGCAACTGACCGTCTTCGTCCGCCGGGAAGCGCTTGGCGCCCAAAGTCACCGCCTGATAGATCCGCACGCGCTCGCCGATGATCGCGGTTTCGCCAATCACCACACCCGTCCCGTGGTCGATGAAGAAACTGCGGCCGATCTGCGCTCCAGGGTGAATGTCGATGCCGGTGGCCGAGTGAGCGATTTCCGCGCTGATCCGCGCCAACAGCGGCAACCCGGCGCGATACAAATGGTGGGCCAGACGATGGTGAATCACCGCCAGAATCCCCGGGTAGCACAACAGCACTTCATCGACACTGCGCGCCGCCGGGTCACCGTGATAGGCAGCCAACACGTCAGTGTCCAACAGGCTGCGCAACCCTGGCAACGCGAGGGCGAAGTCCTGAATGATCTGGATGGTTTTGGCTTCGACTTCAGTCTCGGCCTGGGCACTGTGGCGCGCGGCGTAGCGCAATTCGAGCCGCGCTTGGGCCAACAGCGCATTCAGCGCCACATCGAGGGTGTGGCCGACGTAGAAATCTTCGCTCTCTTCGCGCAGGTCAACCGGCCCCAGGCGCATCGGGAACAACGCACCGCACAGCGCTTCGAGAATCTCCGCCATGGCTGCGCGGGACGGCAATTCGCGACCGCCCTGCTCGCCGCTGGCCCGGCCGTTTTGTGCACGCCACTGTTCACGTGCCGTGCGCAGCTGGCTGACGATGGTCTGCAATTGCCAATGGCTGGAACGCTCACTCACGGTAAAAACTCCTCACGGGCGGCCGGACTGTCTGGCCGCACTGACGGCGATTACTTTACGGCAAGGGTCGCAAGGCAAATTAAGAACCAATAGTGCTGTGCTCAGTTCGATTGGCTATAAGCGATTGACGGTTGCCCCGGCTTTTGGGCGTGCCTATAGTCCTGAGATCTTCAACCGCCAGTACGGACTCATGATCAAACAACAGCTCGCCCGCTTTAACCGCCTCGACCTGCTCGGTCAGCCCACCGCCCTGGAAAAACTCGAACGCCTGTCGACCTGGCTGGGCCGCGACCTGTACGTCAAGCGCGATGACCTGACGCCGCTGGCGATGGGCGGCAACAAGCTGCGCAAACTCGAATACCTGGCCGCCGATGCCTTGGCCCAGGGTGCCGACACCTTGATCACGGCGGGCGCGCTGCAATCGAACCACGTGCGCCAGACCGCCGCCATTGCCGCAAAGTTGGGGCTGGGCTGCGTAGCCCTTCTGGAAAATCCTCTGGGCACTGACGACAGCAATTACACCGGCAACGGCAACCGCCTGCTGCTCGACCTGTTCGATGCCAAGGTCGAATTGGTGGAAAACCTCGACAACGCCGACGAGCAACTGCAAGCCCTGGCCAACCGACTGTGCAGCAACGGCAAGAAGCCGTACCTGGTGCCGATCGGTGGTTCCAATGCCTTGGGCGCCCTGGGTTACGTGCGCGCCGGGCTGGAACTGGCCGAGCAGATCAAGGACACCGGCCTGACCTTCGCCGCCGTGGTCCTGGCCTCGGGCAGCGCCGGTACCCACAGCGGCCTGGCACTGGCCTTGAGTGAAGCGCTGCCGGATCTGCCAGTGATTGGCGTGACGGTTTCGCGCAGCGATGAAGATCAGCGACCAAAGGTTCAAGGTCTGGCCGAACGCACCGCCGAGTTGCTGGGCGTCAGCCTGCCGGAGGCTTTCAAGGTCGAGTTGTGGGATGAGTATTTCGCCCCGCGTTATGGCGAGCCGAATGCCGGCACACTGGCAGCGGTGAAACTGCTGGCGAGTCAGGAAGGCTTGCTGCTGGACCCGGTCTACACTGGCAAGGCCATGGCGGGCTTGCTGGACGGGATCGGCCGTCAGCGTTTCAACGAGGGGCCGATTATCTTCCTGCACACCGGCGGGGCACCGGCGCTGTTTGCCTACAAGGATTTCCTGTAGGAGCGAGCTTGCTCGCGATGGACGACAGGGCACCGCGGGGTGTCAGGTTGCCAGCGTTATCGTTGACGTCCATCGCGTGCAAGCACGCTCCTACAGTAAAAACGAAATCCATTCCAAAATGGAATAACCAGAAGATTAATTATTATTTTCCAATCTAAAAACGCCATCATATAGTCATGCTACAGGCGAATTTCCCGAGAGACGCATACGCTGCTTTAAGGCAGGATAGCGCTGTCGCTTAATTCCCGATTTCGCCAAATTTTCGCAAAAGCGTCTTCCATAAGAAAACACAGGGGCTTGTCATGAATTTTTCCGCACTACGTCGCAATCTGCTGGTGGGTTCGCTGGGCCTGGCACTGAGCGCCGGCCTGATTGGCCAGGCGGTTGCCGGTGAGCAACTGCAACAAATCAAGGACAAAGGCGTGATCAACGTCGGCCTGGAAGGCACCTACCCACCGTTCAGTTTCGTCGACGCCGACGGCAAACTGGCCGGCTTCGAAGTCGAGTTCTCCGAAGCCCTGGCCAAAGAGCTGGGCGTGAAGGTCAAGCTGCAACCGACCAAATGGGACGGCATCCTCGCGGCCCTGGAATCCAAGCGTCTGGACGCAGTGATCAACCAGGTGACCATCTCCGAAGAGCGCAAGAAGAAGTATGACTTCTCCGAGCCGTACACCGTTTCCGGTATTCAGGCGCTGGTGCTGACGAAGAAGGCCGCCGAGCTGAACATCAAGTCCGCCGCCGACCTGTCTGGCAAGAAAGTCGGCGTAGGCCTGGGCACCAACTACGAGCAGTGGGTGAAAGAAAATGTGCCTAAGGCTGACGTCCGCACCTACGAAGATGATCCAACCAAGTTCCAGGACCTGCGTGTCGGCCGCATCGACGCCATTCTGATCGACCGCCTGGCCGCGCTCGAATACGCCAAGAAAGCCAAGGACACCACCGCCGCCGGTGATGCGTTCTCCCGTCAGGAAGCCGGTATTGCCCTGCGCAAAGGCGAGCCTGAGCTGCTGGCAGCTGTGAACAAAGCCATCGACAAGCTGCGCGCCGACGGTACGCTGAAAAAGCTTTCGGAAAAATACTTCAGCGCTGACGTCACTCAATAATGGAAGAAGCTTTTCAACTCGCACTGGACTCCGCGCCCTTTCTGCTCAAGGGCGCGTATTACACGGTCATCCTCAGCCTGGGCGGGATGTTTTTCGGCCTGGTGATGGGGTTCGGTCTGGCGCTGATGCGCCTGTCGCGCTTCAAACTGGTGAGCTGGATCGCCCGCATCTACGTGTCGTTCTTTCGCGGCACGCCGTTGCTGGTGCAACTGTTCGTGATCTATTACGGCTTGCCGCAATTGGGTCTGGAACTGGATCCGCTGCCAGCGGCCCTGATCGGCTTCTCGCTGAACATGGCCGCCTACGCCTGTGAAATCCTGCGTGCCGCAATCAGCTCCATCGAGCGCGGCCAGTGGGAAGCGGCTGCCAGTATCGGCATGACCCGCGCGCAGACCCTGCGCCGGGCCATCCTGCCGCAGGCGATGCGCACCGCATTGCCGCCGCTGGGCAACAGCTTCATTTCGCTGGTCAAGGACACCGCGCTGGCCGCGACCATCCAGGTGCCGGAACTGTTCCGTCAGGCGCAGCTGATCACCGCCCGCACCTTCGAAATCTTCACCATGTATCTTGCCGCCGCACTGATCTACTGGGTCCTGGCCACGGTGCTGTCGCACCTGCAGAACCAGTTGGAAGCGCGGGTCAATCGGCACGACCAGGAGTCCTGACCCGATGATTGTCGTGGAAAAACTGACAAAGCAGTTCAAGGGTCAAATCGTGCTCAACGGCATCGATCTTGAGGTCAAGGAAGGCGAGGTGGTCGCGATCATCGGCCCTAGCGGTTCGGGCAAGACCACCTTCCTGCGCTGCCTGAATTTTCTGGAAGAACCCACCAGCGGCCGGATCAAGGTCGGCGATATCGAGGTCGATACCAGCCGTCCCCTGAACCAGCAGCAGAGCCTGGTGCGGCGTTTGCGCCAGCACGTAGGTTTCGTGTTCCAGAACTTCAACCTGTTCCCCCATCGCACCGCCCTGGAAAACGTCATCGAAGGCCCGATCGTGGTCAAGAAGACCCCACATGCCGACGCCGTTGCCCTGGGTAAGAAGCTCTTGGCCAAGGTCGGCCTGGCGGGCAAGGAGGACGCTTACCCGCGTCGCCTCTCCGGTGGCCAGCAACAGCGCGTGGCGATTGCCCGGGCGCTGGCGATGGAGCCGGAAGTGATCCTGTTCGATGAGCCGACCTCGGCCCTCGACCCGGAGCTGGTGGGCGAGGTATTGGCGACCATCCGCGGCCTGGCCGAAGAGAAGCGCACCATGGTGATCGTTACCCACGAAATGGGCTTTGCCCGGGACGTGGCCAACCGTGTGGTGTTTTTCGACAAGGGTGTGATCGTCGAGCAAGGCGAAGCGAAGGCATTGTTTGCCAACCCGAAAGAGGAGCGGACAAAACAGTTTCTCAGCAAGTTCCTGAATAACACCCACAACTAACAACCCTGCTCAACAATGGTCATCTTCCATGGACGGAAGTGACACCCCTGAAAAAAATACCTCATCAATACCAAACTAAACCCATCTATTCTATATACATATCTTGTACGCGCGCGCGGTACATATATATGCATCGCAACAATTAACCCCCCCTATCTCCAGCATGTTCCCTTCGCAGCACCTGGCCAGCAACGCCCGCCGAGCCGCCCGACTTCAGCCACTTTCAGCGGACAAATTCGACGCAGCGGCATGGTTTACTTACTTTGCACCGTAGGAACTTTCTGAATAACATCGCGCATCACCCACAACTAATAAATCTTATTGACACTTGCTCCCCCTGACTCTTATCTAGTCTCCGATCAACATCACTCTTCACGCCAAAACTCATTATTTCAATTAAAAGTAATGAATGGTTTTGCTGTTCGATATTTAGTTTTTGAATTCCCAGAAACGGACTTCGCTGCAAGACTTCAAGGAGACTTCATGAAAAGCACCTCGAACAAATCCGCGCTTGTGGCCCCGACCTTGGCGCAATCCAACAAGACCGGCATCAACGTCACTTGCGCGGCGCACCTGCTGATCGATGTGGCGCCCTACCCCGCCATGGACGAAGGCGACCTGATCGAACTGTTCTGGGACAACTGCTACGTGGCCTCCCGCGTGCTGACGGCCAGCGATGTCGGCCAACCGGTGCAGCTGCGGGTGCCTGAAAGTTTTGTCGCCAACGGGACCTCGCGCATTCACTACCGGGTCATGCAGGTGGGTCGAGACCCGGTGATTTCGGCCAGCCGAAACGTGCAGATCAAACTCGACTGCCCAGGCGGCCAACCCTCCGCACTGTGCGGCGATGAAAACCAGTGCCTGGCACCGGTGAGCATTCCCGAGGCGATTCGCCGTCAAGGGGTCAATCCGAGCCAGGTCAAGCGCGGTGTTCCCTTGACCATCGAGCCGTATCTGAACATGGCCGTCGACGACGAAATCACCCTGCGCTGGGGCGATGTGCGCATGGATCTGCCACGGCTCAAGGCCATCGATGTGGGTCAGCCGATTCAGGTCTGGATACCGCCGGCCATCATCCTCGAAGCCGGTGAAGACCTGCGGCTGGAAGTGACGTACTGCATTCTCGACCGGGTGGGAAACAACTCCCGCTGGGCGCCAGCCCGTACGCTGAAAATCGGTTGCGCCAATCCTTATCTGAAAGTCCCCCCGAAAAAAGTGCTCAAGGCCGCCGAACCCCGCAAGCAATGAATACCGCTTCTGTGGCGAGGGGGCTTGCCCCCGTTGGGGTGCGAAGCGCCCCCAAAACCCTGCAATTGAGTCCATTCAAATAAATCGTGGAGAAAGGTTTTGCGACTGCTGCGCAGTCGAACGGGGGCAAGCCCCCTCGCCACAGGGATTGCGTTCGCCCATGGGAACACCCTTCTATACATATTCCTAAAAGTTAGTTCATAAAATATTTATACGCGTTTAGGGTATATACACCGGACCACCGGACATCCTTGTTTTCATGCGCCGCCACAAGCGGCGCTTCCATAAGATGTGAGGTAGGTATGGTCCGGAACACAATCACCCCAGTGCAGATCGCCAGGGCATTGCGTGCAGCCAAGGAGCGGCACTGATGTCCAGTCTGGCAGATGCAATCGTCCAGAGTGACCTGGACATCGCCCCGCTGTTGTTGCCCGCACAAATCTTGCGCAACGACGCTCAAGCCATCAAGGCGGCCCACGAACTGGCGCAAGTCGCCCGCCAGCAAGCAGCCAAACGAGACCAGCAGCGCAAGCTCCCATGGTCGGAAATCGAGCAGTTCACCCGCAGCGGCCTGGGCAGTATTTCCATCCCCCGCGAGTACGGTGGCCCGCAGGTTTCGTTCGTCACCCTGGCCGAGGTCTTCGCGATCATTTCCGCCGCCGACCCGGCGCTTGGGCAGATCCCGCAAAACCAGTTCGGCATTCTTAATCTGGTGCTCGGCAGCGCCACCGAAGCGCAGAAACAACAACTGTTCAAAAGCGTCCTGGAAGGCTGGCGCATCGGCAATGCCGGGCCGGAACGCGGCACCAAAAACACCCTGGAACTGAAGGCGCGCATCACCGCTGACGGCGTCCTCAATGGCCAGAAGTTCTATTCCACCGGCGCACTGTTCGCGCACTGGGTCGCGGTCAAAGCGTTGAACGACGATGGCAAGCAAGTGCTGGCGTTCATCCGTCGTGGCACACCGGGATTGCGCATTGTCGATGACTGGTCCGGTTTTGGTCAGCGCACCACCGCCAGCGGCACGATTTTGCTCAACAACGTGCAGGCCGATCCCGAACTGGTGGTGGATAACTGGCGGATCAATGACACGCCGAACATCCAGGGTGCCGTCTCGCAGCTGATTCAAGCGGCCATCGACGCCGGTATCGCCCGAGGCGCCATCGACGACGCTATCGACTTCGTGAAAACCCGCGCCCGGCCATGGATCGACGCCAAGGTCGAGCGGGCCAGCGATGACCTGTACGTGATCGCCGATATCGGCAGGTTGAAAATCGAACTGCACGCCGCCGAAGCGCTGCTGCGCAAGGCCGGGCAAGTGCTCGATGACGTCAGCGCCGCACCACTCACCGCCGATTCCGCCGCCCGCGCCTCGATTGCCGTGGCCGAAGCCAAAGTGCTGACCACCGAGATTTCGTTGCTGGCCAGCGAAAAGCTGCTCGAACTGGCCGGCAGCCGCGCGACCCTCGCCGAATTCAACCTCGACCGCCACTGGCGCAACGCCCGGGTGCACACCCTGCACGACCCGGTGCGCTGGAAGTATCACGCGGTCGGCGCCTATCGCCTCAACGGCACGCTGCCTAATCGCCATTCCTGGATCTGACGACCAGACATCTGGAGAAACATATGACAAGTTCTCACCACGTCGCGGTCATCGCCAGCGATGAACAAGCTCTGATCGTCGCCAGCGACCTCGCCGAAGACTTCAAACGCGACAGCGCCACACGCGACCGTTTACGCCGCTTGCCACACCCGGAACTGGAAGTGTTTTCCCGATCGGGCCTGTGGGGCATCAGCGTGCCGAAAGAGTATGGCGGCGCCGGCGTTTCCAACGTCACCCTGGCCAAGGTCATCGCCTTGATCGCCCGGGCCGACGGCTCCCTGGGGCAGATCCCGCAGAACCATTTCTATGCCCTCGAAGTACTACGGGTGAACGGCAGCCACGAGCAGAAGCAACGCCTGTACGCCGAAGTTTTGGCCGGTCAACGCTTCGGCAATGCGTTGGCCGAACTCGGCACTAAAACCGCACACGATCGCGTCACGAGCCTGACTCGCGACGCCAGCGGCTATCGCATCAATGGTCGCAAGTTCTACGCCACGGGCGCGATCTACGCCCAGCGCATTCCCACCTCGGTGGTGGATGAAAACGGCGTGCAGCAACTGGCGTTCGTCCCACGCAACAGCAAGGGCCTGAGCGTGATCGACGACTGGAGCGGCTTTGGCCAGCGCACCACCGGCAGCGGTTCGGTGGTGTTCGAAGATGTCTACGTCGCAGCCGAAGATGTGATCCCCTTTCAAAGCGCTTTCGAGCGCCCGACTCCGGTCGGCCCGCTGGCGCAGATTCTCCATGCCGCCATCGACACCGGCATCGCCCGCGCCGCGTATGAAGATGCGCTGCATTTCGTGCGCACGAAAACCCGGCCCTGGATCGACGCCACCCACGAAAAAGCCACGGACGATCCGCTGACCCTCAAGAGCTTCGGCCACCTGAGCATTCGCCTGCACGCCGCCGAGGCGCTGCTGGAACGTGCCGGTGAATTGCTCGACAAGGCCCAGGCCGACACGCAGGCCGAGACCGTCGCGGCCGCCTCGATTGCCGTCGCCGAAGCCCGCGCCCTCAGCACCGAAATCTCCCTGGCCGCCGGCAGCACACTGTTCGAACTGGCCGGCAGCCAGGCGACCCTGATTGAGCACAGCCTGGATCGCCACTGGCGCAACGCCCGGGTGCACACCCTGCACGATCCGGTGCGCTGGAAGTACCACGCTGTCGGCAATTACTACCTCAACGATGAAAACCCGCCACTGCGGGGGACCATTTGATGACCGCCGCGAAAAAGAAGATCCTGCTCAACGCGTTCAACATGAACTGCATCGGGCACATCAACCACGGTTTGTGGACGCACCCGCGCGACACATCAACCTGCTACAACACCCTCGAGTACTGGACCGAACTGGCGCAGCTGCTGGAGCGCGGGCTGTTCGACGGCCTGTTCATCGCCGACATCGTCGGGGTCTACGACGTCTACCAGAACTCGGTGGACGTGCCGTTGAAAGAGTCGATCCAGTTGCCGGTCAACGACCCGCTGCTGCTGGTCTCGGCCATGGCGGCGGTAACGAAAAACCTCGGTTTCGGCCTGACCGCCAACCTCACCTACGAAGCGCCGTATCTGTTCGCCCGCCGCCTGTCGACCCTGGATCACCTGAGCCGTGGGCGGGTCGGCTGGAACATCGTCACCGGCTATCTCGACAGCGCCGCCAAGGCCATGGGCCTGAGCGAACAGGTCGAGCATGACCGTCGTTATGACCAGGCCGACGAGTACCTGGAGGTGCTTTACAAACTCCTGGAAGGCAGTTGGGAAAACGGCGCGGTGCTCAACGATCCACGGCAACGGATCTACGCGCAGCCGGACAAAGTGCACAAGGTCGAGCACAAGGGCGAGTTCTATCAGGTCGAGGGTTATCACCTGTGTGAACCCTCGCCCCAGCGCACGCCGGTGCTGTTCCAGGCCGGCAGCTCGGATCGTGGCTTATTGTTTGCCGGGCGACATGCCGAGTGCGTGTTCATCAGTGGCCAGACCAAGGCATCGACCAAGGCGCAGGTGGACAAGGTGCGCGCCAGCGCCGTCGAAGCCGGGCGCAATCCCGAGGACATCAAGGTGTTCATGGGCCTGAACGTGATCGTTGGCGCCACCGAGGAGCTGGCCTGGGCCAAGCACGCCGAGTACCTGAGCTACGCCAGTGCCGAGGCCGGCGTGGCGCACTTCTCGGCGTCCACCGGGATCGATTTTTCTCAGTACGAAATCGACGAGCCAATCCAGTACGTGAAAAGCAACGCCATCCAGTCTGCCACCAAGCATCTGCAAAACAACGACTGGACCCGACGCAAATTACTCGAACAACACGCCCTCGGCGGTCGCTACATCACCGTGGTCGGTTCACCGCAGCAAGTGGCGGATGAACTGGAATCGTGGATCGCCGAGACCGGGCTGGATGGCTTCAACCTGACCCGCATCGTCACGCCGGAAAGCTATGAGGACTTCATCGAGCTGGTGATCCCCGAGTTGCAACGGCGGGGCTCTTACAAGACCGCGTACGACGACGGGACCTTGCGCGAAAAGCTGTTTCAGCGGGAGGCGCATCTACCTGAGCAACATACCGGCTCTGCGTTTCGACGCTAAAAGCATCGCGAGCAAGCTCGCTCCCACAGGGATTGTGTGAACACCCGAGATCCACTGTGGGAGCGAGCTTGCTCGCGAAGAGGCCCGAACAGACACCACAAACTTAATGCACTGACTGGATAACTCATCATGAAAAAGCACTACCTCTCTCACCCAGTCAAAGCACTGGCCCTGGCCCTCGGCCTGTTCAGCTCGGTGACCTTCGCCGCCGAAGCCCCGCTGAAAATCGGCACCACCGCCGCCTTCGCCATCCCCCTGGAAGCAGCGGTCGAAGAAGCCGGCAAACAAGGCCTGAAGGTCGAACTGGTGGAGTTCAGCGACTGGATCGCGCCGAACGTCAGCCTGGCTTCAGGCGACATCGACGTGAACTACTTCCAACACATCCCGTTCCTGGAAAACGCCAAGGCCGCTTCGGGTTTCGACCTGGTGCCTTTCGCGCCGGGGATCATCAACAACGTCGGCCTCTACTCGAAGAAATACAAAAGCTTCGACGAACTGCCCCAAGGCGCCAGCGTGGCCATCGCCAACGATCCGATCAACAGCGGCCGTGGCTTGCAGCTGCTGGCCAAGGCAGGGCTGATCACCCTCAAGCCCGGCGTCGGCTACAAGGCCACCGAAGAAGACATCATCGCCAACCCGAAGCACATCAAGATCCTCCAGGTCGAAGCCGTGCAACTGGTACGTGCCTATGACGATGCCGATCTGGTGCAGGGCTACCCGGCCTACATTCGCTTGTCGAAAACCTTCGACGCGGGCTCCGCGCTGCTGTTCGACGGCCTCGATCACAAGGAGTACGTGATTCAGTTCGTGATCCAGCCCAAGAGCAAAACCGACCCGCGCCTGATCAAATTCGTCGACATCTACCAGCACTCACCGGCTGTGCGCGCCGCGCTGGATAAAGCCCACGGCAAGCTCTATCAAGCCGGCTGGGAAAGCTGAGCATGACCGCCGCCATCCAACGGCGACTGGAGATTCCAGAGCCGCAAAGCGCAGAGCGCACTGAGCTGCATCCCGAACTCAACCATGCCCACGTACGCTTCATCGGCCTGGGTAAAACCTACAACGGCCAGCAAGGACCGGTGGCCGCGTTGCACGGCATCGACCTGGCGATCCAGCGCGGCGAAGTGTTCGGCATCATCGGCCGCCGCGGCGCCGGCAAGTCGTCGCTGATCCGCACCATCAATCGCCTGGAACAGCCGAGCAGCGGTCGGGTGCTGATCGATCAAGTGGACATCGGCGAGTTCGATGAAGACCGACTGGTGGCGCTGCGACGGCGCATCGGCATGATCTTCCAGCACTTCAATCTGATGTCGGCCAAGACCGTTTGGCAGAACGTCGAACTGCCTTTGAAAGTCGCTGGTGTGCCCAAGGAACAACGCGAGCGCAAAGTCCGTGAACTGCTGGAACTGGTGGGTTTGCAGGCCAAACACAAGGCTTACCCGGCGCAGTTGTCCGGCGGGCAGAAACAGCGCGTGGGCATTGCCCGGGCGCTGGTGCATGACCCGCAAATCCTGCTGTGTGACGAAGCCACCTCGGCACTGGACCCGGAGACTACGCAGTCGATTCTCGGCCTGCTGCGCGAGATCAATCAACGCCTGGGCCTGACCATTGTGCTGATCACCCACGAGATGGCGGTGATCCGTGAAATCTGTGATCGGGTGGTGGTGCTGGAGCACGGGAGAATCGTCGAGCAAGGCCCGGTCTGGGAAGTGTTCGGCAATCCACAACATGAGGTCAGCAAGACATTGCTGGCGCCGTTGCAACACGCATTGCCGCATGAACTGCAAAGCCGTCTGTTGGCGCAATCGAGTGCCTGCGACGCCGCTGTGGTCCTGCGCTTGCAGTTCACCGGCAGCCAACGCAACGAACCGGATCTGGCGGCACTGTTCAGCGCCCTCGGAGGCCGCGTGCGATTGTTGCAAGGCGGCGTGGAACGGATTCAGGGCCATGCGCTTGGGCAACTGCTGCTGGCGGTGACCGGCTCGTCCCTCGATGCCGAGGAGTTGTGTCAGCGCGCCTCTCATTGGGCGCAACAGGTGGAGGTACTGGGTTATGTGGTTTGATCGCCTGCTGCAGGGCTTTATCGACACCTTCCTGATGGTCGGCGTGTCGTCATTGATCGCGCTGTTGGCGGGCATTCCGCTGGCAGTGATCCTGGTCACCAGTTCCAAGGGCGGCATCTACGAAGCGCCAGCGCTGAACCGCGCTTTGGGCGCATTCGTGAACTTGTTCCGCTCGGTGCCTTTCCTGATCCTGATGGTCGCTTTGATTCCGTTCACCCGGCTCATCGTCGGCACCACTTACGGCGTGTGGGCCGCGGTGGTGCCGTTGACCATCGCCGCTACGCCTTTCTTTGCGCGCATTGCCGAAGTCAGCTTGCGCGAGGTCGACCACGGCTTGGTCGAAGCGGCGCAAGCCATGGGCTGCCGGCGCTGGCACATCGTCTGGCATGTGTTGTTGCCGGAAGCGCTGCCGGGGATTGTTGGCGGGTTCACCATCACCCTGGTGACGATGATCAACTCCTCGGCCATGGCCGGGGCGATTGGCGCCGGTGGACTCGGCGACATTGCCTATCGGTATGGATATCAGCGGTTTGATAGCCAGATCATGTTGACGGTGATTGTGCTGCTGGTGGCGTTGGTGGCGGTGATTCAGCTGGGTGGGGATCGGTTGGCGCGGGGGTTGAACAAGCGCTAAGCACGTTGCGAACACCCTTTGTGGCGAGGGGGCTTGCCCCCGTTCGACTGCGCAGCAGTCGCAAAACCGGCGTACTCGTTGTTTCTGACATACTTCATTGCATGGTTATGGGGGCGCTTCGCACCCCAACGGGGGCAAGCCCCCTCGCCACAGGTGATCACCCCCCCTGACAGGGAAGTTTTCGTACAGGGAAATCAGCCATTCCGCAGGCCTATTCCCTTTCCTTTGCAGGAAGTTTCCTAGATCATTTCGCTCGCTTGCGCCTGCCAAATCCGGTGGCTAGTCTCGGTCCGTCACTGCTCATCAGTGATCGGGTTTAGTAGCCCGGAACAATAGGCGCATAGCGATTCCATGCTCATGTCCGGCAAATTTTGCCGCATGCAGAATATGGTGGCTGTGCGTGGGGCACCTTCGGGTGCACCGGTTTTCCTATTGACCGGCCTACTAACCTGCGTACAGCCGCCACCCAATCGTTTAGTAGGCGATAAGTGATGGCTCCCATGCAGCAATAGGAGCAACACTCATGGAAAAATCCGTACCCGATCCTCCTCCCGAAAATCCCGACAACGAAACCATCACCGAAGACCCGCTCAGAGATCGCTCCGTGCTTTATCGGGCCATCGATTTCTACCTCACCGGCAAGCAACCCGCACCGCCCGATGAACTGCGCTTCTACAACGTCAGCAAAGACGTGAGCTTCGAAGACACCCAGCTCTATGTTGCCGATCTGCTGCGCTGTGCTTCGGTCACGGCGTATCAGTGTGCCGATCAACTCAAGGGCGCCGACCGTGCGATGGTGTACTCGATCTGGCATTTGCTGGAGATTGCCAAGGCAATGGTTGATCACTCCATTGAATGTCTGGGGATGAAAAAGGGCTGAACCATCTGTTGTCAGTACCAACGCCATCGCGAGCAAGCTCGCTCCCACAGTTGATCCTCAGTGCAGACCAAATTTGTGCACGGCGCGAATCATTGTGGGAGCGAGCTTGCTCGCGATGGGCTGCGAAGCAGCCCCCGGCATGATGGCGTATATTCGACCCATCCCACTTGCCCGCGCAGCCGACCATGAAGCAAACACCCGACGACCTCGAACAGATCACCGCCACCACCCTGGGCCATTACAACGCAGTGGCCGAAGACTTCCGTGAAGGCACCCGCGATCACGACGTCAGCCAGAACATCGATGCCCTGCTGCGGCACATTCAGGGCGAGGCGCCTTTCGACATTCTCGATTTCGGCTGCGGGCCGGGTCGGGATTTGCAAACCTTCACCCGCATGGGGCACAGGGCTGTCGGCCTCGACGGTTCGGAAAAACTCGCGCAGATGGCCCGTGAGGACAGTGGTTGCGAGGTCTGGCAGCAGGACTTTTTGAAGCTTGATCTGCCGGCCGAGCGTTTCGACGGGATCTTTGCCAACGCGGTGCTGTTTCATGTTCCGCGTCAGGAATTACCACGGGTGTTGAAGCAGTTGTGGGGAGCGCTGAAACCGGGTGGGGTGTTGTTCAGTTCCAATCCCCGTGGCGAGAATCAGGAAGGCTGGAACGGGCCGCGTTATGGGTCGTATCACGACCTGGCGGCCTGGCAGCATTTGTTGATCGAGGCGGGGTTTGTGGAGCTGGAGCATTACTACCGGCCAACAGGGCTGCCGCGGGAGCAGCAGCCCTGGTTGGCGAGTGTCTGGCGTAAAGCTGTGTAGCCCATTCGGACGCCATCGCGAGCAAGCTCGCTCCCACAGTGGATTGCGGTCAACCTGTGGGAGCGAGCTTGCTCGCGATGAGCGCGAAGCGCTCGCTTTTTAAACAGCGTCTTTCTTCGGCTCGCGAATCTTGTACCAGGCCACATACAGCGCCGGCAAAAACAGCAGCGTCAGCAAGGTGGCGATGACGATCCCGCCGATCATCGCGTAGGCCATCGGCCCCCAGAACACTTCCCGGGCAATCGGGATCATCCCCATGCTCGCCGCCGCCGCAGTCAGCAGGATCGGCCGGCGCCGATGTTCGGTGGCCTGCACCACTGCATCCCACGGCGCATAGCCCTTCAGTTCGTATTCCTCGATCTGGGTCACCAGGATCACCGAGTTGCGAATGATGATACCGATCAGCGCCAGAATCCCGAGGATCGCCACGAAGCCCATGGGCGTGCCTGTCGGCACCAGCGCGATCACCACGCCGATCAGCCCCAGCGGCGCGACGCTGGCCACCAGGAACAGCTTCTGCACGCTGTGCAGCTGGATCATCAGGAAGGTCGCCATCAAGAACAGCATCAGCGGCACAACTTTGGCAATCGGTCCCTGGGCCTTGCCGCTTTCCTCCACCGTACCACCGGTGGCGACCTTGTAGCCCGCCGGCAATTTGGCAGCGAAATCGTCGATGGACGGCTTGAGGATTTTCACCAGGTCCGTCGGCTGGATCTCGTCGCGTATCGCCGCCTTGATGGTGATGGTCGGCAGGCGATCGCGACGCCACACCAGCGGCTGCTCCAGTTCGTAGCGCACCGTGGCGAACGCCAGCAGCGGTATCGACGTGCCGCTTGGCGTGACGATTTGCAGGTTCTGCAGGGTTTCCGGCGTACCGCGTTCGGAATCCACCGCGCGACCGACCACGTTGATCAGGTAAATGTCGTCATCGACCTGGGTCACTGACTGGCCGCTGACGATGCCGTTCATCAGGTTGGCCACATCCTCCGAAGACAACCCCAACTGCCGCGCCTTGTCCTGGGCGATGTCGATCCGCAGCACTTTGCCCGGTTCGTTCCAGTCGTAGATGATCTCGCCAATGTGCGGGTTCTTGTCCAGCTCAGTGGCCAGGTCGATGGCATGTCGGCGCACCTGGTCGACGTCCTTGCCGCTGACCCGGTACTGGATCGGACGCCCTACCGGCGGGCCCATTTCCAGTGCCTGGACATAACTGCCGATGCCAACGAAGTCGTTGCGCAAGCGCTCGCGAAGCTTCTGCATCATGGCCTCACGGGTATGGCCTTTGCTGACGATCACCAACTGCGCGTAGAACGGGTTTTGCAGTTGCTGGTCCAGTGGCAGATAGAAGCGGATAGCACCCTGGCCGACGTAGGTGCTCCAGCGCACGATGTCCGGATCGTCCTTGAGCGTGGCTTCAAGGCGATCGACGGCCCGGCGGGTTTCGTCGATCGAGGCGTTTTGCGGCAGGTTCAGGTCCACCAGGATTTCCGGCCGATCCGAAGACGGGAAGAACTGGTTCTGCACGTAGCGCATGCTGAACACCGCCAGTACAAAGCACAGTACGGTGATGCCAATGGCCCACCAGCGATTGCGCATGCACCACAGCAGCCCGCCGTTGAACGCCTTGCCGATACGCCCGGGTTCGCCTTCATGGGGTTTCACGTTGGTACTGAGAATGTGCACGCCGATCACCGGCGCAAACAATACCGCCACCACCCACGACACCAGCATCGCGCAGGCAATCACCGCAAACAGGGTGTAGGTGTATTCACCGGCCGAGCTGGCGTTCAAGCCGATCGGCACGAAGCCCGCCACCGTCACCAGCGTGCCGGTGAGCATCGGGAACGCCGTGGAGGTGTAGGCGAAGGTCGCCGCCTGCTCCTTGGTCTCGCCCAATTCCAGACGCGTGACCATCATTTCCACGGTGATCATCGCATCGTCCACCAGCAGGCCGAGGGCGATGATCAGTGCACCGAGGGAAATCCGCTGCATGGTGATGCCGCTGTATTCCATGAACACGAACACCATCGCCAGCACCAGCGGGATCGAGCACGCCACCACCAGCCCGGCGCGCACGCCAAGGCTGACGAAGCTGACCAACAGTACGATCACCACGGCCTCGAACAACGCGCTGGTAAAGCCGCCAACGGCCTCCTCCACCACTACGGCCTGGTCGGAGACGTTGTCAATGCCGACACCGACCGGCAGGTCGGCGGTCAACTGGTCAATACGGGTGTGCAGGGCCTTGCCGAACGCCTGGACGTTGCCACCCTTCTGCATGGCAATCGCCAGGCCGATGGCCGGTTTGCCGTTGAAGCGGAATTCCGGCGAGGCCGGATCGACGTAGCCGCGGCTGATTTCGGCAATGTCGGCCAGACGATAGAAGCGGTCATTGAGCTTGAGGTTGACCTCGGCCAGGTCTTTCTCCGAAGCGAACTGCCCCGAAGTGCGCACCGAAATCCGCTCCGGCCCGGCCTCGATGACACCCGCCGGGGTCACGGAGTTCTGGGTTTGCAGGCTCTGCACCACCTGACGCTGATCGATGCCCAGCGCAGCGAGTTTGCGTGTGGAGAAGTTCAGGTACAGCACTTCGTCCTGCTGGCCGACCATTTCGATCTTGCCCAGCCCCGGCACGCCGCGAATTTCCATGCGGGCCTGTTCCACGTAGTCGCGCAACTGACGCATGGTCAGGCCGTCGGCGGTGAAGGCGTAGATCGACCCGAAGACGTCACCGAACTCGTCGTTGAACGACGGCCCCTGTATGCCTTGCGGGAATTGGTATTTGATGTCGTTGATCTTCTTGCGCACCTGGTACCAGATTTCCGGGATGTCCTTGGCACTGGTGGTGTCGCGCAGGTTCACGTACACCGTCGATTCGCCGGGGCGCGTGTAGCTTTTCACATAGTCGAGGGAGTCGAGCTCCTCGAGCTTCTTCTCGATCCGGTCAGTGATCTGTTCGAGGGTTTCCTCCTGGGTCGCCCCCGGCCATTTGCTCTGGATCACCATGGTCTTGATGGTGAACGAAGGGTCTTCTTCGCGCCCCAGGTTGAAATACGAGAACACACCCATCAACAACGCGACGAACATCAGATACCAGATGAACGACTGATGCTTGAGGGCCCATTCCGAGAGGTTGAAAGGCCCTTTCATTGACTGTCCTCGTCGATTTTCACTTGTTGCCCCGGCTTGAGGCTGTTCACACCGGCACTGACCACCCGCTCGCCGTTCTTCACGCCGCCAGCCAGCACCACGGTGCTGTCGGTACGGCTGATCACGGTGATGTCACGGGGGGAGACGGTTTTATTCTGTGCATCAATCACCCAGATGCGTGGCTTGCCATCGACCTCCTGCAGCGCGGTGACAGGCAACTCGATACGCGGCTTGATCGCCGAGCTCAGGGTGACGCTGATGGCTGTGCCGAGGCGAAAGCCATCTGGTGTTTCAGCCAGGCTCAGGCGGGCGCGACGGGTGCGTGTGGCGCTTTGAGCCTGAGGTTCGATTTCACGGATGATGGCGGTGGTGTTGATGCTCGGATCCAGCTGCGCAGCGACCAGAAACACCACATCGCTGGGCAGTTGATCGACCAGGGTATCGGGCAGGTCGATCACCGCTTCCTTGATGTCCGGTTGCGCCAGAGTCACCACTTGCTGACCGGCCGTTACCACTTGCCCGGCCTCGGCGCTCCATTGGGTGACCACGGCTTTATGGTCGGCGCGCAGCTCGGTGTAGCCCAGTTGGTCCTTGCTCTGGTTGACGGCCGCCCGGGCCTGATCGAGGGAGGCCTGGGTGGTTTTGAGGTCCGTGTTGGCCTCGTCGAGTTGCGCTTGCGCGCCGACCCCACGATCAAACAAGGCTTGCTGGCGCAGGGCACTGGCCTTGGCATTGATCAGTTGCGCCTGAATTTTCGACAGGTCGCCCTGGGCCGAACGCAATTGGTTCTGCTGGTCGGAAGGGTCGAGGGTGGCGAGCAGCGTCCCCTTCTCCACCTCGGCGCCGACATCGACGTTACGGCTGGCGATTCGCCCGTCCACGCGGAAGCCGGTATTGCTTTCATAGCGCGCCTGGATGCTACCGGCGAAGCGGCCCAGGTCCTCTTCGCTCAAGGTCTGGACCTTGATCGACAACACCGGCCGTACCGGCGCCGGCGGCGGTTCGTTTTTGGAACAGGCGCTCAGCACCAGCCCGATGGACAACGCCCATAAAGGCTTCATGGCTTGGCTCCCCACGTCAGATCCTTGTAAGTGTTTTCGGCAATTTCGACTTCCATGTCCGGGTGCAAGAGTTGTCCGCCGGCGATGATGACTTTGTCCCCGTCCTTCAACCCGCCGCTGATGATGACCTTGCCGGTCAGGTAGCGGCCGACCGTGACTGAATGCAATTGGGCCTTGCCCTTGTCGTCGACAATCCAGACAGCGGGGGCACTGATGTTTTTGGTCAGCGCCGACCACGGCAACTCGATGACCGACTTGCCCGATCCGCTGGCCGTGGCACTCACCACCGAACCCAACTGCATGCCGTCGGGCAGTTTGTCGAGGCCGACCTTGACCTGCACGGTTCCGGATTGCGCCGACACCGCCGGGGTGATTTCGCGTACGGTGCCAGTGGTTTTGATCGCAGGGTTATCGACCAGGCTGAGGACAATGGTGTGATCTCTCGGCTTCTCGGCCAGCAGCGATTCATAGACGTTGAACACCGCATCCCGGTCGCCGTCACGGGCCAGGCTGAAGATCGGCATCGTCGCCTGCACCACCTGGCCGACTTCCGCCTGGCGCTCGGTAATGATCCCCGGTGCATCGGCGATCAGCGCCGTATAGCTCAACTGATCCTTGGCATTGGCCAACTGCGCCTTGGCAGCGCTCAGGGCGCTCTGGCTGCTGTGCAAGGTTGCCTGGGCCGAGTCGTATTCGCTCTGGCTGGTGTAACCCTTGGGCAGCAATTTTTGCTGACGCACGAACGCCGCCGCACTTTGCGTCACCCGCGCCTGTTCGGCGACGACTTGCGCCTGGGCCGAATCGACATTGGTCTGCAAATCCTTGGGGTCGAGCCGGGCCAGCACTTGCTTGGCGGTCACTCGATCACCGACGTCGACCGAGCGCTGGATGATCTTGCCACCCACGCGGAAAGACAGCTCCGTCTGTACCCGGGCCTGGATATCACCGGTGAGGGTAACCGGGACCGCGTAATCGGCCGGCTTAACGACTTGCACGAACACCCGTGGCAGGTATTCCTGCACGGGTTTTTTCTCGTCGCAAGCCGTCAGCAGGGTGACGACACTCAAGGCCATGACTACTTTAAATCCGGGAACCACCATGCAAACTCCTTGGCCTTTTCCATGTACAACTCGACAGAGAGCTTAGAACAGGATTGGAACCTTGCACGAGCGTCTTATGAAGAAAAAGCTCACACTCTTTCAGCCCTGAAACACTTGCCATAGACGCGTGTGCATGCCTGACAATGAGCCCCGGTCGATCCCCCCTCAGGAACCCAAATGCTCAAGACCCTCGCGGTGGCCAATTACCGTTCGATCAACAAACTGGTGATCCCGCTGGGACGGCTGAATCTGATCACCGGCCCCAACGGCAGCGGCAAGTCCAACCTGTACCGTGCGCTGCGCCTGCTGGCGGAAACCGCCCACGGCGGGGTGGTCAATGCCCTGGCCCGTGAAGGTGGCCTGGATTCGACCTTCTGGGCCGGCCCGGAAACCATCTCCCGGCGCATGCGCACTGGCGAAGTCGCCATCGAGCCCACCGTGCGCCAGGGCGTCAAACGCCTGCGCCTGGGGTTTGCGGGAGAGGATTTCGGCTACTCGATCAGCCTCGGCCTGCCCGATTCCAACGGCCATTTCATGCTGCCCGGACGCAGCACGCCGATACCGTCTTACTTCAGCCTCGACCCACAGATCAAACGCGAATGCCTGTGGGCCGGAGCGTTCTATCGCCCGGCCAGTCTGCTGGTCGATCGTGACGGCCCGATGATCCGTGCCCGCGCCGATCGAAAGTGGGATGTATTGGCGCAGCACACGCCGACTTTCGACAGCCTGTTCGATCAGGTCGGCAGCCTGCGCAGTTCGCCTGAAGTGCTGGATATGCGCGAGTCCATCCGCCGCTGGCGCTTTTACGATCACTTTCGCAGCGATTCCGACGCCCCGGCGCGACAACCGCAACTGGGCACCCGCACGCCGGTGCTGCACCACGACGGACGCGATCTGGCGGCGGCCTTGCAGACGATCATCGAAATTGGCGACCCCGAGGCCTTGCGGGCGGCGATCAGCGACGCCTTCCCCGGTGCACGACTGAACATCGAACCTCTGCCGGGTGGGCGCTTCGCCATCGAGTTCTTTCAGGAAGGTTTGTTGCGGCCGCTGTCGGCTGCCGAGTTGTCGGACGGAACGTTGCGTTACCTGCTGCTGGTCGCGGCGCTGCTGACGCCACGCCCGCCGACGCTGATGGTGCTGAACGAACCGGAAACCAGCCTGCACCCGGATCTGCTGCCGGCGCTGGCGCGCTTGATCATCCGCGCGTCCGAGCAGTGTCAGGTATGGGTGGTGTCCCACGCCCGACGTTTGATTTCGGCGTTGCAGGAGGACCCGGAGTGCAATTGCATCGTGCTGGAGAAGAACCTCGGACAGACCGGGATTGTCGGGCAGCGGATGCTGGATGAGCCGGCGTGGTATTGGCCGGAGTGAACGGCGCGTAATTTGACGGGAGATGGAAGACGTCTATTTTCCCTTGCGCCGTAGGAAGGATCTTTTTTTCGAAACGCCTCTCCAAGGACGAACCACTTTTGGCCAGACTCCCGGCCAAAATCTCACAAGGACGAGAACATGGCAGACGTACAACCGCCGCAACGGCTGGATCCGCAGGACATTCTGAAACTCTTGATGGCGTTGCGCAGGGCATTGGAGGCCAGGCCGGCCTGAGCAATTCAGAGTCAACTGGCTCCCTGTGGAGGGGGCTTGCCCCCGTTGGGCTGCGAAGCGGCCCCAAACAGATCTCCCGCGCTCCCCTGGGCGAATGCTGCGGCCCGACAAGCCCCCTCGCCACAGTTAAATCGAGCACCCATAAAAAAACGCCGACGCTAAATCAGCCGTCGGCGTTTGAAACCTTGAAGGGGTTTGCTTCGCGAATCAGAACGCAGGCAGTACCGCGCCGCTGTACTTCTTCTCGATGAAGGCTTTCACTTCCGGGCTGGTCAGGGCTTTGGCCAGTTTCTGGATGGCAACGCTGTCCTTGTTGTCCGGACGGGCCACCAGGAAGTTCACATAAGGCGAATCGGCACCTTCGATCACCAGGGCGTCTTTAGCCGGGTTCAGACCCGCTTCCAGCGCGTAGTTGGTGTTGATCATGTCCAGGTCGACCTGATCCAGCACACGCGGCAACATCGCGGACTCAAGCTCCTTGAACTTGAAGTTGTGCGGGTTCTTGGCGATGTCTTTCGGCGTGGCCAGGGCGTTTTTCGGGTCTTTCAACTCGATCAGGCCAGCTTTCTGCAGCAGGATCAGGGCACGGCCGCTGTTGCTGCCTTCGTTCGGGATGGCGATGGTCGCGCCGTCTTTCAGTTCAGCCAGGGTTTTGACTTTCTTCGAGTAGCCGCCGAAGGGTTCAACGTGAACACCGATCACGGTTTCCAAGTGAGTGCCTTTGCCTTCGTTGAAGCTCTTCAGGTACGGCAGGGTCTGGAAGTAGTTGGCGTCCAGACGCTTCTGATCGACCTGCACGTTCGGCTGAACGTAGTCGGTGAAGACTTTGATTTCCAGGTCCACGCCTTCTTTGGCGAGGGTTGGCTTGATCAGCTCGAGAATCTCGGCGTGTGGAACCGGGGTCGCGGCAACCACCAGTTTCTCGCCAGCCTGGGCCAGGCCCGCGGTCAGGGCAGCCGCCAGTGCGGTGAACAACAGAACCTTTTTCATGCAGTGTCCTTATCGAAAATCACAGTCGCTTGTGGCGACGGCTTGAACATGAGAGTGCCAGTGAAGTGCTATCGCTGGCGTAAAGCGGACAATACCGGGATTTTTTATTCCCGAACAATAACTTTTATTCAAGTTGATATTCCATTTTGAAAAAATCTAGATCTCTGCTCATCGTTGTTCAAACACCGCGCAGCTTGATGATCTGCTCGCCAATCTCATGGGTGAATGACTCCAGAGCGTCCAGCGCATCGCTTCGAAATTTCTGGGCACTGAAACCCTCAGTCAGTGATGGCCAGTAGTCTTGAAGCAATGCGTCGGCTTTGGCAGCGTACTTTTCCGAATTCGCGACCACGAATGCTGATTTGGCAGCGATACCCACCCCACTGGTGACCGTTTTTGCCGTCAACACGTTGTTCAGCCGGCTCTGTAATTTGACCGTGTTTCTCAATGCCTCACTTGCCGTAGAAACAGCGCCGTGTAGACGCCGCCCCACCGCCACCCGCGCTGCCCCTCGCTGTGCAGCCACCACGTCTGCCAGGGAGCCGACACTTTTCGTCAACGCAAAGCCAATGCCTTTACTGCCAATTTTTGCAACCGCGGTGGCCCCCAACGACACCACTCCCAGCGCCAGCGACGAGTAGGTCAATATCTGGGCGCCAAGGCTATCCGGGGCCAGTTCATCGACAACCGCGGAGGCAATTGAAACTGTCGCGGAAATGACCTCCAGGGTTAAAAAGGCCAAGGCGTTGGCCGAGATCGGCACGAGTGGTGCGGTTGCGCCCATGGTCACGACGGTGAGGGCAATCGCGGCGGCGGCCAGGGCGGCAGTCACTCCGATTTTCACCCATCCCAGGGTCGGGATATGCCCGGTGGGATCCTTGAGATTGACCGGATCCCCCAGACAATAGGCATAGGCATTGAGGCCGCCACCCTCAAAGGGGCTCCAACTGTCGGGGCTGTGAAATCGCATCAATCGGGGGTTGTAGGCCCGATACCCCCTGCCGAGCAGGTAACACCCGGTTGAAGGGTCCAGTCGCTCACCCTGAAACCCCAGCAGGGCGCCAAGTCCGCTCGATGCGGGGCGATCACCATAAGGAAGGCAGGACAAAACAGATTCGTCTTGAGATCCAAGGCGAGCAAGGGCGGTGCCCTGACCATCCGTGACAAACAAGACAACATCGTCACCTTGCTGCTCGGCCAAGTACTTGCCGTCGCCTGACAACAGACTGCGTCGATGGTTACCCGCCACTTCGCTGCACAGCGCATGTTCGCTATGGAAAAGCCTGATCAACTCTGCGGATTCGGCAGCCACCGCATGCAATTGATCTTCGCCGTCGAATTGATAGTGCGTGCGACCGCCAGCGCTGGCGACACTTTCGAGCCGACTCAGCGTGTCATACCTGAACGTGCGCCCCTGGTTATCATTGAGCAGATTACCGTTGGCATCGTATTCGAAACTCACTTGCCCGGGCTGATAGTGCGCGTGACTGTGAGTCATTGAACTCAACTGGGTTTTGTCAGGACGATCGTAGGAAAACCTGCACAGGTTCTCCTCACCATCGAACCCCGTACGCACCGTCAACAGGTTGTCGAGGTAGTCGTAGGTGAACGCCTGAAAATCAATGCGTTTTCCCCAGGCATCGATCGGTGCCTGCGTGCCTTCACAGTCATAGCGCGTCAGACGCCCGCGGCTGTCGTAGGCGAAGGTTTCTGTACGTGACTGCGCACCGGACACCAGCGATCGTTGCTGAAGTTTGTCATCGGCCCCAAACGCTTGAATGACCTCCAGGCGAGATCCGTCGCCGAACTGCGAAATACGCTGAATCTCACGACCGAACTCATCGTGAACCAAGGTGGTCGTCAGCGAACGTTTCGAGGCGGTGTCCTCGACACTCAATGTCAGCAACTGGCCCCGGGCACCGTAGGCGTACTTCGCCAGAACCGGTCCCTGCCGTATTTCCACGGGCCGCGCCGCAGCGTCATGGATGTAAGTGGTTTCTACATCGTTGACATCGATAAAGCTGATGGGCAGCCCATTCAATGAATGGGTAGTGGCAGTGCCGAAGCGGCCTTCGCTGGAGATCCACTCCCGGGACTTTTCTTTGCCCGACCTGGAGTACTCAAACCGGCGCTGAATGGCAGGGCTGGAGGTTTCGACGAGTTGCCCGGTCAATGGATCAAATCGATGCCTGGCTGATTCAGCGTGGCCGCCCATCCGCGCGGTCACTGCCCCGTTGAGCATGGGATCAAGGGCGAACCTGAAAACATCGCCCGCCGCCGTCACTTGCTGCAAAGCTTGAGCACCACCCCCCTCATAGGTCCTGGTTTCGGTTCTGCCGCCGACGGTCGTACGAGTGACACGCAACAAACCGTCGTAAGTCCGGGTGCCCAATACGTAGTCATCGGCACTGATTTCGATTGGATGATCACCCGTGCTCAGGGGGTCATACTTTTTTTTTATCGAAGTGCCATCCGGCAGAATCGTCTCGATCAGACGCCCGTAAAGGTCATAACGGAAGCTCGTTTCGAATCCCGCCTCGTTGGTTTGCGTCAGGCAACGCCCAAGTCCGTCGTAGGTAAAAGTCGCGGTGATAGTGACCGCACCTTCGGAGTCGATGCGTTCTTCCCGGTCCGGCTTACCGAACACGTTCAATACAGAACGGGTTTTTCCAGCGCCGTCGAGCCAGCAAGTTCGAGTCAATGAAACCGGGTCAAACACATCGTTTACCGGGACACCGTCAGAACCTACCGTTCTGCATACGCGCCCCCAGCCGTCGTGGCTGTAGGTCGTGGTTGACTCGGTGGCCTTGCCCTCGGACCAGTCCTGGCTGACTTCGCTCACCAGTCGCCCAAAATTGTCGTAGTGGGCCTCATAGGTCAGACGTAATGGTCTGTCGGCTGAATCGAAATCCTGAACCTTGACCTTGGTCGTGCGCCCGACCCCGTCGAGCCAAATCTTGCTCAGCACTCCCCGTATGTTGGTGATGCCGATGGTTGCGCCGTCCTCTGACTGGCTTTCGCCGTAGAATTCAGTGATGCGTGACGCGATATCCGTTCCATCGAATGCCGCTGTCTCGCGAACGACACGGTTCAGATTGTCGTACTTCTTCAACAACTCATTGCCGCCCCCATCCCGAAGCTTGACTTCCTGTCCGATAAATCGGTCATGCCAGACATTGCGATCATGCCTTTCACTACCCACGAACAATCGTTGAAGGGTTTTTACCCAATCTCCATCAATTGAATATTTGAATTCGAGACGGCGGTGACCGTTGTGCCCGGTTTGCGAGCGACTCTTGAGGCGTCCGTAAAATGCATCGCTGGCATCATCGATGTACTCGAATCGAGTATCCACGCATGGCTTGTTGTTCCCGCCTTCAAACAACCTTTCGCTTTGAGGCAACAAAAACCGATGACCGCCTTCGCGCAAGGAGGGCAAGTCGATGTAGGAAAAACGGACAATGACTGTCGGCGCCGGGGCAAAATCAGGTGAAGGCGTGACCGATCGCTCCTTCAATGCCGTGATGAAGCCCAGTGAATTGGGGGGGCAACCCTCGGCACCTTCGGCCGGATAATAGACGTAGTCCTCCCGGGCTCCGCTCGGATTGATCTGGGTTAGCAGATTGCCGAATTCATCATAGGTCGTATGGGTAGTTTCGGTTCGGCGCGTGGCGCTCGCGGAAATATCGACATAACTGACGACAGCTGTTTTCTGCAGTTGGAAATGGGCGGGCTGACCAGAGAAGTCCAGACCGTCAACATCGTGATAAACAACCGTTTTTTGCTGAACCTTGCCGTTGGAAATGGATTTTTCCGAGATCATCAGGTGAAAGCGGTTGTAGGTTCTTTCGATGCGACTCAGTTCAACCGCATTAACACCCTCCCCCGCAACCAGGCGTTCGGTGCAGGAGTAGGTGTAAGGTCCTTTGTGCCCATGCAGATGGTCCCCGTCCTGCACCCAACGAAGTCCCGATTGATAGCCGAGGAAATTTTTGTCGGAGTATTCATAGACACGGGTTATCGTCGGCAACCCTGTACCCGGCACCAGAACACTGCGCCGCACCGCCGGCAAGGCATTGATCGGTGCCCCGAGCGGCAACCGATGCTTCTGAGGAGCGTACTCGATACGCTCGACACTGCCGCCCGGCGCGCGGACATCCGTCATGACCAGAAAACCATCGAGTAACTGGTAATCGAATGACCATGCAAGGTGCTCGGCAGAACCGTGATCAAGGGTTATCTGCCGAAGCCAACCATCACGAACCCGTAAAACAAATTTCAAGCGTCTTGGCGGATGATCAGGCCATACGGTAATGCTGGCGGGTTGATCTTTCGTTTCATGATTCAGGGCCACGACGCGTTGTTGCTGATCGTGAATTTCGTGCAGGACGCGACGGCCCCGTACCAACATGTATTTCAGGTTGATCGAGCGCCCTTCGTTGGAGAAGACATGTTCGGGCAACCATTCATCATAAGTTTCATCCGGCCTGACCAACCTCTCGATCAGACCGTTTTTATGGCTGACAACCAGGTTGTCGCCGTCGAGCGTGACCCGAGTGTCTTGAAGCTTTTTATCCCGGACGATGAGCTGCCCTCTGCTGATGTAGACACGGTAAGAAACACCGCTTGCAAGGGTCAGCTTACGGGTCTTTCGATTGTAGGAGCTCAAGCCCAATGACCAACCGCGTCCCCAACCGAAATCCGTTGTGCGGAAACTATCGAATGAAATACTGAAGGGTATCAGCGGACCGTTGATATTGTTGGCCACCCACCCCGCGAGATTAATGCTGGTACTATAAGAGCCGGTACGGACGTCCACTCCAGACTGTATAAATTCAGAAAAATTGAACGCACTGGATTCCACTTCTGGCATAGCTGTACTCATCATCATTCCTTGACGCTGCAGATACAGTAAAATTAAACAACTTCGATCATCGAAGGGCTTTGGGTGTTCATTGCGACGTCGACTTCATGCCCGTTCCCATACATATCCCGAACAAACATCTTCACCGACAATTGATCGTAGCGAACTGTGGACGCTCCGCCTTTTCTGGCAAAGTGCATCAAAAAAGTGACTTTGCCTTGCTCATCATGGTAGGTCGCAATTTTATCGGCTGTTTCCCACAATGCCTCCGCGCCGTCATTAGACTTGAGCCCATTAAAATAGCCAACGGCGTAATACCCGAGATAGTCAGGATGTTCACTGCGTGCATGCAATACGCCGGCAATCGAGCAATCGACGAATTTTATATGGTGCTGGTCCACTAACAGGTCCAGGACATATCGATCAACCTTGGCAACGTTCTCTGTCGGCTTCCAGTTGGCGGACAGGTGTTTGACCCTGAACTGTTCTTTTCGATAGATCGGCGGTGGCACGGTCCTCAGGCTTATTTCACCGAATTCCGAGGTTTCTTCCGAATAGAACACCTTACCGTCCGAACGGGTAATGGCCGCAATCAGCTTGACGGGGTCGGGTGAGTTGCTGCTGACGTAGAACTCCTTGAGAAAGATGCCTTTCCCCCGCACAACCGGGCCATGCAGTTCACCCGTGTGAGGAAACGGCGCGTACGACAAGCGTCGCTCCAGCATGCACTTCCACACCGGTTCCTCGCCGTCTCGAATGGTGTCTATCGGCAGGGCTTTTCCGGAATAGGCATCCAGCAGTTGAATGCTGTCGAGTTCGCTTTCGGAAATTCCAACTACCTTTTGCCCTTCGTCGACAGCTTGTACAACTACCATCAATCTCAACTGCTGGTATCCGTTGGCGTAAATTATGTTTCCGCCCGAAGTCGAGAAAACCTGAAGTCGTTTGAGGTCTATCCACTCAGGAGAATCAGCCTCTTGAAAAGACTGGGGCGCCATCTCCGGGTCAGCAGGCATATAACCCTCGACAAGGGGATTGATATCTTTCAACTCATCGTCGACACCTGGAGCTATCGCAGCATTATTTCCAACAAACTTCACAGAAAAATCCTTTTTCATATGATATGTAACAACGACGGATATCAATGTATCCAGGGAGAAACTAGAAGATATGTCAAAACCTATTAGCTCACAAAATACAAAATTGTTACAATCACACTGCAAATAGTACAAAATATAACAGCAACAATCAGCGCCCATAAAAAAACCAGGCAACCATCAATTGCCCGGTTTCGTTATAACGCCAATAAACGTACTTATATATTGATGCTTGCGAAATATTCTTTCAGCGCCCGGACTTCAGCGACATCCCCTTGTTGAATAAGTTGATCTATCCATCCTCGTACAAGAACCGCAGATGGACGGACAACCGGCAGATTCAAATGCTCCGGCAAGATTTCGTCACCCGTACTGACCAGTAATGCAAAGTGAATGACGTTCTCCAGTTCCCTGGTATTGCCCGGCCAACTGTGCCGTTCCAGCACAAGCTGCGCCGCTTCGCTGATCAGCGGCACTGGCAAGTCGAGACGCTGGCTGTAGATACCGAGGAAGTATTCGGCCAGCGGCAGGATGTCACCTGTGCGTTCGCGCAGTGCCGGCAGCTCGAGTTGGCCTTCGCTGAGGTAGTGATAAAGGCGTTCATGGAATTTTCCGGCGGCAACCGCCTGGGCCAGATCGATGCTGGTGGCCGCCACCAGACGCACATCCACCGGGCTCGGCTGATGGGCTCCGACGCGGGTGACTTCGTGGTTCTCCAGGGCAGCGAGCAATTTGGTCTGGATCGGCAGCGGCAGGTCGCCGATTTCGTCCAGGTATAGCGTGCCGCCATTGGCCGAACCGAACCACCCGGCGCGACTGCTCGCCGAGCCGCTGTAGCTGCCCGCCGCATAGCCGAACAATTCGGCGTCGGCGTAGGTCGGGCTGATGGCGCCGCAGTTGACCGACACGAACAACCCGCCGCGATCACTGGCGCGGTGGATATGGCGGGCCAGCAACTCCTTGCCGGTGCCGGTTTCGCCACGGATAAGCACTGACACTGAACGCGTGGCCAGTTGCTCAAGGTCTTCACGTAATTGTCGTGAACGCGGATCGACAAACACCAGCGCCTTGGCGCGGATGCTCAGGGGACTTTTTTCCGCATCGGGAAAGGTCAGCAGCGGCTGGCCGAAGGTTTCAAAGCTCATGGCAGACTCCCGCCCAAAACCGCCGGGAGACGGGGGCGTTAAATAAAGAAAGTGTTCAAGCGCGGCGCAGGGCGTGGTGTTCCATGCGGTTTTGCAGTCGATAGAGGTAGGCAAAACCTTGCTCCCAACGCTGGTGACCGGACTTCACGTTGATGTGCCCGGCCCCCGACAGAATCCCCGCCTCGGCGCCCCAGTTACGCGCCAGCTCCAGGGCCCGCGGTGCACTGACGGCGCTGTCGTTGTCGGAGCTGACAACCTGGCTGGGGAACGGCAGCAGATCCGTCGGTATCGGTGCGAAGTTGCGCAACGCCGGCGCGCAAGCCGGGCGTTCGACATCTGCCGGTGCGACGAGCAACGCGCCGCGCACTTGACGCAAAAACTGCACGGGGGCACTCGCGGCCCAATGGGCGACGGTGATGCAACCCAGGCTGTGGGCAATGAGAATCACCGGCGTGCTGTCGGCGGCAATCGCCTCGGCCAGCGCCGCGACCCAGTCTTCACGGCGCGGCGTCAACCAGTCGGCCTGTTCCACCCGTGCGCTATTCGGCAGGCTGTTCTGCCAGTGGCTTTGCCAATGATCTTCTGGCGATCCTTGCCAGCCCGGCACAATCAGGTAGCGAATTGATTCGTTGCGCATGGGGGAGCTCTCCTGCTGCGTGTCTGTTCCAGGTCGAGTATAGGGAGAGGATTTATATTCGTTAAGGAATAAGAAGCTATTTATTAATATCCATATCGAATATTAAATACATAACCTGTGGGAGCGAGCTTGCTCGCGATAGGGCCCGGACATTCAACATCGATGTCGTTTGATCCACCGCCATCGCGAGCAAGCTCGCTCCCACAGCGGTACTGCGGCGTTGCGAAAATCGAGGCAAAAAAAAGGGCCGCACCCTGCCAAGGAGACGGCCCCGGAAAACGAAAATCCGTTAACGCGCAGTAATCACCGACAACCTGGTAATCCCTGCCCGTTCAATCGACGCCATGGCCCGTGCCACTTCGCCGTAATTCACCCCATCGTCCGCCTGCAACTGCACGCGCACCTCGGGGTCCTTGGCCTTCGCCGACTTGAGGTTGAACTCCAGCAAGTCCGGCTGTATCTCGTCCTTGTTGATAAACAGTTTGCCGACACCGTCGATGCTCACCACCAACGGGTCTTTCTGCTCCACCGGCGCCACCGCTTCGGTCTTGGGCAGGTTGATCGGAATGGCGTTGGTCAGCAGCGGTGCGGTGACGATGAACACCACCAGCAACACCAGCATCACATCCACCAGCGGCGTCACGTTGATCTCACTGAGCACCTCATCGGTGTCTTGCGTGGAGAAGGCCATATCAGGACGCCTCCTTCACTTTCTGCACGCTGCCCTGGGCCGCCACTTTGTGCGCCGTCGGGTGGATCAGCACACGGAACGAACTCTTCTGCGCCAGGCTGTAGAAGTCGTGGGCGAAGTCATCCAGGTCCGCCGCCGTCAGTTTCAAACGACGCAAAAAATAGTTGTAAACCAGCACCGCCGGCACCGCGACGGCGATCCCTACGCCGGTGGCGACCAGTGCCGCACCAATCGGCCCGGCGACCGTTTCAAGGCTTGCCGAGCCCGCCGCGCTGATGCCTTTCAACGCTTCCATGATTCCCCACACCGTGCCGAACAGACCAATGAACGGCGAGGTGCTGCCAATGCTCGCGAGTACCGCCAACCCGGTTTCCAGCGACCGGCGCTCGCGCACGATCTGCTGTCGCAAGGCACGCTCCAGACGATCCTGATGATTGATCGCCTGGCTCAGGTCCGCCGCCTGCGGCGCCTCGCCCACCTGGATGGCCGCATAACCGGCCTGTGCAACCCGGGCTGCCGCTCCGGGCCGGGTTTCGCTCAGCTCGGCCGCCGAGTCGAGACTCGAAGCGGCCCAGAACTGTTGATGAAACTTTCGATCCTGTGCCTTGAGGCGACCGAACTGCACGCCCTTGAGCAATGCCAGACCCCAGGTCGCGACGGAAAAAACCACCAGCAGCCAGATCACCGCGCTTTCGATGGATTCAAGTGGAGATGCCAGTAACGTCATGATGTATTCCTCGTGTAAACGTTTCGCGCGAATTTGGTTTCGGTTTAATGAATCTTGAAATCGATGGGCACGCTGACCCAACCGTCCTGGGCGACATCACCCTGTTTGGCCGGCACGAAACTCCAGCGCTTCACCGCGTTCAGCGCTGCTTCGTCCAACGCATCGCGGCCGCTGCTTTTCTGGATCTGGACCTCGCCGGGCTTGCCGCTGGCCAGCACATGCACGCGCAACAGTACCGTGCCTTCCCAGCCACGACGCTGGGCCAGCGAGGGGTATTCCGGCGCCGGATTTTTCAAATAGCCCGCGTTCGCTGAAGCAGGTGTCACGGGAGCTGGAGCCGGGGGAGCAGGTGGCGCAGGAGCCGCTACGGGCGCTGCCGGTTTCGGCGGCGCGGGTGGTTGCTCAACGGCCTTGGGCGCCGGTTTCGGTATCGGCTTGGCAACCGTTTTGGGCTTGGGAACCGGCTTCGGTGGCGGCGGCTTCACAGCCAGTTCGTCTTCCACGGGCGCAGGCGGCTCAACCACTGGCTGGACAGGTTGCGGTGGCGGCTCGACCACCGGTGGCGCCGGACGCGAGAACTCGATGGTCATCGGCGGAATCTGCGGTGGCACGATGGGCAGCACGGTGGTCGGTTGCTGATTGACCCAATAGATCACCGCGCCATGCACCAGCAACGCCAGCAAGCCCAGCACGATCGTTTCCCGTCGGCGAAGGACGCCTTGTGGCGCGCGCTGCAAACGCAACTGGCCCAAGGGCACCCGGTGCGGTCGGCCGAGGTCGACCAGCTCACCACCGGGTGCCAGGCGCCACAGCACTTCATGTGTACCGGCGGCGGTCTGGACATTGCCCATTGTTTAACTCCTTGCGGTCTCTTTGCGGATTACCGGAACGTCGTGCTGAACATCCCCCGACGACGTCCTGGTAGAGCAATCATTGGCTTGAACGCTTAGCGCTGAAAGTAATGTTTAAACTTATGTTTAGACCTTTAGCGAATATATAAAACCATCAACCCACCGCCAGAGCCCGCCGTTCAAGGGCTCCGGCGTAGTGGAAAAAAACCGATGCCTTGCCCGCATTGAAAGTATTCATCCAAGGCATGGTTTTTCGCCGTCAGAAGTCGTATCGACCGGTCACGCCCAGCGTTCGCGGTGTGCCGAGCAGGCCTTCATAACCGCCATTGGCAGCCGTCCACAGCGTCGTGTAGTAGGTTTTGTCGAAGGCGTTTTTCAGCCACAGCGAAACGTCCCACTGCCCCTGGTTGAAGTCGCCGCGAAGTCCGGTGGACAGGTTGACCACCGCATAACTCGGGATCTGCCCGAAGTCGGAGTCTTCCACCGTGCCCACCGCTTTGGAGCGGAACGCATAGCTGGCGGTGACGTACTCTTCGAAGCCGTTGCTCAGGTTCCATTTGTATTCGCCATTGGCGTTGCCGATCCATTTCGAAGCACCGACCACTTGATGGCCGCTGAGGTCGCAGGACGCTGGAGCGCCCGGCGCCAGGCTGACTTCCGGCGGGCACGGCGCGTCCTTGTAGGAGAGGTAGCTGACGTCGTTGTACGAGCCGTTGATGTTCAGCGTCAGGCCACGCAGCGGGATCAGGGTGCTTTCGAACTCCACGCCACGGGAGCGCACGGAGCCGGCGTTCGTCAGGTATTGCACGCGATTGATGGCGTCGTAGGCGTTGGTCTGATAGCCGTTGACCTGGGTCCAGAACAGGTTGGCATTGAGTTGCAGGCGACGGTCCCACAGGGTGCTCTTGAAACCGAGCTCGGCGTTATTGGCGCGCTCGGTGCCGATCAGCAGCGAGTCGGCGCCGGCAACCGCTGCCGTGCCTACCGCCAGATTGACCCCGCCGGACTTTTCGCCATGGGACAAGGTGGCGTATGTGAGCAGGTCGTCGGTGATGCGGTAGCTGAGGTTCAACAGACCCGAAGGGCTGGAGCTGTACTGATTCAGATCGCCGGAGTCGAAGACGCCAGCGCGAGCACGTCGTGCCGCAGCCGCCGCACCGGTAACCGCTGCACCACCCACCGGGGCATCACGGGTGACATTGGCGCTTTTCTCTTCATAGGTGCCACGTAGCCCGGCGGTGAAATCCAGGCGTTCGGTCAGGTGCCAGGTGCCTTGGGCGAACAGCGCAAAGCTGTTGGTTTCGATGTGACCGTTGCCGACGCTGTCGATGTTGTTCAGCGCACCGTTAGGTGTACCGCTCCAGATGTCCGCTTGCGGTCCGTAGAAGGTGAAGGATTTGTTGTCCAGGTCGGAACCGAAGTAGTAGGCGCCGAGCACGTAATCGAAGAATCCACCGGTAGGCGACGCCAGGCGAAACTCCTGAGAGTACTGCTTATCCTCCACCGAAACGCCAGCGTTGTGGAAGGCGGATACGTTCAGACCATCATCGTTGCGCGGGGTGAAATTCCACCAGCGATAGGAGCTGATAGAGGTCAGGGTGAAGTCGCTTGGCAGCGTCCAGTTGGCCTCGACCGAAGTACCGCCCTGATGCACGGTGACGTGCTGTTCGTTGTTCAGGTTGACCTTGCGGTGCGTGCCGTCGACCAGTGTCGCGCCCGCCGCGTTGGCCCGGGTCTGATACAGGTTGGTGCCATTGATGGTTGGGCCGGTGTTGTACAACACACGTGTGCCGGCGCTGGAATCTTCCTCGTTGTAGTCGCCGATCCAGCGCAAGTTGAACGACTCGTTAGGCTTGAACAGCAACTGCCCACGGAAGCCTTCGCGGGAGCCACCGTTCAAATCGTGGCCGTCGAATTCATTCTTGATGTCACCGTCGCTGCGGGTGCGATACGCGGAAAAACGTCCCGCCAGTTCGTCATTCAGCGGGCCGGAAATCGTGCCCTTGGTCTGGAAGTAGCCGTCCTCGCCCACCGAAGATTCGATGCTGCGTTCAGGGGTAAAGGTCGGCGCGCGGGTGCTGATGTTGATCACGCCGGCGGTGGTGTTCTTGCCGAACAAGGTGCCTTGCGGACCACGCAGCACTTCGAGCTGCTCGATGTCCATCAGGTCGAATACGGCCATGCCGGGGCGGCCGAGGTAAACGTTGTCGATGTACAGGCCGACACTGCCTTCCAGGCCATCGCTGGCCGGGTTGTTGCCCAGGCCACGGATCGACACGCTGGATTGGCGCGCATGCATGTAGGCGACGTTGACGCTCGGCACCAGTTGCTGCAGATCCTGGATGCGATAGACCCGCTGGGTTTCCAGAGTCTGGCCGCTGACCACGCTCATCGGCGTCGGCACATCCTGAGAACTTTCTTCGCGGCGGCGAGTGGTGACCGTCACGGTTTCCAATTGCGCGCTGTCGGCCGTGGCGGCCTTGGCCGGAATGGATTCCGGGGTGGCGCTGTCGGCTGCATAGCCTTGGGTCCAACTGGCGCTGCCTGCCAGCAACAAGGCCAGTGGCAGGCGTTTGAGCCGTTGGGGTGAAGAGGTTGAAGCGAGGTGCAACGGACTCATAAGGCGGGGTTCCCGATCAAAGTAAATGCTTTGTTGCTTGCCAGGCCGCCATCGCGAGCAAGCTCGCTCCCACACTGATCCTGTGAACTCCGAAGATCCCCTGTGGGAGCGAGCTTGCTCGCGATAGCGTCAGTTCAGACGCCGTCGATATCCGGCCCTTTCACCGTCTGGCTGACCTGCCCGTTCACCCCCACCGGCACTTCCCCCTTGAGCGTCACCCGGCGCACGATGCGATCCTGGGTCCCGTAGTCATCCACTGCGTAATGCTGGGTGGAGCGGTTGTCCCAGATCGCCACATCACCGGCCTTCCAGCGCCAGCGCACGATGTTTTCCTGGCGGATCACATGGCTCTGCAACAGACCGAACAGGTGCGCCGAATCGGCCTGGGAATAACCCTTGATGCGTTTGACGAAATGCCCCAGCAACAGGCTCTTCTCACCGCTGACCGGGTGCACGCGGACCACCGGGTGCTCGGTCTCGTACACGGTCGAAGTGAAAATCTTGCGATAGCGCTCCAGCTTCTCGGCCGAGACGTCAGGCCTGGTGCCGGCGTAGTCGTATTCGTTGCTGTGCACGGCGACCAGCTTGTCGGCCAGCTCACGCAGCTCCACCGACAACCCGTCATAGGCAGTGGCGGTGTTGGCCCACAGGGTGTCGCCGCCGAAAGCCGGGGCCACCACCGAGCGCAGGATCGAGGCTTTTGGGTAGGCTTCGACGAAGGTCACGTCGGTGTGCCAGGAGCTGGCACGCTGGCCCTCGGCACCGTCCAGCTCCAGCAGAAAGCGCGTGCCTTCGCGCACCGGTACGGTCGGGTGCGCCACCGGTTCGCCAAGCAGATGGGCGAACGCCTCCTGGCGTTGGTCGTCGAGCTGGGTCTGGTCGCGGAAGAAGATCACTTTGTATTGCAGCAGTGCCTGTTGAATGGCTTCAACAGTGGCGGCATCCAGCTCGCCCGAAAGCTGTACGCCACGGATTTCGGCACCGATGCGGCCGGCCACCGGATGGATTTCAAGCGCGTGAACAGCGGGTTGTACTGCGAAAGCGGCATTGCTCATGGGTAGACCCTCATCAGACTGCTTGCGGTTGAACCGGCCGCGAAACACTGCTCTATCTATATTCCATTTAGATCTAATAGATATCTACATGCTTCGTTGACGGAATAAGAGATTGCATTTAAAACCTCAGTCAACCCTCGTCGCAAATGCCTTCGAGCTATTTTTAGGATGCCGGAAAAGCATATGGATCTTCGCCAGTTGCGTTACTTCATCGCCCTCGACGAACACCGCAGTTTCGTGCGCGCGGCCGAGGCCATGGGCATTACCCAGCCGGCCTTCAGCCGCAGCATTCAGGGGCTCGAACACGAGTTCGGCTGCGTCCTGGTGGACCGTGGCAACAAGGATTTGCGCCCCACCCCTGAAGGCCTGGTGGTGCTGCAACATGCCCGCAGCCTGGTGCAGGGTGCGGCGTTGCTCAGTTGCGAAGTGACGCAGATGACCAAGCTCGATGCCGGTGAACTGCGCTTCGGTTGCGGCCCGGCGCCGGCGGTGAAACTGGTGCCGGATGCGGTGGCGCAGTTCATCAACGCGCACCCGAAAGTGCGCACCTGTTTCGAGGTGGATAACTGGGAGAAACTCAGCCGCGCCCTGAGCCGTGAAGAGATCGAATTCTTCATCGCCGACATCCGCCATTTCGAGTCCGATCCGAACTTCCAGACCCAGGCTCTGACGCCCAAGCGCGGCGTGTTTTTCTGCCGGCCAGGGCATCCGCTGCTGGCCAAGGAGAGCCTGTCGACCAACGACATGTTCGATTACCCGCTGGCGACCACGAAGATCCCGCCGGGCATTCGCAAACTGCTGGCAAACCTCAGTGGGCGGGTGGATTTTTCACCGACCATCGAGACCGAGCATTTTCCGGCGCTGGTGAAAGTGGTGCTGCAATCCAATGCCATCGGCGTGGGGACTGAAGAAGCGTTTGTTGAAGACATTGCCCAGGGCTCGCTGGTGCTGCTGCACTGGCGCAACCTGCCGCAGAACATTGAGAGCATGAATGCGCGGTGCGGGATTGTCAGCCGCACGGGGTTCCGGTTGTCACCGGCGGCGCGGGCGATGATCGAGACGTTGGTGGCGGTGGACAGGCAGCAGATGCCCGTTGCGGTTTAGGGCCTCATCGCGAGCAAGCTCGCTCCCACAGGGGACCTCCAGTGTTCACACGGTCAGTGTGGGAGCGAGCTTGCTCGCGATGAGGCCAATGAATTCACTAAAGATTCAGAGCTTCGCAGCAGCCAACTCCGGCGCCACCCAATCACTGACCTTGAACGACTTGCGAATCAGCTTCTGCTGCGAAGCCAGGTCCACGGCATCCTGCAATTTGCCGAGGAACACCGGGTCAAGCGTCGAGGGGAACACCTCGCTCAGTTTCTGATCCTTCAGGTCCTGCGTGAGGATCACCGCCGGATAACTCGCCAACCCCGACACCAACTGAATGTAGGCGTCCTTGTTGCTGTCCTGGGTCAGCCACTCCACGGCCTGCTGTTGGGCCTTGAGCAATTTCGCCACCGCCTCCGGATGCGCATCGACAAACTTTCCAGTCCCTATCAGCACCGCCTGCACGCTGCCCGCACCGCCCAGGTCCTTGGTATTTAGCGGTAACTCGGCCAGCCCCTTGGCTTGCAACGCCGTCAGCCCGGAACCGCCCCACGAGGCATCGATCTGCTTCGCCGCCAGCGCCGCGACCGCCGCGTTGAAGTCGAGGTTGATGACTTTCACATCCTTCTCGCTCAACCCCTGGCTAGCCAGCGCCGCGTCAAAGGACAGCTGGCTGGCGGTGCCACGGAAGATGGCCACGCGTTTGCCCTTGAGGTCCTGCAGGGTCTTGATCCCTGAACCCGGCACCACGCCGAGGTAATGCTTCACCCCGCGCGCCGAGGCGCTGAGCAGTCGCGTATCCAGACCATTGGACTTGCCGATGATGGCCGCCAGATCGCCGAGGTAGGCCAGGTCCACTTGACCGTTGGCGAACGCCTCGTTGATCACCGGGCCTGCGCCCTTGAAGAAGCTCCACTGAATCTTGATGCCTTGATCGGCGAAAGCCTTTTCGAAGATCTGTTGATCACGCAGCACATCCACGACACCGCCACCACTGTGCTGGGTACCGGCACTCAGGTCCGGCACGGCGATGCGGATTTCCTTGAGTTCACCAGCGTTGGCCGTGAAAGCCAGCAGACCCGCCAGGGCCGGTGCGGCGAACAGACTGATGACACGTTTGAAGGGAAGGTTCATGGGTGCGGCTCCTTGAGGCAACGGGCGTTGAGGAGCCGAAAGTAGGCCCAAGTAGAACCAACACTTAAATACTATAAATTCACATTTTTAGACTATTTGGATCTATATCAAGGCCTGCGGACCTCTCCGTGGCGTATGCCTTGGCAGCATCAAAAATATTCTTCGAATGCATTGGATGCAGTGGCTTATGGAGGCCTTAAATGGTTTCGCTTATCTCTCAATAGCATTGATTTTATTTTTTATAGATCAATTTTGCATACGCCTTGAACCCTGTGGGAGCGGGCTTGCTCGTGATAGCGGTGTGTCATCCAGCACATGAGTCGCCTGACATGCCCTCATCGCGAGCAAGCTCGCTCCCACAAAAAAGCAGGCCTGTATTGCAACCCGACAACGGAGGTCACCCATGGCCCGTGTTTCTCTGCTCAGCTTGCCATTGCCCGCGCCGTCGCTTGAAAACAAGCAGCGCTGGCCGAGCCTGAACCATCGGCTGTTGCCATGGTTGTTGCCGACTCTCCTGTTCAGCCTCTGGTGGCTCGCCAGCCGCAATCACTGGATGAGCGAGCAGATCCTGCCTGCGCCAAGCCTGGTCTGGAACAGCGCACTGGAGTTGTCCCAAGGCGAGTTGTGGAGCCATTTGTGGATCAGCCTGCAACGCTTGTTCTGGGGGCTGCTGGCCGGGATCAGCGCAGGCGCTGTTCTGGGTGCGGCACTGGGCTTCAGTCGTCGACTGGAGCGCCTGGTATTTCCAACCTTTGCCGGGTTGGCGCAAGTTCCGACCCTGGCCTGGATTCCATTGTTCATGGTGTTTTTCGGCATTGGCGAAGTGCTGAAACTGGTGGTGCTGATCAAGGCCATCGTGGTGCCGGTGACCCTGCATACACTGGTCGGTGTGCGCGATGCACAACCAAAACTGCGCGAAGCCGCCGCCGTGTTGCGCCTGCCCAGGCACCTGTTGATCCGACGCCTAGTGCTGCCTGCCGCACTGCCGGCATTCATGGCCGGTGTGCGCCTCGCACTGGCCGCCGGCTGGACTTCACTGCTCGCTGTTGAACTGCTCGCTTCCAGTGAAGGCATCGGCTACCTGATGGTCTGGGCGCGGCAGCTGTTCATGCTCGACATCGTGTTCGTGTGCATTGTGGTGATCGGTTTGATTGGTGTGGCGATGGATCGCGGCATCGGTTTGCTGGACAGGAAACTGGTGCACTGGCCGCACCCCGCCACCGCCGAAATCCGTCGCGGGCCGCGTTATCAAGGCTGGCAACGCCTGCAACCGTGGCTGCTGCCACTGGCGCTTCTGGCGTTGTGGCAACTGACCTCGGATCAGCAATGGATCGACGCAAACATTCTGGTCAGCCCGCTGGCCGTCCTGCAGGCCACTCGGGATGGTTTGCTCGACGGCACATTGCTTGGTGGCATGGCCCTGAGCCTGGGCCGAACCCTTGGCGGGTTGCTGCTCGGTGGCGGGCTCGGGTTTGCCTTGGGATTGCTGCTGGGGTTGTCGCGCACCAGTGAACGCGCGCTCGGCCCAACCCTCGCCGCCATCCGTCAGATCGCCATATTCGCCTGGGTGCCACTGCTCACCGCGTGGTTCGGCCTGGGGGAATTGGCCAAGTGGGTGTTCGTTGCCCTCGCCGCCTTTTTCCCGCTGTTTATCGCCACCCAACGCAGCGTCGCCCACCTCTCGCCGCAACTGAACGAGGCCGCGCAGGTGTTGCGCCTGAGTCTGCGTCAGCGCCTGGTTCGACTGGTACTACCGGGCGCGGCACCGGGAATTTTTGCAGGGCTTCGGCTGAGCCTTATCTACGCCTGGCTCGGCACCATTGGCGCTGAATACTTCATGCCGTCCAACGGCGGCATCGGCAGCCAGATGATCGGCGCCCAGCAACTGCTGCGCATGGACCTGATCATGGCCGGCATGCTGCTGGTGGGCCTGACCGGCGCCCTGCTCAACCTCATTGGCCAACGCCTGGAAATCCGCGTCACTCGCTGGAGACACGCATGAACGCACCGATTGTCAGCTTCAATCACGTGGGCAAAACCTTCGACGTCGACGGCTTCACACTTGAGGCCATTCGCGAATTCAACCTGGACATCGCCGAGGGCGAGTTCGTCGCCATTGTCGGCTCCAGCGGTTGCGGCAAATCCACTTTGCTGCGGCTGCTGGTGGGCCTCGATACGCAGTTTCGCGGGCAAATCAGCGTGGACGGAAAAGCCGTCACCGGCATCGGCGGCGAGCGCGGCATCGTCTTTCAGGAACACCGCTTGTTCCCGTGGCTGAGCGTGGCCGACAACATCGGCCTGGGCCTGGTCAACGAGCCATTGAGCGCTGCGCAAAAGCACAAGCGCATCCACGATTTCATCGAACTGGTGGGCCTGGGCGACTTCGCCCGCGCCTATCCGCACCAGCTCTCCGGCGGCATGGCCCAGCGCGTGGCCATTGCTCGCGGCCTGGTGGCCAGCCCACGGATTCTGCTGCTGGACGAACCCTTCGGCGCCCTCGATGCACTGACCCGCCAGCAGATGCAGGACGAACTGTTGGCGATCCGCACCCGGGCAAAAATCACCACCGTGCTGGTCACCCACGATGTCGAGGAAGCGATCTTCCTCGCCGACCGTGTCGTGGTGATGGAGCCGCGTCCGGGGCGGATCAAACAAGTGGTCGACATTGCCCTGCCCCATCCGCGCCAGCGCAGCAGTTTCGACTTCCACCAGTTACGCGAGGAACTGCTTCACGAACTCACCAGCGACGATCACTACCAGCCCCCCGTGCCGGTGCAGGTCCGCGATCTGCCGTTGTCCTTCATTGCCTACTGAAAAAGGAAATTCTTGATGCCGCAACGTCCCAACTTTCTAGTGATCCTGGCCGATGACCTGGGCTTTTCCGACATCGGCGCCTTCGGTGGCGAAATCAACACGCCGAACCTCGATGCACTGGCCAACAATGGCCTGCGCTTGACCGACTTCCACACCGCGCCGACCTGCTCGCCGACCCGCTCGATGCTGCTCACCGGTACTGACCACCACATCGCCGGCATCGGCACCATGGCCGAAGCACTGACCCCGGACCTGATCGGCAAACCGGGTTACGAAGGACACCTGAACGACCGCGTGGTCGCCCTGCCCGAGCTGCTGCGCGAGGCCGGTTACCAGACATTGATGAGCGGTAAATGGCACCTGGGCCTGACCGCAGAACTGGCGCCTCACGCCCGGGGTTTCGAGCGTTCGTTTTCGCTGTTGCCCGGCGCGGCCAACCATTACGGCTTCGAGCCGACCTACGATGAAACGACGCCACGGCTGCTGAAATCCACCCCGGCGCTGTACATCGAAGACGACCAATTCATCGACGAACTGCCGAAGGATTTTTATTCCTCCGATGCCTTTGGCGACAAGCTGCTGCAATACCTCAAGGAGCGCGACCAGACCCGGCCTTTCTTCGCCTACCTGCCGTTTTCCGCGCCCCACTGGCCGCTGCAGGCGCCGGCCGAGGTGGTGGAAAAATACCGCGGGCGCTATGACGCCGGCCCTGAAGTACTGCGACTAGAGCGTCTGGAAAAACTCAAAAAACTGGGGCTGATCGAGGCCGATGTCGAGCCGCATCCGTTGATCCAGTTGACTGCACAATGGGACGCCCTGAACGACGAGCAACGGCAGATCTCCGCGCGGGCCATGGAGGTTTATGCGGCGATGGTCGAGCGCATGGACTGGAACATCGGGCGGGTCGTCGATTACTTGCGCCAGCAGGGGCAACTGGACAACACCTTCATCCTGTTCATGTCCGATAACGGTGCCGAAGGGGCGTTGCTGGAGGCCTTTCCGAAATTCGGCCCGCAGTTGCTGACCTATCTCAACCAGCATTATGACAACAGCCTGGACAACATCGGTCGCGCCAACTCCTACGTCTGGTACGGGCCGAACTGGGCGCAAGTGGCGACCGCGCCGTCGCGGCTGTTCAAAGCCTTCACGACCGAAGGCGGGATCCGTGTTCCGGCACTGGTGCACTACCCGCAGCTGCCGCTCAAGGGCCAGATCAGCCATGGGTTTGGCACGGTGATGGACATCACGCCGACCATTCTTGATCTGGCCGGCGTGCGTCATCCAGGCAAGCAGTGGCACGGCAAACCCGTGGCGGAAGTTCGAGGCAAGTCGTGGCTTGGGTTCTTGTCGGGCGAGACGGCGCAAGTGCATGACGAGCACACCGTCACCGGTTGGGAATTGTTCGGACGACGGGCGATTCGGCAAGGGCAATGGAAGGCGGTCTACATCCCGGGACCGGTGGGGCCGGCGACCTGGCAGTTGTATGACCTGGGCAATGATCCGGGGGAGATTCATGACTTGGCGTCGAGCCAACCGCAGAAGCTCAGTGCCTTGATCGAACATTGGCAGCGGTATGTGGATGAGACAGGGGTGATCTTGAGTGAGTCGCCGTTTCAGCCGGATTGATTCAACCTGAACCACAGCTATCGCGAGCAAGCTCGCTCCCACACTGGCCGATGTGATGCAAAGATCGCATTCACACCGACACACCCTGTGGGAGCGAGCTTGCTCGCGATGAGGCCTTAACAAACAACCATCAAGCCCGAGCCGTACGCACCTTATCCCCGACCAATTCGTCCTTGCGCTCAAACCGGTTGGCCCGCGCAAACGTGCCGAAATCATTAAACCGCACACCCATCTCGCGCATCACCTTGTGTCCCACCGGCACGGTGAGCTGCCGGATGTAGAACGGTTCCTTCACCACAAAGTGATGGATCCCGTGGCTGCTGCCGAAGTTGAAGCAGAACGCCTGCAACGGCCACAGCCACCACGCGTTCAGCACTTGCGTCTGCTGCATCACGTTGCCCGGCTCCACGTCACCGTAGTAGTGCATGTTCGAGCTGATGAAGTGCAGGCAGAACGTGCGCAACACGTTCGGGCCGATGATAACCACTGCCGCGATGTCGATCACCTGCATCACCGACAACGTGGTCGCCGACCACTCGATCGGTGCACCCATCAGATGTGCAACGCCATTCGCTGCGTGGAAACCGAGAAACACGTACCACGCGCCCCAATGCATCAGCGCCAGCGGTGCGTAGACCTTCAGGGTGCGCTGGACGATGCTGATCTTTTGCGCCCAGGTCTTGGCCCGCAGCATGCGGATGAACGACGACATCATGTTGTCGCCAATCATCAAGAATCGCGCGATGCCCCATGGTTCGCCGTTGGTAATGGCGCGTTCTTCCATATCGGTTTCAGAGCCCGACACCTTGTGGTGATTGAGGTGCAGATGGCGGCGAATCCACGGATTGATAGTGCTCGGCCGCGCCAGCCACACCAGCCCCATCATCAGGTTGTGCGGCACCTTCTGCTTGCGGAAGTACATACTGTGGATCAGGTCGTGCTCCAGCTCATGGGTCAACGAGGCAAAAAACGCGTTGAGCAGCAGGCACGCCCACCACGCCATGTGCCCGCTCATGTAGAGCGCCGCTGAGCCGACCATACCAGCGATGGCGAAGGTCAGAATGCCTGCGCCGAGGGCGTCCTGATGCTTGAGAATCGGGTATTGCTCGCGCAGCTCGACGCCTCTGGCCAGCACCACTTCGCGGATATGGGCCGATCGTTGGGCTGCATTCAGTCGTTGGGGGCTTGCAGAAGTACCACTCATGCTTCCATCCTCTGGTTATTGATGGTTGCATCCTGCCTTGGAAACCTCTGCAAGGCGGTAGCCGAGAACGCCAACCTGTTGACCGGAAGCGCCAATCAGCATGACTGAACCGACCTCCCTCGCCAGCTGGACCCGCGCCCTGCGCAAGCAACTCGATGCCCTGGGCATCGACAGCACCGCCCTGTGCCAGCAAGCGGGGCTCGACCCGCAACTGATGGACGACCCGAACGCGCGCTACCCACTGTCGGGCACCACGCACCTGTGGAATCTGGCGGTGCAGGCCAGCGGTGACCCGGCGATCGGTTTGCGGGTTTCGCGTTTCGTCAGCCCGACCACCTTCCATGCGCTGGGTTATGCGCTGGTGGCCAGCGGTAGCCTGCGGGAAGTGTTCGAGCGCATCGTGCGCTATCACCAGGTGGTCAGCGATGCCCTGGAACTGGAACTGACCCGTGCCGAGGATCGCTACCGTTTCAGCCTGAAAATCCCGGCCGGCAACCCCGCCCCGGCCTTCGAAGCCATCGATGCGTTCATGGCGATTTACGTGCGCACCTGCCGCAATCGCCTGGGTCGCGACTACGCGCCACTGGCGACCTACCTGCGTCGCCCGGAGCCGGCGGACGCGCACCAATGGCATAAAGTCTTCCGCTCGCCCATGAACTTCGGCGCCGACGAAGACCGGCTGGAGTTCGCCCTCGTCGACTTCGACAGCCACCTGGATGACGCCAACCCGGAACTGGCCGAACACAACGAAACCGTGCTCAAACGCACCTTGGCACAACTCAAGCCGCTGACCTGGGAGCGCAAGGTTCGCGATGCCATTGAAGAACAACTGCCCGAAGGCGAACCCAGCGCCGAACACATCGCCAAGGCCCTGCACCTGAGCCTGCGCAGCCTGCAACGGCACCTGGCCGATGAAGGCTGCCGGTTCGACACGTTGCTCAACGAAAGCCGCGAAAACCTCGCGCTGCTGCACCTGCGCGACCCGCAGGTGTCGCTGAGCGAAATCAGTTATCTGCTCGGATTTGCCGACACCAGCAGCTTCAGCCGCGCGTTCAAGCGCTGGACGGGGATGACGCCGGGGCAGTTTCGGGATGGGTTGCGATGAATGATCCGGATCCCCTGTGGGAGCGAGCTTGCTCGCGATAGCGGACGGTCAGTCGACACACCTGGAGACTGACACACCGTCATCGCGAGCAAGCTCGCTCCCACAATGGGCCTGCGTAAACAGTTAAATCGAGGCCAGTGCCCGCAATCGCTCGGCATCGAGGATTTCAATTTCGCCGTAACTCAGCCCGATGATCCCCTGCCCCTGCAGTTCCTTGAGAATCTGGTTGGTGGTCTGGCGCGACAGCGACAGCATTGAAGCAAGCTGCTCCTGGGGCAGTTGCAGGACGCGGCGCGCAGGAATGGTCTCGCCATAGCCTTCGGCGATCATCAACAAGCGGTGCGCCAGCCGTGCCGGGGCCGGCAACAGGCTCAGTTGTTCGAGGTTGATGAAGGTCATGCGCAACTTCTGGCTCATCAGCAATGCCAGTTGCCGCCAGTGCTGCGGATGCTCGTCGAGCAGCGCCAGCAAGGTGTTCTGGGGAATGTGCAGCAGCGTGCACTGGCCCACGCCGTACGCATCGTGGGTGCGTGGCTGGCCATCGAACAGGCAGATTTCGCCGAACCAGTGCGGCGGCTCCACCAGGCTCAGCAACGCTTCCTTGCCTTGCTCGCTGACGGCACCGACGCGCACCGCGCCTTCAAGCACCGCGTACAGGCCACAGGGCGGATCGCCACGCTTGAACAGCCGCTGGCCCGGCGACAGGCGCCGCAGCCTGGCCGCCGACAGCAGGCTATCCTGTAGGGAAACAGGCAAATGGCTGAACCACTGACCGCTCATCAGGCGTGGACGCCAGACCTGCATATCCATGAAAACTCCTAGAGATTGTCGCCTGGCTGACAGAGCGGGAAATGGCCCCGGGGCATGATCAATCACCCTACAGGAGAACAAAAATGAAAAGCCTCGTCGACCACCTCAGTCAATACGCTGCCTACCACCGTGACCCGCGCAACATTGCCTCGCACTTTATCGGCATTCCGCTGATCGTGGTCGCCGTCGCGGTGTTGCTGTCCCGGCCGGAGTGGTCGCTGGGGGGCGTGTGGATCTCACCGGCGGTGCTCGTCTCGCTGGCATCGGCGTGGTTTTACCTGCGCCTGGAGTTGCGCCTGGGCGTGTTGATGACCGTGTTGCTCGGGCTGTCCGTGTGGGCCGGTCATGCGCTGGCGCAGCAAAGCACGCTGGTCTGGCTGGGCAGCGGCGTGGCGATGTTCGTGATCGGTTGGGCGATTCAGTTTGTCGGTCATCACTACGAAGGGCGCAAACCGGCGTTCGTCGATGATGTGACGGGATTGATTGTCGGGCCGTTGTTTGTGGTGGCCGAGCTGGCGTTCATGCTGGGGATGCGGCATGACCTGAAAGAGCAGATCGAGGCGCGGGCGGGTGGGGTACGGGTCAATCCGAAACGTGCCGCTGTTTAGATAGCAATCGCGAGCAAGCTCGCTCCCACAGAGGATCTATGGTGCACATAGACCCCCTGTGGGAGCGAGCTTGCTCGCGATGCTTTTGCTTTAGATATTCGCGAGTTTCTGCCAGACCTTCGGCTTGAAGAACAGCGTCTCGCCCTTCGCCAACCCGATCAGGCTGTCGTGATCCTTGACCACTTCGGCCTCGATCAGATCGCTCTGCCCTTCAACCTTCAGCGTCACCCGTGTTGTCGCGCCCAGCGGACGAATGTCCCGCACTTCCGCCGCGTGGTGGTCTTCCAGTTCATGGCGTGACAGCGACACTTCGTGCGGGCGGAACAGCACGTGCCTGTCTTCGCCCAGGTGCAGTCGGTTCGAATCACCGAGGAAGTGATAGACGAAATCGCTGGCCGGGTTTTCGTAGACGTCGCCTGGTGAACCGATCTGCTCGATCACCCCCTTGTTCATCACCACGATACGGTCGGCGACTTCCATCGCTTCTTCCTGGTCGTGGGTCACGAACACTGAGGTCAGGTTGATGTCTTCGTGCAGGCGCGCCAACCAGCGACGCAGCTCTTTACGGACCTTGGCGTCGAGGGCGCCGAAAGGTTCGTCGAGCAGCAGCACTTTTGGCTCCACCGCCAGCGCCCGGGCCAAGGCAATGCGCTGACGCTGTCCGCCGGAGAGTTGTTCCGGGTAGCGATCCGACAGCCAATCCAGCTGCACCATATTCAGCAGTTCGTGGACTTTGGTTGCGATCTGGCTTTCGCTCGGGCGCTGGTTTTTCGGCTTCATGCGCAGGCCGAACGCGACGTTGTCGAACACCGTCATGTGGCGGAACAGGGCGTAGTGCTGGAACACGAAACCGACGTTGCGATCACGCACGTCATGCCCGGAAACGTCTTCACCGTGGAACACGATGTTGCCCTGGTCCGGGGTCTCCAGGCCGGCGATGATTCGCAGCAGCGTGGTCTTGCCGCAGCCCGACGGACCGAGCAACGCGACGAGTTCGCCGCTCTGGATGTCCAGGCTGATGTTGTCCAGCGCCTTGAACGCGTGGAAGTTCTTGCTGACATTACGCACTTCGATCGACATGAATTATTCCTCCGCGGCGCTGGCGCGCAGGCGGTTAATACGGTTTTCGCTCCACTGCTTGAGCAGCAGGATGAAGAGCGCCAGGATCAGCAACAGGCTCGCCACGGCGAACGCGGCCACGTGGTTGTATTCGTTGTAGAGGATCTCAACGTGCAACGGCAGGGTGTTGGTCACCCCGCGAATGTGCCCGGAAACCACCGACACCGCACCGAACTCCCCCATGGCCCGCGCGGTACACAACACCACGCCGTAGATCAGGCCCCATTTGATGTTGGGCACGGTGACGTGCCAGAACATCTGCCAGCCGTTGGCCCCGAGCAGGCGCGCGGCCTCCTCTTCCTGGGTACCTTGCTCCTGCATCAGCGGGATCAGTTCACGGGCCACGAACGGCACGGTGACGAAGATCGTCGCCAGCACGATGCCCGGCAGGGCGAAGACGATCTGGATGTCGTGGTCCTGCAACCATGGGCCGAACAGGCCTTGGGCGCCGAACATCAGCACATAGACCAGACCGGCGATCACCGGCGACACCGAGAACGGCAGGTCGATCAGTGTCACCAGCATGCTCTTGCCGCGGAACGAGTACTTGCTCACGCACCACGCGGCACTGACACCAAACACCAGGTTCAGCGGCACCGAAATCAACACGGCGATGACCGTGAGTTTCAGGGCCGACAGCGCGTCCGGCTCAAAGATCGCGGTGAAGAACGCACCGAGGCCGAGCTTCAGGCCCTGGGACACCACGATGAACAGCGGCAGCAACAGGAACAGCGCAAAAATCAGCCAACCAAGGCCGATCAGGATTCGCCGCGAGGTCGCGCTGCCACGGCGGGCAGCGTTCGAGGAAGCGGCAGCAATAGACGATTGGGACATGGGTGCGCCTCCTTATGGGGTTTCGATGCGCCGCTGCAACAAGTTGATCAGCAGCAACAGGACGAAGGAAACCACCAGCATCAGTACACCAATGGAGGTAGCGCCGGTGTAATCGTATTGGTCGAGCTTGACCATGATCAGCAGCGGCAGAATCTCGGTTTTCATCGGCATGTTGCCGGCGATGAAAATCACCGAACCGTACTCGCCGACCCCGCGGGCAAAGGCCAAAGCGAAACCGGTAAGCCATGCCGGAAGCAGTGCCGGCAGCAGGATATGGCGGAAAACCTGCAAGGGTTTTGCACCCAGGCACGCCGCCGCTTCCTCGACTTCACGAGGAATATCCGCCAATACTGGCTGTACGGTACGTACTACGAATGGAAGTGTCACAAAAGTGAGGGCAAGGGTGATGCCCAGAGGGGTGTAGGCGATCTTGAAACCCAGATCCGCCGCAAACTGACCGACCAGACCGGTAGGGGTGTACAACGCCGTCAGCGCAATACCGGCCACCGCCGTGGGCAATGCGAACGGCAAGTCGATCATTGCATCGATCACTTTTCGCCCAGGGAAGGTATAGCGCACTAATACCCAGGCCAGCAGCGTGCCAATGATGCCGTTGATGATCGCGGCACACAGGGCGGTGCCGAAGCTGAGCTTCAACGCGGCCAGCACCCGTGGCGCCGAGATGATTGCCCAGAACTGATCCCAGGTGAGTTGAGCGGCATGCACGAACATCGCCGCCAGTGGTATGAGCACAATCAGGCTGAGGTACACCAAGGTGTAGCCCAGCGTCAGCCCGAAGCCGGGTATGACGGGGGAAATACGACGCGACATAAAAGTCCTTGGTTGAGAACGCACTGAGCCCCGGAGGTGAATCCGGGGCTCGTTGATGGCTATTTAAGATTACTGCGCCTGATAGATCTGGTCGAACACCCCTCCATCGTTGAAGAATTTCGGCTGTGCGGTTTTCCAGCCGCCGAAGTCCTTGTCGATGCTCACCAGCTCCAGTTTCGGGAACTGCTGGGCGTACTTGGCAGCCACGTCCTTGTCACGTGGACGATAGAAGTTCTTCGCCGCGATTTCCTGGCCGGCCGGGCTGTACAGGTGCTTGAGATAGGCTTCGGCGATCTGCTCGTTGCCCTTTTTCTCGGCATTTTTGTCGACTACCGCCACCGGCGGCTCAGCGAGGATCGACAGCGAAGGCACGACGATGTCGAACTTGTCGGCGCCACCCTCTTCTTTCAGGGCCAGGAAGGCTTCGTTTTCCCAGGCCAGCAATACGTCGCCCTGGCCGTTGTTGACGAAGGTAATGGTCGAGCCGCGGGCGCCGGTATCCAGCACTGGCACGTGCTTGAACAGGGTTTGCACGTATTCCTTGGCCTTGGCTTCGTCGCCGCCATTGGCTTTCAGGCCATAGGCCCAGGCCGCGAGGAAGTTCCAGCGCGCACCGCCGGAGGTTTTCGGATTCGGTGTGATCACCGAGACATCATTCTTGATCAGGTCGCCCCAGTCCTTGATGCCTTTAGGGTTGCCCTTGCGCACCAGGAACACGATGGTCGAGGTGTAAGGCGTGCTGGCGTCCGGCAGGCGCTTTTGCCAGTCCGCCGGCAGGGACTTGCCAAGCTTGGCGATTTCGTCGATATCGCCGGCCAGGGCCAGGGTCACGACGTCGGCACGCAGGCCATCGATCACCGCCCGACCCTGCTTGCCCGAACCGCCGTGGGATTGCTGGATTTTCACGGAGTCACCGGCGTGGTCCTTTTGCCAGAACTTGATGAATTCGGCGTTGTAGTCCTGATACAGCTCGCGGGTCGGGTCGTACGACACGTTGAGCAGCTCATAGTCCTTGGCAACGGCGGAACCGGCAAAAAGGGCGCTGGCCAGGGCGGCCAAAGCGAAATGACGAATCGACGACATGGTGAAAGCTCCTGGAATTCTTGGATTGTTGGCTTTTTCTTATGGGATATCGCGTTGCCTGATTCGCCTCAGCCCGACTTGTTGCCCGGCTGCTGCAAACGGAATTTTTCCTTGCGTTCGATCTGCACCACCTGGGCGTTGTGCACGGTGATTTCCACGGCGCCAAAGCGCAGATCGCGCAGGGCACTCTGGATTTCACGCAGGATGGTGGCTTCGTCTTGACCGTCGACGCTACGCAGGGATGCGCTCATATTGCTGCTCCTTCAACTGAGAGGTTGCCTCGCAGTGTCGGCACTGCTTGCGGCTTGAGAGCAATACTAGAGAGGTGTAGATATTCTTAAAAAGACTATTTAAGAATGTTTATATAACCAGAAGAAATTAACTGTGGAGACAAGAGCTTGAGGTGAATCACCCTCTTTCAGGCACACCAAAAAAACCCTGTGGGAGCGAGCTTGCTCGCGATGAGGGAGTTTCATTCACCAGAAATGTCGACTGATATTCCGCTATCGCGAGCAAGCTCGCTCCCACAGGTTTTGCTCCTACACGATCACCGGCTCATGCATCCAGTCAAGCTGCTCCGCCGGTACCGGCCGCCCGAACCAGTAGCCCTGACCCAGATCGCAATCGTGTTCGAGCAGAAATTCCGCCTGCTCAGCCTGTTCGATCCCCTCGGCATGCACCTGCATGCCCATGCTCTGGGCCAGCGCAATGATCACCCGCGAGATCGCCGCATCATCCTCATCCCACGGCAATCCGGCGACGAAGCCCTGGTCGATTTTCAACTTCTGCACCGGCAGACGCTTGAGCCGCAGCAGCGATGAGTAACCCGTGCCGAAGTCGTCGATGGCCAGGCGCACACCCAGCTCGCGCAGGCAATGCATCTGCTCCAGCGCGACTTCCGGGTCTTCCATCACCGCGCTTTCAGTGACTTCCAGCTCGAGAAACGCCGGCTCCAGCCCGGTTTCGCGCAGGACCTGCGCCACCTGCTGATACAGCTCACGACGGGCGAACAGACGCGAAGAAACGTTGACCGCGACGAACGACAGCACCACCCCGTCCTGCTGCCACTGGCACATCTGCCGGCACGCCTGCGCCATGACCCAGGCGTCGATTTCTGCAATCAGACCGGTTCGTTCGGCGACCGGAATGAATTCCGCCGGCGACACCAGGCCCCGCTGCGGGTGCTGCCAACGCACCAGCGCCTCGACGCCGATCAGGCGACGGCTCTTGAGGTCGTGAACCGGCTGGTAATAGACCCGCAGCTCTTGTCGGTCCAGGGCGCGGCGCAATTCGAAGGCGATCTCGACCCGTTGCTGGGCGTGGGCCGTCAACTCTTCGGTGTACAAGGCATAATCATTGCGCCCCGCGCTCTTGGCCTTGAACAGTGCAGAGTCGGCATTGCGCAGCAGTTGCTCGACGCTCAACGCATCGCTGGGGAACAGGCTGATGCCGATGCTGGTGTTGATGGACAGCTGGTGCCCATCAATAAGGAACGGCTCTTTAAGGCCCTCGATGATCCGCTGGGCCAACGCAGCGGCCTGAACCAGTTGCGGACAGCTTTCGGCAAGTATGGCGAACTCATCCCCGCCCAACCGCGCCAGGGTGACGCCCGGACCGAACATGGCCCCCAGGCGCTCGGCCACAGCCTTGAGCAACTGGTCGCCAATGGTATGCCCGAGGCTGTCGTTGATCATCTTGAAGTGATCGAGATCGATCATCAGCAGCGCGCAGCCACGCTTGTGGACCTGTGCCGAGGCCAGGGCCTGTTCGGCGCGGTCGGTGAACAGCAGGCGGTTCGGCAGGTCGGTCAGCGGATCGTGGTGCGCCAGGTGCATCAGTTCGTGTTCTGAATTCTTGATTGCACTGATGTCGGAAAACACCGCCACATATTGGCTCGGCTGGCCGTAGTCGTCGTGGATCAGGCGGATCGTTTGCCATTGCGGGTAAATCTCGCCGCTTTTGCGCCGGTTCCAGATTTCTCCACTCCACTCCCCGACACTGGCGAGCGTGGCAAACATCACCTGATAGAACTCCGGAGAGTGTCGCCCGGACTTGAACAGGTTGGGCCGCTGCCCCAGCACGTCCTCACACCCGTAACCGGTGATTTCCATGAACGCCCGGTTCACATGGACGATCAGACCTTCCCGATTGGTGACCAGCACGCCTTCGCGGGTGCAGTCGAACACGGCTGCCGCCTGGCGCAAGCGCATGCGGTCGGCGTCGCGCTCACGCAGTTTGGCGCCGATACCCAGACACCGCAGCAGCCGCGCCCGGGCAATGAAGATCAACCCGGCACTGAACAGCACCCAGACATAACCGTTGATCAGTTGCCATCGCAATCGCTCGGCAGAGCTATCGAAGAAACTGTTTAATAAATAGCCACTGATCTGCAGCCAAACCACAGAAAGCAGCAGATAGAGCAGCGCTGCACGCAAGGCATCGCGATAGGTGGCAGACATCCGGCGATCCATGTCCCTACAAAAAGGTTGGAATTATAGTTTAAAGACACATCCAGCCACTCTTATCTGAAAGGGTGACTGGTTTTCTGTGTGGGCTTAGTGATAATGCAACGGCTGTTTTTTCTTTATCGAGGGCCCTACAGCCTATGTGGTACGAAGGTTTTCTTGGCTTGTCGCCCTGGTCGCTGGTAGCAGTCACCCTGCTGATGACCCACGTCACGATCATCGCCGTCACGGTCTATCTGCATCGTTACTCGGCTCATCGCTCTCTGGAGCTGAATGGCGGCCTTAAGCATTTCTTCCGTTTCTGGCTGTGGCTGACCACGGCGCAGAACACCCGCGAGTGGACTGCCATCCACCGTAAGCATCACGCCAAATGCGAAACCGTCGATGACCCGCACAGCCCGGTCATCAAGGGTTTGTCCACGGTGCTGCGCAAAGGCGCCGAGCTGTACCGCGCCGAAGCGGAAAACCCCGAGACGCTGCGCATCTACGGCAAGAACTGCCCCGAAGACTGGATCGAGCGCAACCTCTACAGCCGCTTCCCGCTGCTGGGCATCGCGATCATGGGCGTTATCGACCTGCTGCTGTTCGGCACCATCGGCATCACCATCTGGGCCATCCAGATGATGTGGATCCCGGTGTGGGCCGCCGGCGTGGTCAATGGCCTGGGCCATGCCATCGGCTACCGCAACTTCGAATGCCGCGATGCGGCGACCAACCTGGTGCCTTGGGGCATCCTGATTGGCGGCGAAGAACTGCATAACAACCATCACACCTACCCTAACTCGGCAAAACTGTCGGTGAAGAAGTGGGAGTTCGACCTGGGCTGGGCGTGGATTCAAGTCTTCAGCTTCCTGCGCCTGGCCAAGGTTCAACGGGTTGCGCCGATTGCCCATCGCGTCGAAGGCAAGGGCAACCTGGACATGGACACCGCCATGGCGATCCTCAACAACCGCTTCCAGATCATGGCCCAGTACCGCAAATTGGTGATCGGCCCGCTGGTCAAGCAAGAGCTGGAAAAAGTCGATCACTCGGTACGTCACCAGTTCCACCGGGCCAAACGCCTGCTTTCGCGGGAGACCAGCCTGCTGGATGACAAACATCATGTACGCATCCAGAACATGCTCGAGCACAGTCAGGCGCTGAAGGTAATTTACGAAAAACGCCTGGCCCTGCAACAGATCTGGGTCAAGACCAGCTCAAATGGTCACGACATGCTGGCGGCCATCAAGGACTGGGTACACGAAGCCGAAGCCAGCGGGATTCAATCCCTGCGCGACTTCGCCGATCAGTTGAAGACCTACTCCCTGCGCCCTGCCGCCGTCTGAAAAAACCTGTGGGAGCGGGCTTGCTCGCTCCCACATGGTTATGTGGCGTGCCATCAGTACCGCCCGGCGGGAGCAAGCTTCCTCGCCACACAAGGCGGGAACTTCATCCCAAAAGCCCTATCTCAAAGACACTTCGCCATCCCCGGCGGGCTTGGTGTTGGCCGCTGTCGAACGCGCGGCATGCCCTTTGAGATTTGTGTCGATGGCCCCAAAAAACCTGCAAGACTCATCTCCGTCGCATTGGCCCGAGGCCGCGCAGCCCCTGATAGCGCTAATGCACGCCCAACGCGAAGTCGCACGCCTGAGCGAACGCGAACAGTTGTTCAGCACCTTGCTGATGAGCGTCAATGCAGTGCTGTGGGCATTCGATTGGGAAACCCGCAAGGTGCTTTACGTCAGCCCCGCCTATGAACGGATCTTTGGCCGTTCGGCCGATCTACTGCTGGCCGACGGCAATCAATGGTGCGACAGCATTCACCCTGACGACCTGGACTATGCCGAACGCAGCCTTGCCGAAGTGCTGGACAAAGGCGCCGTCGAAGACCGCGAGTATCGAGTCATCGCCGCAGACGGCCAGGTGCGCTGGCTAAGCGACAAATGCTACATCAACCGCCAGCCCGAGCCGGGGCAACCGGTGATCATCGTCGGCATCGCCGAAGACATCACCGACAAGAAGCAGATGGAAACCGAGCTGCATCGCCTGGCCACCATCGATGCGCTGACCCAGAGCAGCAACCGCCGTCATTTCTTCGAATGCGCCCACCGCGCGTTCGCACACACCCGGCAACAGGGCGAGCCGCTGTCGTTTCTGATGCTGGACATTGATAACTTCAAGACGATCAACGACACCTACGGTCATCAGGAAGGCGACAACGTGTTGCAACGCATTGCCGAAAGCGGCCGCGCAGCGTTGCGTCGTGGCGACCTGTTCGGGCGTATTGGCGGTGAGGAGTTTGCAGCGGTGTTTCCCGGGTGCACGCCACAGATGGCCCTGCAAGTGGCTGAACGCTTGCAACAACAGATTCAGCGATTGAGTTTCAACCATGAGGGCCAGACGTTCGGCATCACCGTCAGCCAGGGCCTGACCAGCCTGACCGCCGCGGACGAAAACGTGGAAAACCTGTTTTCCCGGGCCGATGCGGCGATGTACCAGGCCAAGCGCGAGGGAAAGAACCGGATTGTCACTGCCTGACAGGATCACCACAGAACCCTGTGGGAGCGAGCTTGCTCGCGATGGCGGACTATCAGTCGACATTGATGTTGTATGTCAGCCCCTCATCGCGAGCAAGCTCGCTCCCACAGGGGTTGGTGGTGTACTTACTTTTTGCGCAAACGCATCAACTCCGGCAAGCCGATCTTGAGCAACCTCGCCGTCCGGCTCTTCGCCAGCGCCTCGATGCCCTCATGCTCGGTCAAGCGTGCCATCTGCGCCGCCATGTTCATCACCAGCGCTTCGCGCGAGTAAACCCCGCCACCGAGCTGGTAGGCCGCCGCAATCAGCTCGCGCAACTCCAGTGGCAGACGCCAGCGCGTGCGCAAGGCCGAACCATAGGCCGCGCCAAATTCAACCAGCGCTTCGCCCACTTCCTCCTGCTCGTCCAGTTCGCCACCGGCCTGTTTCCATTCCTGCAAACACCGCAGCAACGCCAGATCGCCGAGACGATGCAACATGCCGGCGCAATAGCAGCGCTCCTGATCCAGATCGAGCAAGCGCGCCAGGGTTCTCGCGTATTCGGCGGTGTGCAGGGACAGATCCCAGTAACGCTCGGCATAGTCGGCCAATTGCGGATCGCTGAGCCGGGCACTGCGCTTGAGCGCCAACCCGAGAATCAGGTTCATGCTCTGCCCGGTGCCCAGGCGATGCAGCGCCTGGGACAGGGTTTGCACAGCGGTGCCGTGGTGCTGGGCCGCGCTGTTGGCGGCGGCGATCAGCACAGCGGTAACCTGCGGATCGGTGCGGACTTCGTCTTCCAGCACCGTCAAATCGAGGCCATTGGGATTGAGGCTGCGCTTGACCGCCACTTGCACGTCGGTCATCAGCGGCGCACCGTCAGCCAATTCCCGTCGACGCTCCAGAAACACCGACAACGTCATGCCCGGTGCCAGCGACGGCACTTCGCACGAGACTTCTTCGCCAGCGTTCAGCAGCAGCCCCTGCAATCGATGGGTCAGGCTTTGCATATTCAGGGGCTTGGTCAGGTACGCGGCCGGCGCCAGCGGCAAGGCCTCGCGCACGCTGGCACTGTCGTTGCGACTGCTCATCAGAATGAACGGCATGGGCGGATTGCGTTTGCGCTGGCGGATGCTGCGCAGGACATTCAGGCCATCGACGCCGGGCAACTCCCAGTCGGCGATCACCAGGTCATAGGGGTTGGCAGCCAATAGCTCCAGCGCTTGCTGACCATCGGCGCACAAATCCAGCCGCGCATCGCAGCGTACGTTCAACAACACTTCCTTGAGCAAATCCCGGGACCAGGGGTCGGCCTCGGCGATCAGGACTCTTGGAACGGCGGGTAAAATGACGGTTGTCATACAGCTCTCCCTGGCAATGCGCAAACCTTAGCCAATGCAAGCCATCCGATACAGCGCTAATGGGCGGGATGTGTTTCAAGGGGCATGAAAAAACCCGCCGAAGCGGGTTTTTTGTGGATCAGGTCACACCGGGGATCAGAGCTCGGAGAAGCACTCTTCGATGATCGCCAGGCCTTTGTCCAGTTGCTCGTCCGGCGAGGTCAGCGGTACCAGGACGCGCAGAACGTTGCCGTAGGTGCCGCAGGACAGCAGGATCAGACCCTTGTCGCGAGCCTTGGCCACAACGGACGCCACGGCTGCGGCGTTCGGCTTGTGGCTGTCGCCATTTTCGAACAGCTCGACCGCGATCATCGCGCCCAGGGCACGGACTTCACCGATCACCGGGTACTTGGCCTGGATGGCCTTCAGGCCGGTTACCAGACGCTCGCCAACAGCCTTGCAACGATCCAGCAGGTGTTCTTCTTCGAACACTTCCATCACGGCCAAGGCCGCGGCGCAAGCGATCGGGCTACCGGCGTAGGTGCCGCCCAGGCCGCCTGGAGCGATGGCGTCCATGTATTCGGCCTTGCCGCACACACCGGCCAGCGGGAAGCCGCCAGCGATGGATTTGGCGAAAGTGGTCAGGTCGGCAGCAACGCCCATCTGTTCCATCGCGAAGAAAGTACCGGTACGGCCAGCGCCAGTCTGTACTTCGTCAGCGATCAGCAGGATGCCGTGCTGGTCGCACAGGGCACGCAGACGCTTCATGAATTCTTTCGGAGCGACGTAGAAACCACCTTCGCCCTGAACCGGCTCGATGATGATCGCAGCGATGTCTTTCGGCTCGGCGTCGTTCTTGAAGATGCGTTCGATGGAAGCGATCGAATCGTCGATGCTCACGCCGTGCAGTTCGTTCGGGTACAGCGCGCGGAAGATGCCGCCTGGCATCAGGCCCATGCCGGCCGAGTAAGGCACGACTTTACCGGTCAGGCCCAGGGTCATCATGGTGCGACCGTGGTAGGCGCCGGTGAAGGCGATCACGCCGGCACGGCCAGTGGCGGCACGGGCGATCTTGATGGAGTTTTCCACGGCTTCGGAGCCGGTGGTCACCAGCAGGGTTTTCTTGTCGAAATCACCTGGGACCTTGGCGTTGATTTTTTCGCACACTTCCACGTACGGCTCGTAGGCCAGTACCTGGAAGCAGGTGTGGGTCAGCTTGTTCAGCTGCTCGGTCACGGCGGCGATGACTTTCGGGTGCACGTGGCCGGTGTTCAGTACGGCGATACCGCCGGCGAAGTCGATGAATTCACGACCTTCAACGTCGGTTACGGTCGCGTTCTTCGCGGAATCGGCGAAGATCGGGTGAATCTGGCCAACACCACGTGGAACAGCAGCGGTACGGCGGGCCATCAAAGAAGCGTTAGTCTTGCGCATACATTCCTCATTCACCGCTCATCGGGCGGCGTGGTTCAAGGATTAAGCGGCGGGGAACAACGGCGGCAGCATGCGATGATCGACTGCCACTGCGTTCCCGGCCACCGAGAAAATTCCGGTTTGAAGCGGCGCAAAGGGACAGCGCTCTCGTGCCCTTTGCGCTTGAAGCAATGCTCTTCCGGGGTTAGATGCCCAGGCAGAGGTATTTGATTTCCAGGTAATCTTCGATGCCGTACTTGGAGCCTTCACGGCCCAGGCCCGAGGCCTTGATGCCGCCGAACGGCGCGACTTCGTTGGAGATCAACCCGGTGTTGACGCCGACCATGCCGTATTCCAGGGCTTCAGCCACACGGAACACACGGCCCAGATCACGAGCATAGAAGTACGAGGCCAGACCGAACTCGGTGTCGTTGGACATCGCGATCACGTCGGCTTCGTCTTTGAAACGGAACAGTGGAGCCAATGGACCGAAGGTTTCTTCCTTGGCCACGGCAGCGTTGTTCGGCACGTTGGTCAGGATAGTCGGCTCGAAGAAGTTGCCTTCCATCGGCTTGCCACCCGCCAGCACGGTCGCGCCTTTGCTCAAGGCATCGGCGATGTGTTCTTGCACCTTGGCCACGGCTTTTTCGTCGATCAGCGGGCCAGTGGTAGTGCCTGCTTCCAGACCGTTGCCGATCTTCAGTTTGGCGACAGCCACTTTCAACTTCTCGGCGAATGCGTCGTAAACACCGTCCTGGATGTACAGGCGGTTGGCGCAGACGCAGGTCTGGCCGTTGTTGCGGTATTTGGAAATGATCGCGCCTTCGACGGCCTTATCCAGGTCCGCGTCGTCGAACACGATGAACGGCGCGTTGCCGCCCAGCTCCAGGGACACTTTCTTGATGTCCTTGGCGCATTCGGCCATCAGTTGACGACCGATTTCGGTCGAACCGGTGAAGGACAGCTTGCGCACGATCGGGTTGCTGGTCAGCTCGGTACCGATATCGCCGGCGCTGCCGGAAACAACGCTGAACACGCCAGCCGGAATGCCGGCGCGCTGGGCCAGTTCGGCCAGGGCGAAAGCGGAGTACGGGGTTTGCGAAGCAGGCTTGAGCACCATGGTGCAACCGGCGGCCAGGGCCGGGCCGGCTTTACGGGTGATCATCGCAGCCGGGAAGTTCCACGGGGTGATTGCAGCGGTCACGCCGATTGGCTGCTTGATCACGATCAGGCGCTTGTCTGGCTGGTGGCCCGGAATCACGTCACCGTAGATACGCTTGGCTTCTTCGGCGAACCATTCGATGAAGGAAGCGGCGTAAACGATTTCGCCCTTGGCTTCGGCCAATGGCTTGCCTTGTTCCAGGGTCATCAGGCGAGCCAGGTCTTCCTGGTTCTCGATGATCAGCTCGTACCAGCGACGCAGCTTGGTCGCACGTTCTTTGGCGGTCAGTGCACGCCAGGCCGGCAGCGCTTTGTCGGCAGCTTCGATCGCACGGCGGGTTTCGGCAGCGCCCATTTTCGGCACGGTGCCCAGAATTTCGCCCGTTGCCGGGTTGTTGACCTTGATCGTCTGACCATTGTCCGCATCGACCCACGCGCCATCGATGAAGGCTTGCTGGCGGAACAACTGGGTGTCTTTAAGCTGCATGTCGGCTTTCCTTAACAGCACCGCAACGAATGCGGAGCAAATTATGATTGTAGAAAGGCGCCTCGATAGGCTGCCGTCAGGGAAATCATTCACCGGGCTGAAGCACATAAATAGCGCACTGATTGAACTCGTGCGGTTCAGCACCCAGACAAGAGCGTTTGAAATCTCAAACGAATCCTAGGATCAAAGGGGGTAAAGGACAATAGGCTGTTCGAAAAAAAGAACGAAAACGACGCTTTTGCCCATTTTTTCTGATCAACGTAGCAAACGCGCGTTACAGCTTTAAAAAAACGCAGGCGATTCAGCAGCATGGACGCCCGCAGCGCATATGAGTATCATGGCGCCCGCTGCACCAGTAGCTCAGCTGGATAGAGTACTGCCCTCCGAAGGCAGGGGTCGTGGGTTCGAATCCCGCCTGGTGCACCATACCGCTGTTACAAGAAAGCCTCGGGCCTTATGGGTCTGGGGCTTTTTTGTGGGTGATTGCAAGCTTCGCGCCTAATGATCAATGCTGTTTTTTTCAAACAGCCGGCCAATGTCTCTCGCGCTATGCAGCACGCGTTCGACCTTGATCTCGTCGTCCGCCAAACAGTAGAAGATCAGATATCGGCCATGGGGAAGCATTCGCAATCCCTTGGCGCAATCGTCTCTTGAAACACCCAGATTCGGTTGTTCGATTAATCGCGCGCACTGCATGCGTAGCTCGCCCACAAACGTCCGGGCCCGTTCAGGATTGTCCCGGGCGATAAAACGAGCGACTTGCAGCAGATCGTCCCGTGCCAATGCAGAGAAAAGCACTTGCCTCATGGACGGTGTTGCTCTGCTTCTACCTCATCAATCAGCGCATCAAGCTCGGCAAACATTGTATCGGCAGCGACGGCCGGACGCGGATCGTTGCGGCTCGCCGCAATGGCTTCACGAAGTTCGGCAGCGTGCAGCCGATCCAGCAGCTGTTGATAGGCCGCGTGCGGTAAAAGATAGGCGGCTGGACGGTTGTGGTTGAGCACGGCAACAGGCTCGGAACCGGCTTGCTCGATTACAGTACTCGGGCTGCGCTTGAGCTCGGTGATGCTGACCGAACGACTTGCAAGTAGCTGCTCCATGGCGGCTCCAAAGGTACGTAAAAAAGTACCTGATAGTGTGCCATTTTCAGCATGGGGGTCAACGAGTCTCCGACCGGTGCTGTCCTGGCCCACAAAAAAACCGCCGAAGCGGTTTTTTTTTTCATTCTGTAGTCCAGTCGAACTCGTCGTACTCATCATCATCCTCGTCGTCCTCGAAAAACTCCTCTTCAAGGTCGTCGTCTTCAACAACATCCTCTTCCGGCTGATTCAGCAGAAAATCCTTGCGACTCTCGGTAATCGCTCGCCGCAGTTCTTCACCCTTTTGCGGGCAGTTGAGCATTTGGGCGATGCGGTCGATTTTTTTTGCCACGGCATCCTCCAACGCATCGGCTATAGCACTGATAGTGCGCGCTTTCGGGGGTGGATGCCAAATCCCCGGAATGCCGCGCACTTCAGTTTTCTGCAAATCCGCTGGGGCAATCAGCCTTTAGCGGTGATAGCGCCGCACCACGCTGCTGTTTTTCAGGACGTGGCCTTTGATTTTGTCCAGCAGTTGCGCGCGGGTCAGGCCGGCGGGCAAGGCGTCCGGGGGCAGATCCAGAGCGTAGATCTGGATGATGTAGTGGTGCGCGCTGTCGCCAACGGGCGGGCAAGGGCCGACATAGCCGGTGGTTGCCTTGCTGTTGGTACCGGCGACGCCCTCGAGGCCGGGTTTGCTCCCGGCGCCGGCCGGGATCTGGTGGGTGCCGGCCTTGATGCCGTAATGCACCCACTGATCGATGCCCTGGCCCTGCTGGCCGTCAGGGTCGTGCATGACGATGGCGTAGCTTTGGGTGGCTGCCGGGCCGGCGTTCCAGTTCAATGCCGGGGAAATGTTATGCCCGCCGCAGCCCGCGGAATCGCTGGCAGCGGCCGACGTGAACAGGCGGTCATCGGAGACTCCAGGAATGTTCAGGGTGAAACGTTCCTGGGCCTGCGCCGGGAACTGCACGCAAAGGGCGACTGCCAAGGCCGCAAGCCAAGGGTTCATTGAGGTCAATCGGGGCATACCGGAGCACCTTGTACGTGTTGGGCCGTCGTCGGCGTGCAAACTATAGCCGGACCGTTCACGCCGTGGCAGGGGCAATTGGCTGAACCTCGCGATAAGTACCAGACTCATAAGTGAAACGTCTGTCTGGAGAGCAATCATGACTCTGCATCGCGTTGCGCGTGTTGCCAATGTGCCCGAAGACCGGGGTCTGGAAGTGCAGGTCCAGGACAGCAAAATTCTGCTGTTGCGGGCCGGCGAACAACTGCGCGCTTATCAGGCCGAATGCCCGCATGCCGGAGCCCCGCTGGCGGACGGCGCGATATGCCACGGGCGCCTGACGTGTCCATGGCACAAGGCGCAGTTTCGGGTCGAGGATGGCGGGCTGTGCGAACCCCCAGCCCTGGACAGCCTCAAGCGCTATCCCCTTGAAGTCCGTGACGGCGACATCTGGGTCGGCGACCAGCCGATGCCGGACGCCCACGCGCCACCGGCCGACGATCCACGAACCTTCATCATTGTCGGCGCTGGCGCGGCAGGCACGGCGGCGGCGGCGTGTTTGCGCGAGAAAGGTTTCGGCGGCCGGTTACTGTTGATCGACCGCGAAGCCGACGCTGGATACGACCGCACGGCGCTAAGCAAATACGTGATCGCCGGGGAGATGCCGCTGCACGAAGTCCCGCCGCTACGCGATGAGGATTTTTACCGCGAGCAGCGGATCGAACGCCTGCGAGGCGAAGTGGCAAGCCTGGACGCGCCAAACCGGACGCTGCGGCTGACTGACGGCCAATCACTGACATACGACGCCGCGCTGCTGGCCACCGGCGGCGTACCCAACCCGCTGACGCTGCCCGGCGCCGACCTGCCGCAAGTGTTCGTCCTGCGCTCCAAAGCCCATGCGCAGCAGATTCTGGACAGCGCCAGCGCCGGCCAGCGGGTGGTGATCATCGGCGACAGCTTTATTGCCATGGAATCCGCCTCGTCCCTGCGCCAGCTTGGCCTGCACGTGACCGTACTGGTCCGCCACGAGGTGCCGCTTGCCAAACAGTTCGGCGACACGGTCGGCAAGGCCATTCGCGCACGACATGAAGCTCATGGCGTCGTGTTTCATACCCAGGGCAATGCGGTACAGATCGAAGGGACGGACAAGGTCGAAGCCGTGCGCCTGGACAACGACCAACGCCTGGCAGCCGATCTGGTGCTGGTCGGCATCGGCGTGACGCCAGCCACTGCGGCCTTTACCGGGTTACCGAAGGAGCAGGATCACTCGCTGCATGTCGATGGCGCAATGCGCGTGGCCGACGGCCTCTGGGCGGCTGGCGATATCGCAACGTTCCCGCTGAACAACAAATACCTGCGCATTGAACACTGGCGACTGGCCCAACAGCAGGCGCGGATCGCCGCGGCCAATATGCTGGGCGGTGACGAGCATTACCTCGACGTGCCGTTTTTCTGGACCTGGCATTTCGGTAAAACCTATGACTACCTCGGCCACTCCGAGGCCTGGGACGAAGTCGAGTTCAAGGGCGACCCTTACAACCCGCCGTTCATAGGCCTGTTCGGAAAAAACGGCGTGGTGTCGGCGGCGGTAGCCTGCGAGATGGACCGGGCAATGGCGATGCTCGCCGAGCGGATGAAACAACCGCTGCCATGGGAAGAGGCATGGCACCTGATCCGTGACGTTCCCTAGAGTTGCCAGACAGCAAAACGCCCGGCGCCTGCGCGATGCAGAGGCCGGGCGTTGCGGGGTAAACGGCCGCCGTTATTCGGTGGCGCCAGCATCCGCAAACTTGCTCATCACAAAACCGGCAAACTCTTCGACGGTCATTTTCTGGCCGTTGAAGTCCACCTGATTGTTGGCGTAACGCAAGTTGGTGACGATGTTATTGCCGTCCAGTTTTGCCAATTGGCTGCCGACCGCCATGCTGCTGAACATGTCCGCGGTGGCGGTGGCCTGATCGGCAATCAGCTTGGCGTCGGTCTGACCGTCGATTTGCGATTGCACGGTGAGCACATCGATCAGCATGGGTTTGGACACTTGCAGCTTGAAGTCCAGCAGCGCGATCAGCTGTCTGACCAACTGATCGGTCGGCAGATCGATAGCTTGTGGCTTGGTCAGATCGAGCACCATGTTGGCGCGGCTCTCACCATTGGCGGTGTTGAACGACAGGTTTTCCAGGGCCACTTGTGGTCCGGCCGCCAGCAGTTTTTCCAGGCTGGACTTGAGCAGCGCCTCTTCGGCTTCGGTCAGTTTCAGCTCCGGTGCCGGCAGACCGGCCGCCGTTGCTTCGGCCACCGCCCTTTCATACGGCTGCAGTTTGCTCTGGTAAATCTGCATCAACGACAGGGTCGCCGGAATGTCGAGGTTCTTCAGGCTCATGGCCAGCGAACCGGAACCAATGGTCTTGCCGTTCAGGGACACTTCGCCAACCTTGTAATCGGCACGCCCTGAGGCGTTGCTGCCCTTTTCTTCAGTCAGGTTTTTCATCTCGAATTTCTTGAAGTCCAGCACCGACTGCTTGACGCCAAAAGTCGATTTGCCGCTGGCCAGTTCAACGACGTTTTCGCCGGTGTAGAAACCGTAGGTACTTTTTGTCAGGTTGCTGGCCAGGGTCAGGCCATTGAATTCAACCTGCACCGGCGTCTGGTCTTCGGACACGGTGGTCACCTTCAGGCTGTCCATGTAGCCGTTGGCCTTGACCTTCTGCGCCTTGGCGCTGGCGTCGACGTCCATTTTCAAGCCGGAGAACTTCATGCTCGACTTGTCATCCAGTGCCATTTCCAGCGGCTGCAACTCGAAGGTGCCATTGGTAGCGTTGTCATAGCCGATATTGACCACGCCGGTCAGCGGGGACTTGTCCTTGGCGGCGGCAAACCACTTCTCGGTGAACGGGGTCTTTTCCAGCTCGTAGTGACTGGTCGCCAGGACCGGCAGCCACTTGAGCGACATCAGGCGCGAGAACGGCAACGGGCCGTGTTCGATGTGATCGACAAACAGCAACTCGACCGGCGCTTCGCCGAACATTTCGCCTTCGCCCTTGAGGCGATAGTGCGCGGTGCTGCTGAACACATGACGCTCCAGCGACACCAGCTCCAGCGACGCCGTGCCGTTGGAACCAACCATCGCCGCCTGCAGTTCCTTGTTGGCATCGGCTATCGAGGTGTTCAGCACACCTTCGATCCTGGTGCTGGTGAACCAGGCCCCACCTGCGCTGATGGCACCGATTGCGACAACAATTCCCAGTAGCACGCCTGCTGATTTATTCATGTATGACCCGTTCAGTGTCCGTTGTTGAAAGTGAGGTCGTCTTCCCTGAACCCATGACGGGTTGCGGCTCGACTGTGCTGAAAGTGGAAAGCAGATTAGCACCAGGGGCGACGAACGGCCCAATGATTAAAGGTGAAAGAGTGTCTTGGGGTTGTTCACAGGGTTGGGGATTATTTGTGCCTATGCAATCGCCTTCGCGAGCAAGCCCGCTCCCACATGAGAATGCATTCCAATGTGGGAGCGGGCTTGCTCGCGAAGGCGTAGGTACAGCCAATATCGATATCTCAGGAATACTGGACTTCAATCTCATCCAGCTGATGATCAAAGCTTTTGAGCCGCGCAGTCCAGGTGTACACCAGCACTTCGAAGTCACGGTTGATCACTGCCCCGCCCGTCACTTCCGCGCGCGGGTCGCAGACGTCCAGTTGATAGCGTTCGCGGGCCATGGCCGTGGCGACATCGGCCAGTTCGCGGGCATTGCTGAGCCAGTGCCGACCGTCGTCAGCCACCTGCCGGTCTAGTGCCAGGCACTGTTTTTTCAGGCTCTCGAGGCTTTTTTCCAGCGGCGTGCCGGTCAATTCGCCCATGACTTCCTGAAAGGTGCGCCCCGGTTGCCAGTAACTGCCCCAGAAATAGCGGTCGAACACCGTTTCGACACGACGCAACGCCACCTTGGTGTCCCAGATCAGGACCAGGGTCTTGCCCTGTTCGAGTTGTCTTTTCTTGATGCGTTGATTCTGGACCGAGGCCCAGGCCACCACCGCAATGGACATCACGGCAATCAGCGCGGCGGCACTGTCGAGGAACGCCATGGCCTTGTCGATCTGGTGGGCCAGCATGATGCCGTAGAAATAGGTGGCCGACAGCAGCACCAACGCCACGATGGCGCACCAGAAGCCGAGAGCATAAGGGTTTTTCATTATTGGTTTCCCCCTGACCTGCGCGAGCCTTGTGCGAAGAAAGGGCGCTTTTGCACCGGGCGCCCCTCCAACACTTCAAAGCATAGCAACGGCCTCAGGGTTTGCCGGAGTTCGACGCTTGCGTTCGTCCGCTTTCCCAACCGCCGCCCAAGGCGAGGAACAAATCGATCTGGCTGGCGGCAACCTGGGTGTTAGCGGCCGCCAGCTGCGCCGTGACGTCGATGTAGGTGCGGGTGGCTTGCAGGTCGGCCAGGAACGAGGCGCGGCCGGCCTGGAAGAAGCGGTGGGTCTGGTCGGCCGCCAGTTTTGCCGATTGCTCGGCATCGGCCAGTGCATCGCGGCGTTGCAGCAATGCCGTGTACTGGGCAAGACCGGTCTGGGTCTCGCGAATGGCGTTGAGCACCACCCCGTCGAAATGCGCCAGGGTCGCCTGGGTCACCGCTTCGGCTTCGCGGATGCGCGCCCGGGCGCCGTTGGTCGGCACGCTCCAGGTCAGCGACGGACCGAAGCCCCAGCGGTTGGTAGACGGGTCGCCGAGATCGTCCAGGATACCGACGGTACCGATGGTCGCGCCGATGCTGATGTTCGGGTACAGCTCGCCCGTGGCGACGCCGATACCGGCCGTCGCGGCCGCCAGTCGCCGCTCAGCCTGCCGTACATCGGGACGACGCTTGAGCAACGCGGCGCCATCGCCCACCGGTACCAGTTGCGCGATTTTTGGCAGCTCGTCGCAGGTGGCGGTGCCGGCCGGCAGTTGGTCCACCGGCTTGGCCAGCAACATCGACAAGCGGTACAGCCCGGCCTGGCGCGACGCTTCATAGCGCGGCATGTCGGCGCGCAGGGATTTGAATTGGGTCTGCGAGCGGGTGACCTGGGTTTCGTCGCCACGCCCGGCATCGCGCAGGCGCTGGATCAGCGTCGTGCTCTGGGCTTGCAGGTCCAGGGAATGCTGGGCGATTTCCCGCTCTTCATTGGCTGCACACACCTGGGTGTAGGCGCGAACCACGTCGGCCACCACGGTGATGCGTGCAGTATCGGCAGCTGCCTGTGTCGCATCGGCATTGGCCTTGGCCGCTTCGATACCGCGTTGCAAGGTGCCGAACAGGTCGAACTGGTACGACGCGCTGATGCCGATATCGCCGATGTTGGCCACCGGCACTTTTTCCGGTATCAAGAACGCTTGGCCAGACTCCTGCAAGCGCTGGGCGCCCATCTGCACCCCGCCGCTCCAGCCGCCCGCCGCTTCGGCCTCATCAACCTGCGCACGAGACCGCGACAGGCTGGCCGCCGCCACGCGCAAATCGGTGTTGGAGGCCATGGCCTGCTGCACCAACTGGTCGAGTCGCGGGTCCTTGTACAGGCGCCACCAATCGGCCGGCACCGGCGCGGACACCACCGTTTTACCGTCGACCGCCAGATCGCCTTGGAAGTCTGGACGATGGACAGCCGCCTCTTCGGGCAGATGATAATCCGGCCCGACCACCTGACACGCCGACAGCATCAAACCTAATCCGGCGACCGCCAAACCCGAGGCCTTGCTCATTGCGCGGGCTCCCGTTGCTGATCGTCGATGATCGATACCGTGGCGGTGCGCCCGGCGATCATGCGGAAATCATCCGGCACGTCATCGAAGGCGATCCGCACCGGAATCCGCTGGGCCAGCCGCACCCAGCTGAAGGCCGGGTTGACGTTGGGCAGCAGGTTATTGCCGCTGGTGCGGTCGCGGTCTTCGATACCGGCGACGATGCTCTCCACATGCCCGCGCAGGCGCGCATTGTCGCCGATCACCCGGATGTCGACGCTCTGCCCGATATGAATGCCGTTCAGTTTGGTTTCTTCGAAATAGCCGTCGATGTGGAACGAGTTGCTGTCGACCACCGACAACACGGGCCGCCCGGCGCTGACGAATTCCTGGGTCCGTGGCGCACGGTCGTTGACGTAGCCGTCCACCGGGCTGCGGATCACCGAGCGGTCGAGGTTGAGCTGCGCGCTGTCCACCGCCACCTGGGCTTCCATCAACGCCACTTGGGCACGAGCCACTTTCGATTGGCTTTCTTCCAGCTGCTCACCCGGCACCAGGTTGCCAAGACCCTTGTTCCGCTTGGCCTCGCGCTGGGCCTGGGCCAGGGTTTCTTCACGGTCGGCGACTGCCGCTTTCGCCTGGCGCAGGGCCAGCTTGAAGCGGTCCGGATCGATGCTGAACAGCACCTGGCCGCGCTTGACCAACTGGTTGTCGCGCACCTCCACTTGCTGGATCAGCCCGGAGACATCCGGCGCGATTTGCACGATGTCGGCGCGGATGTGCCCGTCGCGGGTCCAGGGCGCGAACATGTAATACATCACCATGCGCCAGACCACGACCACGGCGAAGCTCACGATCAGCAGGGTCAACACCACGCGACCCAGGGTTAGAAACGGTTTTTTCATGTCATCAGGTATCGACTGAGTGAGTCCACGGCGCCAAGCAGCAAGGCGTAGAGGGCCACGTTGAACAATGCCCGGTGCCAGACCAGACGGTAAAAGTGCAGGCGCGTCAGCACCCCGTGCACCAACAGGTACAACACATACGTAATGCCCATCAGCACCAGCAGCGTGGGCAGGAATACCCCGCTCAGATCCAGGTCACCGATCATAAGGGCGCTCCATCAATGCCATGGGGAAGCGGTTCTTCGGGCTCGGCGGAACCGACGAATTCGACGCCGGGCAACAGTGCCAGGCGCAGGCCGCTCAGGGCGTGCAGCAGATGCCGACGGGTTTCATCATCGCCGGCACCGCTGAGGGCGCGACGCGTGCGGTCGAGGGTCATCAGCAACGGGCTCGGTGCCTGCAAGCGCTCACCGGCCTTGAGACAGGCCTTGAAGTACTCGCCAACCTCGGCCACCACCTGGCGCAGCAGCACCTGCGGCACACCAAGGACCCGCGGCGTATAAGCGAGCAGGTCCAACAGATTCAGCGCCACCCGCACTTCCCGCAGCGCCACGCCGGAGTCCTGGCCGGTCATGGCCAGGCGCGGCAGGTGCTGCATCAGCCGATCGAGCATCCGTATGCCCAGAAGCCGATGCTCAGACAACGTGGCCGGCTCGGAGAGGCCGACAATGTCACGCCAGCTGAAACGGGTCAGGCGCTTGGCTGCCAGTTCGGCACCGAACGGCCGGGCGATCAGGGTCCAGATGAACGCGAACAGCAACCCCATGGGGCCGGCCAGGTTGGAGTTGGCGAAACTGAGGAAGTCCGCGTCGTAAGCGCCCTGAATGCTGATGAAGGATGAGGTGTTGACCAGGGTCAGCAGCATGCCCAGGTAAAACTGCGGCTTGACCGTCAGGGTGCCGACACAAATGAACGGCACGGCAAACGCCAGTACCAGCATCGGAAAGTCATGCAGGTTGGGCAGCACCAGAAACAGATAAAGGCTGGCGAACACCACCGACATCGCCGTCCAGAAAAAGAACCGGTAAATCTGCGGCGCGGGGTCGTCCATCGAGGCAAAGAAACTACACGCCACCGCCGCCAGGATCACTGCGCTGCCGCCATCGGTCCAGCCGAGCAGAATCCACAGCACCGAAGCGACGATTATCGCGGTGACGGTGGAAGCAGCGGAATAAAACATCAGGCCGCGATCCAGAAACGGGGACAGCCGCCCCAGCCGCCAATGCCGATACACCGCGCGCCAGTTGTCCTGGCTTTCGCACTGGATGGCGTACTGCAGGCTGCGGCAGTCCTGCCACAAATCGATCCACTCGCCGAGACGGTAAATGGCGTTGGAGAACAGCAGTTGCTTGCGGTCATCCAGCGCTTCGGGAGCCGGTTGCAGGGCCTCGAGTTTATCCTTCAGTGCCTGCCAGCGGGCGAGGTCGGCATCCTTGTGCTCGAGCCACTCGGTGGTGGCCGTCAGCAATGGCGCGAACTTGTCCACAAGCTCGGGGGTGCGCCGTTCCAGGGCGTAAAGCGCATCGTCGAGGGCATCGATCACTGGCAGCAGGTGAATCATCCGTCCGCGCAACTCCTTGGTGTTGCGTACCGTCTGCGGACGCGAGCCTTCGTGGGGCAACTGGCCGATCATCAACTCCAGGGAGTTGAAGGTAGCGACCATCGATGCCCGCAACGCGCTGACCTCTTCAGGCTGCACGTTGCGGCTGAGGAAGCGCAGGCTGTAGGTCGATGCATCGGTAAACCATTTGCTCACCGAATCATTGAACACCGGCGCCAGGCGCCGGGGCCAGAACATGGCACCGACCACTGCCGCCACGGCGATGCCCAGAAAGATTTCTTCGGTCCGCGCTTCGGCCACGTCCCACACCCCCAGCGGGTTGTTCACCACCGGCAGGGCGATCAGCGGCAAGGTGTAACCGGCGAGCATCAAGGCGTAGTTGTTGGCCGTGCGCAAATGCAGGGACAGAAACAGCAGCGTCCCGGTCCACAGTGCAATCACCACCACCAGCACGTAGGGGCTCTGCACGAACATCGGCACGAACAAAACCGCAGCAGCAGCGCCGATAAAGGTGCCGACCGCCCGGTACAGCGCCTTGGAACTGGTAGGACCGAGAAACGGACTGGAAACGATGTACACCGTAGCCATCGCCCAATACGGACGCGGCATTTGCATGAGCAGGGCGATGTACAGCGCGATCATCGATGCGGCGAAGGTGCGGACTCCGTAGAACCAGTCCCGCGCCGGGGGCATGCCAGAGAAAAATCCGCTCAAGAGTTGGCCACCGATGGCGGCGTGGCCGCTTCAAATGCTCTCAGTACCCGCAGCGTAGCTTCCAGATCACTCTGGTCAATGCCTTCAAGGACTTCGTGGCGCAAGCGCACCAGTTCCACTTCGACCGCCTGCACCAGCTCCCGACCGGTTTCGGTCAGGCTCAGGCATTTGGCGCGGCGGTCCTGTGCATCTTCGGTGCGGCAGACGTAGCCACCATGGCACAACTGATCGAGCAGGCGCACCAGCGACGGGCTCTCCATCCCTGCTGCCTGGGCCACCGTCACTTGGCGCACACCCTCGCCCAGCCGCCCGATCATCAACAACGGAACGGCGCAGGCTTCGGAGATTCCATAGTTGGCCAACGTGGTCTGGCAGATTTTGCGCCAGTGCCTGGCGGCCACCACCATGGCACTGCTGATGTTCATCTGGAGAACGGCAAGGTTATTCGGCACGAGGGAAAACACACACTGTTAGTTTGCTAACTATCAATATCGCATTGGAGGGGATTTTCCGTCAAGTTTTGAAACAATTGCGTAACAGCGACCTGCCGAGAACCATCAACGTTTCCTGGCACGCTCGTACACTTCACTTCGTTCCCGCTTTCCTACTGCAACGACAGAAACGACGACGCGCTCATCTATCACCTCGTAGACGAGTCGGTAGCCAGATGACTTCAATTTGATTTTGTAGCAGTCGGGCATGCCATGGAGTGAGTCAGACGGGATTCGAGGCATTTCGAGCCGTTCGGCCAACTTCTTTTTGAATTGCTCACGCAACGTATGCCCCAGCTTGTCCCACTCTTTGCGTGCAGATGGCAGAAATTCGAGCTTATAGGTCATCCAGCGTTACCGGAATTGGCGTTTCATGACGACGAGAACGCACGATTTCCGCCAACTCCAAATCGTCGAGACGCTCCACCATGGCCTCGAAAACATCTGCCGGGACCATGTAGCCCATGACACGATTGTGATTGAGTACTGCGACGGGCCCTCCATGGGCGCCATTCAAAACGGCAGAGGGGTTTTTCTTCAGTTCAGACACGCTGACAGCCATATCAGCCAAAACACTTTGCATAATTAAGACCTCAAATAAGGTCTTAATTCTGGTCAATTATTGTGATCAGAGCAACCTCGGCGGACCGCCGCCTATCAGTTATTTACACCCCCCGCCCCTTCCTCAACATCACATCCAGTTGATCCACCACCTCGGCCCAATCCGCGTCATCGAGAATCTCCTCCCGCAGAAGTTCCGCCTGGCTCGGGCTCCAGAAAAACGCATCCGCAAGGTGCAGCTCCGGTTTGAGCGGTGAATGGGTGGCGATGAATTTATCGATGCTTTCGGCGTCGTCCGGCAGGCCGAGTTGTTTGAACAGGGATGGAAGGTTGTGGGTCGGGCTTTCCATGTCGAACTCCTGGGGACCAATTCAAGGACCGCTGCGCGGTCATCGCGAGCAAGCTCGCTCCCACAGGTTAATCGCAGTTCCTGTGGGAGCGGGCTTGCCCGCGATGACGTCAGCATTGACGAAACAAAACTCAATGACTCAATTCCCGCACCTCGGCATGCGGCACCATTTTCAGAAACTCGGGCATGTCCATGCGCACCAGGTTGACGTGGTTTCCAGCCTCCAGATAGATGTCTTTTTGTCGGGTCAGCAGCGGATCGATGACCACCTCCAACCCATAGGACTCACCCAGCGCCGGTACGGCACCGCGTTCGCAATCATCGAACAGGTGCGCGAGGTTGCTTTCGCGGGAAACCTGCCACTCACCGCTGCTGCGGACTTTGCTCAGGTCAAGGTGGCGGCTGGCGGGCAGCACGGCCATCAGGTAATGCCCATGGTGATCGTCGAGGATCACCGATTTGGCCACCCGTTCGGCAGGAATACCTGCGACCCGCGCCGTTTCAAGGCTGCTGGCCGAGTGTGGGTGGCTGACGATGTCATATTCGCATTGAGCCTTTTCCAGGCTTCGCTGCACGGTTCTTGCCATACGCATGATGCACCTCGGTGTCCGCCATGATCGCTTGCGGACGATGATTAAAGCTTGGCTTGCGTAGTAAAAGTCTAGGCCCGTCAGCGCGTTCCGGTGGGAAATCCGCTCATCGGCTGCCGACGGTAATTGAGCAAAATTCATACCGGCCGAGGCTCAACTAAACTGTATTCAGAGCCACTTCACGACTCTCCCGGAGGGTCAAGTGAACATGCGTTGCTGTGCAGTTGCGTTGCTATTGGCGTTGAGCGGATCGGCCTGCGCCACCGACACAGTTGTGTTGCTGGTGCCCAACCCCATCGGGATCTGGCTGATCACCTTCGGCCTAGCGTTCCTGATCGCCGAGGCGGCCCTGCCCAATTACGGCGTGATCGGCCTGGGCGGCATCGTGATGTTCGTGATCGGGGCGGTGATCCTGTCCAACACCGAAGTGCCCGTGCCGTTGATGATCGGCCTGGGCCTGGTCAGCGCGCTGTTGCTGATCTACCTGGTGATTCACGCCATGAAGACACGACCGCGCGACATCGTCAGCGGTGATGCTGGGCTGCTCGGCAGCGTGACGGCGGTGACGTCATTACAGACCGGTAACGCCTATGGCGGCTGGATTCATCTGCAGGGAGAACGATGGCAAGTGCTTAGCGCGACGCCGCTGCAACCCGGGCAGCGGGTGCGGGTGGTGGGGCGCAAGGGTTTGCTGCTGCAAGTGGCCGCGGCTGACGCGGCGCCGGGCGGAGAATAGTCATGGGTTTGCAATTGGGTCTTGTCGCGCTGCTATTGTTGATCATCGCACTGGCAGGGGCGACGTTCCGCATCCTGCGCGAATACGAGCGCGGCGTGGTGTTCCAGCTCGGGCGCTTCTGGCAGGTCAAGGGCCCTGGCCTGATCCTGCTGATACCGGTGGTCCAGCAAATGGTAAGGGTCGATTTGCGCACCGTGGTGCTGGACGTGCCGCCGCAAGACGTGATCACCCGCGACAACGTGTCGGTCAAGGTCAACGCAGTGCTGTATTTCCGCGTGCTCGATCCGCAAAAGGCGATCATCCAGGTCGAAGACTTTCTGATGGCCACCAGCCAATTGGCGCAAACCACGCTGCGGGCGGTGCTGGGTAAACACGAACTGGACGAACTGCTGGCCGAACGCGAACGCTTGAATCTGGACATCCAGCAAGTGCTCGACGCCCAGACCGACGCCTGGGGCATCAAGGTCGCCAACGTCGAGATCAAGCACGTGGACCTCAACGAATCGATGATCCGCGCCATCGCCAAGCAGGCCGAAGCCGAACGGGAACGGCGAGCCAAGGTAATCCATGCCGAAGGCGAATTGCAGGCCTCGGAAAAACTCATGCAAGCCGCCGAAATGCTGGGCCGCCAACCGGGGGCCATGCAGCTGCGTTACATGCAGACCCTGAGTTCGATTGCCGGCGACAAGAGCTCGACCATCGTCTTTCCACTGCCGATCGAGTTGCTCAAGGGCATGGCGGACTTGTCGTCGAAACCTTGAACACCGACCGGTTCAAGGCCGGGGCAGCACCGCGGATTCACCGATCCAGGTCAACAGTCGATCAAGACAGGCCTCCACAGACTGTATCCCGGTGTCGAGCACCAGCGCCGCATCGACCGGTGCCTGATACGGTGCGGACACCCCGGTAAACCCGGTCAATTCGCCGCGTCGGGCGCGGGCATAGTGACCTTTTGGATCACGTTGCTCGCACACCGCCAGGGTCGCACTGCACCAGACTTCGCGATAATCGTCACCGAGCCGCCGGGCGAACACATCGCGCAACTCCACCAGGGGCGCGATCATCGCCAGGATCACGATTTGTCCGTTCTCCACCAGCAACGATGCCAGTTCGCTGGCGCGACGGATGTTCTCCTGACGATCGCTGTCGCTGAAGCCCAGGTCTCGATTGAGCCCCACCCGCAGCCCGTCACCATCGAGCACCACGCTCTGCAGTCCGCGGGCAAACAACTCGGCGTGCAGCGCTTGCGCAAGGGTCGACTTGCCCGCCGCCGGCAGGCCGGTCAGCAGGATAGCCGCGCCGCGATGACCGTTGCGCCGCTCCCGCTGAGCTCGGCTGATGCTGGCAGTCGGGGCTTTCACATCAACGTGCTGGGGCATGGGTCACCGGCACCGTAATATCACCTGCCGCCCAGGCTGCTTCACGATTGGCCAGGGCCGTGGCGATGGACTGGACCTGTGTCGATTGCACCTGATCCGGCAACGGATCGAGGCCGGCGCTGGCGAAAATTTGCCCGTAGGCATTGCGCAGGTCGGCGTAGGACAGGTCGCGACGCAGATCGGCCTGCAAGGTATTGAGTTCGCCCTGGATCAGATCCAGTTCACCGATGCCATCCGCCTGGTGGCGGTTGCGCAACTGACCGACGATTTGCCCGTCGATGTCCGACAATTGCTGGTTGGTCTTGAACTGGCGCAAGGCCTCGCGGTAGTTGGCATTGGCCACATACAACTGCGCCAGCACCGCAATCGACATCGCCTGACGGCGCGCGGTGGCGACTTCCTCACCGGCCTTGGCCACGTCGATCGCCGCAGGCGCCGAGATCACATTGAACAGGTTCCAGGTGACCTTGACGCCGTAATCGGCCCAGCCCTGCTCCACCAGGAACGAGTTGCTGTCGTAATGTCCGCCAGCGGAGAACTCCAGGCCCGGCAGCAGGCGCAACATGGCTTTGCGGGTCTCGGCAGCGCTGATGCGGGTCTGATAATCCTGTTCACGCAGTTCCGGACGGCTGGTCAGGGCTTCCTGTTCAAGACTGGCCAGATCGACCTTGAGTTCGGGAATCTCATAACCGTTATCGGTCGCCAAGGTCAGCTCCGTGCCCATCGGCAGGTTGATCAGGGTCGCCAGTTCGGTCTTCGCCAGTGACAACGCACGGCGTTGCTCTTCCAGTTGGCGGGTCGCTTCGATCAGCGAGCGTTGATAACCGAGGGCTTGCACCGGATCGCCAATGCGTTGCTGGCTCATGCTCTGGCTGTCGTTGCGCGCGGTTTCCACCCGTGCCATCAGGCTGTCGATCTGCGTGAGCAGGCGTTCGGCGGCCATCGCCCGCCAATACGCCGAGCGTACGTCCTGGACGATGGTGTTGATCACCTTGCGTCGGCGCTCCTGAACGATCAGGCGCTGGTCGCCCTGCTGCTTTGCACTGATGTAACTGACACCAAAATCGAGCACGTTCCAGACCATCGTCAGGTCCGCTACATCACGGTCGCGGTCCTGGGAGGTCGAAGGCTCCAGGGACTGCGTGCCGGTCCGCACGCTCTGGCTACTGGAGGCATTGACGTTGTTGCGGCCCACGTATCCGGCGTCCAGCGCCATGCGCGGCAGCATGTCGAAACTGGCGAGGTCGAGCTGACGCTTGGCCAGGGCCTCCTCCATGATTTTCAACCGGCCTTCGAGGTTGTACTTCACCGCACGGGCCATGGCCTGGTGCAGGGTCAATGGGCCGCCAAGAGGCTCCTGCCCCTTATACATGCTTTGCAGGTCACTTTTGGCCCGCTGCTCACTGACACTGCGTTCGATCGGCTCACTGGTGACTGCGCATCCGCTGATCGCCAGTGCCAGCAGGCTGGCGCCGAATAACTTATGACTTCTATTCATCCTTGCATCGCCCCTGGGTGCCGCATCACAAGTGGAGGTTTTCATCAGGCCTGCATTTCGCTGATGCCGGCCAGTTTCAAAGTGGCGGCCAGGTTATCCACCTGCTGCTGCTCGTTGTCTTTGAGCTGTTGCAATTGCTGGCCCAGGGTCGGTGCGCCAAACACCCCGCGCAGGCCCTGGGAAACATCGCCGGACTTGATCGACTGGCTGCCAAAGGCGTTCAACGAATCGCGTTCGCTACTGCTGTCCTGATTGAACAGGCTCGATAGCGTGCTGGTGCTGAACACACCGCCATCGCCGCCGCCGAAACCGAGGAAACCATGCCCCGAGCCATCGCCTCCGCTGTCATTGCTGCTGAAAACCTGTGCGATGAAACTCGGGGCCAATGCACCGTGGTTCATGAAAATATCGCCCAACGGCCGGATACCGTTGCCGATCACCCGTTGTTCGAACAACGGCTGGAAGGTCAATGGTGAGCTGAGGTTGCCCGTCGGAGGCGTGAAAATGGTCGGTTGCAGCGGCACGTTGGGCACATCGGTCAGCGTCACCGGGGGGTTGCTGCGCAAATCCGGGTCTGCCGACACGAAAACGACCGAGGAAGTTGGCACCGTGTTGATGACAAAATTGTCGGAATAGCTCACGCCGCTGCCACTGTTGCCGGCCATGTCGCTGATACCGGCATAGTCGATGCTGATCACGTTGCTGGCGATATTGACGTTGGCGGTCGGTGTCAGGGTCGCGGTCCAGGTCTTGCCGCCATCGCTGCTGCTCAGGTCGGACAAGGTGCCGTTGGCAATACTGATGTCGGACAAATCAAAACCACTGACCGCTTCGTTGAAGGTGATGGTCACCTGCGAAGTCTGACCCACGCCCAGGTTCGGATTGGCGACCACGACGGTGGCGCTCGGCAGTTCGCTGTCGAGGGTGTAATTGTTCGACACCGCCACCGTGTTGCCAGTGTTGCCCACCAGATCTGTGACGTTGCGGGTGTCCAGGGCGATGAAGTTGCTTGGGTCGGTGACATTGGCCGTCGGCGTGAACGTCGCCGTCCAGGTCTTGCCGCCATCGCTGCTGCCGAGATTGCTCAGGTCGCCGTTGGTCACGCTCAGATCGGACAGGTCGAAGTGGCTGACGGCTTCGCTGAAGGTGAAGGTCACCGTAGTGGTCTGGCCGATACCGAGGTTCGGGTTGGCAACCACGATGTTCACCGTTGGCCGGGTCGCATCAAGCGCGTAATTGTTGGAGATGGCGATACTTGCGCCGAAGTTGCCGGCAACGTCCTGCACGCGACCGGTGTCGAGCACGATCAGGTTGGTTGTGTCGTTGATATTGGCGGTCGGCGTCAGGGTCGCGGTCCAGGTCACGCCGCCATCGCTGCTGCTCAGGTTCGACAACACACCATTGGCAACGCTGATGTCCGACACATCGAAACCGCTCACCGCTTCGCTGAAGGTGATGGTCACCGTGGTGGTTTCACCGATGCCAAGTTGCGTGTCTGCAACCACGATGGAGGCGGTCGGCAGCGCGGTGTCGATGGCAAAATTGTTCGAGTCGGTAGTGCCCGTCCCCGCGTTGCCCGATGCATTGACCACGCCGCTATTGTCCAGAGTGATCAGGTTGGAGCTGTCAGCGATGTTGGCGGTCGGCGTGAAGGTTGCTGTCCAGGTAATGCCGCCATCGCTGCTGCTGACGTTGCTCAATGTACCGTTGGCGATGGTCAGGTCAGCGTTGCTGAAACCGGTCACCGCCTCGCTGAACGTGATGGTCACCAGGGTCGTTTCGCCAGCCTTGAGCGCCGTGTCGGCGATCACGATGCTGGCGGTCGGCACACTGGTTTGCACCAGGTAATTCGCCGAGTTGGTCACCCCGCTTCCGGCGTTGCCAGCCGCATCGGTGACACCGGTGTTGTCCAGGGTGATCAGGTTGGTGGTGTCGGTGATGCTGGCGGTCGGCGTGAAAGTCGCCGTCCAGGTGACGCCGCCGTCGCTGCTGCTCAACCCGTTCAGAGTGCCGTTGGCGACGCTCAGATCGGAACTGTCCAGACCACTGACCGCTTCGCTGAAGGTAATGGTCACCAGGGTCGTTTCGCCGGGACGCAGGTCGGTGTCGGCCATGACAATGGTCGCGGTCGGGCGTTGGCTGTCGATCGCGTAGTTGTTCGAATCCGTGGCCCCGATGCCGGCATTGCCTGCCGCATCCTGAACACCGCTGTTATCGAGCTGGATGAGGTTGCCGGTGTCGGCGATACCCGCCAGCGGTGTCAGAATGGCCGTCCAGGTGATGCCGCCGTCGCTGCTGCTCACCGCACTCAAGGTGCCATTATCGATGGTCAGGTCGGCGTTGGTGAAACCCGTCACCGCCTCGGAGAAAGTGATGGTCACCAGCGAGGTTTCGCCGACGCTCAGGGCCGTGTCGGCGACCACGATGGTGGCGGTCGGACGCTCGGTGTCGATGGCGTAGTTGTTGGAATCGGTGGTACCGCTGCCCGCATTGCCGGAGGCGTTCTGCACGCCGCTGTTGTCCAGAGTGATCAGGTTGGAGCTGTCAGCGATGTTGGCGGTCGGCGTGAAGGTTGCCGTCCAGGTGACGCCGCCATCGCTGCTGCTCACCGCGCTCAGGGTACCGTTGGCAATGCTCAGGTCGGCGTTGCTGAAACCGCTCACGGCCTCGCTGAAGGTGATGGTCACCAGCGAGGTTTCGCCGACGCTCAAGGCCGTGTCGGCGACCACAATGGTGGCGGTCGGCAACACGGTGTCGATGGTGAAATTCGCGGAATTGGTCGTACCCGTACCGACGTTGCCTGCCAGGTCCGCGACGCCGGAGTTGCCCAGGGTGATCAGGTTGGTCGTGTCGTTGACCGCGACGGTCGGCGTGAACGTCGCCGTCCAGGTGATGCCGCCGTCGCTACTGCTCACCGCACTCAACGTGCCGTTGGGAACGGACAGGTCATCGTTGCTGAAACCGCTCACAGACTCGGAGAAGGTGATGGTTACCAGCGAGGTTTCACCGGCACTCAGCGTCGGGTCGGACAGCACAATGGTTGCGGTCGGGCGCTGGCTGTCGATCGAAAAGTTGTTCGAATCGGTGGTGCCGCTGCCGACGTTGCCCGCCCCGTCGACCACACCGCTGTTGTCCAGGGTGATCAGATTGGTGGCGTCGGTGATGTCAGCCGTCGGAGTAAATGTCGCGGTGTAAGTGATGTTATCGCTGGTGCTGAGATTGCTCAGAGTACCGTTGCTCACCGTCAGATCGGCCGTGGTAAAGCCGGTCACCGCCTCGGAGAACGTGATGGTCACCACTGATGTCTGACCCACCGCCAGCGCCGAGTCCGCGACCACAATGGTGGCGGTCGGGCGCACGGTGTCGATCACGTAGTTGTTGGAGTCGGTGGTGCCGCTACCGGCGTTGCCCGAGCCGTTTTGCACACCGCTGTTATCCAGGGTGATGACGTTACTGGTGTCGGAGATGGCATTGGTCGGCGTAAAGGTTGCGGTCCAGGTGATGCCACCATCACCGCTGGTCACGGAGCTCAAGGTGCCGTTGGCGATGGTCAGGTCGGCGTTGCTGAAACCGCTCACCGCCTCGGAGAAGGTGATGGTCACCAGCGATGTTTCACCGACGCTCAACGCACCATCGGCCACGACGATAGTGGCCGTCGGCAGCACCGTATCGATGGTGTAGTTACCGGAGTTGGTAGTGCCGCTGCCGGTGTTGCCCGCCAGATCGCTGACTCCGGTGTTGTTCAGGGTGATCACGTTGCTCGAGTCATTCACGCCGACGGTTGGGGTGAAGGTCGCGGTCCAGGTGATGCCACCGTCGCTGCTATTCACCGAGGTCAAGGTGCCGTTGGCGATGCTCAGGTCAGCGTTGGTGAAACCCGTCACTGCCTCGGAGAAGGTAATGGTCACCAGCGAGGTTTCACCGGCACTCAGGGTAGCGTCGGCCAGGACAATGGTCGCAGTGGGTCGGACCGTGTCGATAGCGTAGTTGTTGGAATCGGTGGTGCCGCTGCCGGCGTTCCCCCTCAGATCAGCCACGCCGGTGTTGTCCAGGGTGATCAGGTTGGTCGTGTCGTTGATGCTCGCCGAAGGCGTGAAGGTTGCCGTCCAGGTGATGCCGCCGTCGCTGCTGCTCACCGCTGTGAGCGTACCGTTGGCGATGGTCAGGTCGGCATTGGTGAAACCACTCACCGCTTCGCTGAAGGTGATCGTCACCAGCGAGGTTTCGCCGATTCTCAGTGCCGTGTCCGCAACCACAATGGTTGCCGTCGGGCGCACGGTGTCGATGGCGTAGTTGTTGGAGTCGGTGGTGCCGCTGCCCACGTTACCGCTGGCGACAGCCTGCACACCGGTGTTGTCCAGGGTGATCAGGTTGGTCGTGTCGGTGATGCTGGCAGTCGGGGTGAATGTCGCGGTCCAGGTGATGCCACCATCGCTGCTGCTCACCGCTGTGAGTGTACCGTTGGCGATGGTCAGGTCGGCGTTGGAGAACCCACTGACGGCTTCGCTGAAAGTAATGGTCACCAGCGACGTTTCACCGATTCTCAACGCATTGTCGGCGACCACGATGGTCGCTGTCGGCAGCACCGTATCGATGGTGTAGTTGCCGGAGTTGGTGGTGCCGCTGCCTGTGTTGCCCGCCAGATCACTCACTCCGGTGTTGTTCAGGGTGATCACGTTGCTCGAGTCATTCACGCCAACGGTAGGGGTGAAGGTCGCAGTCCAGGTGATGCCACCGTCGCTGCTGCTGACGGAGGTCAAGGTGCCGTTGGCAATCGTCAGGTCGGCGTTGGTGAAACCGCTCACCGCCTCGGAGAAGGTGATGGTCACCAGCGAGGTTTCGCCCGCGGTCAGCGTTGTATCGGCCAGCACAATCGTGGCAGTCGGACGAACAGTATCGATGGCGTAGTTGTTCGAATCGGTGGTGCCACTCCCGGCATTGCCCGCCAGATCGCTGACTCCGGTGTTGTTCAGGGTGATCAGGTTGGTCGTGTCGTTGATACTCGCGGAGGGCGTGAAGGTCGCGGTCCAGGTGATGCCGCCGTCGCTGCTGCTGATCGCGCTCAACGTGCCATTGGCGATGGTCAGGTCGGCGTTGGTGAGTCCGCTGACCGCTTCGCTGAAGGTGATGGTCACCAGCGAGGTTTCACCGATTCTCAGCGCCGTATCCGCGACCACGATGCTGGCCGTCGGGCGCACGGTGTCGATCGCGTAGTTGTTGGAGTCGGTGGTGCCGCTGCCGGCGTTGCCCGACAGATCGCTGACCCCGGTATTGTCCAGAGTGATCAGGTTGGTCGTGTCGGTGATGCTGGCGGACGGGGTGAAGGTCGCCGTCCAGGTGATACCGCCATCGCTGCTGCTCACCGCAGTGAGCGTACCGTTGGCGATGGTCAGATCGGCGTTGGTGAACCCGCTCACCGCTTCGCTGAAGGTGATCGTCACCAGCGAGGTTTCGCCGATTCTCAGCGCCGTGTCCGCCACCACGATGGTCGCGGTTGGACGGAGCGTATCAATCGCATAGTTGTTCGAATCGGTGGTGCCGCTCCCGGCGTTGCCCGCCAGATCGTTGACCCCGGTGTTGTTCAGGGTGATCAGGTTGGTCGTGTCATTGACGCTGGCCGTCGGGGTGAAGGTCGCGGTCCAGGTGATGCCGCCATCGCTGCTGCTCACCGCCGTGAGCGTTCCGTTGGCAATCGTCAGGTCAGCATTGGTGAACCCGCTGACCGCTTCGCTGAAGGTAATGGTCACCAGTGAGGTTTCACCGATTTTCAGCGCCATGTCCGTAACGACGATGGTGGCCGTCGGGCGCACAGTGTCGATCGCGTAGTTGTTCGAGTCGGTGGTGCCGCTCCCGGCATTGCCCGCCAGATCGTTGACCCCGGTGTTGTCCAGGGTGATCAGGTTGGTCGTATCGGTGATGCTGGCGGTTGGGGTGAAGGTCCCCGTCCAGGTGATGCCGCCATCGCTGCTGCTCACCGCCGTGAGCGTACCGTTGGCGATGGTCAGGTCGGCGTTGGTCAAACCGGTCACGGCCTGATCGAAGGTGATGGTCACCAGCGAAGTTTCGCCGACTCTCAGCGCATTGTCTGCCACGACGATGGTCGCGGTCGGGCGTACGGTGTCGACCGTGTAGTTATTGGAGTTGGTGGTGCCGACGCCGGCGGTACCCAGACCGTTGATCACACCGGTGTTGTCCAGGGTAATGACGTTGGTCGTATCGGAAATACTGGCGGACGGCGTGAACGTTGCTGTCCAGGTGATGCCGCCATCGCCGCTGCTTATCGCACTCAAGGTGCCGTTGGCGATGGTCAGGTCCGCATTGGTGAAACCGGTCACGGCCTCGGAAAAAGTGATCGTCACCAAGGACGTTTCGCCGATGCTCAGTGTGGTGTCAGCAACCACGATGGTCGCGGTCGGTGGTGGCGCATACGCGGTGTTGAGTACACCCCCGTCGTTGTAGATGGTCGCGAAGGAGGTCGGCGAGGTGCCGGTTGTACCTCCGCCCTGCGCGGTACCACCCGCACCACTGGCCGCGGCATTACCGGCCAGGGCGGCGAAGTTGGCGGCCGTCATCAGCAGCGTGCCTTTGTTCCAGATCGCACCGACGCCCCGGCCGCCCAGGCCGCCATTGCTGGCATTGCTGCCTTGGCCACCGCCACCGCCACCGCCGCCACCAGCGCCAATGTTGTTGCTGATGGTCGACGTGCCGATGACGGTGATGGTGCCGCTGCTGGCGTTGTAGATCCCGCCCACCGCGTTGCCGCCGGCGCCACCCACCTTGTCCCAACCGGCCCCGCCGCCGCCACCACCAATGGAAATCGTGCCATTGGTGGCCGTCGCACCGTTACCACCGTTGCTGTAATAGGAAACGCCCAGCCCGCCGGCCCCGCCAGTGGTGGTACCGCCACGACCGCCCATGTGGGTGGCGTCATAACCGCCGCCGTAACCACCGACGCCACCGCTGCCCGCCTGGCCGCCCAACGTGCCGGTGCCCGGCCCTGCCGAACCGCCATGCCCGCCGCCCTGGCCGCCCAGACCGCCGCCGCCACCGCCGCCGCCGCCGTAAAAAGCGCCCGTGACACCGCCGCCGCCACCGCCACCGGAAGCCCCGTTGGAGGTCACGGTAACGTTGTTCAGGGTCAGAATCCCGGCGTTGAAAATACCTCCGGCCATCGCGCCCGTGGCACCGTAGCCACCGTTGCCGCCATTGCCCGACACCAGGCCACGGGTGATCACCAGGCCATCGAGCGTGACGATACTGCCTGAGCTCACTTCAATCACTCGGGTCCTGTACTGACCATCGAGAATCACATCCGCCGCACCGTCGTTGTTCAAGTCGCCATCAACGGTGACGTTCTTGTTGATCAGCAATTCGGAGGTCAACTGCACCGTCATGCCACTGCTGAAGGTGACGATATCGCCGTTCTGCGCCGAGGCGAGGGCGGCACGCAACGAGCCGACGCCCGTATTGGCGTTGTTGGTGGCGGTCCAGGTGGCCAGGCCCCACTGATAGTCGCTCATGGCCGTGGTCGAGAGGACGTTGGCGCTTTCGATGTTGCCGGTGGCGATTTCCAGATCCCAGTCGCCGCCCACGCCGGTACGGTTGCTCGAAGCCGCTACATCGCGGCCGGTCATTTGCGCCAGCGAGTCGACAAAGCTCAGGCCACGCTCGCCTTCGGCGGTGTAGCAGCCGTAGATCAGGATGTCGCCGCCAGCGTTGATGTCCTTGCCGATTTCCGCCAGCACCGCGCTGCGAGCGGCGACGTTGTCAGCCGACAGATAGCTGTCGCCCAGCCACAGGTCGCCAGCGTTGCCGTGGGCGATGATCTGCACCGAGCTGATGCCCTGATGCTGATCGAGGTAGTCGGCAATTTGTTGCAGTCCATCCTTGCCCGTGTCCAGCTTCACGATCTGGGTCCCGGGGGCTACGCCCCGGAGCAGGCTGTCGGCATCTTTCACCCGAGAGTCGACGAACACCACGCTCTGCCCTGGCACCGCAACCGGGCTGACAGCCGGCGCGGCATCGGTCTGGCCGTGGGTGTCCTTGCTGGTGGTCGGGTGATCGGCAGTCGGTGTCTTGGCGGCATCGGCTGTGGAATGGCTATCGGCCTGGGCCGCGGTATCGGCCACCGTGGCGGCGACGGCGCCGTCGAACAGCATGCGTGGTTCAAGGGACATGATCATGGGCGCCGCTGGCGTCCGTTGACCTTCGGTTGCCCGTGACGTTGCCTTTACCCCGCCAAAAATGGTCCACCACATGCTGCTCACCCGGATTCGAACGAATATACGTAAGGCATCAATGAAAAACGCCGCGATCAAATGTTCGCGGCGTCGGACTTCATACGAATGACATTGGCGGCGCTGGCAGAGCCATCGAGCCAAAAGGACAAGTCTGAGTATTGCTTGAACAGATCCGGCGGCAGGATGGTGCGTCGTGCCTGCACGGCAACCTTGGGTCTGACCTTGTGCAGGCCAGTCACCCCCAGGGCTTGATCGAATTCCGGGGCGTCGTACGCCAGGTGTTCGAAGTCGTGCTCGAACCAGGGTTCGTCGATAAAGTCGTAGACCAGCCGCAGCACCCGCTCCGGAGCCTGGGTCAGCAGGTCATAGTCGATGATCAGCAAGGAGTCGGCATGCTCGCCGTAATAGGCTTCCTTAAGCGCCGCCCAGGCAAAACCCACCAGGCGATTGCGCTGGGCCAGGGTTTCGCAACGGCTGTAGACGGTGTTGCGCTCGACGGCATCGCCGAAGAGTTTGGTGTTTTCATAGGGATTGGCGCGGTACAGACGCTCGATGCTGTCCATGACCCAGGCGACGTTGCGCACGCAGGCAATGACCTTGGCCTTGGGAAACAGATCGCTGATGGCCGGCAGGCGCGAACTCCACAACCGATTGGTGTCGAACACCACCGATTTGTCGGCCTTGTCGGCGTAAAAGGAATCAAACAGGCCGCGCAACAGGCGACGGCGCATATCGGTGTCGATAACGGCACCAAACTCGCTGCCGGCGCTGCACTGCTCCAGAACACCGGAAAACAGGGAACCGACGGGGCTGGTCATTCCGGCATGGAAACGCGGATTCTGCAACAGGATTGCAGAAAGCAGGGTCGACCCCGAGCGCGGCAAACCGGAAATGAAATGAAAATGGTGCAAGTCCATTCACCGTATTTGATAGTCCTTTTGTAGGACAAAGCGTAGTCGATCGATAAAGCTTCGACTAGTGGTCTTTTGATATCAATTTGAAGCTAAATCGACTTGATACCGAGCTTTTCGTAAACAGCGAAGGACATTAGCGACGACAGCGTGGGAAGCGCGTCCATCGGACAAACACAACCTCGCCACGACACCCACAATCTACGTCTACGCTGTGGCGTGGCGTGACCGAGCCACGTAAAGAAAAGGAGTCGACACCCCCAGGTGTCTGGCAGCCGCGTGGCGCGCCAACCACCAACCTGAAGGATGAGGATTAATGGAAGTATTTATCGGCACTATCCAGCCTTTCGCCTTTGATTTCGCCCCCCAGAACTGGGCCCTTTGCAATGGCCAGACGTTAAGCATTTCGCAATGGAGTGCATTGTTCTCGCTGATTGGCGTGAACTACGGCGGCAACGGCCAGACCACCTTCATGCTACCCAACCTGCAAGGTCGATTACCGATGGCCCAGGGCACCGGCACCAATCTCAGCCCGCGCACCATTGGCGAGATTTCCGGTACCGAAAACGTCACCGCGACCATCGGCAACATGCCCAACCACACCCACCAGATGTCCGGACTGACCGCCACCACCACCCTGCAACTGGCCAACCCGCCGAGCAATCCCGTAAACGTGCCAACGGCAACCAACGCCTTCATCGGCGCTTCGAGCGGCGGACCGGGGACGGCGAACATCTACTCCGATCAACAAGGGGCAACGGCGGTGGCGCTCCAGGGCGTGAGCACCACCGTCACCGGAGAGATTGCCTCCACTGGCGGGACCCAGCCCATGAGTGTGATGAACCCGTTCCTGGTCATCAACTTCAGCATCGCCCTGCAAGGGTATTTTCCATCGCGTGGCTGAAGGTTCGCCGGGGGCCGCGCGCCCCCGGCACTGTTCACTTTTCGGAGGCAGATCATGTTGCAAGCGGTTCAAAGTCATCATTTCCAGACCCTGCTGGGCCAGACCGTTGTCCTTCGCCTGCCCGACGGCGGCGAATTGCCGGTGCAGTTCGAACACCTCGAAGAGTCACCCCGCGCCCGCATGCGCAACAGTGAGCGCATGCCGTTCAGTGTAGAGTTCAACAGCCTGGTCCCGACCGATTTTGTGGACGGTTTATGCACGCTGCAATTGCCGGAACTGGGCAAAGTGGAAAACATTTTCGTTTCCCGGGTGCCGTCGATGGGACGTGATCCGCAGCGAGGCTACTTCTACATCGCCTTCAACTGACCCTTTTCTGGCTCGCAGTGCCCTCAGCCTTGCGGATACCACACCAGCCTTTGTGCCGCGACGTTGTACTCCTGCACTGCAAAGCCCAGCGTCAGGTAATGCTCAAGCGCATGGGGATTGCTGGCCCAGACCACCGTCGCCACCGGGCAACGAATCTGTTGGGCGGCCTTCTGCACCCCCTGCAATACCGCCCGCCCATACCCCTGCCCCCGCGCCGCCGGGATGAAGGCCAGATACAGCACGCGAATCTCATTCGGTCCGAAATCAGTGCTCAACGCGCCGATCGCAGTGCCGAGTTTCTCAACCACGTAATGCATGGCATTGGGGAAGTTTTCACCCAGTCCTTGCTCCTGTACCTGGAATTGCTGGGCCACAATCTGCTCGACCACCTCCACGCTGTCGTCGATCCATTGCAGGTCCGGTCGGGCCGATTGATACAGGCGCTGCAAAAAAGGCCCATCGCTTGCTCGCGAAGGCCGCACCACCAAACCTTCGGCTGCCACAGCACTGCTGTTCGCCATCGTCGCACTCCTTAAAAACCGCTTTCCCTGACCCCCAGCGCCGCCATGCGTCGCCAGGCGACCCCCAATAACGACTCGCCGCTGCCCTGCAACACCACCACGCCGCGCAACGGCTGCACCGGCGTCGGCGCCGGTTCGAGGGTACTCAATCGCGCGCCATACTGCGCCTGTACCGGCTCGGCTCGTTGATACTGATCGCGACGCACGGCAATCGGTCCGTGGTGATCGGAGGTCAGTGCCTCCTGATCGACAAACGCCACGCCGTTGGTGTCGATTTCGCTCAGTTGCACCGCAATCGCCGGATGCATCGGATCATCGGCGATAAACCGTCCAGTGGCGCCCGGTGCCACGCGCCAGAGTTCTGCCTCGGCCAGATAGCCACGCAAGCGCACGCCGTCCTCGACCACCCGCGCCAGCGGCTCCCGGGTCGACAGCCAGCGCCCCACCGCCCATTGCGGCAGCAGATCTCGCACGGTGCCGGCATGGGGGGCGCGCAATAGCAATCGCTCGCGCTGAGCCGCCAGCCCCCGGTACTCGGCGACCGCTTCGGCCAGGCGCTGCTCGACGATTGAGGCATCGGAGGCCGTTTCGCTGCGGCTGGCCTGACGGCGCATTTGCAATTGCTGAATCTCGATTTCCCGGCGCGCAATGGTCTGGCGCGAATCGAGATCCGGTGACTCCAGTTCGATCAGGACATCACCCTGCACCACCGACTGCCCGTCATGCACCTTCACGGCTTTGATCCGTGCCGCCACCGGCGCATGCAAGGTGTTGACCCGGCCCGCTTCCAGCATGGCCGGCACCTCGACAGCACTGCGCCACGGCAGGATGAGCACCAGCAACAGCCCGAGCAATGCCAGGCTGCTGAGCAGCACCCGCGGTCCATGCGCCTGCTCGCGGCGGCCCCACCACTGGCGCCATTCACTCATGGTGGGCAGAAAGATGAACCAGACCAGCTCCACCAGCATCAGGAAAATCCCCAACACCTTGAAGAACAGGTGATAGACCGCCAGAGCGATCCCGAAAAACAATGCCGCGCGCCATAACCACGAGCCATACCCCCAGATCAGCAAACGCCGTTGCATTGTCGGCGACCAAGGCTCCGGCGCCGCTGCGCCGTAGCCGAACAAAAACTCGCGCAGGCGCCAGCGGCACAGGGCAAACGCCCGACCTTGCAGGTTATCGACCTGCCAGAAATCGCTGAGCAAAAAATAACCGTCAAAACGCATGAATGGGTTGAGATTGACCACCAGTGTGGTGATCCACGTAGCACTGGCGAGCATGAACGCGGCGGTGCGGGCGGGACCGTCGGGCAACAACGACCAGGCCAGCAAGGCAATGCACGCCAACAGCAACTCCGCCAGCACGCCGCCAGCGCCAATCAGTAACCGGGCCTTGCGATCATTGACCCGCCAGGCATCGCTGACATCGGTATAAAACATCGGCAGCAGCACCATGAACGCCACGCCCATGCTCTGTACCCGGCACCCGGCGCGCTTGGCCATGAACGCGTGACCGAATTCGTGGCAGAGCTTGGCGAAGAACAGGGCCACGCCAAACGCCACTGCACCGCCAAGGCTGAACAGATGCGGAAACGTCGCGATAAATCGCTGCCAGTCACGCGACACCAGAAACACCCCCGCCCCCAGCACGGCGGGTAATCCGTAGCGCAGCGCTCGCGGACCGAAGCGCTCCAGCCAAGGCCAGACACGGTTGAGAAAACGCTCGGGGCGCCACAACGGAATTCGAAAAAACAGGTACTGATGCAACAACACTTGCCACAGGCTCCGGCGCTGGGCATCCGCTTTAACGCTGTAGCTCGCACGCTGCTGGGGGTCGAGGGCGGTAATCAGGTCGTGGCTGCGCAAAAAAACCAGCAATTGCTCCAGATCCGTACCGTCCAGCGCCAGCCCCGGCTCACGATTGGCCGCTTGCAGGACCTGCTCGGGTTCACCCAGCGACCAGTGACGTAACAAACGCATCGCCGTCGTACCGAGCTTGAAGTAACGCCCCCGCACCGGGTCGGCCAGCGTCCAGCTGGGCGCACCGTCCAGCGCCGGCGCTGCCGGGGACAGTTGCAGGTCGGCACGCAGGCCCGGCAGGCTCATTTACAAGCCCACGCTCTGTCGCAAACCGGCCAACGGTCGACGCAGCAGGTACAACCCCAGCGGCGCCCGGTCACCGAAGATTTTCGCCGTGCCGCGCAATCCGATGCGCGGGGGTGGCGCGTCGAAATTCGCATCCAGCCGATAAGCCAATTGCCCGCCCGCCGTAGGTTGCGCTTCATAAGCCGAACGTTCGAGTCTGGCCAGATGCCGTTGCAGCGGGTCACTGTCGAGAAACAAGGCGACTTCAGCGCCGGGCTCCAGGGATATCGCGTCCCCCACAGCCAGCTCGATACGCAATTGCGCCTGGGTCGGATCGGCGATCTCCATCAGCCGCTCGCCGGTCTGCACCGGCTTGCCGGTCCAGCGTTCGGCATCGGCAAATACCGCGATGCCATCGCGCTCGGCGCGCACTTCGCTGCGCTTGAGCAGTTCACGGGCGTAGTCGCGCTCGGCGCGTTTCTGTTCAACCCGGGCGGCCAGCAAATCCAGTTTCGAGCTGGACTCGGCATCGGCGAACGAACGCTGGGAGTTGGCCTTGAGTTCCGCCTCGGCAACCCCGAGGGCGCGTTCGGCGACATCGGCCTGAGCCTTGAGCGTGGTGCTTTCGAAGCGCAGCAGCAATTCGCCGGTCCTCACCGTCTGATTGGGCTTGACCAGGAACTCGGCAATGACACCGTCCAGCGGTGCCGCCACCACCCGACCGCCCAGCGGCACCACTTCAGCCGGTGCCAATACGGACTGGCGCACCGGGATCAACAGCCCGAGCAATAGCACTGCAACCAGCAAGCCCTGGCGTTTGCGGGTCCAACGCAGACGCCAGGGCTTGCGCGGTTGCAACGCCTGCCAGGCGTGGCTGTAGGTATCACCCAGTTGCGCCAGCAGCACCTGTTCGGCAGGGTTCCACGCAACGTCCCGGGCCAGCCACAACCCACCGAACACCTTGCCCTGACGATCGACCAGCGGCAGCCAGAACACCTGCGCCGCCGACAGGCTTTGCCATTCAGCCCGCAGCGACTCGCCGAGGACATCGGCGGCAACGACCCGCGCCTGCTGCAATTGTTCGCGTTTGAACAACTGAGCCACCGCCTGCTCGACGAACGCTACAAAGGGTGAGTTCGGCTCCACCGCGCTGACACCGGTCACGGCCTGCACCTTCCCGGCGATCAACAGTGCCGCATGGCGAAAGCCAAACAATGCCTGTCCATCATTGACCAGGCTGTAAGCCAATTGGGCGGACGTTTGGGCTGCGCGGGTCTGGCGCTCAAGATCAAGAAAACGTGCGAATACCTGTTCGGCACCGCCGCTCACAGGCGCGTTCACTTGAACTCCGCGAAATGCGCAGTGCCGCTCATGCCCGCCAGCAACCCGCTGGCGTCGGGCACGCTGGCCACCAGCAGCAGGGTCTGGCTGCCTTCATCGATTCGTGCGCCCAGGCGTTTGACTGTCGCATCCAGCGGCTTGCCGGTTTCATCGGGGACAAAACTGAAGGTCTGGCCGGGCTTGAGTCGGGCCATCCAGCGCGAGGGCACCAGCAAATGGATTTCCAGGGTGCGATTATCGACCACGTCCAGCAAGGGTGCGCCGGCAGGTACGCTTTCATAGCGCTGTACCTTGCGCTCGACGACCTGGCCATCGAACGGCGCCTGCACGCTGCAACGCTTGACCTGCACTTGATACACCTGGGACTGCGCCTGGGTTTCGCTGACCTTGGCCTCGGCACGTGCCACTTCGAAACGCCCGACCGAATTCAGCGCGGCCAGTCGCCGGTTGTGCGCCAGTTCTTCACCCGCGCCACGGCTGGCCGCTTGAGCGGCATTGAGCTGCGCCTGATAGGCCGAGCAATCGAACCGCGCCAGGGTATCGCCCTTCTTGAACGATTCCCCCTCACTGAACGGCAATTCGACTATCCGCCCGGGCACCTCACTGGCCAGTACGGCCTGGTCCCGGGCCCGCAGTACACCGCGGGCCTCGGCGCTGGTCGCAGTACTGGCACCCGCATCCATTTGCGCAAGCGGGTCGTCTGCCCCAGGCGTTTGCGCCTGGACAGCGCTCGCGACGAGGACCGATCCCAACCCCAACACACAGAAAATCCGCATGACCGCACTCCCTTTCGGATCAACCGAGTCTACGGCAGCGGTGACTAGCGTCAAGCAGATGGCCATCATTGCCTGCGTATTAACGCTGCGCCGTCACGGCCAACGGATACACCAACTCCCAACCCCCACCCAACGCCTTGTACAACCCGACGGCCGCCAGCGACACGCCGGTCGAGCTCTCGACCCACTGCTCCTGCGTCGCCAGCAACGCTCCTTGCACGGTGAGCACCGTGACGAAATCCACCACGCCCTCAACGTACTGCTGTTGCGCGGTGTCCAGCGCAATGCGGTTCTGACGTACGGCTTCGGCCAGACTGTCGCGGCGCAACTGGCTGGCGTTGTAGGTGGTCAGTTGATCATCGATTTCATGCCAGGCGCGCAGCACGGTTTGCTGATAGATGATAGCGGCTTCCTGTTGTTGTGCTTCGCGCAACTCGAGCACGCCACGCAAGCGTCCGCCGTCGAACAACGGCAAGCTGAACTGCGGGCCGATCCCGAACGAACGCGAACCCCAGGAGCCGAAATCGCTCAATTGCATGGCCTGGGAACCGATGTTCCCCGACAGGGTGATTCGCGGATAGAAATCACCCTTGGCCACGCCAATACTCGCGGTCGCGGCATGCAGCCGTGCTTCGGCCTGGCGAATGTCCGGCCTGCGTTCAGCCAGTTGCGAGGGCAAGCCAATGGCGACCTGGCGCGGCGTTTGTGGCACCGGTGCGTCTGTGAATAACTCCGCCGTCAATGCCTGGGGCGCTTCGCCCATCAACAGACTCAAGGCGTTGATCAGTTGCCACTGGCGCTGCTCCAGTGCGGGCAGACGTGATTCGATGGCCGCCACCTGCGCGGCGGCTTCAGCGACATCCAGATCCGTCGCGACGCCGTCGGCCAGGCGCAATTGCGAAAGCTTCAGGCTATGGCGGGCGACGTCGAGGTTCTGTTCGGTGACGAGCCGGGTGTTCTGCACGCCACGCAGTTGAATGTAGTCCTGGGCGGTTTCGGCCAGCACCGACAACAGCACACCGCGTCGGTCGTTCTCGGCGACTTCAAGGTTGGCGTCGGCGGCTTCGGTTTCCCGACGCACACGCCCCCACAAATCCAGCTCCCAGGACGCGGAAAAACCGGCATCCCACAGGTTGAATGCGGACTGGCCGTTGTGCCCTGACGGGTCGCTCAGGCCTTCACCACTATTACGTTTTCGGGCGTAACTTCCCGTGGCGGCGGTATTCGGATAGCGGTTGGCGGTGATCACCTGGCGAACGGCACGGCTTTGCTGCAAACGGCTGCTGGCCAGCTTCAGGTCGAGGTTGTCGGTCAGGGCGCGTTGCGTGAGGGCCGAGAGCTTCGGGTCGTTGAACACCTCCCACCAGCGCTCGTTCATCGTTTCGGCGATGGCTTGGCTGGCGGCTGCCTTTGATGGTTTCGACCACTCGGTGATTTGTGTGGGCTGAGGTTTATGAAAGTCCGGGCCGACGGTGCAGGCGGACAGGCTCAGCATAAGCAAGGCAGAAAAAGTCAGGCGAGGCTGATGACCTCTTCGCGAGCAAGCTCGCTCCCACATTGGACTTTCTGTGATGCGAAAATCTTGTACATCGCGCATAAACCTTGTGGGAGCGAGCTTGCTCGCGATGGCGTCCGCACCGTCAACACAGGTTTTCATCGCTGAGTCACCTCACGCGAGACACCACTGCTGGTATCGATACTCGCCTCCACCGACATCCCCACCCGCAAGCGCTCGGCCAGCGACTGTCCCGGCTCCAGCACGATTTTCACCGGTATCCGCTGTACCACCTTGGTGAAGTTGCCGGTGGCGTTGTCCGGTTTGACCGCGGCAAACGTCACCCCGGTGGCCGGTGCAATGCTTTCGACGCGACCGTTCAGTGCCGCACCGCCCAGGCTGTCGACGCGCACTTGCACAGCCTGCCCCGGCTGCACATCCGTCAGTTGGGTTTCCTGGAAATTGGCCATCACATAAGCCTGCGCCAGCGGCACCACGGCGAGGATTTTGCTGCCCGGAGTGACGTAGGCGCCGACCCGCACCGCGCGCTCGCCGACCATACCGTCCTGTGGCGCAACGATCCTCGTATAGGACAACTCGTAGTTGGCCATTTCCAGCTTCGCTTGCGCCCGTTTCAGCCCCCCTTCGGCTGCATCGCGCTGGGCCGTGAGGATCTCCACCTGCTTGCGTTCCGCCGCCAGTACCGCCGTGGCATTGGCCAGCCGCGCGGTGGCCTGGTCGATGCGCGTTTGCGCCTGTTGCGCGTTTTGCACCGTGCCAGCGCCCACACCGGCGAGGTGGTTGTAGCGGTTCAGTTCATGCTCGGCAAACGCCATTTCCGCCTTGGCCGAAACCACCGAGGATTGCGCCTGGGCAATCACCGATGCCTGGCGCTCGAGGGTCGCCCGGGCGTTTTGCAGTTGCGCCCTGGCCACCAGCGTTTCGGCATCGGCGGCCTCGGCGGCGGCGCGTAGATCCCGGTCATCGATCAGTGCCAGCAACTGCCCGGCCTTGACCTGCTGGTTGTCCTCGACCAGCACTTGCTTGATAAACCCGGCAACCCGCGGCACGATCAGGGTGAAATCCGCCGAGACATAAGCATCATTGGTGTTCTGCTGGGTACGCTTGCCGAACAGGCCGGGCATCGCCAGGTACAGCAACACGCCTACGGCCAATGCGGCGGCCACGGCAACCGCGACTTTCTGCTTTGCTTGAGTGTTCATAAAAACCTTCTGTTTCAGTGGAGCAATCAGGTCGGTGCGCGCGGTGGATAAATCCGCGTCGGCAGCCAGAAAATCAGCAGGATCAAGATCACCGCGATACCCGCCATGCACAGGTAAAGATCAGAGGAAGTGAGCACCACCGCTTGCTCATGCAGCCGATGAGCGAGGCTTGCGCTGTCGCGCTCGGCCAGCGGTGAGTTGCCGAGACGGTCGACCAGCATGGTCGAGTGGAAATGCAGGCGTGCCGTGGTCAACGCCTCGATCACCCCGGTGGCGATGACCGCCGACAGGCCTTTGACGGTGTTGAACCAGGCCGATGCGAACGGCCCTTCCATCGGGTTGATGCTGCCGGTGGACAGCATCAGCAATGGCAACACCGCCATGGGCTGACCGAAAATCTGCAGCCATTGCAGCACATAGAAATCGTCGCGAATCCACGCGGACGTCAATTGCGAGCCGCCGACGCACGACAGCGCCAGCATGCTCAGGCCAATGCCCAACACCCAGCGGCAATCGACCCAGCGAAAGTTGCACAGCGCCGCCACCAACGGCAGCGCAATCAATTGCGGCAGCGCCGCCAGCAGCATGATCGGCGCGGTCTGCACCGGGCGATAACCCTGGACCTGCGCCAGGTAGCTGGACGGAATAATGATCACCGCCTGCAACACCACCAGCACGCCCGCCAGGGTCAGCAGGGCGAAAGACAGGTTACGGATGCCGAGCATCTGCATCTTGAAAAACGGAATCGGCTGCGACCACTCGCCGGCCAAAAACAGCACCAGCAACAACAGCCCGCCGCCGAGCAATCCACAGATCAGGTTCGACTCGAACCAGTCCAGGCGATTGCCCTGCAGGATGCCGATCACCAGCATGCAGATGGCGGGAAAGCCCAGCAGCACACCGCGCCAGTTGAAGGACTTGAAGCGCTCCAGGCGCAGGGGGTCCTGGGGTAAGCCATACGCCACTGCGGCCATGGCAATCAGGCAAGGCGCGATGATTTGCCAGAAGGTCCATTGCCAGCCGACATACTCGGTCCACAACCCCGCCAGCGGCGTGCCCAGACCCGGGCCGAACGTCGCCGTCAGGGCATAACCGGCCAGGCCATACAACTTCACATTGGCCGGCAGAAAGCGCAGGGCCACGGTCATCAGCATGGGTGGCAATGCACCGCCCGCCAGGCCTTGCAGGGTGCGTAGCAACAACAGACTTTCGTAATTCGGGGCGAAGGGGCACAACACGCCCAGCAGGGTGAACAGGCTGATGGCGCACAGGGTGAAACGCCGCAACGAGAACGTTACCGCACACCACGGCGCGAACGCCATGGCCGCCACCGAAGTCGCGGTATAACAGGCGACCAGCCAGGTGCCTTCATCGTAGCCGATGGCCAACGCGCCACGGATGTCGGCCAGGGCGACTTTGGTCACCATCTCGTTCAGGCCCGACATCAGCACCGCCACCAATACGCCAACCAGGCCGATAATGATCCGCGGGCCGAAGACAGGTGGAGCGGCTGCCGTGCTGGCCGCAGCAACAGGTGCCGTGACCGTAAGGGAAGTCATGTACTGCAAGCTCCGGCGTGGAAAGACCGAAGCATTCTAAGAAGCGTAATGCCTGACGAAAATCAACTTATTGGCAGGTTATAAGTGCGCCAAACGCAACGATACAAAACCCTGTGGGAGCGAGCTTGCTCGCGATGAGGCCGGCAGCCTCAACATCTTTATTGGCTGACCTGCCGCTATCGCGAGCAAGCTCGCTCCCACAGGGGTTCAGCGGTGACTTTCAGGTTGAGCGGCCAGCCAGGTTTCATCGCAGCAGGATTTCAGCGTTTCACGCAGCCAGCGGTGGGCCGGATCCTTGTCGAATCGCGGATGCCAGGCCTGTGTCAGCATCAAGGTCGGCAACGGAATCGGCAGGTCGAACGAGCGCAGCTTCAGTCCGAGCCGCCGCACACTCAGCAAGGCTTCCTTGGGCACTGGCAGAATCAGGTCCGAATCGGGCAAGGCAAACATCGCCGCATGAAAGCTTGGCGCGATCACCGCCACCCGCCGCTCCAGCCCCAGGGCATTGAGCGCGGTATCGATCGGACCTCGGGCAATGCCGCGCCGGGACATGCTGATATGCGAGAACCCCGCGTAACGCTCCGCCGTGATCTCTTCGTCGAACAGCGGATGATCCTCGCGCACCAGGCCGACAAAGTGGGTGGAAAACAGGTTCTGAATCTTCACTTCCGGGGTCAACGGCCGGGTGTTGCTGACGCTCAGATCGATCCGCCCTTCGCGCAATGCCTCATCATCGCCATCGCCTTCCGGGACGAAACGCAATTCGCAGTGCGGCGCCTGCCGGTCAAGGGTGTCGAACAGCTTGCCGCCGTAGACGCCGACAAAGAAGTCGTTAGCCCGAATACTGAAACGCCGCCGTAGCGAACTCAGCTCCACCGCATCGGCCGAACGAAACAGCAAACCGGCCTGTTCCACCACGCTGCGAACCTGTTCGCGCAACTCCAGTGCCTTGGGGGTCGGTACCAGGCCACGGCCGGCACGCACCAGGATCGGATCGCCAATGGCCTCGCGAATGCGCGTCAACGTCCGGCTCATGGCCGCCGGGCTGAGGTTCATCCGCCGCGCGGCGCCCACCACACTGCCCTCGTCGAGCAAGGCATCGAGGGCGACCAACAGGTTCATGTCTGGGAGTTGCATTGTGAGCACTCGTGTTTAATCTGGACTGATTCAGACGCAATGCTATCAAACTCCCCTGAGCCATTGTGCGAGTGGGCTTGCCCGCGAAGAGTCCGACGCGGACTTCAAACAATCAGACAGTCAACGCACCATCCCCCACCGCCTAACCGTCACTCGCTCCAACGAATCAAACACCAGATTCTCCACCAGCAATCCAATCAGGATCACCACCGCCAACCCGGCAAACACCTTGTCCGTGTACAGCTCATTGCGATTCTGAAAGATGTACCACCCCAACCCGCCCTTGCCGCTGGTTGCGCCAAACACCAACTCGGCAGCAATCAAGGTCCGCCAGGCAAACGCCCAGCCGATTTTCAGCCCGGCGAGGATCGACGGCAGCGCTGCCGGAATCAGGATGAACAGCACGAAGCGCATGCCCTTGAGGCCGTAGTTGCGCCCGGCCATGCGCAGGGTTTCCGAGACGCCGAGGAAGCCAGCGTAGGTGTTCAGCGCCAACGCCCAGAGCACCGAATGCACCAGCACGAAAATCAGGCTGTTCTGGCCTAATCCAAACCAGAGCAGCGCCAACGGCAGCAGGGCTATGGCCGGCAAGGGATTGAACATCGAGGTCAGGGTACTGAGCAGATCACGACCGAATTGCGTCGACACCGCCAGCGTGGTCAGGGCAAACGCCAGAACGATGCCGATCAGGTAGCCCTTGAGCAGCACCACCAAAGAAATCCACACCTTGCCCAGCAACTCGCCGCTGAGCAGGCCGTCGTAAAGCGCGTGAGCGGTTTGCACAAAACTCGGCAGCAGCAGGTCGTTGTTTTGATACCTGGCAACAGCTTCCCAAAGCACTGCGAGCAAAATCAGGATCAGGCTTTTACGTAGCCAGCCCTGTTGCCACAGGCGTTGGCTGAGGGGCAGTTCGCGCTCCAGCGGCACGCTGGTCAGTGGCGGCAATACGGTTTCGAATTCTTCACGCGGGGATGATAAATGGCTCATCGGGCCCTCCTTTCAACTGGCTCAATAAGCGATGCGGATGTCAGCGAAATCCAGTTCATGCTCGGCTTGCGGTGATTGACCTTCGTCGAACAACAGTCGATGAATACGTCGCGCCGATTCCTGAAACGCCACACCGCCGAGGCTGTGCAAATCGTATTGATGGCTGTGGACTTCCGCCCTCACCCGCCCCGGATGGGGTGACAGCAACAGAATGCGATTGCCCACCACCAGTGCCTCTTCGATGGAGTGCGTGACGAACAGCAGGGTGAAACGCACCTCCTCCCAGAGCAGCAGCAATTCTTCCTGCATCTTGCGCCGGGTCAGGGCATCGAGCGCAGCAAAGGGTTCGTCCATCAACAGGATTTTCGGCTGCATCGCCAACGCCCGAGCGATGGCAACCCGTGCCTTCATCCCGCCTGACAAGGTGTGCGGATAAGCATCGGCAAACGCCGCCAGGCCGACCTTTTCCAGATAGTGCAGCGCTCGCTCTTCGGCCTCCCTGCGCTTGAGGGTTTTCGAAGCCAGAAGCGGAAACATCACGTTCTGTTTGACGGTTTTCCACGGCGGCAGTTGATCGAACTCCTGAAACACCACGATCCGGTCAGGTCCCGGCGCATCGACGCGCTGACCTTGCAGACGGATCTCGCCTTCCACTGGCTGGATGAAGCCGGCGGCGGCTTTGAGCAAGGTCGACTTGCCGCATCCGGACGGGCCGAGCAGGACAAAGCGGTCCGCCGGATCGATCTCGAAACTCACTTGATGGGTCGCCCGCACCACGCGCTGCGGTGTGCGGTATTCGAGGCTGACGTTATCGACCGACAGCAGCGCCTGGGCTGCCGCGATCGGTTTGCTGACCGTGTGGCCTTGCAAAGGAGCGTTCATTTTGGTCAGCTCCCTTGCAGTGGTTTGGTGTCCTGGAAGAAGTAATCCTTCCACGAATCCGGTTTGTTTTTGATCGCGCCAACGCGGTACAGGAACTCGGCCAACGGGTAGGTATTTTTCGGCGTGACGCTGAACTCGAACTGCGGGTTGTCGATGATTTTCAGCAACGCCGCACGATCGATCTTGGCCTTCGTAACGCGGATGTAAGTGTCCGCCGCTGCGCCTTTGTCGTTCTGGGCAAACGTGGCCGCTTCGGTCAGCGCGTCAATGAATGCCTTGTAGGTTTTCGGGTTCTCATTGCGGAATTTCTCGGTGGCGAACAGCACCGTCGGCGAGTTCGGACCGAGCAGGTCATAGGTGTTCAGTACCACGTGCACGTTGGGATTTTCCAGCGCCTGATCCTGGAACGGCGGGTTGGAAAAGTGCCCGGTCAACTCGGTTCCGCCAGCGATCAGCGCAGCCGTGGCATCAGGATGTGGAACAGCGATGGTGTACTTGTCGAGGCGATTGAAGTCCTTGTCACCCCACTGTTTGGCCGCCGCGTATTGCAGGAAGCGCGACTGCACCGACACGCCCACCGCCGGCACTGCGATTCGGTCTTTCTCGGTGAAATCGGCAATGGTTTTGACCTTGGGATTATTGCTCACCAGGTAGTACGGGAAGTTGCCCAGAGAAGCCACGGCCTTGACGTTCTGCTTGCCGTGGGTGCGATCCCAGATGGTCAGCAGCGGGCCAACACCTGCGCCGGCAATGTCGATAGAGCCCGACAGCAACGCGTCGTTGACCGCTGCACCGCCGGAGAGCTGGGTCCAGTCGACCTTGATGTCGATGCCTTCCTGCTTGCCGTACTTCTCGATCAGGTTCTGATCGCGCACCACGTTCAGCAGCAAGTAAACGATGCCGAACTGTTCGGCAATGCGGATTTCACCTTCGGCGTGGGCCACGGTCGGTGCCACCAGGCTGCCGGCGATCAGGCTGAAACCCAGACCGATGGCCGCGGCCAGCGGTGCGAATGGAAGACGTTTGGACATGATCAGATCTCCGACAAATCAGAAAGGCGCGTCGCCCTGGATGGTGGTGCGATACAGCTTGCGGCGCAGATGGCTGGGGCATCCGGCGGCGAGGTGGATCAGCGAACGGTTGTCCCAGAACACCAGGTCATGGGGCTGCCATTGATGGCGGTAGATGTTTTGCGGCTGCGCGCTGTGGGCGTAGAGCTCGGTCAGCAGTTGCTGGCTCTCGTCTTCCGGCAGGCCAACGATGCGAGTGGTGAACCCCTCGCTGACGAACAACGCCTTGCGACCGTTTTCCGGGTGGGTACGCACGACCGGGTGGACGACTTCGGCGACCTGGGCGAGTTGCTCCGGGGTCAGGGTCGGGCGCCAGTTGCCTTCGAATTTGGTCTCGCTGTAACGCGCGGTGTAGGAGTGCGCGGCCGAGCGACCTTCAACGGCATTGCGCAACGCGAGTGGCAGGTTGTCCCAGGCTTTGTGCATGTCGGCGAACAATGTGTCACCGCCTTCTGACGGCAGCTCCTGGGCATGCAGCATCGAGCCCAGGCTCGGCAGTTCTTTGTAGGAGAGATCGGAATGCCAGAACTTGCCGGCGTCACCCAGGCCGATGTTCTGGCCGTTTTCGACGATGTTGGAGACGATCAGGATTTCCGGATGCCCTGCCAGCAGGAACTGCTTGAGCACATGGATCTGCAACACGCCAAAACGACGGCTGAAATCGATCTGTTGCTCAGGGGTTATGCGCTGGTCGCGGAACACCACCACGTGATGATCCAGGTGCGCGCGGTGAATACGGGCGAAGTCCTGATCATTGATCGGGCGGGACAGGTCGAGACCGATGATCTCGACGCCCACCGCTCCGCTGAACGGGCGGACTTCAAAGAATTGTGGCGCGATGCTTGGCGAAGCTGAAGCTGCAGACATAAATCACTCCCACGCACGGCACGCTCAAAGGCGCGCGCGTCGATCAGAAACTCACGGAGGTCCCGTGTTGGTTCGTGTCGTGCGGCGCGCCGATTGGTCGACAGGTACGCAGGGGATTGACTTTATAGATATAAGAATTGAAATTTAAATACCGTTAACGAATAACGATATGGCGATTGCTAAGGGAATGGAGGAATCGTGGTGTGACGTTATTTGTCACTTTCTGACAGGATTGTGGTGTTTTGGCGGACGCTATCGCGAGCAAGCTCGCTCCCACAGGGGTCAGTGGAAACACAAAAATTGCGTTTCAATACAGATCCATTGTGGGAGCGAGCTTGCTCGCGATGGGGCCAGTGGCCCCGAAGGTGGATTACCGCTCGTGCAGCGCCTCGGCCCGAGCGCGGATGATCGGCTTGAGCAGGTAGCTCAGCACGGTCTTCTTGCCGGTGATGATGTCCACGGAAGCCACCATCCCCGGAATGATCAGCAATGGTTTTTCGTCGGTGCCCAAGTGGCTGCGGTCGGTGCGCAGCTTGATGATGTAGTAGGTGGTCTTCTTGTCTTCATCGGTGATGGTGTCGGCACCGATCTGCTCCAGCTTGGCCTTCATCCCGCCGTAGATGGTGTAGTCATAGGCGGTAAATTTCACCGTCGCTTCCTGGCCCGGGTGCAGGAACGCGATGTCCTGCGGGCGGATCTTCGCCTCGACCAGCAAGGTGTCGTCCAGCGGCACGATTTCCACCAGGTCGCTGCCCGGCTGGATAACCCCGCCGATGGTATTGACCAGCAACTTGTTGACGATGCCACGCACTGGCGAAGTGACCAGCGTCCGGCTGACCCGGTCTTCCAGGGCCTTGCCGGTGGCCTGGGCCTTGTTCAGGTCGGTGCGTGCTTCATTGAGTTGGGTCAGGGCTTCGCTACGGAACTTGCCACGGGTTTCATCGACCTTGCGCTGCACTTCCTTGATTGCCGATTCGGCTCGTGGAATTGCCAGCGTGGTGGCGTCGAGCTGACCACGGGTCTCCGCTTCGGCACGCCTGAGGCGCAGGACTTCCACCGGTGATACCGCGCCTTGGGCCACCAACGGCTCGGACATGCTGATTTCCTGACGCTGAAAGCCCAATTGCTGGCGATACTGCGCCTGTTTGGAGGTGAATTCGCGCAGCTCTTGCTGGCGCTGGATCAGCTGCTCCTGCAAGCCACCAATCTCATCGTGCAACTGTTGGCGACGACTGATATAGAGCGATTCTTCACTCTTGGCCTGACCCGGCACGGCCTTGAGCACATCCTCGGGGAAGTTCAGCGGGCGATCTTCGACCTCGGCGCTCAAGCGCTCGACCCGCAGCAGCATCGACAACCGATCGGCCTCGGTTTCACCGACGTTCGAAGCAAATCGCGTGTCGTCCAGGCGAATCAGCGGTGCGCCGGCTTCGACAATCTGACCTTCCTTGACGAACAGCTCGGCAACGATACCGCCTTCAAGGTTCTGGATCTTCTGGATCTTCGACGATGGAATCGCCTTGCCGTCGCCCTTGGTCACCTCGTCGATCACCGCGAAGTTGGCCCAGAGCATCAGGAACACAAAGAACGCGATGATCGCCCAGATCGTCAGCCGCACCACGCGAGGCGCATCCTCGATCAGCGCCTTGTTGACCTCCGGCAGCGGCTGCCCCTGAAGTGAAGCAGAGCCTTTGAAGTAGCGACGGATCGAACCCTTACCCGACTTAAGCAACACTGATCTGCCCCTTCTTCAACGCTTCCATCACTGCGGCTTTCGGGCCGTCGGCGAGTATCTGCCCGCGGTCGACCACGATCAGGCGATCCACCAGCGACAACAGCGATGCCCGGTGCGTTACCAGCACCATGGTCTTGTTTTCGATCACCGCTGCCAGGCGCTGCTTGAGGCGCTCTTCGCCGGTGTTGTCCATGGCGCTGGTCGGCTCGTCGAGCAGCAGGATCGGCGGGTTGAGCAGCAATGCACGGGCCAGGGCGACGTTTTGCCGTTGACCGCCGGAGAGGTTCTGCCCACGCTCGCCGACTTGCAGCTCATAACCCTGCGGGTGCAGGCGCGCATACTCGTGGACGCCGGCCAGTTCTGCAGCTTGCAGCACCAGTTCGTCCTCGACATACCGCGCGCCGGAAACCAGGTTGTCGCGCAAGGTGCCGGCGAGCAACTGAATGTCCTGGGGCACGTAGCCGATGTTGTAGCGCAGCTCGCTGACGTCGATCTGGCGGATATCCACACCATCGACCAACAACGCGCCGTCATCCGGCTGGTACAGCCCCACCAGCAACTTCGCCAGCGAGCTCTTGCCCGAGCCGCTTCGGCCAATGATGCCGACCTTCTCGCCGGGACTGATCGACAGGTTGATGTTCTTCAGCGCCAGGTTCTGCTGTTGCGGGTAGGTGAAGTTGAGCTGGCGGCACTCAATGCCGCCCTGCAGCACCTTGCGGCTGAGCGGACGCTCTTCGAAATTGCGCTCCTGGGGCAGCTCCATCATCTGGCCGACCGAGGTCATGGTCACCCGCGCCTGCTGATAACGAGTCAGCAACCCGGACAGTGACGCCAGCGGGCTGAGCGCACGACCGCTGAGCATGTAGCAGGCAATCAGGCCACCCATGCTCAGGTGACCGTCGATGATCTGGTACACACCGAAGACGATCATGATCACGCCGGCCAGTTGCTGGATCAGCAAGGTGATATTCATCGCCAGGCCGGAGAGCATTTTCACCCGCAACTCAAGGCGACTGAGGGTGCCGATGGTCTGCTCCCACTGATACTGGCGTTCGCTTTCGGCGTTGTTGACCTTCACCGCATCCAGGCCGGCCAGGGTCTCGATCAGGCTCGACTGACGCTCGGCCCCCAGCGCCATGGTCCGTTCCATGGTCGCCACCAGGGGTTTCTGCAAGGCATAGCCAATGGCCAGGGCGATCGGGAATGCCAGCACCGGTATCCAAACCAGATGCCCGCCAAGGATCGCGATGACGATAAAGATCAGAATCGTGAACGGCAGGTCAATCAGGCTGGTCAGTGTCAGCGAGGCGAGGAAGTCCCGCAGGCTCTGGAACTCATGGATGTTCTGGGCAAAGCTGCCGACCCGCGCCGGCCGGTATTTCATGGCCATGCCAACGATGCGCTCGAACAGCGTGGCCGAGATAATCAGGTCGGTTTTCTTGCCGGCCAGGTCCAGGCACAGGCTACGCAGGCTTTTCAGGATCAGGTCGAACAGGTAGGCGCCCGTGATGCCGAGTGCCAGCACCCAGAGCGTCGCTTCGGCCTGGTTTGGCACGACACGGTCGTAGACGTTCATCACGAACAACGGCGCGGCCATGGCAATGATGTTGATCAGAAAACTGGCGGCGATGGCATCGGCGTACAACCAGCGCGAACGCTTGAGAGTGTCGCGGAACCACGAGCGCGCACGCGGAATCAGCGTGCCGTGATTGACGTCGAACTTGTGCTGCGGCTGGGCGAAAAAGACTTTGCCGGTGTAGTCATCGGCCAGCAGGTCACGGCTGACCAGGGACTCACCGCCGTCGCTTTCGCTGAGCAGCACCCGTACCTGATCTTCGCCTTGCCAGCCGAGCAGGACGGCACTTCGACCGTCCCTGAGCAACAACAATGCTGGCATCGCGATCGCCGGAATATCTTCCAGCTTGCGTTGCAGCACCCGACCTTGCAGCCCCGCGCGAGCGGCCGCACGAGGCAGCAACTCGACACTCAAGCGTTGCTCGGGCAGCGGCAGGCCGGTGGTCAGCATTGCCGCGCTGGCAGGTTTCTGGTGCAGCATGCAAAGAGCGAGCAGACCATCCAGCAACGGATCGTCATGCAACGCGCGCGGATCATGGATGAGTTGAACCCGACTGACTTCTGATTCCACGCTCGGCACTCTTGGCTAACAATTGAACAATGAAGGTCCTGCTTAATTCATACCGGGCAATTGGACCTTGGGCTTCATGTCGTTCTGCACAACGGATGCCAATGGTGCGACCACTCCCTGGCTCTTGAGCAATTCGCCCATGGTCGCCTTGATTCGGTACTGAGTAAATAACTGAATGTTCTTGATCTCCGCCAGACGGCGGGAGGAGGAAAACAGCTCGTTCTCACTGTCGAGCAAATCGAGCAGGGTGCGCTCGCCGAGACTGAACTGACGCTGGTAAGCGGTACGCACGGCGGTGCTGTGGTCGACGTATTGCTGGGCGATCGGCACTTGCGCGTTGGCGTTGTTCAGGGCGTTCCAGGCCAGGCCCAGCTCTTCATTCAATTGGCGCAGGGCGTTGTTGCGGATGTCCAGCGCCTGGTTCGACAGGTAGGACTTGGATTCCAGATCGGCCTTGTTGCTGCCGCCGGCATACAGATTGAAGCGCATGCGCAGCATGGCCTGCCATTCGTTGTTGTGGCCGTTCTGACCATCAATGTCGTTGTCCGCGGAGCGACCCAACTCAGCATCGAAGCGCGGGTAGAACGTCGACTTGGCAGTGTCGTACTGCTTCTCGGCAGCGGCGATATCGGATTCGGCCGAACGCAGGATCGGGCTGTTTTCCAGCATCTGCGCACGGGCTTCATTCAGGTTGGCCGGCATCAGCGCCATGAAACTCGCCGGGCGTTCCAGTTGATCGGGCATCTGGCCAACAGCGGAGAGGTAGTTGGTTTCGGCGTCTGCCAGGTTGGTCTGCTCGGTGATCAGGTTGTTGCGCGCCTGGGCCATCCGCGCCTCCGCCTGATCAAGGTCAGCGCCACTGCCGACGCCACGCTGGGTGCGCAGTTGGATCTGGTCGTAAATGCGCTGGTGGCTCTTGAGGTTGTCCTCGGCCAGACGTACGAATTCGCGACGAGTCAGCACGTCGAGATAGACCTGAGCCACGGTCAGCCCGGTACGCTCGGAAGTACTCAGCAGCGAGTAAGCGCGGGAGTTGACAGTGGCTTGTTGACGCCCTACTTCGCTGGACGTCGCAAAACCGTCAAAAACCATTTGGGTCAGACGTAAATTTGACTCACTGCGATTCAGGGTTTGCCAGTGATTGTTGCTGCCGTCCGTTCGCGTCGTCACGCTATCGGTGCCTTCACGACCATAACCGCCTAGCAGGTCGACCCGTGGCAAATATCCACCTTTTGCAGCCTTCAACTGATAATCCGCAGCCAACCGACTGTTGACACCCGCCTGAACTTCCGGATGGACATCCAGCGCTTGTTGCATGGCTTCTGGTAAGGACTGCGCCTGCACAAAAGACGCGGCGAGGACGAAAGGTATTGCCATGAACAAAGGCGAACGCATTGTAGGAATTTCCCAGAACTTCTTGTCTTGAATCACAGCAAAAGAACGCGCTGCGTCGAAAGATGGCAAGCGGAATGACCGTATGTCGGAAAGTTCAAAAAGCGGAACTGGATCACATACCGAGGACGAGTCACAGCTGAAATATCAATGTGACATTACTGGGACGATTGTTTAGGATGGCTCGAAGAAGGTCAATAGTTTGGCATAAAGTTAATAACGAAAAAATATAGCCAATATATTGACGATTTGATGCGTCAAATTTGTGCATCTATTTTGCAATGTACGTCCAGACTGGTCGGCACAGACAAATGCCATCAGGTCCATGGAAGTCAACTGAACGTGACACCCCGGAGAGTCTTCAATGAGCAGTGTTGTTGCCATCGTCAAAAGCATTGTTGGTCAGGTTTTCGTGGTGTCCCCCGAGGGCATCCGCCGCGTTCTCGTTGAAGGCGACAAACTGTTTGCCGGCGACCGGATCGACACTGGCCTTTCCGGCGCCGTGTCCCTGGAACTGGCCGATGGCCGCACCCTGGATCTGGGTCGTGACACTCAGTGGAGCGCTGACGCTCCAGACTCCAGCACTGACCTGGCAGCTGCCACCGCGCAAGCCGCGCCTTCGGTAGAAGAGCTGCAACAGGCCATTGCTGCCGGTGCCGACCCGACAAAAGACCTTGAAGCCACCGCTGCCGGCCCGGTTGCCGCAAGTTCTGGTGGTGCCGTCGGTGGTGGTCACAGCTCCGTGATGCTCGACGCCACCGCTGGCCGCGTCGATCCGACCATCGGCTTCCCGACTGCGGGTATCAACACTGCCGGGCAAACGACTCTGGAAATCCCGGGTGGCCAGGCCACCAACGCCAACATCAACGCCAATACCAACGCTAATACCAACGCCAATACCCCGAGTGAGTCAGCCCTCAGCCTCAGTGCCACGCCGACCATCACCGAGGCCGGTGGCGTGCTGGTGTACACCGCGACCCTGACCCAGGCACCACTGACCGACCTGACTGTCACGCTGTCCAACGGCGCCGTGATCGTGATTCCCGCAGGCGCGACCACCGGCACCGTCAACGTGCCATTGGCTGCGAACGACACTGTCTATAACGACGCGACCCAGATCGATGTAACTGTCACCGGCACCAGCGGCGGCAGCGGCATCACTGTGACGCCGCCGACGACCCCGGCCGTGACCCAGGTCACCGATACCCTCGACACCACCACGGTCACCCTGACGGCCGGTAACACCGTCACCGAAGGCGGCCAGATCACCTACACCGCGACCCTGACCAATCCAGCACAGACGCCAGTAACCGTCACTCTGTCCAACGGCTCGACCATCACCATCGCCGCCGGCCAGACCAGCGGCAGCGTGAACGTCCCGACTGCGGCCAATGATGTTTATGTAAACGGCAGCACCGTCAGCACCACGATCACCGGCACCACCGGCGGCAACTTCGAGAACCTGGTGCCGAACACCACACCAGCCGTGACCACCATCACCGATTCCGTGGACAACACAGGGCTGACCCTGACCGCCACCGGCAACATCACCGAAGGCGGCCAGATCACCTACACCGCGACCCTGAGCAACCCGGCCGGCACGCCGATGATCGTGACCTTGAGCAACGGCTCGGTCATTACCATCGACGCGGGCCAGACCAGCGGCAGCGTGAACGTCCCGACTGCGGCCAACGACATCTATAACAACGGCAGCACCGTCAGCACCACCATCACCGGCACCGCCGGCGGCAACTTCGAAAACCTGGTGCCGAACACCACACCAGCCGTGACCACCATCACCGATTCCGTGGACAACACAGGGCTGACCTTGACGGCCACCGGCAACATCACCGAAGGCGGCCAGATCACCTACACGGCGACCCTGAGCAACCCGGCCGGCACGCCGATGACCGTGACCTTGAGCAATGGCTCAGTCATTATCATCGAAGCGGGCCAGACCAGCGGCAGCGTGAACGTCCCGACTGCGGCCAACGACATCTATAACAACGGCAGCACCGTCAGCACC